>NZ_JAUSXF010000001.1:3293876-3952651 GCF_030816475.1 Arthrobacter pascens | reverse complement strand
CCTCCGATCGAACTCCGCTGCCGGTTGCTGATTTGTCCATGATTAAAGTCTAGGCCTGCGCCAAGATAAAGCTCCGGCCGCGGCTGCTCTCTTTGGACCGATGTCAACACGGCGCGCCGTAACGTTGCAATCAAAGGTTGTGACGGGAGCAACATTTTCGTAAAGTCGGTGGAGGGCCATGCAGCCGGCCCGCCGGTACTTTCGTGGAGATTCCCTTGAGTCACAAACTTTCCCACCACAAGCTCCGTATCATCGTCCATGTCGATCTTGACCCCGGCCACATCACCGTCGATGTCGGCGGCTGCCTGACCCAGTCCAACTTTCCGGCCCTGCTCCACCTGCTCCTCCGCGCACGGCGCCTGGCCTCCTGTCCTGACATTGCCCTTAACCTACAGAAGGCAATCCATCTGGATGCGGCGGTCCTGGCCCATTTGCGCCACATCGCCAGCCCCGGCTCGCATAGGTCTGGACAGCACACGGCCATCCACCATGAAATGGGGCTTGCGGCCTCGGCCGCCCTGGAGGAAGCGGATGAGTTCCGCCTGACCATCGTTGAACCCGTATACCTGCCGGTTTGCCCGATCCATTCGGCCAAGGAGCTGGCCGCGGCGCGCCTCGATGTGGCAGAGGCCGCGCTCCTGGAGCACCCCAACCAGCCGACAGACCCACCACACCCCGTGCGCCCGTCCCGCGCCTCGGCCGCCAAGCGCTCCACCCGCGAAAAGGCACTTAAGGCCCACATAGTTCGCATCTGAGGGTATTACGTGCGTGTTCGCGGGTGCGTGACGGCCGGTTCAGCTACTGGTTCCTGCGCTGCTGCCACTGGGCTGCGTGCCAGAAGAGCAAGGCCAGCACTGTCAGCGCTCCACTCAGGACTGCCCAGGGTGCGATGTTCATCAGGACAAAGTACAGCGGCATGGGGTTCGATCCGGAACCTAGCGTTTCGCTGGCTTCAAGGAAGGCCCAGATGCCGCCGGTCAGCAGGATGGCTGCCAGCACCCACAGGATGATGATGAACGGGTTGGCTGACCTCCTGCCTGGCCGGTCAAGCCCGCCGCGCGGCTGATCCTGCGGCCGCGCTACTGCCGGATCAACGGGATTCCCATCCTGGTCAATTTCGCGGAACCTGATCTGATTAGCCTCGGCCTGCTCCACGTTTCCCCCTGTTTGACTCGTGCCGCCCACGTCCGGTGCTACTCAAACCCTAACGCGGGCTCGAGGCGGGCCGCGTGGACTCGCATGGCGGCTTTGCGGCCAAGGCCATCCGGGACTACCAGGCGGAGCATCCCGAGCTGTTCCTTGTTCGCCACCGCTCCGGCCTCGCCAAGTGACCCGACTAGGCTGGAGCCATGACTGCATCAGACAGCAAAACCACGGCGCTGATCACCGGAGCTACAGCGGGACTTGGCGCCGAGTTCGCCCGTCAGCTGGGGGAACAGGGCCACCACCTGGTGCTTGTGGCGCGGGACAGCGGGCGGCTGGCGGCCAAAGCGCATGAACTTGAAAACAACTACAGCATCGACGTTGAGGTGATTGCCGCAGACTTGACTGACGACGCCGGCGTTGCTGCCGTCGTCGAACGCCTTTCCGATGAGGCGCGTCCGGTGGAGATCCTGGTGAACAACGCGGGGTTCGGGCTGCTGCGGTCCTTTGAAGAAAATGACATCGAGGATGAAAAGGCGCACCTGAAACTACTCGTGGAAACTCCCATGGTGCTGAGCCATGCTGCGCTGAAGGGAATGCTGCGCCGCCGTTCCGGGAAAATCGTTAATGTGGCCAGCGTGGCCGCGTTCCTGCCGCGGGGAACCTACTCGGCGGCGAAGGGGTGGCTGGTGGCCTTCAGCCGCTGGGCCAACCTGGCATACTCCCCCCAGGGCGTGACAGTCACGGCGGTTTGCCCCGGGCTGACGCACACTGAGTTCCACGACCGCATGGAGATGGACAAATCAGTAGCGCCGCAGTGGATGTGGCTCAAGCCCGACCGCGTGGTCCGTGAGGCGCTGGCCGCGAGCGGGCATGGAAGGGCGGTATGGATTCCGTCCAAGAGGTACAGATTCATCGTGGCTGCGGCGCAGGTGCTGCCGGCCCGGCTAACTACCGGCCCGCCCCGACGGTCCAAGTAGGGCGCCGGGGAGGCGGAGATTCCGCCGGCGCACGGCAACCACCACCAGGATTCCCACCAGTGCGCCCACCAGGGTCTCCACACCGCGCTCCATGATCAGGACAGCGGGGTCGATGGGCGCCGCCAGCTGCGACATCAGCAGGATGACGGGCGTGAAGGACACCATCGCGATTCCATAGTGCCTGGTCATGAACAGTTCGGTGGTGAACTGGAAAACGATGACCAGGACGGCCAGCACAGCAATGTAGTGGTCGGCAAAGAATTCGGCCGGCAGCCACAGGCCGGGAAAAAGAACGACGGCGGTGACAGCCAGCCCGAGAAACGTCCCAACAATGCGGTGGACACCGCGGCGGACGCTGCTTGGCAGGTCGGCTCCCGAGAGGGGACAGCTGCGGCGGCCATGGCCCAGTGCGGGTGGCCACTGCCGCTCAATACGCCAAGGGTTCCGGCAGCTCCGACCGCCAGGACGTACCTGGCCGCGTGTATCGCGGCGAGCCGCCCTGCCGGCCCGCGGAGGGAGACGACGTCCCGTCCGGCGCCTGGCTGCCAGGCCCTGGCCCGTACCCAGCCAGCGAAACCAACGGCCAGGGAGAAAGCGGCCGAGGCGGCGGCGATCAGCAGCGCCGTGTACCAGGGGACATCCGTGGCGACCGAAGCGCAGGCGCCCAGAGCCAGGATTCCGAAGAACGGGCCGTTCGGTTTGAGCCGTACCTTGTCCGCAAAGACCGAGCCTGCACCGGCAAGCAGTGCCTCGACTCCCACCAGCCACCACGAATGGAGGTGGTTGACCGACAGGAAGATACCGACGCCGACGCCGCTCAGCAGCACCAGCGCGGCCTGCGACTGGTGCCTTAGCCTGAGCTGGTGCGGTTCGGACCGTCCGTACATGCCGGTGAGGGCGCCGAAGACCGCATAGATGATGAGGTCTTCGCGGCCGGCAATCAGGAGAACGAGGGACGGGACGGCAACACTGAGGGCTACCCTGAGGGCTGCGAGATGATCATTGTCCGCCGGCTCCAGCCGATGAAGGGCGCGGACTTGCCGCATCACGGGCTTCACCGTTCACACCACCCATCTTGTCCGGCTCCCCGGAGCCGGGGCCTTACGGAACGTATCACAGCAGACGCGGCGGAGGCCCGTACCTGATGCCCTCCCCAGGGAGGGCGCCAGGACGGACCCCATGAGCGCGGGCTACAAGACGTACCGGGACAACTGCCTAAACCGGCGCCGGAACCCTGGTGTCTTCCAGGTCTTCAGTGCCTTCCGCGTCCGCCGGGGTGGTTTCGACAACGTCCTGGGTTTCGAACGGCATCTCGTCCAGGTCGATCAGCGGGTTCTCGTCCTGAGTGGCCACCAGTTCGCGAGCCTCGGCCGCGGTGTCCACGCTCGGCATGGAGCCCGGCAGCGGACGCTGGGCCGATTCCTTGAGGAAGTAGATCGCGACGGCGCCGATAAGGGACGTGCCCATCAGATAGTAGGCGGGCATCATGTCATTGCCGGTTACGGAGATGAGCGCGGCCACGATGAACGGCGTAGTGCCTCCGAAAATGGCCACGGCGAAGTTATAGGCAATGCCCATGGCTCCGTAGCGGCTTGCCGTGGGGAACTGTGCCGGCAATGCGGAAGCGAGATTCGCGACATAGAACGCCACCGGGAAGGCGATCAGCGAGAGGCCGGCGAGGGTGGACCAGATGTCGCCGATCCCGATGAGCAGGAACGCCGGGGTGGCCAGCACTACGGTGCTGATGGCGCCGATCCAGAGCACAGGACGTCGGCCGATGCGGTCGGACAGCTTCCCCGTCAACGGAATGCAGAGGCTCATGATGACCAGCACGGGGATTGTCAGGAGAGTGCCGTGGACGGGATCGTAGCCCTTGGACTCTGTAAGGTACGTCGGCATGTAGGAGGTCAATGCGTAGCCGGCCGTGTTGGCCGCTGCCACGAGGATCATGGCCACGATCAGCGAGCGCCAGTAGGCCTTGACGATGCCGAGCGGGCCCTTGGCGGCGTCCACGTCAGCTGCTGCAGCGTCCTGCCCGAGGGCTTCCTGGGCATCGAGAGTGGCCTGGAACTGAGGGGATTCCTCGATCTTGTTCCGGAAGTAGATGGCGACGAGGCCCAGGGGACCCGCGACAAGGAAGGGAAGGCGCCAGCCCCAATCCTCCATGGCGGTCTGGCCGAGGGCCAGCTGCAGGATGGAGACGAGCGCTGCGCCCAGGGCGAAGCCAAGGTAGCTGCCCATATCCAGGAAGCTTGCAAAGAACCCACGTCGCTTATCCGGCGCGTACTCGCTCACGAAGGTGGTGGCGCCGGCATACTCACCTCCGGTGGAGAAGCCCTGGACAAGCTTCAGGAGCACGAGGAGGGCTGCGGCCCAAATGCCGATCTGGGCGTAGCCCGGCAGCAGCCCGACGGCGAATGTGCTCGCAGCCATGATCATCAGTGTTGCGGCGAGAACCTTCTGCCGGCCGACCTTGTCGCCGAGCCAGCCGAACACCACGCCGCCGAGTGGACGCGCGATGAAAGTGGCGGCGAATGTTCCCAGCAGGAACAGCGTCTGGACGGACTTGTCGGCTTCCGGAAGGAAGACGGGTCCCATGGTGGTGATCAGATAGCCGAACACGCCGACGTCGAACCATTCCATGGTGTTACCCACAATGGTGCCGCCGACGGCTTTTTTCAGCATCGGCTGATTAACGACATTGACGTCGGACTCCTTGAGCCGGCGCCGTGCGAGGAGCTTTGGTTTCCTCAGGCCTGTTGGTGTGACGGGTGCTGCCATGTTGTTGGTTCCGCGGGCGTTGTTCACGCCTGCTGAAGAGTCGGTCGTGCTTCGGTCTGTGGGCATTTGGGCGACTCCTATGGAGGTCATTTGCTTGCGACTTGTAGCTGCCCCGCTCCGGGCAGGCCTTCAATTTTACGCGAAACCCCTGGTGGCTCCGGGCTGCAGGGCGTAGGATGGCCTGTTTTGGGGCGCTTTTAGCCGACGATCTCCGATGTGTTTTCGCCTCTCCCGGCCCGCCATCACTGGCATTTCGGCCGAAAAGCCTCATCGTTATGCAATTTTTTCGCTTCTTCCGCTTTTTTGAGGCTCTTCGGGCCCGGATCGGCCAAAAATGTGACGGCGGCCATGGACTCTGCGGCCCAGCGAATGGGTGCTGTCCTAGGCTCCGGGCCGGGGGTTCACAACCCGCTGGCATGCTGCCTATTGTTGTGCCATGGGAACACTGATTTTTGAGTAGGCGGACGCCTGCGGCCAGGCTCGGCCGGCCCGGTCCTCCTGATATCGCCAGACACGCTGATTCTCCTCAGAAAGGTTCCATCCAAATGACTGAACACAACCCCTCAAGCCAGCCTCGGCCCGAAGCCGGCAACGCCCCGGAAGCCCCAGCCCCCGAAGCCCCCGCCCCGGAAGCCCCGTCCGGCCAACCGGACTCCGGTGCTAAGCCAGCGCCGAGCGGCATCAAGTCCCGGCTGACTGAAGCGCAGAGGGCAATGCTTGCCAGCAAGTCCCGGGGCGGGGACGCCGGCCTGACGAGTGTGGGCAAGAACCACAAGCCCACCCACACCAGCGGCAAACAAGGTCCGGCCGAGAAGAAAGTCCGCTGGTAAGTCCAAGGTCAGGAAGCAGCAAAAACCTGTTGTTCGACGACACTTCATTTCAATGCGGAAAGGAAGAAAAATGGCTGAAAAACACGCAGAAGTAAAGATCGAACCGGAGGTCGCCAGACACCTCGCGGCGGCCATGGATACACCGTCACTGCCAGGGCCGGCAACGATCGCCGTCACCACGGCCATGGGCGGGGAGCAGCACTGGCCCGATGGCAACGGCAAGAAGCGGCACCCCAAGGAACGCGGGGCGGAGCAGGGCCGGAGGGGACATGAGGCAGCAGTAACGGCCGTCCACCGTACAGGCCGGCCGCAGATGCCGCACTCGTCCTAGGACATCTAAGTCATAGGACACTAAGTCCTGGAGACATGTAAACCGTACGACGACGCACATGGCCTGGCGACACCCGTATTCGGGTGTCGCCAGGCCATGGAAGCTTTCCTGGCTTTCACGAAGCCCCGGGTTTCAGGCCTCGGCCACCACATCCTCTGGATCCTTGTCCAGCCGCCAGCCGCGCCAGACGGGGTGCCGCAGCTTTCCTGCGCCGGTCCATTCGCCGAACGTCACCTCACCCACCAGCCGCGGCGTGACCCACTTGGCGTCCGCGGCGTCCTCCCTGGGAACATCGTCAAAGGGTGACGTCTTCCGTGCCAGGGCTTCCACTTTTTGCCGCAACTCAGTCAGCTCGCGGGTACTGAAGCCGCTGCCCACCCGGCCCACGTAGCGAAGGCTTCCTGCGTCCGGGATGCCCACCAGCAAGGATCCCACCGAGCCCTGCCGGCCGCCCTTGCCGGGACGCCAGCCGCCCACTACTACCTCCTGGGTCTTCTCCACCTTGATCTTGATCCAGGTCCGGGTCCGCTGTCCGTTGGCGTAGCGGCTGTCCGTCCGTTTGGCCATCGCCCCCTCCAGGCCCAGCTCCTGCGCGCTCTCGAGGATGTGGTCTATCCGTTCGTCCAGGACGGGGGACAGCCCGACAGGACAGTCCGAGGGGGCGAAGAACTCTTCCAGCCGCTGCCGCCGCTTCCGCAGGCTCTGCCTGCGAAGGTCCTCACCGCCGTCGTACAGGAGGTCAAAGAGCATCAGCCGGACCGGGATGGATGCACGTGCCTTCTTGACGTCTGCGGGCCGGGTCAGTTTCATCCGTCCTTGCAGGAGCCCGAAATCGGGCCGCCCGGAAGGCCCGACGGCGATGATCTCACCATCAGCGACGAACGACTGCGCCGGCCAGCAGCTGCGGTCGGCCAGCTCCGGATAGGTGGATGTCACGTCGTTGCCATTGCGGCTGAAGACACGGACCTTCTGCTCGTCGGCGACGATCAAGGCCCGGACACCATCCCACTTGAGCTCGAATTGCCAGTCGCTGCCTTGAAGATCGGCGACGGTGCCGGACGTGGCCATCATGGGTAGGAAATCCTCAGCTGTGGGCGCGGATGCCGGCGCCGCCGGTTTTGAGGCCCTGGAGGCTGTTTGCTGATCGGCCCTTTCCCCATCCTTGGTTTCCCCGTCCTCCGATGGCCCGTCCTCCGATGGCCCGTCTTCCGGTGACCCGTCCTTCCGAGGCCCGTCCTCCGGTGGCCCGTCTTCGAAGGACCGCGGATGCCGGCGCGCAGCGCGGCGGCCAGGATCCCTGTCCATCAGGTGGATCAGCCACTGCCCTTCGGCGTCCTTGCCCTGTCCCCGGCCGGTATGGATCAGGGCGAACGTTTTAGTTCCACCCAGCCCGCCGCCTTCGGAGCCCTTCAGTGTGGCGATGACTTCCCTGCCGTTGATCCATTTCTGCAGTTCGTAGGTTCCGTGGTCCCAGATAGTGACTTCCCCGGCCCCGTACTGTCCCTTGGGGATGGTGCCCTCAAAGGTTGCGTAGTCCAGGGGATGGTCCTCCGTCTGGACTGCCAGATGGTTCTTGCCCCCGGAATCGGGAACGCCCTTGGGAAGTGCCCAGGACACCAGCACACCCTCGTGCTCCAGCCGGAAATCGAAGTGGAGCCGGCTGGCATGATGCTCCTGGATCACAAAGGTGTTCCCAGGGCCCTCGGCGCCCGTGAAAGGCTCCGGGGTGGCGTCCGGGTCCCGCATGGAACGGTACTTCTG
Source organism: Arthrobacter pascens (assembly GCF_030816475.1). Classification (NCBI taxonomy): domain Bacteria; kingdom Bacillati; phylum Actinomycetota; class Actinomycetes; order Micrococcales; family Micrococcaceae; genus Arthrobacter; species Arthrobacter pascens. Next base: position 3,944,825 of record NZ_JAUSXF010000001.1, on the reverse strand, counting down.
CAGGCGGGGATGCCCAGCGCCGTCGTCGTCCGTATGTCCGGGACTTCCGGAAGCACCCGGATGCCCGGCTCCTCTGGTGATGGCTGCGAACGGATCCTTGCCCGCCTCGACCCGGCGCAGTACGGCCTTGTAGTCGAGGTGTTGCAGGTTGGGGGAACTGAGTTCACGCCATGTCCGCGGGGCAGCGACAGTGGGCGCATGCCGGCCACGCAGCGAGTAGGGCACGATGGTGGTCTTGGCCGCGCTGTTCTGGCTCCAATCCACCAGGACCTTTCCTGTGCGCAGCGTCTTCTTCATGTCGCTGACTGCGAGGTCCGGATGGTCAGCCTCCAACGCCCGCGCCAACTCGTGGGCAAAATCGGAAATCTGTTGTGAGGTCTGCGTTCTGTCGAGGCCGGCGTAGAGATGAATGCCCTTGCTGCCGCTGGTCACGGGAACGGGGTCCAGGCCAACGTCCTCAAGGATAGAGCGGGCCAGGAAGGCCACTTCGACGCATTCCTCCAGGCCTGCCCCGTGTCCGGGATCCAGGTCGAGCACCAGGCGGTCAGGATTCAGCTGGTTGCCGTGGGAGTCCACCTGCCACTGTGGCACATGGATCTCCAACGAATTGATCTGGCCAAACCAGGCCAGGGTGGCGGGATCATTGACCATCGGATAGTAGATGGTGCGGTCCTTGTGCGTGATGGCGGCACGGGGGAGCCAGCCCGGGGCTGAATCCTCCAGATTCTTCTGGAAGAACACCTCCCCCGGATGCCCGGCGGTACCCACGCCGTTGACCCACCGCTTCCGGGTTGCCGGCCGGTTGGCGGCAGCCGGGATGAGGACATGCGCGACGGCGGCATAGTAGGCCAGGACGTCGGCCTTCGTGGTGCCGGTTTCCGGGTAGATGATCTTTTCCAGGTTTGTCAGGCTGAGTTCCCGTCCGGCAACCCGGACACGCTCCTTAGGTCCGGCCATGGGTCTTCACCTCCGGCCAAGTCTGATGTTCACTTGGAGGATGAGAGCCATCTGGAAAGGTGCCATAGCGTTCGGCCTGGTCAACGTGCCCGTCAAGGTCTACAGCGCCACCGAAGACCACGACATCAGCCTCCACCAGGTCCACAACGCCGACGGCGGCCGGATCAGGTACCAGCGTCGGTGCGAGGTATGCAGCAAGGTCATCGACTATTCGGACATCGAGAAGGCCTACGAGGAGGACGGCAGGACGGTCATACTGACCAAGGAGGAACTCAAGTCCATCCCCGCGGAGAACAGCCACGAGATCGAAGTTGTCCAGTTTGTGCCGTCCGAGCAGCTGGACCCGATGACCTTCGAGAAGAGCTACTACCTGGAGCCGGACTCCAAATCTCCCAAGGCCTATGTGCTGCTGCGCAGTGCCCTTGAGGATACCGACCGGGTGGCGATCGTGCAGTTCGCCCTGCGGGAGAAGACCCGGCTGGGTGCCCTGCGGATCCGCGGCGACGTGCTGGTGCTGCAGTCCTTGCTCTGGTCTGACGAGGTGCGCGAAGCCAGCTTCCCTGCCCTGGATGCGGCCGTCCGGATTTCCCCCCCGGAGCGCGAAATGTCCGCTGCCCTGGTGGACTCCATGGCCGACGATTTCGAACCCGACCATTTCACCGACGACTACCAGATCCAGCTCCGCCAGCTCATCGAGGCCAAGCTGGAGAAGGGCGACGCGCTGGACACCGAGGAAACCTTTGGAGTTGAGGCAGGGGAGGGTGGCAAGGGCGAGGTAATCGACCTGATGGAGGCCCTCAAGCGCAGCCTGGACCGGAAGCGCGCGGGCGGTTCGGCCGAAACGTCCGCTGAGGCCGACTCCGGCGCCGATGAAGCCGGGGAGGAGGCTCCTGCCAAACGGGCTACCGGATCGGGGACCAGGACTGCAGCCAAGGCTCCGGCCAAGACTGCCGCGTCCAAGACTGCCGCGTCCAAGAGCTCCGCACCAAAATCGGCTGAAGCCAAGACGGCTGCCAAATCGGCTTCCACGAGGACCACTGCAGCAAAGACCACGGCCGCAAAGAGCACCGCCACCAAGACAACGGCCCGCAAGCCCGCGGCGAAGTCGGAGCCGGCTTCCGCGAAGGCGTCCACCACGCGGACGCGCAAGGGTGCATGAATCAGAGGCGGCTAAGCAGGCCCGTGGTCTCGCAGCCGGTCGGGAGATGGCCGCCTCCTAGGAGTTCCGGAGGGCGGAGATAAGCTCGCTCTTCTTCTTGGCCGAGTATCCGGTAAGGCCTATCTCTTTTGCCTTCGCTTTAAGTTCCGGGACGGTCCAATCGTCGTAGTCGCCGGATTTGCCGCCCTTGCGGCCAGTCTCGGACCGACCCTTTTTAGCGGCGGCGTTGGAGATGCGGGCGGCCTTCTGCTTGGACGTACCTTCCTCCCGCAGCTCCTCATACAGCTCAGGATCCTTCAGGCTCGGATTCTTCTTGCCGGGCATGGCATTCTCCTTCAACCCCTCTGCGGTACTGACGTGAGGTCAGGCTTCAACGCTAATTCCGGTCCTGTGTGAAAACAAGGAAACGCACCGGACCATCGATCCGGAATCGGTGTAGGGGTGTGCCCCATGGGCGTTGGTGAACTCCCGACGGTGACCTTTGCCAGTACGGCGCCCGAGCAGCGCCGCTGGTCAAATCACGCACTGCCGGTCAAACCACGCACTGCCTGTAGTCCCGCTCTGGCGCGCCGGTGTTCAGTACTTGGAAATCCGCCCCGAGTTCGACGTCGACTTCAGATCCGTCGTCACGGATGACCTCCACCTCGTATGCGGAAGCGCCCTCATTCTCGCCTTCCACTTCGCCAACCCGGCCTTGACCAACACTCGCCAGGGCTGCCTGGCCTGCTTTGTCCCGGTCAGCGGCACTGAGGCAAGAATCGGAGTCGTTGTCCGTCTCGGCGCTGATGACGGTTCCCGGTCCCGTGCTGGCGATGGCTGCATCGCTGGCCTGCTGCAGATTGGTTCCGCTCAAGGGCTGATCATCGCCGGCCGTGCTGACAGCGGAGGCAATTGTGGCTCCTCCCAAGGCGACTGCAGCCGAAGCGGCTCCGGCGATCCAAAGGGCTTTCTTGCGCATGGCGGTCTCCCCGTTACCTACCTACCCCAGCCCTTCCAATTTGTGTCTTAATAATCTGCTCTCAATACTCCGCCCCAACAACAGGCGTGCCGGGATTGGCGCTGTCGGCCAATTCGCTGCGGGAGTAGTCTCAGTGCCAGGCGGATGGGCCGCCCGGACAGCCAGGAGGAGAGTTCTGTGGCAGGAAACTATGTGGCGACCTCGACGGTCAGCATCGATGCCCCGCCGGACCGCGTCTGGGACGTGATCACGGACCCGGCAGCGGTCAAGGAGTTCATGTTCGGCACGGAGCTGGTGACCGACTGGACAGTGGGCGGCTCCATCCTCTGGCGCGGCGAGTGGGAGGGCAAGGAGTACGAGGATAGGGGCAAGATCCTGGAGTTTGTACCGGGGCGGCGCCTGGTCCACACGCACTTCAGTCCGCTGGGCGGCGAGGAGGACGCCCCCGAGAACTACCACACGCTGACCTGGACCCTCGAGGAGGATGAGGGCGGGACAACGCGCCTCACGCTTTCACAGGATAACAATGCCACCGAGCAGGCAGCACAGCACTCCCAGGGAATGTGGGACATGCTCGTGGCGGACGTCAAGGAGATCACCGAGCGCGGAGAGAAAGAGGCCCTGCGCATAGACAACGAGGATTAGACACCAACGGCCACCGTCGCACCCGTCCCGGAAGGGGAGAGTCGCGGCGGCGGCCGTCGGCACGCTTGTATCGAACGAAGCGCGGCTACTCTGCGTCGTGATCCGTTTCCAGGATCTGGACCAGCCGGTCCAGCGCGTCGTCCGCGCCGTTGCCTTCGGCGCGAAGCACCACGACGTCGCCGTGCGAAGCACCCAGGCTCATGAGGGACAAGATGCTTGCGGCATCCATTGCCTCATCGGCTGGCTCGCCTTCACGTGCGATGGTGATGTCCAAATCAAACTCGCCTGCGGCCTCGGCAAAGATGGCGGCGGGGCGGGCGTGAAGGCCCACGCGGCTGGCGACGGTTGCGGTGCGTTCTGACATTTTTGCTCCTTATGTCTTTCGGCTGGCTGTTGGTTCAGTGCCGTGGATTGGGAAGGGTGATGCTGGGGTCAGACCGTTACTGGAACGGGCTCTACGTTAGCAGCGGCCTTAGCGGCCCGGGCGGCAGCCGAGCGCTTAAGAGCGAGGACCGCCAGAGCGCTGACAATGGTGCCTGCCACGATGGAGATGACGAACATCAGCAGGTTGCCGATGGCGAAGAACACGAAGATGCCTCCATGGGGTGCCTGCGAGGTGACCCCCGTGGCCATGCAAAGTGCGCCGGTGACGGCGCCGCCCACCATGCTGGCGGGGATGACGCGCAGCGGGTCGGCCGCGGCGAACGGAATGGCGCCCTCGGAGATGAAGGATGCACCCAGCAGCCAGGCTGCCTTGCCGTTCTCGCGCTCAGCCAGGCTAAAGACCTTCTTGTCCAGGACAGTGGCCAGGGCCATTGCCAGCGGCGGGACCATGCCTGCGGCCATGACCGTGGCCATGATCTGCCACGGCGCCTGGTTCGTGGCGCTGCCGGCGCTCAGGCCGGCGACAGCAAAGGCATAGGCCACCTTGTTGACGGGGCCGCCGAGGTCGAAGCACATCATGAGGCCAAGGATGATTCCCAGGACGACGGCGGAGGCACCGGTCATGCCGGACAGCCAGCCGTTGAGCGCCGTGGTGAGGCCGGCGATCGGTCCGCCGAGTACCAGGAACATCAGGCCGGAGGCAACGATCGAGGCGAGCAGCGGGATGATCACCACGGGCATCAGGCCGCGCAGCCAACGCGGAACCTGCCAGGTCCCGATCAGGTGCGCAATGTAGCCTGCCAGCAGGCCGCCCACGATGCCGCCGAGGAAGCCGGCACCCATGAAGCCGGATACGGCGCCAGCGACGAAGCCCGGTGCAATACCGGGCCGGTCCGCAATGGCGTAGGCGATGTAGCCGGCCAGCGCGGGGACCAGGAAGCCCATGGACAGGGCGCCGATCTTGAAGAGGACTGCGCCCAGGTAGATGGCGAGGCCGCCCTCAGGCAGGTTGCCGAAGTTGTTCGCCAGCACAATCTTGTCTGCAACGCTGGTGATGTTGTAGCCGCCGAGCAGGAAGCCCAAGGCGATCAGCAGGCCGCCGCCGGCAACAAACGGGATCATGTAGCTGACGCCGGTCAGCAGCGCCTTCTTGAGCTTCTGGCCGATGTGCTCGCCCTTTTCGGTGGCTGCGTTCTCGGCCTGTTCCTCCGCCCCGAAGTGCGGAACCCGGCGTGCGTTCGGGTTGTCTGCAGCGGCGAGGGCTTCCTGCACCATCTTGGCAGGCTCGTCGATGCCGCGCTTGACGGGTGCGTTGATGACCGGCTTGCCGGCGAAGCGCTCCTTGCCGCGGACATCCACGTCGACAGCGAAGATGACGGCGTCTGCAGCGGCAATGACCGCCGGATCGAGGGGCTTCGCACCTGAGGAACCCTGGGTCTCGACCTGCAGGTCCACGCCCACTTCCTGGGCGGCAGCAACAAGGGAGTCCGCCGCCATGTAGGTGTGGGCGATCCCTGTGGGGCAGGCTGTCACGGCGACGAGGCGCTTTTGCCTTGAACCGTCGCCGGCGGCTGTGCCGGCACCTCCATCGGCACCTGCAGCGGCGGTAGCACCAGCAGCAGCGGCTGAAGCGCCCACCGGCGCGGTGGCCGCGTGCGCCGGCTTGTCGGCCAGGGCGCCGTCCACCAGTTCCACGATCTCCTCCCGGGAGGAGGCGGAGCGCAGGGCCCCAGTGAAGTCCTTCTTGATGAGGGAGCGGGCCAGCTTGGACAGGAGCTTCAGGTGCTCCTGGTCCGCGCCGTCCGGAGCGGCAATGAAGAAGATCAGGTCCGCGCTGCCGTCCTTGGCGCCGAAGTCAACCGGCTGGGAGAGCCGTGCCATTGCCAGGGTGGGGACGGTGACCGCCGCGGAGCGGCAGTGCGGGATGGCGATGCCGCCGGGAACGCCCGTGGCGGTCTTCTGTTCCCTGGCGAAGGCGTCCGCGAACAGGCCTTCGGCTTCGGTGGCGCGGCCGCTGGCTGCAACTTTGCTGGCCAGGTGCCGGATGACGTCCTCGGGCGAGTTGCCCAGGTTCTGGTCGAGCTCGACCAGTTCTGTGGTGATGAGCTGAGTCACTGTCAATCCTTTCGAAGGGCCGTGATGGTTACGGCATCCGGAGTGGTTTGGTGGACTGCCGGGACAGTGGAACCCGGCAGGGAAGCAGCGGCGGCACCGTGGGCCACCGCTTGGCGAAGGCAGTCGGCCGGGGCGGCGCCCTGGCCGTGGGCGAGCAGGTAGCCTGCAAGCGCCGAATCTCCGGCGCCGACAGTACTGACCGCGGCGACCGGCGGGTGCGTGGCCAGCCACGCGCCGTCGGCCGTTACCAAAACAGCTCCCTTGGACCCGAGAGTTGCCAGTACAGCACCCACACCGGAACGCACGACGGCGGCAGCGGCCGCCGCGGCAGCCACCGGATCCGCTTCAAGTTCGTCAGCGGTGGACGCCAGGGCGAAGCCGGCTGCCGCAGCCAGTTCCGCCAGTTCCTCGGCGTTGGGTTTAAGGAGGTCCGGCTTCCCGGAAATGCCCTCCGGTGACGTGCCATCGGGCCGGGCGTCGGCGACAGCGCCGGCAAGCGGTTCACCGGACGAGTCGACAGCAATCAGCGGAGCACTGCCGTTGTTTGCCGAGCGCAGGCGCCTGGTCACGGTGGCGTAGAAGTCAGCCGGGAAGCCAGGCGGCAGCGAGCCGGCCAGGACCACCCAACTGGCGCCCCGCGAGCGTTCCAGCAGCAGCACGATCAGCGCTTCCTGCTGTTCTTCGCTCAGGACCGGACCGGGTTCGTTGATCTTGGTGGTGACCCCGCCCGGTTCGGTGAGGGCCACATTGGTGCGCAGCGGTTCGCCGATGGCGAGGGACGCGAACGGAACCTTTCCATCGTGAAGTCCCGCGAGGACAGGATCGCTGTCAGCTCCGGGGAGCACGGCTACCGTTTCCAGGCCGGAGGCCACCAGCGCGCGGGAAACGTTCACGCCTTTGCCTCCCGACTCCTGGCTGACGGAGACGGCGCGCTGGACTTCGCCCCGTTCCAAGGGTCCGGGCAGGGCTACTGTCCGGTCGAGGCTCGGGTTGGCGGTAAGCGTGACGATCATGCGATCACCACGTCTACCCCGGCCTCCGTGAGAGCGGCTGCTAGTTCGGGGCCGGGCTCTTTGTCTGTAATCAAGGTGTCCAGGTCTTTCAGGGAGGCGAACTGGACCAGGGTTTCTGCGTCCAGCTTGGAGGAATCGGCCAGCACCACGATGCGGCGTGCCGAATGGACGAAGGCTGCCTTGACGGCGGCTTCTTCAGGATCGGGAGTGCTGAGGCCAAAGCTCGCGTGGATACCGTTGGTGCCGATGAACGCGATGTCCGGGCGGATCCGGCGTGCCGCCTCCACGGTGGCCTGTCCTACGGCGGCCTGGGTGAGGCCGCGGACCCGCCCGCCCAGGATCTGGAGCGCAATTCCTGGTGTGGTGGACAGCTTTCCAGCGATCGGAATGGCGTGGGTGATCACCACGAGCTCCGTTCCGGGTTCCGCCGGGACGGAAGGTTCGACGCCGGCGCGGCGGGAGAGCAGTTCTGCCAGGGCTTCGGTGGTGGAGCCTGCGTCGATCAGGACGCTTCCCGGCGAAGCGTCAGGGATGAGGGCCAGGGCTGCCTGGGCGATTCGCATTTTCTGGTCCGGGCGCTGAACGGCCCGTTCGTTGATGCTTTCCTCGGTGGTGCTGAAGCGGTCGGCTGCGACGGCGCCGCCATGGACCCGGCGGACAGTACCGACGGTCTCGAGCGCCGCCAGGTCCCGGCGGACGGTTTCGGTGGTGATGCGGAAGCGCTCGGCCAGAAGGGTCACACTGACCCGACCGCTGCCGGCAACAAGCTCGGCAATCTGCTGCTGGCGCTCCTCGGCAAACACATACCCTCCGTTGCGTAAAGTCTGGAAATCCTTCAGGTGACTGGCATCACATGATGTTGAATTACTTGACTTTATCTTTGTTCATGTTGGTTTGTCAATGGAAAACCACAAGAACAAAGAAGGCCGGGCCTGACCGCTTGGATCTGGCCCGGCCTCCCGGATGCATGCGTACTGTCTCCGTCCCTACAGCTGGCCGTCGCGGCTTTCATTGCGGGTGATGCGTTCGCCCGTGTTCGGATCCATGACGGAGCGGGTTTCGCTGACCCGCCGGCTGCGTCCCGGAGACGCGATGATAAGGGAGACGATGAGTCCGATAACACCGACAGCAATCAGGATGTAGCCGATCAACGTCAGGTCCACGTTGGGGATCAATCCAGGGGTGATGGCCCAAGCCAGGATGGCACCGAGTGCGATGAGGAAAATGGAGGAACCGATTCTCATGACTTACTCCTAAGGTGTGAGGACTGCCCGATCTGTTTCCAACAGCGACGTTCCTGAACAGCATGGTAAGCATGCTGTCTAATGTCAGGCTACATCACCTGCCCCGGCGCCGGGTGGAACCGGGGCCTGAAATCCGGCGCTTTTCCGGGTGTCCCACTCGATGTGGTGCCGGTAGATCCAGTCGAAGTCCGCTGCCGCCTTGCGGGAGAGCGACCGGAACACAGCTTTCAGGACCAGGTCTTCGAGCACGCGGCTGAACTGTCCGCGGATCTTGGGCGCCGCGCTCCGCCGGCCCCACTCCACCACGGCTTCGGCCCGTTCACGCCGCTCGGCCTCGTATCGCGTGAGCGCCGTCCGGAGTGCGCTTGCGCCTGCGGTATCGGGCCTGATGCCCTCCACTGCCCGGCCCAGCGTCACGGCATCCTCTATGGCCATCGAGGCACCCTGGCCGGACGACGGCGACGCCGCGTGCGCGGCGTCGCCCACCAGGACCATGCGGCCCCGATGCCAGCGGGGAATGCTCGGAAAATCGAAGGTGGAGTACGGCCTGATGATGTCCGGCGAAGCGCTGATAATGGACGCCATGGGTGTTTTGTCGCCTGCCACCAGGCCCGTCAGCCAGTCCCTGAGCTCTCCGGTATCGAGCTGTGAAACATCCTCCCTTGTCCGCTGCAGGGGATTGGCGAACCACCAGATCCGGCCTGCAGGGTCCTGCATGTAGCAGTAGAAGCACCGTTTGCCGAAGATCATTTTCATCTGCCCCGGCCCGATGTCCACAGTGCCGGCGGGCAGCGTTCCAGCCGGGGTGATGCCTCCGGTATTGAGCAGGGGGATGCTGCGTGGCGCCGGGGAGCGGGGTTCGATCAGCGTCCTCACGGTGGAACGAAGCCCGTCCGCGCCGATCAGCAGATCGCCGCCCGCGGAAGTGCCGTCGTCGAAAACTGCCGTGACGCCGTCGGCCCTTTCGGTCACGGCGCTAAGCCGCTTACCGTATTCGATCTTGATGCCACGCCGCGTGGCTTCGGTTCGAAGCAGGCCATAGAGCTCGGAACGGGTCAGCGTGCGCGCCGTTGTCCCGTCCGGAAGGGTGCCGCCGAACTCGAAGTCGATCAGGTGGCGTCCGGTGCTGCCGAGGTACATGGACATCCGTGGCGTGCTGAACCCCAGTTCTGCAGCCGCCGGCTTCACTCCCAGGGTATTGAGGGCATCGAAGCCGTTGACGGCGAGTGTCAGGAAGCCGCCGATGCCGTCGGACGGAACGGCATAGGCTTCATAAACGACGGCAGTGTGCCCTGCTTTCTGCAGGGACAGGGCCGTGGCCAGGCCGGATACTCCGGACCCGATGACGAGGCATTGCAGCATTGCTTCTCCTTTGGAATATATTTCGTTCGGTTAAACGAAATATATCCCGGCCAGCTGACCCGGGCAATCCTTTCGGCTTGCCGAAATGGTTTGCTAGCCTCGGATTATGCGGAAACAGCGCGAGGAACTGCTCCAGGCGGTCTATGACTCGGGACGGGAACTGTCCACGGCGGCGGTCATGTTCCATACGAAACTCTCCGAGTTGCGCGGACTGTCGGCCACGGAGGGCAAGGCGATCGAGATTCTGATGCGGTTCGGTCCGATGACGGCGGGGGAGTTCGGGCAGCATTCCGGGCTGGCCCCCGCGTCGGTGACCGGCCTCATGCAGAGGCTGGAGGCCAAGGGTGTGGCCCGGCGCGTCCGGCACGGGGAGGACAGGCGCAAGGTTCTGATCGAACTCGTCGGGGACCAGGGCGCCGCCGCAGCGCCCTACTTCGCGGATTTCATGAGCGGACTGGCAGCCTTGCTGGAAGACTATAGCGACGACCAGCTGCGGACCATCGCTGATTTTTCTTCCAAGGCGGCGGCGGTGCAGCAAGCGGCGGCAGGGCGACTGGGGTCTGGATAGGCTGTTCCGATGGAGACGGTGGTCTGGTCAAAACCGGAGAATGAACGCGCGGGGACACCGCTGCTGGTCATGATGCACGGCTATGGCACGGACGAATCCCGGATGGTGCGGCTGTTTGATTACCTGCCTTCCGACTTCACTTGCGCGGCGCTGCGTGCCCCCATGGCCATCGGCGACCACTACGGCTGGTTCCTCCTGGACTACTTCCTCGTGAACGATTTTGCGGACGTCATCAGCGCCACCAATGCCGTCCACACCTGGATCAGTTCGGTCAAGGGGCAGCACAGTAGTGTGAACCTGCTCGGATATTCGCAAGGCATGGCCATGGCCAGCACGCTACTCCGGCTGCATCCAAAGGACTACGAGGCGACTGTGGGCCTGTCCGGTTTCGTGCTGGAGAATGACCTCCTGGCGCTGAGCGAATCCTTTGACACTCCACCGCCCTTCTTCTGGGGCCGGGACAAGGCAGACCTGGTGATCAATGATGAGGCCATCGCGTATACCGAGGAGTGGCTCAACGCGAAAACGCAGCTCACCGCCAGGACGTACCCGGGGATGGGGCACGCCATGTGCAAGGCGGAAATGGCGGACGTCAGCGCCTTCCTCCGCCATTACGTCCTCCGCTGACGCACCTTCAGGAGCCGTCGCCGGCCCTCCGCCTGCGCTGAGAATTACGTCACACTTCGGCCGGTTGAAAAAACAGTTGCGCGCCAAATTTGCAAGCGCTTACACTCAACGTCGGCCGGTCCACCGGCCCTTGAACTGGGCAGAAAGGAGGCGGGCAGCGTGCAGAGGTTCCATACTGCTGTCCGAGCGGTACCGCCGGCCCCGTTCAGCAGGGTTGTCAAGGCAGGAGGCGGCGGCCATGATGGAACAGGACTTTCATCAGCGGCCCCGGGCCTGCCGCGGTTTTCCTGCCCGCGCATACCTGCCGCGCCTGCTGATCCTGCGGACGCCATAGCCACCGCCACACCCATGCACTCTTCCCCTGACGCTGCCCGTCTGAAAGGACAAGCACCGCATATGACCGACCTTCTGGAAACATCCATCCCATCCCTGAAGGGCGCAGCTGCCATCCTTTTTGACCTTGACGGTGTGCTGACCCCCACAGCCACTGTTCATGAGCGTGCCTGGCAGGAACTCTTCGAGAGCTACCTTTCATCGCATCCCGGGGTGGCCGGCTACCGCGAAAGCGACTACTTCGATCACATCGACGGCAAGCCACGGTTCGACGGCGTCCGGGACTTCCTGGCGTCCCGCGGCATTGTGCTCGACGAGGGGCCGTTGGACGACGATCCTGCGAACGTCACGGTGCAGGGTCTCGGCAACCGGAAGAACCGGATCTTCAACGACATCGTCAGCGCCGGCGTTGAGCCTTTCGAAGGCTCGGTGCGATTCCTCGAAGCCGCGCTGGACCGGGGCCTGAAAGTCGCCGTCGTCTCCTCATCCCGGAACGCGCCGGCAGTGCTCAAGGCTGCCGGCCTGAGCGGTCATTTCCCCGTGGTGGTGGACGGCGTCGTGGCAGCGGCCGAAGGCCTGCCCGGCAAGCCCAGCCCGGCCACTTACGACTACGCCGCGCACCTGCTGGGACTGCCCACGGAGGAGTGCATCGTCGTCGAGGACGCCGTATCCGGCGTCCAGGCCGGCTCTGCAGGCCAGTTCCACTCCGTCATCGGCGTGGACCGCGGCGCGGGCAGGCAGACACTGCTCGATGCCGGGGCCACCGTGGTGGTGGAGGACCTCAAGGAACTCCTCTAGCGCCAGCTCCCCGGCTGTCCGCTTCACCCGCTCCACCCCTGCTACGCAAACGCATTACCCCTGTTACTAAACGCATTACCCCTAACGCCTCAAACTCTCCAACCGCCATCGAAGCTGTCTTACCCCACAGCTGCACGCCAAAGGACCCCAACACCATGGCTCTCATCACCGCGGACCGCGAACGGTTCCCCAACGCCCCGTGGCAGCTCGTGGAAACACGCCACGAGGCGGACAGCGCCGGCACCCTGGAAACCTTGTTTGCCCTCGGCAACGGGCACCTCGGCATCCGCGGAGCCCACTGGGCAGCAGCCGACTCGGACTTGCCGGGCAGCTTCATCAACGGGCTGCACGAAATCTGGGACATCAAACACGCCGAGAACGCCTTCGGGTTTGCCCGAACCGGCCAGCGGATCATTTATGTGCCGGATGCGAACAACTTCACGGTGATCATCGACGGCGAGATGCTCAGCCTGGCGGAATCCACAGTGCAGGACTACCGCCGCTCCGTTGATTTCTCCACGGGGATCTATGAATGTCACATCACTTGGCAGTGTCGTTCCGGCGCAACGGTGACCACCATCGAGCGCCGTGCAGTCGGCTTCGAGTCGCGCGGAAGCCTGGGTATTTCCCTCGAGGTGTCAGCGGACCGGGAGGTCTCCGCGGACGTCACGTCCTCCGTCATCAACAGGCAGGACCAGCCGGTCGAGGACCATTCCGTGCATGATCCGCGCCGGTCCGGCCGCCACGCCGGCCGTGTCCTGCTGCCGTTGAGGCTCGACGGCGGCGACGGCTCACTCAGGCTCTCCTGGGAAGCAGCGGAATCCCGGCAGATGGTCGGCCTTGCAGTGGACCACTGGACGTCAGTCGGGCTCCAGCCCTTCGACACACTGGTGGACCAGGATGACAGCAGCGTCCGTTACGTCCTGGCTATCGGGGCGGATCGGCCCTTCCTGCTGGAAAAGAGCGTCAGCTACGCCGCCGGCCGCGGGATCCAGGATTCCGGCTTGGACGCCGCAGAAGCCGCGGAAGCCGGACTCCGTCCTGTCCAGGATGTTTTTGCCGAAAGCGAGGCGCACTACCGCCGCTACTGGGCCACGTCGGACATCGTCGTGGGTGGCCGGCCCGAACTGCAGCAGGCCATCCGGTGGAACCTGTTCCAGCTGGCGCAGGCGACAGCGCGCGCGGACGTCGCAGGCATCCCTGCCAAGGGTGTGAGCGGATCCGGCTACGAAGGCCACTACTTCTGGGACCAGGAGGTATACCTCCTGCCATACCTGACCTACACCAACCCCGACGGCGCGCGACAGGTCCTGGAGTTCCGCCACGAGATGCTCCCTGCGGCAAAGATTCGTGCCAAGGAACTCAGCGTCGATGGCGCACTTTTCCCGTGGCGCACCATCAATGGTCTTGAGGCGAGTGCCTACTACGCCGCCGGAACCGCCCAGTTCCACATTGCGGCCGCCATTGCCTTCGCCACCAACAGGTACCTGTGGGCTACCGGGGACCGTGCCTTCAGCGAGGGCATGGGCGCCGATCTGCTGATCGAAACGGCGCGCATGTGGATCTCCCTGGGCTTCTTCGGCAAGGACGGGCTCTTCCACATCCATGGCGTCACCGGCCCGGACGAGTACACGGCCGTCGTCAATGACAACCTGTACACCAACGTGATGGCCCGCTTTAACCTGCGCGCAGCCGCCGGCCTTGACCACGCGGAAATCAGCGACGAGGAGCGGCAGCTGTGGGAGGCAGCCGCTGCCCGCATGCAGCTTCCGTTCGATGACCGCATGCAGGTCCATTCCCAGGACAACGACTTCATGACGCTGGAGCCCTGGGACTGGACTACTCCGCGGTCCAAGTACCCGCTGCTGCTGCATTACCACCCGCTGGTGATATACCGGCACCAGGTCCTGAAGCAGGCCGACACCGTGTTGGCCATGTTCCTGCAGTGGCAGGACTTCACGGCTGAGGAAAAGCGCCGGGCGTTTGATTTCTATGACCCCATCACCACCGGCGACTCCACCCTGTCCGCGTGTGTGCAGGGGATCATGGCAGCCGAGGTCGGGTATCCCAAGGCGGCCCTGGAGCATTTCACCAACGCTGTGTTCATCGATCTGGATGACACCCACGGCAACACCATCGACGGCGTGCACATCGCGTCCACGGGCGGTGTCTGGAGTTCGCTGGTCTGCGGCTTCGCAGGCCTCCGCGACCAGGGGCCCGTCCCGTTCTTTGATCCGCGGCTGCCTTCCGAATGGGAGAGCCTGTCCTTCCACCTCAAAATCCAGGGCCGGCTGCTTCTGGTGGAGCTCGACGCCGGCTCCATCAGCCTCACTGTCCGCGACGGTGAGGAGCTGGCGGTGGACGTCCGCGGGCAGCTGATCACAGTAGGCAGGGACGCTGTCCGGGTGCCGCTGGAGCCCGTACCCGTTCCGGAGCCCACGGTCTTCCCGAGCGGGCCCCCGACGGCGAGCATCCCGGTAGTGCGCGCCCGAGCCTGAGCGTGTTCTTTGGCCGGGCGGTTGGCGCGGGGTCCTGCGTCAGTCTCCTCCCGCCGTCGTGCGTTCGGTCTCCGGTGCCGTTTCCAGCGGATGGGCCAGTTCGTCGTCGGGCATCCGGGCAACGATCAAGGCGATCACGGCCATGACCGGGCAGACTCCGCCGGCCACCAGGAAAATCAGCCAGACGGGGAGCACCTCGGCAGCCGGCCCGGCCAGCGCCATGGAGACAGGCATGAGCGCGAGGGACACAAAGAAGTCCAGGCTGGAGACCCGGCCCAGGAGGTGGGCGGGGACGCGCCGCTGAAGCAGCGTGCCCCAGATGACCATGCCAACACTGCCGGTCGCACCGAACACGAACAGGGCCGCTGCGACTGCCCAGAAGCTGTCCATGATGCCGACGGCGGCCAGCGGCACCGTGCCAATGCCCCAGGAAACCATCATCACCGTGAGGTACCGGCGCGGCAGCTTCAGGGAGGCGGTTGCCAGCGAACCCACAGCCCCGCCCACCCCCATGATGGCCAGCAGGAACCCGAACATGCGGGAATCGCCGGCCAGCTGGTCACGGACCACGAACGGCATCAGCACTTCGATGGGCCCGATCAGGAATAGCACTGAGATACACGCCCACACCAGGGTCCACAGAAGCCACGGGGTGCGAAGCGTGTAGCGGACGCCTTCCTTGAGGTCGGCGAAAAAGGACGTCCTGATGGCCCGTTCACCGGGTGCTCCGTCCGTTGCAGGCCAAGGATGTTCCGCCCCGTTCGCGGGCGCTTCCAGTGCGTGCCGGCCCAAAAAGTTTAGGATGATGAACGCCGACAGGTGGCAGGCCGCCACCCCGGTTACGGCATGCGACGGGGACAGCGCGGCCACCAGGATTCCAGCGACAGCGGGTCCGGCTGCCTGCTGGAGGATCGGGCGGAGTGTCCCTTCCATCCCATTGGCTGCCAGCAGATCCTCCGCAGGAAGGATGCGCGGCAGGATCGCCGAGTAAGCGGGGAAGAAGAAGGCGGCCCCGACGCCCAGCACAAAGGCCCCGACGGCAACGTGCCACAGCTGCAGCCATCCCGCCATGGCAAGCCCGCTGATGCTCGCGATCACGGCCAGGTTGGCACCTTCCACGGCAATGATCAGGAGCCGCTGCGGCACCCTGTCAGCGGCGATGCCGCCCGCGAGGACAAAGCCGACGAGGCCCACGCTGCCCGCCGTGGCCACGAAGGACAATTCCAGCGGACCTCCGCCTAGGTGGATCACCTGGTAAACCATGGCGACAGCCCACATCCCCGAACCAAAAATGGAGATGGCCAGCGCCGTAATCAGCACCCGATATTCACGGTGGGCAAAGGGCCGCAGGGCTTTGGGGGCGGGCATAGGGCAAGTTTAGGCTCGGAGGGATGACGGGGGAACGGCCATGTACTGCCATTCGAAAAAGCCCACAGTCCAGGCCATTGCTCCGGCGATGCCTGCCGCAGGATTTCCTGCGCCCCGCCTAGGCTCAGATAATGGAGACCGTTCCTACAGCATCGTGGCGGCGAAGCCTGGCTTTCGTTGGGGCCAATCCCGGCCTCGCGCTGCACCCTGTGGATGCCGCCGGGGTGCTGATTCCCGGGGAGGCCGCCAGCTGCTTCGCGTCGTTCTGGATGGCCGATTGGTCCCGCTGGGGCACTGGAAGGGCGTTGCTCGTGGCCACGCTGCAGGGCTGGCGGAGCTACGGGACCAACGAGTACTTCGCTGCAACGCTAGCCGGCGAACTGACCCGGTATTTTCCCGAAGCAGCCAGGTTTCCGCTGAACGGGATCACACACACCCAGGATGAGTTCGACGTCGACCTGGACCTGGACCGCGGATTCCGCGCCACCGGCCGCAAGGCCGAACTCGAACTTTCCGGGATCCTGGACCGACGGCACTTCTCCTCACCCGACTTCCAGCTTGGGCCCAATGCAGCAGCCCTCAACAACGTCTACTTGCCCTGCAGCAGCGGCCGGCTAGTCGAGTTCGGAGTTGAGTGGCCGGGCGCCGCAAGGGTCTATCCGGGACCGCGGGGGCCGTCGTCGTCAGGTTACATAGCCGCGGCCGAATCATGGGTGATGTAGGAGAGCGGCTAGTGTTAAGCACCCTTAGGGTTAAGCGCACTTAGTGTTAAGGCAGGGTCGCAGCCGGAACTGCCGGCAGGCCGGAAGCAGGACAGAAGCAGAGGTGACCATGGCCAGGCGCAGCAATCCCGCAGTACGAATCGCACAGGAAACCGCCCACAACGCGGTGTTCGATGCCGACGGCAAGCCAAAACCCGGAGTGCACAACATGCTGCTCCGGGCAGTGGAGATCCAGCGCCCCCTGGTGCTGGCCAACATCCGCCGGCTGCAACGCCGGCACCCACGTGCCAGCGCTGCGGAACTGGCCGCCAAACTGGAACGCGACTACCTGAGGGCCGTCACGGGCGGTGGCGCGCTCGTCGGTGCCACGGCCGTGGTGCCGGGCGTCGGCACTATAGCGTCACTGGGGCTTTCTGCCGTGGCCACCGTGGGCTTCCTGGAAGCGACGGCGCTTTATGCCACGTCACTCGCCGAGCTTCACGGCATCCGCCTGACCAATCCGGAGAAAGCCAGCACCATGGTCATGGCCATCATGCTCGGTGAGGAGGGAACGGCCTTGCTGGGTACCTTGAGCGGTCAGGCTACAGGCAAGGGGACAAGCGCCACGCAGGCGTGGGGCAACGCTTTGTCCAAGTCCATGCCGGTCTCCGGTTTTGGTGTGGTCCGCAACAAAATCCGAAAGGCCTTCCTCAGGAACCTGCTCAGGCGCCAGGGCTCGGCATTTTTCGGCCGCGCACTTCCGTTCGGCATCGGCGCAGTTGTGGGCGGTGCCGGCAACCTCATGATGGGCCGGGCCGTGGCAGCCAACGCCAGGGAAGCCTTCGGCCCCATGCCGGACACCATCCCGGGAGAGCTCCAGGCCACCGCGGCACCCGACAACCAAACGCTGGAAGGCAAAAATCTTGGATCTTAACGCTGACCTCGGAGAATCCTTCGGCTCCTGGAACATGGGAGACGACGCCGCCATGTTCCGGCTGGTGACCAGCGCCAACGTGGCCTGTGGATTCCATGCCGGCGATCCTGTGACCATGCTGGACAGCTGCCGCGCGGCCTTCGAGCTGGACGTGACCGTCGGCGCCCATGTGGGCTACCGGGACCTTGCCGGCTTCGGCCGGCGCTCCATGGACATGTCCTTTGACGAGCTTTTCGGTGACGTCCTCTATCAGTTGGGCGCCCTCGACGGGGTGGCGCATGCCGTGGGCGCATCCGTGGACTACGTGAAACCGCACGGCGCTTTGTATAACCGCTTGGTTCACGACGGCGAACAGGCCTCCGCTGTGGTAGCCGCAATCCAGGCATACGACCCCGGCTTGCCGATCCTGGGCCTGCCCGGCTCGGAGCTTTTGGTCCAGGCGAAGGAAGCCGGCCACCCGGTGTTCATCGAGGCATTTGTGGATCGGGCCTACCTGCCGGACGGGACGCTGGTGCCGCGCTCGCAGGACGGTGCCGTGCTGCACGACGTCGACTCGATCGTTGAGCGGGCAGTGCGCCTTGCGACGAAGGGAGAGGTGGTGGCCGTGGACGGAACAGTGGTTCAGGTCAACCCCGATTCGCTGTGTATCCATGGAGACACTCCGGGCGCAGTGGAAATGGCCGCCGGTGTCCGGGCCGGACTGGAGTCCGCCGGCGTGGAACTGCAATCCTTCGCCTAGGCGCAGGTAGCCCTATTCCAACTGGTCGGCAGGGGTGAAGACCTGGTGTGGCCAGTGGGGTGGTTCCCAGTTTTGTTGTTCGCTTTGGTAGTGGCGTCCGGTGGGTGAGGTCCAGCCTGGTGGTTTGTTTTTGGTGGCTTGGGTTGGTTTCCACGCGGTGGTGTGTCGGAGTTTGTGGTGTTTCGGGCAGGGCTGGCCGAGGTTGGTGATGCCGGTGGTTCCGCCTTTGTGCCAGGCGAGGAGGTGGTCTGCTTCGTTGTCCAGGGAGTGGTTGTTGCAGCCAGGGAAGGGACATTTGCCGTCCCGAAGCCTTAGCCATTGCCGCATGGCTGTGGGGATGCGGTAGCTGGTGCGGCCTATTTCCAGGGGTGCGCCGTCGCGGGGGTCGGTCAGGACGCGGTGGAAGGAGTCGGCGCCGTCGGCAATCAGCCGGCGAGCCATGGAAGGCGGGATCGGGCCATACCCGTCCAGGGTGGCGGGTTCATCAGTCAGGCCCATCAGGGCGAACACCGGAACGGTAACCAGGACCTGGGCCTTAGGTGACGGCACCCCGCCGCCGGTGGTGGCTGTCGTTGTGCCAACTGTGCTGATGCCCCCGTTGCCGGCGCCGGTCGTGCTGCCGGTGCCGGTGGATTCGAGGAGCCAGGCCGCCACGGTGTCCGCGCGCAGCTGGGTCAGGGTCCTGCCCTCGTCGGGGCCTTGCAGGGCCCGCGCTGCTGTAGTGATCCGGTCCCAGATCCCGGCCGCGGTGTCGGCGGGCAGGTAGGCGGACAGCCAGGCCATACCGTCCCGGTCCGGGGCGTACTCAACCCGCCGGTCCAGGATGCCTTTAGAGTGACGTTTTTCGATGCTGACAGGATGGTGACGCTCCCGCCAGGTGCGGGCTTTGGCCGGGAACCGGGAAGGGACCAGCTCCCCGGCCGGACAACTCCGCGCGGCACCGAGTTTCTCAGGGTCCACCATCACGGGAGTCAGGAAGTGAGCCTCCAGCGCCGCCGCGCCAGCGGGGTCAAGGCTCGTGGTTTCATCGACCATGAACCGGGCGTGCTGCCACGAAATCGATCCGTCCTGCAGTGCAGCCAGCGTTCGGGGCAGGGTGGTGGTGAGTTCGCGGGATTGGGCGAGCAGGGCACTGGCGGATCGTTCGCTCACGGTCAGGACGCACGCGACCTCCGCGACCACGGCCATTTCCTGGGCGGTGTGCTCCTGGGGTGATGCGGGCGGCGGCGCCATAGCCGTGGCTTTATCCGCGTACCCCCTGCTGAGGTGCACCTTAAGGGCGGCCAGCATCGCTTCGACCCGGGCCGATTCGGCCAGCCCGTCCAGGCACGCATCCGCCTGCTCCCGAAGAGGATCAGAAACGGCGGAGATCGAGCTGCCTAACCCGCGCCGCACATGGGAAAGCAACACGGGGATGGAAGCCTCAAAGGCTTCCAACGCATCTTCTGCCGCCGTTCTTTCCATGCCTAAAGCATCCCGCGAGGCACTGACAAAGACGTTGAGGATAAATGCCTATGTGGATAACCAGCGGCCACTTTGAAAAGGAACCTTGGGAGGTTTCGGCCCGCGCACGATCAGGGCTCAACTGTAATTTGTGCCCAGCTGGTCCGCTCGTCAGCCGAACAGCAGGTGCGCCACCGCAAAGATGCCCAGCCCGGCGAGGGAGCCCACCACTGTTCCATTGATCCGGATGAACTGCAGGTCCTTACCCACCTGCAGTTCGATCTTCCGCGAGGTCTCCTCGGCATTCCAGCGTGCCACGGTTTCCGTGATCACGCCCGCGATGTCGGAGCGGTAGGTCCTCACGAGGTAACCGGCAGCATCGCCGATCCAGGCGTTGACCTTCCCGGCCAGCTCGGCATCGTTGACGAGGCGAGACCCGAAATCCCGGACGGCAGCCTTGAACTTCACCGTCAAATCGCTTTCCGGATCGTCCACCGCGCTGAGCAGGGCGCCCTTTACGGTGCCCCAGGTCCGGGAGGCGAGTTCACGGACCTCCGGATCGCCCAGCACCTGCGCCTTGATGTCCTCGGCGCGGGCAATCATCGCCGGATCGTACTGAAGGTCCTGCGCCAGGTCGTTGAGGTACTTATCGATCGACAGCCGCACCTGGTGATTGGGATCGGACTGCACGGCGCGCGTGAACTTGAGGAACTCCACGTACACCTTGTCGCCTACCAGTCCATCGACGAACTGCGGAACCCAGGTGGGGGAGCGGTCCGAAACCAGCCGTGTGATTGTCTCGTGGTTGTCGTCAACCCAGTCCGCGGCCCGGTCCACCAGCAGGTCCACCAGCTTATGGTGATGCCCGTCAGCGAAAATCCGCTCTGCCATCCTGCCCACCGGAGGTCCCCACGGCGGAGTCAGCAGATGCTTGCGGACCATGCCTTCGATCACTGCCTGGACGTCGTCGTCGTTCAGGACCTTGAACACGCCGCGAATGACTGCGGCGCCCTCCTTCGCCACGCGTTCCGCACCGCCCGGCGCTGCCAGCCATTCGCCGGCTCTCTTGGCAATGTTCACGCTGGCCAGCTTGTCCTGCACGACCTGCTCGGACAGGAAATTGGTCTCCACGAACTCACCCAGCGAGGCCCCGATCTGGTCCTTGCGCCGCGGGATAATGGCAGTGTGCGGGATTTTGATTCCCATGGGGTACTTGAACAGGGCGGTGACGGCGAACCAGTCGGCCAGCGCGCCAACCATCCCGCCCTCCGCCGCAGCCCGTACATACTGCAGCCATGGATAATCCCGCTGCAGGGCGAAGGCAAACACAAAGATGACGGCCATGGCGATGAGCAGACCCAGCGCCAGAAGCTTCATTTTCCGCAGGGCTGCCGCCTTTTCGGCATCCCCTGGACTAAGTTGATTGCCGACGACGGCGGCCCTCGCCTTCCGCGACGGTTGCGGCGAGCTGGCGGGCCTCTCCGGTGCTTCTCTGGTAATTGGCTCAGAATTCACCTGCATGTGCCCAGCCTAGTCCCGCACGCGTCGGCCGCACCGACTAGCGTGTCCTCATGACAATTGACGAGTCTTTGCCGATGAGGCCCCTGGTGTTTGCGCACAGGGGTGCCAGCGCCGTGTTCGCCGAACACACCCGCGCCGCCTACCTCCAGGCCCTGGCCGACGGCGCCGACGGTGTGGAGTGCGATGTGCACCTGACGCGCGACCAGCACGCAGTGCTCCTGCACGATGCAAACCTGGACCGGACGTCCGACGGGACCGGCCCGGTTGCCGAGCGGACCCTGGCTGAATTAAGGCTCCTCGATTTCTCGTCCTGGAAAGGTGCCCGGATTCCGGAGAAATACGGTGCACGCTCCGAGCAGTTCCTGACGCTTCCGGAGCTTCTGGACGTTCTCCGCGGCGCCGGCCGGGACATCCGGTTGGCAATCGAACTTAAACATCCCAGTCCTTACCAGCTCAGGCTCGAAGACCGGGTGCTGGACGTGCTCCAAAGCGAAGGCTGGGACGCCGGCACGTCCTCGGTGGACAACATCACGGTGACTTTCATGAGCTTCAGCCCGGACTCGGTGAAGCACCTGCTCCAGACGGTCCCGGCGGAATTCATCTGCCAGCTGGTGGACGACGTCGACGTCGACGAGATCCGGGAGGAGCTGGGCCTGGGGCCGCTGACCGGAGTTGCCATAGCCAACGTGATGAAGGCTGCCCAGCTGGAAGGCGAACGGATCATTGATGAATGCGAGGTGCGGCTGGCGGGCCCTGGCATCAATTACGTTCGTGAGCATGCCCGCACCGTTCAGCGCTGGCTGGATTCCGGCCGCCGCTTCCGGGTGTGGACCGTGGACTCGGAACGGGACGTGGCATTGTGCCAGGGTCTGGGCATCCACGAGATCACCACGAACATTCCGGCAAGGGTCCTGGCGCAGCTCCAACCGGCCGGCCTGCAGCTCCAACTGCCGGATTAGGTGCCTGTTTGCCGCTTGTGTTTAGCCGTGCGTGTTCTGCTGCCAGCGTTTAAGCTGCAGGTGTTTAGCAGCTGTGTTTAGGCACAGCAGGTTGCTGTGATTGAGTGGAGCCATGAAGCTCCTGGCATCGCCCGCCGTCAGGGTGGGCCTCTCCATCAGCATCGCAACAGGTCTCTACGGAATTTCCTTCGGTGCACTGTCCGTCACCTCGGGCCTCAGCTTCTGGCAGACGATGGCACTGAGCCTGCTGCTGTTCAGTGGCGGCTCGCAGTTCGCGTTCATTGGAGTAGTGGCCGGCGGCGGATCCGGCATTGCTGCCATGGGCGCCGCCACATTGCTGGGGATGCGCAACGGCATTTACGGGATGCAGCTCAACGCCCTCCTTCACCCGACAGGCTGGCGCAGATACGTGGCCGCGCAGTTCACTATCGACGAGTCGACTGCCACCAGCACAGGGCAGAGTGATCCTGCCGAGCAGAAACGAGGCTTCTGGGCGGCCGGGATCGGAATCTACGTGCTCTGGAACCTCTTCACGGCGGTGGGTGCTTTGGCGGGAAGCGGGCTGGGCGATCCGAAACAGTGGGGACTGGACGGCGCGGCCGTCGCAGCGTTCCTGGCCCTCCTGTGGCCGAGGCTCAAGGGACGCGAACCCGTGGCAATAGCGGCGGTCTGCGCCCTTGCCACAGTGCTCGCCGTGCCGTTCGTTCCGGCGGGCGTGCCCATTCTGATCGCCGCCGTCGTGGCCGCCGTGACCGGCTGGTTCAGCCACGGACGCAGGGACGAAGGCCTGGAGCCTGACGTTGATCCCTATTCCGAGCACCATCACAACCACCAGGACTCACAGCAGGCGGGCGCGTGAACCTTTGGATCTGGTTGCTGCTGGCCTGCGCCCTGGCCTATGCATGGAAGGTGGTGGGCTATTTTGTGCCGGCGAAGTTCCTGGAGAATCCCCGGATCTCCAGGGTGGCAGGCACCATGACTATCGGCCTGCTGGCGTCATTGACCATCGTGAACGCGGTGGCGACCGGCCAGGCATTAGCAGCCGACGCACGCCTGGGCGCGCTCGCGGCCGCCGCTGTGGCCCTGGCGCTGCGGGCGCCGTTCCTGCTGGTGGTCATGATAGGTGCCTGTACGGCCGCATTACTGCGGATGATCGGCTTGGCCTGAGCATTCTCTGGTGGCCCGGGTCACGGGCGCTGTAATATGAAGCTCAGGCTATGCAGCTGGCCATGGAACTCCAGAATTAGTGGTGACATGGAAAACCATCTGCATACAGCCGGTGAAAGACCCGGGATGCCCCGCGCCGTTGCTTCCGGCAACCGCCGCGCAGGAGTGCCGGTCAAGCGGTTCTTCGCCCGGTTTAGTTCCCTCTCGGACGTCCCTGCCGATGACTTGGATTTCCTTGGCCAGCGCCTCCGGCTCGCGATGGACATCGGCCAAGGATCACAGACAGCCGCCCTCTACGCTGCGGTTCGCAACGAAATACGCAGCCGGGAGTCAGCGCGTAACGATTGACTTTGTCCTGTGCTGATCTATGGTCCACTGGAGAGAGGGCCCGCAGCCCAGGTTTGCGGCCGAAAGGAGAAATCGTGATGAACGAACATCCAGAGCGAGACACTGAGACGCCGGACGCGGATCGGCAGCATGCTGACCAGCCGGGCACGGATCGGCAGGATACTAACCAGCCGGACGTAGACAGCGGAAGTGCCGGGCCGTCGTCCGAGACCCGGGCGACCGAGAGACGTGCCGCCGAGCCCTTCAGCAAGCCGCGGCCTGCCTATGTCGATCCGGGCGGGTCCCAGGCCACACGGGACCTTCGGGACACCGCACGCCGTCGGCGGGACGCCGAGGAAAAACTGCAGCAGCACTTGATGGAGGCCAAGGAACAAGCCCACCATCAGGACGATCATCCCGACGCCGATCATGATCATGGCTTGGACACCGATGAGCGTGGCAGCAGCAGCAGGCCTGGGGACGGCGCGAGCTAGCCTGGCTCGAGGCTGGAGGTGTGGCTAGTCGCGCCAACGGTCGTGAGGCGGCCGTTACGGCCAGAACTAGCTAGGCAACCCGGGATTAGCTAGGCAACCCCGTGGGCGGCGCCCCCGGGCGAGACAGCCCGGCGGGCACTTTCCTCGACCGCCAGCTCGTACCATACCTGTGCACCGAATTCGGGTGTGGGGGTGTCAAGGTTCTGGTAGAGGGCATCCAACAGATTGGCCAGCTCTTCCGCCGGCAGGGTGGGGAGGACTTCTTCCGGACCGCGCGGATCGCTGATGATGTGGGAGAGGTGCGAGCTTTTCATCGCGTGACCGGACTGGTGTGATGATGACGCAGGACGTGTTTCATGGGTCGCTCCATCTGGGAATTCAGAGGCTGGCTGCGTAACCCTACCTGAGTTTATTCCAACTCCTGGATGCCCACAATGGGCAAGGCCTGCGGCGGCAGCAGCTAGCTGAGCCGTGAGCCCCGGAGCGGTTGGCCCGTGACCTGCGGTCCCTGGAGTTGGGAGGCTGGCAACGGCACTTGGGCGGGCAACGGCCGGTGAGGCCTTTCCGTGCGGATGGCATCCTCGATAAGCGCCACGGGACGGCGCCAGGCGTCCGACCCCGGCTCCATAGTGTCCACTACGCCAATGAGCATCGCCAGGAGCCGGAACATGTCCGTCATGGAGATGTCAGCGCGGAGAGTTCCCTGGCCTTGGCCCCGGCCCAGCAGGACGCCGATCGAGTCGATGAGCGAGCCGGTAATTCCGGTGAGCAGTTCACGGCGTCCCGCAACAGCCCCCAGCAGGTTGGCGTTGTCACTGGCGGCAGCCATGATCGCTTCAATGACCCGCAGCAGGCCTCCCGCAGCGTCCATGTCAGCCAGGGCGTCGTCAATGACGGGATCCACGCTCAGCCTGAGCTGCCGGTTAAGGGCGGCCAGGACCAGCTCCTCCTTGTCAGCAAAGTTGCGGAACAGAGTGGCGGGACCCACGCCGGCGGTGGCAGCGATGGTCTGGAGGGGCACATCGGGGCCGAAATCGCGGAAACATTCACGGGCCGCAGTGATGATCTTGTCCACGTTCCGCGCTGCATCTGCACGGAGCGGTTTGCGGGCAACTGCAAGATTCATGCGAACAGGTTAGCAATGCAGCCCGAAGCGTTCACGGTTACTGAAGGGTAAACGGTTATATGACGTGCGCCGGACTATTAACGGCCCACTACCGGCCGCCGCGCCGCAGCTTCGGACCATGGCAGACTGGCTCCATGTTGCTTGCATTTTCGGTTGCCCCGTCAGGTATGCCCGCGGACGGCTCCCGCCCTTCCGATGCGTCGGTGCACGACGCCGTCGCCGCCGCTGTGAAAATCGTCAGGGAATCGGGGCTGCCCAACCAGACGGATTCGATGTTCACCACTATTGAAGGCGACTGGGACGAGGTGTTCGACGTGGTGAAGAGGGCCACCGAGGCCGTGGGCCAGTTCGGCAGCCGCGTGTCCCTGGTCATCAAGGCTGACATTCGTCCCGGCTACACGGGCGAGCTGACCGCAAAAGTGGACCGCCTGGAACAGGCGATCTCCGGCGGTTCCTAAACGGCCTTCCATTCCTGGACGTCCTTGTATGGGGCCCTGCGGCGTGCTGCCTAGACCCGCTTCATGCCGCGTGCCAGACTGTGGCCATGTTTGAGCACAAGCCCCAGACCGCGTGGACCGCCGTCGAAGACTTCCTGACTGACACAGTCGTGCAACCTGACGAAGCCTTGAAGCGTGCGGTGCAGTCCGCCGTCGACGCCGGAATGCCGCCCATAGAAGTGGCGCCGAACGCGGGCAAGCTCCTCAAACTCCTGGTCCAGATTTCCGGTGCCCGCCGTGTGCTGGAGATCGGCACGCTGGCCGGCTTCAGCACCATTTGGATGGCTAAGGGACTTCCCGACGACGGCGTGCTGGTGACGTGTGAATATCTTCCCAAACATGCTGACGTTGCCAGGTCCAACCTGGACGCTGCGGGGTTAGGGCACAAAGTGGACATTCGCGTCGGCGCGGCCCTTGATTCGTTGGCTGCCCTGCAGGCGGAGGGTCAGGAGCCCTTTGATTTTGTTTTCATCGACGCGGACAAGGAAAACAACACCAGGTACCTCGATTGGGCTGTCCGCTTGGGCAGGCCCGGAACCACCGTGGTGCTTGACAACGCCATCTGGGAAGGAGCCGTGCTGGACCCCGGCATGGACGAAGTCAACGCACCCGGGATCATCGGCGCGCTGGAACTGATGGGAAATCATCCGCAGCTCGATGCCACGGTGATCCAGACGGTCGGGTCGAAGGGGTGGGACGGGTTCGCCCTGGCGGTGGTCCGGTAAGGGCCGACGGCGGCCTGGGCGGACCCGTCAAACCTGCGGGGGACCCGTCGAACCTGCGGCCGGAACCGGCGAGGATGCGGGAACGCCCGAGTACTGGACCGGAAAGCGTCAGTCCTTCCTGAAAGCGTCCTTGACTTTCTCGCCGGCCTGCTTCAGGTCCGCCTTGGTCTGGTCCATCTTCCCTTCGGCCTCAAGGCGCTCGTCGTCCGTTGCCTCACCGGCGGCCTCTTTGGCCTTGCCTCCGAGCTTCTCGCTGGTGTTTTCGATCTTGTCATCCAAACCCATGGCATTTCACCCTGTTTCTACCTGCGGGCCGGGGCCGGCAGCGACCGCCACCGGTCATTCTTCAATGCTAGCCAGCATCCGCGCTGGCCAATAGAGCCGGAAGGCTGCCGGCTGGGCGGGAAAGTGGGGTGAGAAAACGGGGGGCGGAAATCGGGTTGGGAAAAGGAGCGGATGCAGTCGGAATGATCGAGGGGGCCGACGGCGACTGGGGGGACTGGCCTCGGTCTCAGAAGAGGCCATTTCACCGCCGACCCCGCCTGGCACCCGGGCCACCGATGACCCGGGAAACTTCACAGGACCTGCTTCTATTAACTTTCCTCCTACTTGAGCTCCCTGCCTAGACCTGCCGGGTGCTGTCCGGACAGGCCGTTTATTCGACGGTTCCCCGTTCCTTGCTGCTGC
The DNA here is from genome assembly GCF_030816475.1 of Arthrobacter pascens. NCBI lineage: Bacteria > Bacillati > Actinomycetota > Actinomycetes > Micrococcales > Micrococcaceae > Arthrobacter > Arthrobacter pascens. The sequence goes on along the minus strand of NZ_JAUSXF010000001.1, from coordinate 3,917,476 downwards.
CTTTGTTGGCGCTGGTTATGTCGGTGCCTCCACCCTCGGCACCGCGACGCTCGGGGTTGCCCTTCTCCGCGCCGCTTCCGTTGTAGCTTTCGCGCAGCTCGCGGCCCCTCCGGATATCCTCCTGTACCTGTTCCTGCAGTTTCTCGCTCTTTTTGGTGTCCCGCGGTGGCAGTTGGAGTGTCTCTTCGGCCTCGATGCCGGCCTGGAGTTCGCGACCACGTTCCATCTCGGCATCGAACTCCGCACCGAACAGCAGGGACATGTTCAGGATCCAGAGCCAGAGGAGCATCACGATCACGCCACCCAGCGCGCCGTACGTTTTGTTGTAGCTGGCGAAGTTGGCCACGTAAAAGGCGAAGCCGAGTGAAGCCAGCAGGAAAACCACCAGCGCGATGAAGGAGCCGAGGCTCATCCATCTGAACTTGGGCTGCTTAACGTTCGGGGTGGCGTAGAAGAGGACTGCGATGATGACGATGACGAGCGCGACGACGATCGGCCACTTGGCGATATTCCAGACGGTGAGGATAGTCCCGCTTAGCCCGAAGGCTCCGCCCACGGCTTCCGCGACGGGGCCGCTGAGTACCAGCATGCCTGCAAGGAGGGCCACAATCACCACCGCGAGCAGGGTAACGGCCAGCATGGTTCCGCGGAGTTTCACGAACGGGCGGCCTTCATCCACTTCATAGATGCGGTTCATGGCGCGGCCGAAAGCCCCCACATATCCGGACGCGGACCACAGGGCCGTGAGAAGGCCGATGAACAGTGTGAAGCCGGCGGCGGGTGACGCAGCGAGCTCCTCCACAGGGCCCTTGACCGTGTTCACGGTTTCTCCCGGGGCGATGCCGCTCACGATTTCCAGGAGCGCTGACGTCGTCTTTTGCGGGTCCCCGAAGATGCCGATGAGCGAAACGAGAGCCAGCAGTGCGGGGAACAGCGACAGTACGGCGTAGTACGTGAGGGCGGCCGCCAGATCCGGGCACTGGTCCTGAGTGAATTCCCTGAACGTCTTCCTGGTGATGTACTTCCAGGACGGTTTCCTAACGTCCGTGGGGCTGTCCGGCTTCCGCGGGTCATCGGGTGCCGGGACACTGCCTGACTTGGCGGTGCTCGTCTCGGGCTTGTCCTGAGTGGCCATGGGGGTGTCCTCTCGTTAGGGCGTAAACGTGGACAGGCCGGCTCGCCGCGAGGCGGAACCGGCCTGTCTGTGGCGCCAGTATTGGTTGTGCGGCGGCTGCCGGTGCTGTCAGGTGTTCTGGACGTGGTCTTTGGCGTCCGCTGCCCTGTCTTTCACATCTGCCGCCGCCATCTGGCCTTCTTCCTTGACGTGCTCAGCGGCGTCGGCGGCGGTTGCCTTGACGTTTTCCATGGCTTCCTGCGCCGGCTCCTTCAGGCCCTGCGCCATGTCCTTGGCCGCTTCAGTCAGTTCGGTAGTCAGCGGTTCGGCGGCGGTCTTGAGGGAGTCCGCTGCTTCGCGTTCCTTTTCGCTGGGCGGGATCAGTGAGGACAGCAGCAGACCGGCGCCGAAGGCAATGAGGCCTGCGGCCAGGGGGTTTCCCTGTGTTTTATACATGACCTGCTGGGGTGCCTCGCCAATGGCGGCGCCCGCATCACCGAGGGCGTTACCCGCGCTGCCGGTGCTCCTGTGCATGCGCGTGGTGGCGTCGTCTGCTACTCCCATGACTTTTTCCTTCACTCCGAAGACGGCGTCCTTCACCTTGTCCGTTTGGCGGTGGACGATGTTGGAGGGGGTGACTTTGTCCGCCACGGCATCCACATTGGTGCCCAGGCGGGCGCGGGTTGCTTCAATGTCTGAACGGATCGCGTCCGGGTTGTCGCTCATCGGTTTACCTCACCGGGTTTTAGGGTTGGGGGGATTTCAGAGAGTGTTTCAGTGGTTTGGGGCATGCCCTTCACCGTTTTGAGTTCCTTGCGCCCCATGGAGGCCAGGACGGCTGCGATGATGGCCCAGATCACGGCCACCACGACGGCGGACCATCCCAGACCCATCAGCATGCCCAAGGCATAGCAAAGGGCGATGGAGAGGAACAGCAGGACGAAGTGCCCCGCCACGCCGGCTCCGGCGAGCATGCCGCTGCCCCTGCCGGCCCTGGTAGCGGACTGCCTCAGTTCAGCTTTGGCGAGCTCCAGTTCCTGACGCATCAGCGTGGACAGGTCGCGGGTGACCTCGCCCAGCAGATCGCCCAGGGAAGTGTTGTCCGCCTTGGCGTGGGCAGCTTCCCCGGGGGTTTCGGGCATCTGGCTGCTCATCACGGCCTGCCAGTCTGGCCGTCCGCGGAGCGGTCCTGGGTGAGGGGGTCCGTGCCCATGGGGTCATCAGCCAGCGCTTGGTCGCCCAGGGGGTCGTCAGCCATCCGGTTGCCGGACCGTGTCTCCTCTACCAGTTGCGGGCTGTCCAGCGGACTTGCCGTGCTGGTTGTGTCGGCATAGCTGCTTCCCGGAGCGCCGCCGTCGAACCCTGCCGTGGTGGTGGCCGGCCCGGGGAGCTGAACCGGGGGTGGCGGGACTGCGCCGCCAGCGGGGGTATAGCCGCCCGGGCCCGTCTGGCCTGCACCGTACTGTTCCTGGCCCGCACCGTACTGTTCTCCGGTGTACTGGCCACCTGCGTTCTGCTCTCCGGTGTACTGGCCGCCGCTGTACTGCTCTCCCGTGTACCGACTGCCGGTGTACTGCCCGCCGGTGTATCCGGAAGCGGAGGAGGCGGAGCCGGGAGCGCCTGCGCTCAGGCTGCGGCCGAGCCGTCCGGCGAGGACGCCGGCGCCGGCTGCAAGAAGCAGGAAAGCGCCGGGACGCCGCCGGGCGAAGCTCTTGACCTCGTCCAGGAGTGAACCGGGGTCCCTGCCGTCCAGCCAGGAGGCGACGGAGGACGAACGTTCCGCAGCCTGGCGGACAAGGTCGGAGGCTACGCCAGGCTGGTCTGACGCCTGCGCCATCTTGTGCAGTTCGTTCGAGACTGACCTGAGGCCGTCAGCAACCTTTTGCTGCTGGGTACCTGCCTGATGGGTGAGGTCGCTGCGCGCCTGGTAGAGGAGGTCTTTTGCGTTTGCCTTAACTTCCGAGGCGACGTTTGCCGCTTCAGTCTTAGCAGTCTCGGCCACGTTCTGCGCCGAATCCGCCGCCGTCCGGGCAACATCACCGGCCTCCTCCTTCACAGCATCCTTGCGGGAAGTTTCGTAGGCGCCGCCTGTTGGTGCAGTCGCAGCGGACGGGAAGGTTGTTGCACTGCGCTCTCCCATTGCCCCTGAGGTGGTCGGAGGAACCGTGTAAGCCGGGTCCTCGGGCCATTGGTTCTCTGTCATCTTTGCTCTCTCTTTCCAAGAAGGCCGGTTTTTGATCAAGAACCAGCGATACTGGCCGTAAAATAGTAAGCATGATTACTAACAGAAGGTAAGTACCCTTGCTAAATTACTTTCAAACGGATTCCGGGGCGGCTGCCGTCCTGGCATCAACCCGGATCCGGCCGTAGCGAAGTGGAAAGAGGTGGGCAGCGTTGGATAAAGCAACGTGGGTTTGGGTGGTTGTCGGAATCATTGTCGTGGTCCTTATTGTGCTGCTGCTGACGGGTCAGCGCCGCAAGGCAATACAGCAGAAGCGCGATGAGTCGCGCCGGGAAAAGGCCGCTGAAATCCGGCAGAAGGCGCAGAATATCGAGCTGGATGCACGCGAAAACGAGGCCCGAGCCACCCGCGCCCGCGCCGACGCCGAGCAGGCGCAGGTGGAGGCCGCCAGGCTGAAGCAGGAAGCTGACCAGAAGGCTGCGGATGCCAACGCGCTTCGTGAAGACGTTGCCAGCCACAGCAGGAAGGCTGATGCCATTGATCCGGACATACCGTCGGGCAGGGATGGCCGGATGGATGCCCGGACCGACGCGGCCCGAAATGACGCGGCCCGAAATGATGCGGCCCGAAACGACGCCGCCCGGAATGATGCGGCCAGGAATGACGCCGCCCGGACAGGTGACGTCCGGACCGGCCGGGATGCCGGGGCTACGGACGTCAGGACTGACCGGGACAATCCGCGGTCAGGCGCCTAGCGCTGCTACCCGGGCGAGGGGCGCTTAGCTCCTCGGCTTCAGGGCGGGGGAAGGGGCAACTCCGGCCCCCGCTCCGATTCCTTCCAATACCTGGGCTATGGCGTCCACTGACGTAATCCTAGGCTCCCAGGCCAGGACCCGGCGCGCGCGGCCGGTGTCCATAACCGGCGAGCCCGCAGCCATGTCCACCCATCCGGAGTCTGTTGGCTGAATGCGGAGCCGCCACGTAAGTCCGGCCACTGCATGCAGCAGCGCCATGGGAATGGGCAGGATCCGTTTGGCGCCGAGGAGCCGGGCCAGTTCCTGTGGCGTGACTACCGGTTCCGCCGCGATGTTAAAGGCGCCGGACTCGCCGCGGTCCAGTACCTGCCAATATGCCTCTGCAGCATCGTCAGCGTGGAGCGCCTGGAAAATCAGGTTGTCTGGTGCCGGGAGGACCGGTGTCCACGGCCGCCGCGGCAGCAGCCTGGCCAGGAGCTGGCCCAGAAAGTACCGTCCGATCTCGCTCCCGGCGTCCCGCTGGAAGATCAGGCCCGGCCTGAGCCGGGCCACTTTGACCCCCGGATGCTCCTCCTCGAACCTGTCCAACAGGGCTTCCTGTTCTGCCTTGTGCCGGCTGTAGTGTGAGGTCTGGATACCACCGGCGGGCCAGGATTCATCCGTCCTCCGGTCCTTCGGCGCCTGGCTGTAGGCGCCTACCGATGAAGCGCACACGATGTGCCCGACGCCTGCCTGCCCGGCCGCTTCCAGGACATGCCCGGTGCCCGTGACGTTGGTCCTGTGCAAGGCATCCAAGTCGCGGTTCGGCTGCACCTGCCAGGCCAGGTGGACCACCGCGTCCGCCCCTGCCAGGGCCGAACGCAGTCGAGGCATATCGGCGTCCAGGCCCACGTCCAGCGTGTGCCACTCCACCCCGGCATAGGGAGGCATCGCGATGTCCGGGAGCCTGCGACTGATGCCCGCCAGCTCCAGGCTTCCGGGTCTTTCCGCCAAGCGTGATTGAAGATTCCGGAGCAGTGCTGTGCCGACATTTCCGCTGGCTCCTACGATGGCGATGCGCATCATGGCGACTCCTTCACCCGAACCGGTGGTTCCACCTGCACGTCAGCCTATATCCGGAAAGCATTGTTTTATAAGCAGGCTTATGGTGTCCTACTTCTAAGTCTTGCCGCAGGCTTTCGGACCCCCGACCCGAAGGAACCACCGACAATGCCTGATTTTCTTGCTGCACTTGCCATGGAAACTTCATCAGTCCAGTCGCTCCCGCCGGCGCTTCCCCAGCAGACATCAGCACCCAAAAACGGCCGGCTGCGACAGACATTCGAAAACGAGCTGGTCCTGGGCTACCTTGATCTGGCTGAGGCTCTCGCCGCACGTTTCGAAGCCCGCGGCCGGGAGCGGGCCGACCTCAACCAGGTGGCTTATCTGGGCCTGGTGAAGGCAGCACGTGGCTTCGACCAGACCAAAGGTGACAGCTTTCCCGCTTATGCCGCTCCCACCATCACCGGCGAACTGAAGAGATATTTGCGGGACCGCAGCTGGGTGGTCAGGCCGCCGCGGCATATCCAGGATCTCCGCTCCCGCATTTTCCGTACGGAACCGGAACTGGCGCAGACCCTCGGGCGGATCCCGAAGGTGAGTGAACTGGCCCAGCATCTGGGAGTGGACGCCGCGGAAGTGCAGGAGGCCATCTGCGCGTCCAGCAGCCTCCACCCGGACTCGCTCGACGCCGTCAATCCCCACGGCGACTCGCCGCCCATAGTGGAGGTCCTTGCTTCACCCGACATGCCCATAGAGCGGCTCGAAGAGCTGGCGTGCCTGCGCGAGGCGATGCAGGAACTGGACCCCGCTGACCGGGAGCTGCTGTACCGCCGGTACTTCTGCGAGGAGACGCAGGTGCAGCTTGGCAAAAGGCTCGGAATGTCCCAGATGCAGGTATCGCGCCGCCTGGCGCGCGTCCTGGTCGACCTTCAGCACAGGCTCATCGAAGCCAGCTCGGGTGCGGAATTCGTTCCAATGGCCGAGGGTCCATCCATGTCCACGGACCATAGGGCCTCCGGCTCCGGCCTGTCCAAGAAGGGGCTGCAGCGGACCCCGCGTTCCCGCATCAACAGCATGTGAAGTGCTGCCGGGTCTGCTGACAACCCCCGCGGAACCGGCATCAGACCGGATTGTCTGGCGCTTGACCTGCACTAATAGGGAGCAGTAATCCGGAGAAAAGCTCTCCAGGCTGTTTAGGAGCAGCAGCGCAGGGGAACGTCGGGGGTATGAGAAGCTCCGCGACTCCTCAGATCAGGGCTGTTCTGTTCGACCGGGACGGGACCCTGGTCGTTGATGTGCCCTACAACGGTGATCCCGCGCTGGTCCGTCCTCTTCCCGGAACCAAGGATGTGCTGGATGCCCTCCGGGGACGTGGACTTGCCACCGGCGTGCTCAGCAATCAGTCCGGCGTGGCAAGGGGCGTCATCACCGCCGCCGAAATGGCGAGCGTCAATGCGAGGGTTGAGGAACTCCTGGGGCCTTTTGACGTGTGGGAAGTGTGCCCGCACTCCGAGGAGGATGCCTGCACCTGCCGCAAGCCGGCTCCAGGCATGGTCCTGAGCGCGTGCCGAAAACTGGGCATCAAAACCTCGGAGGCGGCCTTGATCGGGGACATAGGCAGCGATGTCCGGGCTGCGGAGGCAGCGGGAGCCACGGGAGTCCTGGTTCCCACCCCTCAGACACGGGCAGAGGAAATCAGCGAGTCGCGGCTGGTGGCCAAGGACCTTGCGCAGGCTGTGGGCATGCTGCTGGAGGGACCCTGATGGGACGGGTCCTGGTGGCACGCTTGGACAGCCTGGGCGACGTGCTCCTGGCTGGACCGGCCGTGCGCGCCGTCGCAAACGGCCGTCAGGCGGACGGGAGCCGGCCCAACCATGTGGTGATGCTGTGCGGGCGCCAGGGCGAAGCTGCGGCGGCCATGCTGCCCGGCGTTGCTGAGGCCTACAGCTGGGACTGCCCATGGATCATGAATCCTGCCCCCAAAATGACCGGGCCGCATGCGGACAGGCTGATCGACTATGTGCGGAACTCCAGGATTACCGAGGCGGTGATCCTGACGTCGTTCCACCAGTCTCCGCTCCCACTGGCCCTGCTGCTGCGGCTGGCAGGCGTCGGCCGGATCAGCGGTGCCTCCACCGACTACGCCGGCTCCCTGCTGGACGTTCGGCTCAAGCCCGGAGAAGACTTCCCGGAGGACCAGCCGGAGGCGGAGCGTGCGCTCGGGATTGCCCAGGCGGCCGGGTTTAGGCTGCCGGCAGGCGACGACGGAAAGCTGCGGGTCAGTCCGGTTCCGGACGTGCAGGAGCTGGTGGGGGACGGGCCGTATGTGGTGGTCCACCCCGGAGCCGCGGTCCCGGCAAGGGCGTGGCCGCCACTGCACCACGCCGCCGCCGTCGAACTCCTGGAGGGCGCCGGTCACCGGGTGGTGGTGACAGGCGGGCCGGACGAAACGCCGCTGACCGCCACCGTGGCAGGCCCGTCGGCCCTTGATCTGGGCGGACGCACTGACCTGCGCACCCTTGCCGGCGTCCTGGCCCGCGCGGACGCAGTGGTCACCGGGAACACCGGGCCCGCGCACCTGGCCGCGGCTGTGGGAACCCCCGTTGCCTGCCTCTTTTCCCCGGTGGTTCCCGCCGTTCGCTGGGCACCCTACGGCGTGCCCCTGGAACTCCTCGGCGACCAGAATGCCGCGTGCAGGCTCACCAGGGCGCGGGAATGTCCCGTCCCGGGGCACCCCTGCCTGGACTCCGTCTCGCCCGAGGAGGTTGTTCAGGCTGTGGAGCGGCTGATCGGCGGCGTCTCATCCTTCAGTACCCACGTCAGCACCAGGAGAAAGGCCCGCAACCGATGAGAATCCTGCTGTGGCACGTCCATGGCTCCTGGACGGATGCGTTTGTCAGGGGGCGCCACGAATATCTGCTGCCGGTGCTCCCGCAGGGGGGCCATTGGGGCCTCGGGCGTGCCGGCAGGGACTGGCCGGACTCAGTGCGGGAGGTGACACTGGCGGACCTCGACGCCGACCAGGTCGACGCCGTCGTTCTTCAGCGTCCGGAGGAAATAGCCGCAACTGCCAGGGCCTTGGGCCGGCAACCGGGCGCCGACCTGCCGGCGGTGTACGTGGAGCACAACACGCCGAAGGGCGATTTCCCCTTCACCAGGCATCCGCTTGCGGACCGACCGGACATCCCCCTGGTGCATGTCACGCACTTCAACAGGCTCGCCTGGGACAGCGGCTCCGCCCCGACGCTGGTCATCGAGCACGGGATCCCGGACCCTGGGCAGCTCTACACAGGCGAACTGCCGGAGCTCGGCGTCGTGGTAAACGAACCCGTGCGGCGGGGACGGGTGACAGGGACTGACCTCCTCCCCGCCTTTGCCGCCGTCGCGCCGCTGCAGGTCTTCGGCATGAAAACGCAAGGTCTGGCCGCGGCCGCCGGAATTGAGGAACGCCGGCTCACCGAGCGCGGCGACCTGAACACGCATGAATTGCACCGTGAACTGGCCCGCTGCCGCGTCTACCTGCATCCGATGCGCTGGACCTCCCTGGGCCTGTCCCTCCTGGAGGCCATGCATCTCGGGATGCCCGTCCTTGCCCTGGCCACCACGGAAGCGCCCCGGGCGGTGCCGCCGGAAGCCGGCGCGGTGTCCGCCGACGTCGACGAACTGATCCGCGTCGCCCGGCGGCTTATTGCCAACCCGGAAGAAGCACGACGGCGCGGCGCCGCCGCCCGGGAGGCGGCATTGGCACGCTACGGCCTGGGCAGGTTCCTGGACCACTGGGATGTTTTCCTGGCGGACCTGCGAGCCCGTCCGCGGCACTCCGATAACGAACGTCCGGAAGAGCAGATCCTTGTTCCGGCGCGAGAGAGGAAAACCCCTTGAAGATCTCAATGGTTTCAGAACACGCCAGTCCGCTGGCGGCACTCGGCGGGGTGGACGCCGGCGGCCAGAATGTGCATGTCGCAGCCCTGTCCGAGGCATTGGCCAAGAGGGGGCATAACGTCACTGTCTACACCCGGAGGGACGCAACGGAGCTTCCGTACCGGGTGAAGGTGGGGCGCCGGCTGGACGTGGTGCATGTGGAGGCCGGACCGGCTCGCCACATACCCAAGGATGAGTTGCTTCCCTTCATGGGAGAGCTGGCGGACGGCATCGCCCGGGACTGGGGCCACCGGCCACCGGATGTGGTCCACGGCCACTTCTGGATGTCCGGGCTGGCAGCCCTCGATGCGGCACGACGGGAAGATGCAGGCTACCGGGTCCCTGTCGTCCAGACCTTCCACGCGCTAGGCACCGTCAAGCGCAGGCACCAGGGCCTTGAAGACACCAGCCCTCCGGAGCGCCGCTGGCTTGAACCGGGCGTGGCCCGCTCCGCAGACAGGATCATTGCCACGTGCTCTGATGAGGTCTTCGAACTGAAGGCCATGGGCATCAAGACCGGGAAAGTGTCGATTGCCCCGTGCGGTGTGGATCTTGGCCTCTTTTCCGCCAAGGGATCCGCGGATGCGAAGCCTCGCAGCTACCGCATCCTTTCCGTGGGCAGGCTCGTTCCCCGCAAGGGGGTGGACCTGGTGATCCGGGCCCTTCCGCTTCTCAGCGAGGCCGGGTTCGACGACGTCGAACTCCTCATCGTGGGCGGCGGCGGCGACTCGTGCGCCCTGCACGCGGACAAGGAAGTGTGCCGGCTCCTGGACCTCGCCGCTGAACTGGGCGTTTCGGACAGGGTGTCGCTTCAGGGGCAGGTGCCGCGCGGCGCCATGCCGGGGATCTTCCGGAGCGCTGATGCTGTGGTTTGCTCGCCCTGGTACGAGCCTTTTGGCATTGTCCCGCTGGAGGCGATGGCTTGCGGCGTGCCGGTGGTGGCCGCCGCGGTGGGCGGGCTTCGCGACACTGTAGTGGACCACAAAACCGGGCTGCACGTGCCGCCGCGGGACCCCGAAGCAATCGCCTCGGCGCTGGCCCTCCTGCTGGGCAATCCTGCCCTGCGGGCGGAGCTGGGCGCGGCCGGGCAGCGGCGGGCGAGCTCACGGTATTCATGGGACCGGGTGGCTGCCGAAACTGAAAAGGCGTACCAGCTTGCGGTTGCAGGAATCTCGGCCGGCAGGATCCCCATGGAAGGAGCTGCGCTATGACTGCTGAATGGTCCCTCCGAGAGGCTGAACTCCACGCGGTTGACCTTCCCTCGGCCCGTGTTTCGGCGCTTCCTTCCGCCCTTCCGTCGGCGCAGCCTTCAGCCCATGACAGGCGCGGATTCCTGGATCCCGCGGCTGCACATGCCGTGAGCGTGCACCTTGACAATGTCCTTCCTGCACTTGAATCGCTCCGCAGCCAGTCCGGCACGCTCGCGGCCTGGGGAGTCGAGCTTGCGCAGCGGCTGCTCCGGGGGCAACGGCTCCTGGCCGCCGGCAACGGCGGATCGGCGGCCGAGGCCCAGCACCTGACCGCTGAACTGGTGGGACGGTTCGACGGCGAACGCATGCCGTTTTCCGCGATTTCGCTGCATGCGGAAACCTCGGCCGTGACGGCCATTGCGAATGACTATGGCTATGACGAGTTGTTCGCCCGCCAGGTCCGTGCCCACGGCCGGTCCGGCGACGTGCTGGTCCTGCTGTCCACAAGCGGCAAAAGCCCCAACCTGTTGAAGGCAGTGGATGCAGCCTCCCGGCTCAACATCACCACCTGGGCGCTGACCGGCCCGGGGCCCAACCCGCTGGCCGCGGCCTGTGACGAGGCGGTGATGATCGACGCCGTCAATGCCAACGCGCAGGAGGGTCACCTGATTGCCCTGCACAGCATATGCCGGGCCTTCGACCTCGAGGTCGCCCGGAGTAGCGCGGGGACGTCCGCAAGTGAATGGGATGGCCGGCCATGAGGATTGTTGTGGTGGGCGATGTCCTCCTGGATGTGGATCTCTCGGGTGAGGCCACGCGGCTGAGCCCGGATGCTCCGGTGCCCGTGGTCGACGTGTCGGGCATCAGGCGCCGAGCCGGGGGGGCCGGCCTGGTCGCCCGGATGCTGGCCGAGGATGGCTGGCCCGTCACCCTGGTGACGGTACTGGCAGACGACGACGCCGGCCGGCAGCTTGAAGCGGCGCTCGCCGGGGTGCGGCTGGTGGCGGGTCCCAGCAGCTTTCCAACACCGGTCAAGACCCGGGTCCGGGCCGGTTCGCACCCTGTGGTCCGGTTTGACCAGGGCTGCGGCCGGACCCCGGTACCTGAAATCACGCCCGCGATGCTGCGTGCGGTGGAGAAGGCCGAAGCCATCATCGTCGCCGATTATGGCCGCGGCCTGGCTGCCAATGCTCAGTTGAGGGAACTCCTGGCGGGTCTGGCAGATGAGGTGCCGATCGTCTGGGACCCACATCCCGCAGGTGCCGGTCCCGTGCCGGGCGTCGCCGTAGTCACGCCCAACCTTTCGGAGGCGTACAAGGCCGCGGGCAGCACATCCTCTCCGTCCGTGGGGGGAGACTCCCCGGACGGAGCCGGTGAAGTGGCGGGCATCCTGCTGGACCAGTGGCACAGCCGCGCCGTCCTGGTAACCACCGGAGAGCACGGGGCGGTCCTGCTGCGGCAACGTGACCGGGCACCACGGCGCGTTCCTGCGCCCCGGGTTGAGGTGGCCGATCCCTGCGGCGCTGGGGACCGGCTGGCGGCCAGCCTGGCCGTTCATCTGCTGGGCGGCCGCGAACTTGAGGATGCTGCCCTGCTGGCCGTTCATGAGGCCGCGGACTTCCTGGCGGCCGGCGGTGTCGCCTCATTGGCGGACCCGCCTCCGCCGGGCCGGCGCAGGCACCGTACTACTGAGCCGCTGCTGCTGGCCCGCAGTGTCCGGGAGAACGGCGGCATGGTGGTGGCCACCGGAGGCTGCTTCGACCTGCTGCACGCCGGCCACGTCAGGTCCCTGGCCGCCGCGCGTGAGCTTGGCGACTGCCTTATTGTCTGCCTGAACTCTGATGACTCCGTTCGCCGGCTGAAGGGTGAGCAGCGCCCCATCATGAATCAGCAGGACCGGGCGGAACTGTTGCTCGCGCTGGAGAGCGTGGATGCCGTGATGATTTTCAACGAGGACACCCCGGAAGCCGCGCTTGACCGCCTCCGCCCTGACATCTGGGTGAAGGGCGGCGACTACCGCGGAGCCCGACTGCCGGAAGCGGAGCTGGTGGAGAGCTGGGGCGGCCGCTGCCTCACCGTCCCCTACCATCCGGCGCGCTCCACCAGCGTGCTGGCGGAGGCCCTGGCCAAGGTCAGCTGAGCTCCGCCTCTACCTGCCATCCCGCCTCACATATCCCGGATAAGAAGCTCTCAGCGAGAAGACTGAGTGAGAAAATTGACCGAGAGGAACAGCATGAACGCAGAAACTGTGACGCACACAGAGACGAGCACCGAGGCGAGGACCGGGACAAACACCGGGCCGAACACACAGACGAACGCTTCGGCGTCGTGGCCCGGCCGGGTGCTGGTCACCGGAGGTGCCTCCGGACTGGGCGCCGCCGTCGTCGACGCCGTCCTTAAGGCCGGCGGCACGCCGGTGGTTCTGGACCGCGATATCAGCAGCGTCGCCGCCGTGAAGGCGTTCGAAGTGGACGTTTCGGACCGTCTGATGGTGGAACAAGCCGTCCGGGAGGCGGCGGAGTCCCTCGGCGGGCTCGATGCCGTGGTCACCGCGGCGGGGATCGACCGGTGCGGCAAGCTCGCCGACGTGGCCGCCGATGAGTGGGAGAAGGTGATCGGCGTCAACCTGATGGGCACGGTTTCCGTGGTCAGGGCCGCCCTGCCTTACCTGAAGACCACCCACGGGCGGGTGGTGACAGTTGCTTCCACCCTGGGTAAGAGGGCTGTGGCCGATGCCACAGCGTACTGCGCCTCGAAGTTCGGCGTAGTGGGCTTCAGCCATGCCCTGGCGGCGGAGACCGGAGGGGAGATCGGCGTGACCACGATGATTCCCGGCGGCATGAAGACGCATTTCTTTGATGACCGAACTGAGCAGTACAAGCCCCAGGACGATTCCCGGCTCAACAACCCGGGCAACGTGGCCCAGGCCATCCTTTTCGTACTGTCCCAGCCAACGGGCTGCGAGGTACGGGAAATGCTGATCTGCCACGAGGAGGAAGGCTCCTGGCCCTAAAGGATCCGGTGTAAATCCAGGAGCCAAGGGTACAGGGCAAGGCGTAGGGAACAGCACAGGAGAATTGCGTACGGAAGGACTTCCATGCATACGACTGCTACGACAACGACGGCCGCCCTGCCAGCTACTACGGACAGTGGAGACGGTCCGGCGACCATAACCATCAGGGATCCCCGCACCGGGGATACCCTGTGGACGGTCGTGGAAACGGAGCCCGCGGCGGTGAGTCACGCCGTCGAGGCCGCTCGAAATGCCGCAGCCGGGTGGTCCCTAACTGCGCCCGCCGAGCGGGGAACGTGTCTGAGAGCCGCGGCGCGGGCCCTCGCGGCCGCTGCCCCTGTACTGGCCAGGCTCAACAGCAGCGAAACAGGACGCCCGGTGGAGGAGGCGCTGGCCGGGATAGCCGCCGGGGTCTCCACACTGGAGCAATACGCCGAACTGGGACCGGTGCACCGCGGGCACAGCCTTCGGGGCAATCCGTTCGCATCTGACTACACCGTGGCCGAACCACGTGGCGTCGCAGTCGTCCTGACCCCCTGGAACGATCCCGTTGCAGTCGCCTGCGGGCTGATCGGGGCGGCATTGGTGACGGGCAACACCGTGGTCCACAAGCCCAGTGAGCGCTGCCCCCGCCTCGGCGAATTCCTCGGAGAAGTACTGGCGCCGTCCTTTCCGCCAGGCGTTCTCCTCAGTGTCTCCGGCGGGGCCGGCGTGGGGACCCTGCTGACCCAGGCAGGTGCGGATGTCGTCGCCCATGTTGGTTCGAGCGTTTCCGGGGCGCGGATAGCCGAGACGGCTGTCCGCAGCGGCGCGCACGTCATCCGCGAGAACGGCGGCAACGATCCCCTCCTGGTGGACCGTGACGTTGATCCTGCCTGGGCCGCAGAGCAGGCGGCCATCGGGGCCTTCAGCAACAGCGGCCAGATCTGCACGTCAGTGGAACGCATCTACGTCCACAAGGCAATTGCCACTGAATTCTGTGCTGCGCTGGAGGCCGAGGCAGCGCTCCGCAATGCCGACGGAAGCGTGGCCCCGCTGGTGGACACCCGGCTGCGGGAGTCCGTCCACGCCCAGGTGGCCCAGGCAGTGGAGCTCGGGGCGCACGCCGTGGAAGGCGGCCGGGTTCCTGACGGGCCGGGCGCGTTCTATCCCGCCACCGTACTGTTGGGTTGCACCGACAGCATGCAGGTGATGACGGAAGAGACCTTTGGCCCGGTGGCGCCGGTGCAGGTGGTGGAAAGCTTCGACGACGGCCTGAAACGTGCGGCCAGCGGCCGGTACGGCCTGGCGGCCACAGTGCTCACCGGAACCATCGCCCATGCCCAGCAGGCCATCGCTGCCCTCCCGGTCGGGACCGTGAAGATCAACGAGGTTTTCGGCGGCGCACCCGGCGGGGCTGCCCAGCCGCGGGGCGAGAGCGGTCACGGCTTTGGCTACGGACCGGAGCTGCTGGATGAATTCACCCGCGTGAAGGTGGTCCACGTCGCCGCGCCGCCCGCATATGCCATGCCATCCGAAAATGCCGCGCCGCCCGCACATGCCCAGTCACAGCAGGACCCCGGGCAGGAGCAGCAATGAGTCAGCAGCAGCCTTCCGCGCAGGGAGACCTCAGCGGCCAGCGAGCATTGTCAGAATGGCTGCCGAGGCGGCTGGCCGCCGAAAGCCCCGCTGTCCTGGTAATCGGCGACGTCATGCTGGACGGCTGGTGGAACGGAAACATCGAGCGCATGTGCCGGGAGGCGCCGGCGCCCGTTGTGGACGTGACCACCCGGGACTACGCACCCGGCGGCGCGGCCAACACGGCCATGAACCTGGCGGCACTGGGGGCGCAGGTTTCGGTGGCAGGCATCATCGGCACGGATGACGCTGGCGTGATGCTTCGGAAGAAGCTCGTGGAGGCGGGCATAAACGTCACCCACCTGCACGATCATCCGGCTATGGTCACCACTACCAAAACCCGTATCAGCAGCGGCGGACAGGTGTTGCTGCGGATTGATGATGCCGCCACGACTGTCCCGGGAGAGGCGTTGGAAGCGCTGGCCGCGTCAGTCCGGGCCGCCGTCGAACATCAGGACGCGGTGATGGTCTGCGACTACGGGACCGGAGTCCTGGCTGACCCGGTACGCCGAAGCCTCCGCGAGGCGCTCGCAGCGCGGGAATCGGCCGGCGTCGCCGGCGGCGCAGTGTCAGCAGGCGCCCGTGGCACGATAGCTCCGCGCCCGCTGACGGTGATCGATGCCCATGACCCGCGCCCGTGGGCCATGCTGCGTCCTGATCTGGTCACCCCGAACGCCCAGGAAGCCGCCGGGATGCTGGACCTGCGCCTGACCGCCGGCGCGGGGAGGGTCGAGGCGGTCACCCGGTACCGGGACGCGCTGCTGGAGGCTACGGGTGCCCGGGCGGTGGTGGTCACGCTGGACCGGGACGGCACGCTGCTCTTCTCTGCGGACGGTGGCTCTCACCGGACCTGGGCACGGCCCGCCGCGGAAAAGCAGGCGTCCGGCGCAGGCGACACCTTTGTAGCCGCCCTGACCCTGGCCAGGTCCGCCGGTCTGCCGCTGGCCACCAGCCTGGACCTGGCGCAGGCCGCCGCGGACGTGGTGGTACACCAGCCGGGGACGTCCGTCTGCAGCACAATCCAGCTGAGCCGCTACCTGGAGAGCTTCGCGGACATGGCGCTTAGTGCGGAGGAACTGGAACGCCAGGTAGAGATGCACCGGGCGCAGGGCCAGCGCATCGTGCTGACCAACGGCTGCTTCGACGTCCTGCACAGCGGCCACACCCGATATCTGAACCAGGCCAAACAGCTGGGTGACATCCTGGTGGTGGCACTCAATAGCGACGAATCAGTGCGCAGGATCAAGGGGCCGGGAAGGCCAATAAACGCTGTGGCGGACCGGGCCGCCGTGATCGCCGCGCTGAGCTGCGTTGACTACGTGACGGTGTTTGACACTCCCACCGCCACTCCACTGATCCGGCAGCTCCGGCCCGAGGTATATGCCAAGGGCGGGGACTACACCCCAGAGATGCTGGAGGAGACGCCGGCAGTGGAGGACTACGGCGGACGGGTGGCCATTCTGGATTACGTTGCCGAACGCTCCACCACGGCAGTGGTCAAGCGGATCAGGGCGGGCGAAGAGGCATCCCCGGCCAGTTAGCGTGAACTAGGGTTGAACCATGACTGAAGCCTGGTGCAACTAGTGGCGAAGCGCGGCAGGTCGGCTGCGCGGAACAGCCTGCGCCCGGTGGCCGGAGTGGTGGAGGTGGCCAGCGGCACCCGGCCGGACGGGCCGGTGGAGGGCGTCTACTACATCGACACCGGCGACTGCGAGCTGATCGCGGACCAGGACAATTCCAACGGCTGGCTCCTGAAAATCAACGGCGTCATGAGCTCTCACATCGACCTCGCCGATCCGCTCTTCCTGGATTTTGAATACATGCGCTGGATGGCTGCCCTCATCGAATCGCGCTGGCCGCCGTCGGGCTCTGCCGGAAGCAGGCCGAAGTCCGCGGAACCGGCCCGCCTGCGGGGACTGCATCTGGGGGGCGGCGCCTGCTCCCTGGCCCGCTACTTCCACTCCGCCTACCCTGATGCGCGGCAGGTGGTGGTGGAGCTCGACGGAAAGCTCGCAGGGTATGTGCGCGGCTGGTTCGATCTGCCCAAGGCTCCGCTGCTCAGGATCCGGGTGGGGGAGGCCCGCGAGGTCACAGAGACGCTCACGCCGGAAACCCGGGACTTCATCATCCGGGACGTCTTTGCCGGAGCGCTGACTCCCCGGCCGCTCACTACCCGGGAATTCAATGACCACGTCCGCCGGGTCCTGGCGCCCGGAGGCATCTACGTGGTCAATTCGGGCGACGCGCCGGACCTTAGGAACGCGCGTGAGGATGCGGCCACCATCGCGGCCTCCTTCGAGCACACGGTCATCATCGCGGATCCGGCCATGCTCAAGGGCCGGCGGTACGGGAACATGGTGATGGCCGGCAGCGATCTGCCGCTCGACGGCGATCCCCAGCTGGCCCGACGGCTCCTGGGCGGCGCTGTTCCGGCGCATCTCTGGAATGACGCCCAGGTGCGTGCCTTCGCGGCCGGCTCCCCGGTCCGGCACGACCCCGCCACCCCGTCTCCCGCCAGCCCATCGATTGCTCCGTAGCGGCCCTTTTCGGGCTCCAAAACGGCGCCCCTACGGAACAATCGACGGGGTTTTGCCCCGGCCCAGCAGCGCCTCGCGGTGCTCCGCCATCCGGTCCCGGAGTGCCTGCACGACGGCGGCCACGGCAGGGCGGCGCATGGAATCCTGCCGCAGCACCATCCAGTAGGGGAGCAGTTCGGCGAAGTCGGCGGGGAGCAGCCGGACCAGGTCGTCGTGGAGGTCGCCCATGAAGCAGGGCAGGAAGCCGATGCCCGCACCAGCCCGGGTGGCCTCCACATGGACAAACACGTTCGTGGACGTGAGCCCGTCACGCATGGCCGGCACGAGCCGCCTTGGAGCGTCGAGGTCGTCAACCTGCAGCATGGAATCCACGAAGTAGACCAGCGGGTGCTCAGTCAGTTCCGCCACGGTGGCCGGGGTTCCGTTCTCGGCCAGGTAGGAACGCGACGCGTACATCCCGAGCATGTATTCGCCCAGCCTGATGGCCTCGGCCCGGTGAACCTGGGGCACGCCCACCACCACTTCGATGTCCAGCCCGGAGCGCTGCTGGAGTGCACGCCGGGTCATGGTCACCACTTCCACGCTGAGTCCCGGATGCTGCCTCCGCAGGCCCGCCACGGCCGGCGCCGCAATGTAGGCGCTGAAGCCGTCGGTCGCCGTCATGCGGACGACGCCGGCAATCGGGTCGGGTGCCTTTCCCCCCGGTCCCAGCCCGCTCACTGCCGCCTCCACCTGCTCGGCAACGCGGACGGCCTCCGTGCCCAGCTCGGTGAGCTCCCAGCCGCCGGCCGCCCTGGCCAGGACACGGCCGCCCAGCGCCTTCTCAAGTGCTGCTATCCGGCGTGAGACGGTGGTGTGGTTCAGCCCCAAAGCCTGGGCCGCCGTCGTAAATTTTGCCGAGCGGGACACCGCGAGCAGAACCAACAGGTCATCGGGATGGGGCTTCATATCTGCAATTGTGCACACAAGCGGTGCCGTTTTGGTTATTGAATGCGCATGTTTGTGCAGCAATACTCAGGGGAGCCATTAGTGCTGTGGATCACAGCACGTGTCAATGTGGACACTAAGGAGAAACTCATGAGCGTAGAGCAGCGCTCGGCAAACAACGCCGCGGGATCCGCACCCAAGGGATCCGGACTGAAGAAGATTGTGGCCGCCTCCATGGTGGGCACAGTGGTGGAATGGTATGAATTCTTCCTCTACGCCACGGCCGCGACCCTGGTGTTCGGAAAGTACTTCTTCCCGGCCACGGGCAACGACCTGGATGGCGTCATCCAGGCGTTCCTCACCTACGCTGTGGGCTTCGTGGCACGCCCCCTTGGCGGGATCGTGTTCGGCCAGATCGGCGACAAGCTGGGCCGGAAACCAACGCTGCAGCTGACCATCGTCATCGTGGGCGTGGCCACCTTCCTGATGGGCTGTCTCCCGGGCTTTGCCGACATCGGTTACCTGGCCCCCGCGTTGCTTGTGGCCCTCCGCTTCATCCAGGGCTTCGCCTTGGGCGGTGAATGGGGCGGTGCCGTGCTCCTGGTGGCCGAACACAGCCCCAACAAGACCCGCGGATTCTGGTCCAGCTGGCCCCAGGCCGCCGTGCCCGTGGGTAACCTGCTTGCCACTCTGGTGCTGTTCATCATGTCCACTTCCCTGAGCCCGGAAGCCTTCCTTGGCTGGGGCTGGCGGGTGGCGTTCTGGCTCTCCGCGGTGATCGTGTTCGTTGGCTACTACATCCGCACCCACGTCACGGAGGCTCCGATTTTCCTGGAGGCCAAGGCCCTGGTGGAAAAGGAGCAGGCTGTCAGTTACGGCGTCTTCGAGGTGGTGCGCAAGTACCCCAAAGGCATCCTGCAGGCGATGGGTCTGCGCTTCGCGGAGAACATCATGTACTACCTGGTGGTCAGCTTCGCCATCGTCTACCTCAAGAGCGTGCACAAGTACGACACCTCCTCGCTCCTGCTGGCGCTCCTGATCGCGCACGTCATCCATTTCCTGGTCATCCCGCAGGTGGGACGGCTCGTGGACAACGTGGGACGGAAACCCGTGTACCTGTTCGGTGCGATAGCCGGTGCTGCCTGGCCGTTCTTCGCCTTCCCGATGTTCGACACGCGCAACCCCGTGGTGATTGTGCTGGCCGTGACCATCGGCCTGTGCCTGCACGCCTTCATGTACGCCGGCCAGCCGGCCATCATGGCGGAGCTGTTCCCCACCAGAATGCGCTATTCGGGCGTCTCGCTGGGTTCACAGGTGACGTCCATCTTCGCCGGTTCCCTCGCTCCCCTCCTCGCCACCCAGTGGCTGAAGGACACAGGTTCATGGCTGCCCACAGCCATCTACCTGCTGGTGGCCTGTGCCATCACCACGGCAGCGGTGCTGAGCCTGAAGGAGACCAAGGGCATCGCCCTGGAGGACGTGGACAAGGCCGACGCCGCCCGCGAAGGACTCCTGCCAGCCGGCTCACGCTGAGCTGCTTGAGCCGTTGGAACCTTTGTCGGGTAAGCACACGAGGGGAACAGCAATGGAACACGAATTGAACGGGCGCAAGGCCCTCGTGACCGGCGGAGCGAGCGGGATCGGGGCCGCGTGCGTCCGGGAGCTCGCTTCCCGGGGCGCCAAGGTAGTAGTGGCCGACGTCGACTCCGCCGGTGCGGCGGCGCTGGCTGATGAAGTGGGCGGCACGGCCTGGGCCGTTGACCTGCTGGACGTGGACAGGCTCGCCACCCTGAGCCTGGACTGCGACATCCTGGTGAACAACGCCGGGATCCAGCGGATCAGTCCCCTGGAGGAATTCGATCCTGCCGACTTCCGCCGGATCATTTCCCTCATGCTGGAGGCGCCGTTCCTGCTCATCCGGGCCGCGCTGCCGCACATGTATGCCAACGGGTTCGGCCGCATCATCAACCTGTCCTCGGTGCACGGACTCCGGGCCTCCCCGTTCAAGAGCGCATATGTTTCCGCGAAGCATGGCCTCGAAGGGCTGAGCAAGGTCACGGCGCTGGAGGGCGGGGAACACGGAGTCACATCCAACTGCATCAACCCGGGCTACGTACGTACCGCACTTGTGGAGAAGCAGATCACGGACCAGGCCCTGGTGCACGGGATACCGGAGTCGGAGGTCCTTGCCAGGGTCATGCTCACCGAGTCAGCCATCAAGCGCCTCGTGGAGCCGGAGGAGGTGGCCTCGCTGGTGGCCTGGCTGGCCTCGGACCACGCAGGCATGGTGACCGGGGCCAGCTACACCATGGACGGCGGCTGGTCCGCGCGGTAACTCCCGACGCTTCCTCACGTCCTGCAGGGTTCGGCCGGACGCTTCCTCACGTCCTGCAGGGTTCGGACGGACGCTTCCTCACGTCCTGCAGGGCTAGTCCTGTCGCCTGAGCTGCCGGTGGTCGTAGTAGAAGACACCGGCAGCTGTTCCGAGTTCCACAAACGAACTCCGGCGGGACATCACGATGCCCTCGTGCCGGCCGTTGAACGGATCCTCTCCCACCACGGCATCTCCCACCTGATAGGGGCAGCCCGGACGGAGGGCCGCCAGGACCTGGTTCCAGGCCCTGACAACGAGGGAGGATAGTCGAACCGGCTGCCCCATGCTGGCCAGGTCCTGGACATGTGCTTTCACCATGCGAACCACTCCTTGAAAGCGGCGGGGCCGCTCACATCGGTGCGGGTGCCGGGAACGCTCCAGCTGAGGATGGTCCTCCTATCCCGGCTGGCACCTGACCTCAAGAGTAGGCGAAAGTCACACCAGTCACATCAATAACATGTACTCGTTTTTGCGGAGGGTCACTACCTGTTTTTGGTCAGCGCCAGCCGTTGAGGATGTCACCAGCGTTGTCGTAGGCCCAGGCGACCAGGGGAACCAGCAGCGCGGTCAGTTCGTAGCCGCGCTCCGTCAGGCTGTAGTCCACGTGTGGCGGAATCACCGGCCGGGCAGTCCGCAGCACAAGGCCGTCGCGTTCCAGGGTCTTGAGGGTCTGTGCCAGCATTTTCTCGCTGATGCCCTCGGCTCGTCGCCGGAGTTCGCTCCAGCGGTGCTCACCTTCGGAGAGAGCCACAAGGATGAGCACCCCCCATTTGCTGGTGATGTGGTCCAGAACCGTCCGGCTGGGGCACCCGGCCGGAAAGACGCCGTCGGCCAGGTCCGGCGGTAACTGAGTGGGCAGATGGGCTGCCAGAAGATTCGCCTCCATGGCCAAATCTTACCAAAGGGTCAGTACCTTACTTAGAAGTGCGTACTCTCCTTTAGGAAGTAAACCGGCCGAAGGCTGGTTATGAGGGGTGACCCTGACAAAATAGTGAAAGGAAACGCCCATGAGCATCGTCATTACCGGAGCAACCGGACAGCTTGGCCGCCACGTCGTCGAGGCCCTGCTCCAGCGCAACGTCCCGGCAGCGGAGATTGTGGCCACGGGCCGTTCCCTAGAAAAGCTCGCCGACTTCCAGTCCCGCGGCGTGCAGGTCAAGCCGATGGACTATTCGGACGCTGCTTCCGTGGCGAACGCGCTGAAAGGTGCCCGCAAGGTGCTCCTCATTTCCGGCAGCGAGGTTGGCCAGCGCGTTGACCAGCACCGTACGGTGATTGAGGCAGCCAAGGCGGAAGGCGTGGAGCTGGTTGCCTATACCAGCATCGCCAACGCCGACACCACCGGCATGAAGCTGGCCGCCGAACACCAGGCAACGGAGGCCATCCTGAAGGAGTCCGGCATCCCGTTCGCTCTCCTTCGCAATGGCTGGTACCTCGAAAACTACACCGACCAGCTGCCGGGAACGCTGGCCCAGGGTGCCCTCGCCGGAAGCGCCGGCGACGGCAAAGTCAGCGCTGCGTCCCGCGCGGACTATGCCGAAGCCGCCGCGGCCGTCCTTATTGCCGACAACCAGGCCGGCAGGGTCTATGAACTCGGCGGTGACCACGCCTTTACGCTCGCCGAGCTGGCCCGGGAAATCAGCGCTGCGGCCGGCAAGCCCGTGGCGTACCAGGATCTTCCGGCCGAGGACTACGCCGGACTCCTCGCCGGATTCGGGGTTCCGCAGGCCTTCGCCGACATCCTGGCCGATTCCGACCTCGGCATCGCCCGCGGCGACCTCCTGGTCAGCGGTTCCGACCTCCGCACGCTGATCGGCCGGCCCGCAACGCCGATGCCGGTGGCCGTCCGCTCGGCAGTTGCCGCGGGCTAAGCAGCTCGGGGAGTCCTGGTTGCCTGCCTGTCCGGGCAGGCTACTAGGACTTGCTGCCGGTCAGGGCAAGGGTCCCGCCGATGCCGATCATCAAAGCTCCACCCGTCGCCTCCACCGCTGAAATCCGGCCGGGGGACCGGACGAACCATTCGCGGGCTGAACCTGCGGCTACGGCCCAGAGACTGTCCGAAACGATAGCGATCAGCAGGAATACAGCACCCAGCAGCGCGAGCTGGAAGGGTATGGCCCCGGACGGGTAGTCCACAAATTGCGGCAGCACGGCAACGAAGAACACCACGGACTTGGGGTTGGTTACACCCACAACCAGTCCCTCTCCCATCAGTCGTCGGGGCGAGGAATCCTTTGGCCGGCGCTCGGCAAGGGAATGGCGGCGCCGGTGCCGGATGGCTTTGATGCCGAGATAGACCAGGTAGGCGGCGCCTGCCAGCTTGACCAGGCTGAACAGGATGACGGAATGTGCCACCACAATGCCCACTCCGAGCGCGACCGCGGCCACCTGCACCAGTTGCCCGGCTGCATTGCCCAGTACGGTCAGCACGCCACCCTTCCATCCAAGGGCCAGGGAACGTCCGATCACGAATAGGACACTGGGCCCCGGGATTGCTATCAGCACCACGGATGCGAGCGCAAACGCCAAGAGGTTGGAGAGTGGAACCATGCCTGATCTTAGCTCCCGGAGGGCCCGGACGGCACTGGTTCAACCGCTTGTGGTTACACGCGGGACTTAGCGCCCGCTGCCACACACGTGACCACCGGCACCGGTGACGTTTCGTCCGTCAGTTCGGCCCGGCGTCGTCCGTTCCCCCTTACCCAGAGCTGATAGGCGAGGACTAGCACGGCAAGCCAGCCAGCGCCGACGTAGAGCGCCACCCGGGTGTCGTCGAAAACGCCCAGGATCACAATGACCATCGCCATGAAGGCGATGGCCAGGACGGACGCCGCAGGCCACCACGGGGACGGGAAGTCCGACGGCGGCAGGCTCTTCCGTACGATCTCCCGCTTCATCGCCACATGGGAGGCCAGGATCATCACCCAGACCCACACCGTGGCGAAGGTGGCGATCGAAGCGATGAGCACAAAGACGTCCTCAGGGATCACGGCGTTCAGGACCACGCCCACCAGCAGGATGCCGGCCATCATCACCACGGTCATCCACGGGACTCCGTGGCGTGATACCCGGCCGAAGGCTGCCGGCGCGTGGCCCTGCTTCGCCAGACCGAACAGGATGCGTCCGGCGCCGAAGATATCGCTGTTGATGGCGGAAAGTGCGGCCGTGATCACCACGGCGTTGAGGATGTGCGGTGCGGCGGGAATCCCCAGGCCGCTGAAGATCTGGACGAAGGGGCTGCCGTTGCTGCCGATCTCATTCCAGGGGAACAGGCTCATCAGCACACCAAGGGTCAGCACGTAGAACAGCAGGACGCGTACCGGAACCGTGTTCACTGCCTGCGGGATGACCTTCTTCGGATCGGCTGCCTCACCCGCGGTGATGCCGATGGTTTCGATCCCGCCAAACGCGAACATCACCACGGCAAACGAGGCGAGCAGGCCTTCGAAGCCGTGGGGGAACATTCCGCCGTGCTCCACCAGGTTGCCCAGTCCAGGCGCAACTGTTGAGCCCCCTGCCTGAAAGCCGAACGCGATGATGGCGGCGCCTCCGACGATCATCGAGATGATTGCCACCACCTTGATCAGGGAGAACCAGAACTCCAATTCGCCGAACACTTTGACGCTGAGCAGGTTCAGGGCGGCCAGGAAAAAGATGATGGCGAGAGTCCAGATCCAGCGGTCCACCTGGGGGAACCAAAAGCCCATATAGATGCTGAAGGCTGTGACGTCGGCGATCGCCACTATGGCCATTTCAAAAACGTAGGTCCAGCCGGTCACAAAGCCTGCCAGCGGACCGAGGTAGCGGCTGGCGTACTGGCCGAACGAGCCGGAAACAGGGTGCCGCACCGCCATTTCGCCGAGCGCGCGCATCACCAGGAACACAGCCGCTCCGCCGATGATGTAGGCGAAAAGCACGGCAGGGCCTGCTTTCTGGATGGCGGACGCCGAGCCATAGAACAGGCCCGTGCCGATGGCCGAGCCGAGTGCCATAAAGCGTATATGGCGGACGTTCAGTCCCCGATTGAGGACACTTCCGACGGAGGCCGGCTGGTGTGCCGTCGACATTTTCTCTTGCCTGGCGGCAGTTTCTGTTTGCTGCATGCGAATACCTTCTCGTCGTTGGGAGGGGGATCGCTAACCAGCAGACCACTTGGCCGGCCGACGTGATGAGCCTCACGGGACTCTGGTGTCTTTCATCTCAGACTGGAGTCGGAATCCTCCGGCTGGTTCTCTGTGTGGTCTAAGACTCTTGACATGGTGTCAAAGATTCTTTACGTTTGCAGTGTCAAGTTTGTTTTACATGGTTGCGTGGTCCAGGAGTGGAAAATGTCCTTTGAGGAAAAGAGCGCGTGGGTCATGGGGGTGGTGGCGGCGGCGTCCTACAGCGTTTACGTCGCCGTCATCCTGGGCCTGGCCGGCACCAGACCGGTCACGGAAGTCGCCTATGTGGCCCCGTTGCTGTGGACGGTGGGTGCGTCGATTGCGGTGTCGATTGCGCTGCACGCCGTCCTGGGCATTTCCTCGCCGCAGGATGCGGGCAAGAAGGACCAGCGGGACAAGGAGATCTACCGGTTTGGCGAGTACACCGGCCAGTCGTTCGTGGTCATTGGCGGAGTGTCCGCGCTGCTGATGGCTATGGCGGAGCTGGACTATTTCTGGATCGCCAACGTCATCTATCTCGCCTTCGTTCTCTCCGCAATCCTGGGCTCGGTGGCAAAGATTGTCGCCTACCGCAGGGGGTTCCAGCCGTGGTGAAACCTACGCAGGTAACCAACTCCATCCGCCGCCTGCGGTTCGAACGCGGCGAAATGACCCAGGCCGAGCTGGCGGAGCGCGTGGGCGTGACCCGCCAGACGGTCATCGCCATCGAACAGGGACGGTATTCGCCCTCCCTGGAGATGGCCTTCCAGATAGCCCATGCCCTTCGGGTGCCGCTGGAGGAAGTATTCCAATTTCCGAACCATGAAGGAGACGCATCATGAAAGCTGTCGTGCAGGACGTGTACGGGTCCGCGGACGTTCTCGAGCTCCGGGACATCGACAAGCCCGTTCCCGGAGACGGTGAGGTGCTCATCAGGGTCCACGCGGCCGGCGTCGACCAGGGCGTCTGGCACCTCATGGCGGGGCTGCCTTATCTGGTCAGGATCTTTGGATACGGACTGAAGAAGCCCAAGGTGCCGGTGCGGGGCCGGGACGTCGCTGGCGTCGTCGAGGCCGTGGGTAACGGTGTGACGCGATTCCAGCCCGGCGACGAGGTTTACGGCACCTGCGAAGGATCGTTCGCCGAGTACGCCTGTGCCAAGGAGGGCAGGATGGCCCTGAAGCCAGCGAACCTCAGCTTCGAACAGGCTGCTGCTGTCCCCATTTCCGGCAGCACCGCGCTCCAGGGTATCCGCGACAGCGCTCAGGTTTCGCCCGGGCAAAGCGTCCTCGTGATCGGCGCAGCAGGAGGTGTGGGTTCCTTTGCGGTCCAGCTGGCCAAGGCTTTTGGCGCAGAAGTCACCGGCGTGTGCAGCACGGCAAAGCTGGACCTGGTCCGGTCGCTGGGGGCTGACCGGGTCATCGACTACCGCCAGGAAGATTTCGCTGCCGCTGGCCGGCGCTATGACGTTATTCTGGACACCGCCGGCAACCGGCCGCTTTCAGTGCTGCGGAGGGCTCTTGCGCCCAAAGGGACCCTTGTCATCGTCGGCGGTGAAGGCGGCGGACAACTGACCGGCGGGTTCGAGCGGTCACTGCGGGCGGCCCTCCTCGCGCCGTGGACGGGGCAGAAGCTCAAAGGACTCGTGGCGGGGGAGAACCACCGCGATCTTGAGTATCTTGCGTCCATGATCGAGGCCGGTACCGTGACACCGGCCGTGGACAGGATCTTTCCTCTGGCCGAGGCTCCGGCCGCCATCACCTACATGCACGAGGGTCGCGCCCGGGGGAAGGTCGTCATCAGGATTTAACGCTTCCTGCCTCCGGCCGGGGCGAAGAGGGCCTTGCCTTCGTTGAATGTTGTGCGTGTGAGGCCGACGTTCTGCGCCAAATGCTTTGACTGCCTGGCTGGGCTCGGCGGACTGGCTCGGATCAAAGGCGGGATCGGATGCACGACCAGCGCCGGCGTAATTGTCAGTGGCTGCTGGCATGCTTTGGTATGGAAAGCAGAGCAGCAAAGGAGTCGTTGGAGGCCTTTGGGGCTACCTTCGCTGCGCTTGCTGTTCTTGTCCGCCGCGCCACGGATAGTTCGGGCTCCGCCGGCACTGACCCTTTGCGGGACCAGGCGGATGCCTGTCTGGACGGGCTGGGCGCGGTGGCCCGGGCCGAAGCCCAGCTGGCTGGGCTGAAGGTTTTGTTGGCCAGGGGTTTTGAGCAAGCAACCCAGGCCGTGGCGCCGCCGCCCGCATCACCCCAGGAGCACACCGCCCGGGAGATGGCCGTGGTCGCGGAGGTCGCTTGTGTCCTGACCGTGAGCGAACGATCCGCTAGTGCCCTGCTGGCCCAATCCCGCGAACTGACCACCACCCTGCCCCGGACGCTGGCTGCACTGCAGGACGGGTCAATTTCATGGCAGCACGCCCGGGTCATGGTCGATGAAACCACGAGCCTTGACCCCGCTGGCGCGGCTGCGCTGGAAGCTCACTTCCTGGACCCTGAGAAACTCGGCGGTGCGCGGAGCTGTCCGGCCGGGGAGCTGGTCCCGTCCCGGTTCCGGGCCAAAGCCCGCACCTGGCGGGAGCGTCACCATCCTGTCAGCATCGAAAAACGCCACTCTAAAGGCATCCTGGACCGGCGGGTTGAGTACGCCCCGGACCGGGACGGCATGGCCTGGCTCTCCGCCTACCTGCCCGCCGACACCGCGGCCGGGATCTGGGACCGGACCACCACCGCCGCCCGCGCCCTGCAAGGCCCGGACGAGGGCAGGACCCTCACCCAGCTCCGCGCGGACACCGTAGCGGCCTGGCTCCTCGAAGACACTGGCACCGGCACGGGCAACACGGCCACAATTACCGGCAGCACGACAGCCACCACCGGAGCTATGGCCGCCGGCACTACTACCACCGGCGGGGTGCCATCACCTAAGGCCCAGGTCCTCATCACCGTCCCGGTGTTCGCGCTCATGGGCCTCACTGATGAACCCGCCACCCTGGACGGCTACGGCCCCATCCCTGCTTCAATGGCCCGCAGGCTCGTTGCCGACGGCGCCGACTCGTTCCACCGGGTCCTGACCGACCCCCGCGACGGCGCACCCCTGGAAATCGGCCGCACCAGCTACCGCATCCCCACAGCCATGCGGCAATGGCTCCGAATGCGGGACGGAAAATGCCCGTTCCCTGGCTGCAACAACCACTCGCTGGACAACGAAGCAGACCACCTCCTCGCCTGGCACAAAGGCGGAACCACTGGCATCAGCAACCTTGGCCAGCCCTGCCGCAAACACCACAAACTCCGACACACCACCGCGTGGAAACCAACCCAGGCCACCAAAAACAAACCACCAGGCTGGACCTCACCCACCGGACGCCACTACCAAAGCGAACAACAAAACTGGGAACCACCCCACTGCCCACAACAGGTCTTGGCCTCGGCGACGCGGCCGGCGCTAGTCGAACAGTCGGAGCATTAACCGGGCCATAGCGTTCAGCTTGGCCCGAGCTGTCCCGCCCCCGACGGGTTTCGTCCACGGCGCGCACTCTAGACAACGCCTGGTACGGCTACATGGAATCTCGTGCTGAAGAGCCGGCCTCCGGATCGGAAAGCCGCTCCCGGAGCCAGCGGACTACAGCCTCGCCCTGTGCGCGCTGAAACGCCCGGACTGTAGGCAACCCCGGTGGCGGCGGCTGCCTGGCTGCATCGGTAAAGTACGCGGCCAATCCTGACAGAACACGGTCAACACCGGCAGCGCTGGCTGACGCAAAAACAGCATGGGACCGCAGCAGGGAGTCGACGTCGAAGGTGGGGGAGAAAACCCTGACGTTGATCAGCACGGCCAGGGCGTCGATCCAGGACGAGCCGATGCATGCCCAGGGCCAGTCCACCAGAATCGCCCCGTTGCCGGCGGTGATGAGGACGTTGTCCGCCCGGATGTCAGTATGCACCAGGGATTCCCCGGCCAGGTCCTCCAACCCGGATTCGGCCAGCCGCTCCAGAATGTCGAGATTCCCGAGGATCCAGGGATCGCAATGCTCAGGCGGAACCGCCCGAATCCGGGCCCACCCTTGGAACGCCTCGGCTAGCTCATGTTCAAGCCTCGGTAAATGTTCAAGCCCGCGTGGGACGGGGGTGCGCGATAGTTCCTGCAAGGCATCCAGGACGAGTGACACTTCCGGGGGCTCCCAAGGGGTGTGGGGGTGCCTTCCCTCCACGTCGGTGAGGACCAGCGCAACCCAGGTTCCGTCGTCGAACGTTCCGAGCAGCGACGGGGCGGGAATGCCGTCAGGCAGCGCCGCCGCGATGGCTGCCTCTTTCCGATGGATTGCCGGCGAATGCTCATTCTGGTGCACACCCACCGCCTTGACAAAGGCTCTGCGTCCGGTGGCCGTGACCACCCTGTCTGCAGTGCCCGGGGAGAACCCGCCCTGCTGGCCGGTCGCCCCCACCACCGGCGCGCCGAGAATCTGTTCGATTCCTGCCTGCACGTGACCGGGCAGGTCGGCCCAGCTGATGCGCGGGCTCCATTCAGGTTGCATGAGGACCATTATCCGGGGGATGAAGGCTCCGGCAGGCAGTGGCGCTTGTTGCCTCATGCCGGTGCTGGCCAACCGGCGTTTCAGTGTTGTTCCTGCCGTTCCTTCCGCGGCGTGGCCCAAAGTCCAGGACCCAAAAGACACGCAAAAGTGACGATGACGAAACACGGTGTACACATCCGGTTCGTAGCCTTGGCATAAGACGCTCCCCGGAAGGACCCGCATGAACGTGCACGACGACGCTGCGATCAAGCCGATCATCGGGCTGACCACCTATCTGGAAAAGGCAGTAACCGATGGTTGCGGCACCGTGCGCGCCGCGTTCCTCCCCGAGACATACCTGACGCCGATTCTTGAAGCGGGAGGCGTGCCCGTCCTGCTTCCCCCGCAGCCGCCCGTCGGGAACCTGATAGAGCACCTCGTGAGCAGGCTGGACGGTCTGTTGATCCCCGGAGGCTGGGACGTGGATCCGGGGCTCTATGGCCAGGCGCCGCATCCGGAAACAAACCAGCCCAAGCCGGAACGCGATCAATGGGAACAGGCCCTCATCATCGAGGCCCTCCGGCAGAACGTTCCGCTTCTCTGCATTTGCCGTGGCGAGCAGCTGCTCAACGTCACTTTGGGCGGAACACTCCACCAGCATCTTCCCGATGTCGTGGGCAACGGCAATTATCAGCTGGGCGGGCACCGGTTCAACGGCATCCAGGTGGAGATCCGGCCGGATTCCCAGCTCGGAGCACTTCTCGGCAGAGCTTCACTCGATGCCGTCCCGGTGTCGCACCATCAGGCCGTGGACCGGCTCGGCGATGGGCTGATTGCCACGGCCTGGAGCGAAGACCAGGTGGTTGAAGCCATCGAATACCCCGGCCACCGCTTTTGCCTGGGCGTGCAGTGGCATCCGGAGCAGCTGGCGGACGAAAGGGCGCTGTTCGCCGGATTCGTCGAAGCCGCGAGTGCCAAGATGCTCTCAAGGCTCGCCCCGGCCACTCTTGAGGCCCCGGCTTTGGCCGAGGAGCTCAGCGCCAGCTGAACGCGACCGGACAGTCTGAACGAGACTGAACGTTCTGAACGGCCAGCCTGTGTGCAACTGGGCTCTGTCTGGAATAACAGACAGTAGCTCCCAAAGTTAGACTCTTCCTTGGCTATCGGGGTGCATCCTTAAGTATCGGATGCCGGACACCTCAATGAAGCGAAGAGGAAAATGCCAAGCTCAGCCATCATGAACAACCCGGGCGGCTCGGCTGCCCCCGGTGCGGCGAGGGCTGCCTCCCTTCCGCCAATGAAGCCGCCTACGAAGCTGGCGTCCAAGGTCCCGGCCGCTGAAAACACCCTGCGAATCCTCAAACTGCTGGCCTCGAAGCGGGGGCCGATGGCGGCGTCGAGCATTGCCACGGCACTGGGCCTGCCGCGCTCAAGCGTCTACCACCTCCTGGGGGTGATGGAGGCAAACGGTTTTGTGCTCCATCTCCATGAGGAGCAGCGGTATGGCCTGGGCATCAGCGCCTTTGAACTGAGTTCGGCCTATTCGCGGCAGGAGCCGTTGTCCCGCCTGGGCCGGCCGCTGCTGGCGTCCCTGGTGGATGTGATCGGCGAGAGCGCGCACCTGGCGGTGCTCCACGGCCGCGACGTCCTCTACATCGTGGAGGAAAGGGCCAAGAACCGCCCCTCCCTGGTCACCGACGTCGGGGTCCGGCTCCCCAGCCACCTGACAGCGAGCGGCCGGGCCATCCTTGCCGCCCTGCCCAAGTCACAGGTCCGGGCGCTGTATCCGAACGCCGCCGCCTTCACGTCACGGCATGAGGTGGAAGGCGCCATCATGAAGTATTCCGCGCTGTCCTCTCATCTGGACCGCGTCCGGCAGCGCGGTTACGCCACCGAGCACGGCGAAGTCACGCCTGGCTTTGGCTCCATCGCCGCCGCCGTCACGGACCACGTGGGATGGCCGACGGCGGCAGTCGCCGTGACGTTCCTGGAGGACAAGCTGCCGGCTGATGAATGGCCCGCGCTCGCAGCCCGGGTGCAGAAGGTCGCCGACGAGCTCTCCGTCCGGATCCACGGCCGGCCCACCAAGTAGCGACACCCTGCCAGCTTGCCACCCGATTTGGAAGCCGGGGAGCGTCTGGTACCCCGGACAGGGGCCTCTTGAAAGCCCTGTCTGGGCGGTTGCGCAGGGGCTTTAGTAGATACAGAACTTCAATCCGATTTTTCCCTGAGACGAAAAGGAGCCACCATGGCACCCGCCGATTTCACCACCGGTGCCCGCCCGGTCAAAGCAGCCCGCGGCATCGAGCTCACCGCCAAGTCCTGGCAGACGGAAGCTCCGCTGCGCATGCTGATGAACAACCTGGATCCCGAGGTCGCCGAACGCCCGGATGACCTGGTGGTCTACGGCGGCACAGGCCGGGCGGTCCGGTCCTGGGCCGCCTTCGACGCCATCACCCGCACCCTCGAGACCATGGAGTCGGATGAGACCCTCCTGGTCCAGTCCGGCAAGCCGGTGGGCGTGTTCCGCACCAACGAGTGGGCGCCCCGGGTCCTGCTGGCCAACTCCAATCTGGTGGGCGACTGGGCCAACTGGCCCGAATTCCGTCGACTGGAGGCCGAGGGCCTGATGATGTACGGCCAGATGACCGCGGGATCGTGGATCTACATCGGCACCCAGGGCATCCTGCAGGGCACCTTCGAGACCTTCGCCGCGATCGCCCGCAAGCTCACCGGGGATGAGAACGGCACGCTCGCGGGTACCCTGACCCTTACCGGCGGCTGCGGCGGAATGGGCGGCGCCCAGCCGCTCGCCGTGACCCTGAACGACGGCGCCTGCCTGATTGTCGACGTCGACGAGACCCGCCTGCGCCGCCGTGCCGGTAAGCGGTACCTGGATGAGGTTGAAACGGATCTCGACGCCGCCATCGCGAAGGTCCTCAAGGCCAAGGAAGAGCGCCGCGGCTGGTCAGTAGGTTACGTCGGTAACGCGGCCGAGGTCTTCCCGGAGATCCTGCGCCGCCACAACGCCGGCGAGCTCACCGTGGACATCGTCACGGACCAGACCTCCGCCCACGATCCCTTGAGCTACCTGCCGGAAGGGATTTCTGTCGAGGACTGGCACCGCGAGGCCGAGGCCGATCCCGAAGGCTTCACCAAAAAGGCCCAGACGTCCATGGCGAAGCATGTCCAGGCCATGGTGGAATTCCAGGACGCCGGCGCAGAAGTGTTCGATTACGGCAACTCCATCCGCGACGAGGCCCGCAAGGGCGGCTACAACCGGGCGTTCGAGTTCCCCGGCTTCGTTCCGGCCTACATCCGGCCCTTGTTCTGCGAAGGGCTAGGCCCCTTCCGCTGGGTCGCCCTCTCCGGTGACCCTGAGGACATCGCCGTGACGGACAAGGCCATCAAGGAACTCTTCCCGGAGAACAAGCACCTGCACCGATGGATCGACGCCGCCGCTGAGCGCGTCGAGTTCGAGGGCCTGCCGGCACGGATCTGCTGGCTCGGCTATGGCGAACGCGCGAAAGCCGGGCTGCTGTTCAACCAGCTCGTCAAGGAAGGTAAGGTCAAGGCGCCCATCGTGATCGGCCGCGACCACCTGGACTCCGGCTCCGTGGCGTCCCCGTACCGGGAGACGGAGGCAATGGCCGACGGTTCCGACGCTATCGCGGACTGGCCTATGCTCAACGCCCTGCTCAACACCGCCTCGGGTGCCACCTGGGTCTCCCTCCACCATGGCGGCGGCGTCGGCATCGGCCGGTCCATCCACGCCGGCCAGGTCTCAGTCGCAGACGGCACCGATCTTGCGGCGCAGAAGCTCGAGCGCCTCCTCACCAACGACCCCGGCATGGGTGTCATCCGACATGCCGACGCCGGTTACGACCGCGCGCTTGAAGTCGCGAAGGAACGCGGCGTCCGCATCCCGATGCAAGAAGCAAAGAACTAGGAAACCCAAGTGACACTTACAACCCACGAACCGCTCACCGTTACCCTCGGCTCCAGCGGCGTCACGCCCGAGGACGTCGTCGCCGTCGCCCGTCACAACGCCAAGGTGGCCATCTCCCAGGAAGCACTGGAAACGGTCGCCAAGGTCCGGGCGCACATCGATGACCTCGCCTCCAGTGACGTCCCGGCCTACGGCATCTCGACGGGCTTCGGCGCGCTGGCCAACCGCCATATCCCCAACGAGCTGCGCACCCAGCTGCAGAAGTCCCTGATCCGCAGCCATGCGGCAGGCATGGGCCCGGCCGTAGAGCGCGAGGTGGTGCGCGGCATCATGTTCCTCCGCGCCAAGACGCTGGCTTCCGGCCGCACCGGGGTCCGCCCGGTGGTCCTGCAGACCATGGTGGACGTGCTGAACGCCGGCATCACCCCCATCGTTCGTGAGTTCGGGTCGCTGGGCTGCTCCGGTGACCTCGCACCCCTGTCCCATTGCGCCCTGGTGCTGATGGGAGAGGGCGAAGCGGAAGGGCCCGACGGCGTGACCTACGGCGGGCGGGGTGAGTCACCCGTGGCTGAACTGCTGGCCGCACACGGCATCGAGCCGGTCACCCTCGCGGAGAAGGAAGGCCTGGCGCTGGTGAACGGCACGGAGGGCATGCTGGGCATGCTCCTGATGGCCATCGCGGACATCCGGCAACTGCTCACGACGGCGGATATCACCGCGGCGCTGAGTGTTGAGGCGCTGCTTGGTACGGACCAGGTCTTTCTGCCCGAACTCCATGCGGCACTCCGTCCTCATCCGGGGCAGGCCGCCAGCGCGGACAACATGCTGCGGGTCCTGTCCAACTCGCCGATCGTGGCATCGCACCGGGTGGGTGATTCGAAAGTCCAGGACGCCTACTCCTTGCGCTGCGCTCCGCAGGTGGCCGGTGCCGTCCGTGACACCGTGGACCACGCTGCCCTCGTGGCTTCCCGTGAACTTGCCGCCGCCATCGACAACCCCGTGGTCCTGCCGGACGGCAGGGTCAGCTCCAACGGAAACTTCCACGGCGCGCCCGTGGCTTATGTCCTGGACTTCCTGGCCATCGCGGTGGCTGACCTGAGCTCCATCGCTGAGCGCAGGACGGACAGGATGCTGGACCCCGCCCGTTCCCATGGCCTGCCCGCGTTCCTCGCTGCCGATCCCGGTGTGGATTCGGGGCTGATGATCGCGCAGTACACCCAGGCTGGCCTGGTCTCCGACAACAAGCGGCTGGCCGTTCCAGCTTCCGTGGACTCCATTCCCAGTTCGGCCATGCAGGAGGACCACGTGTCCATGGGCTGGCACGCTGCGCGCAAGCTGCGCAAGGCCGTGGAGAACCTTCGCCGCGTCCTGGCCATCGAACTCGTGACGTCGGCGCGGGCCATCGAAATCCGGACGCAGCTCTCCGGCGGACAGCTCACGCCTGGTCCCGCGGGTGCAGCTGTTATCGGGACGCTCCGCGCCGTCGTCGAAGGTCCCGGCACTGACCGGTTCCTCTCGCCGGAACTGGAAGCGGCTGACCGACTGGTTGCCAGCGGCGAGGTCCGGGCAGCAGCCGAATCCGCCGTCGGAATCCTGGCATAAGAGGGAATCATGTTCGGCCAGGGTCCCTGGCGGCCGCCCGCGGTGAAATATGTGGCGACACGAATAATCCGGACCCGGGAAGTGTAGTAGAACTGAAGGTGCAGTGAGTGTCACATCAAAGAGGCTGTGGCGCAGGACGTATACAAAGGGGTAGAAGTTCACATGAAAGCACGTGGGGGAGTCTTATCAAGGCGTAATGCCCATCCGGCCACCATTTCAGACTGGGGAACCCTCAGGGCTGGAGATCGGGTGGAAATCGTCAAGCACGCACACGTTGTCGCTGCAGGAGAAGTGGAAGAAGTGTCGGAGAGCGGGAATGTGCTGTGGCTCGTGCCGGCCGGTCCGTCCGAAAAGCAGTTCTTCCTGAAATCCGACGGTGTTCAGGTACGCAGGAGCTGACTCGGAACAGCTCCTGTCAGGCTGACGCAAAGAAGTCCCCGTCGTTGGGCATCCTCCTCAGGGAAGGACGCCTGACGGCGGGGACTTCTTGTGTGTTGCGGGTGCCGCGGTGGCGCCGGGACATGGCGGCTGTCAGGCGGCGATGTTCTCGTACGTTTCACCAAAAGGCACTGAGTCATCCAGTGCTACGGTGTATCGCCCGGGCTGCAGTCGGGTGACGAGGATGCCGCAGGCGGCATCCTTCGCGGCTTCAATGAGTGTGGCAACAGCCTTGTCCAGTCCCTGCCGCATCTCGTCGACACTTGAAAAGTGCAGATCCATTGACGGGAGTTCCGTGGCCGGCGAGGCGGCCAGGGGGCGTTCCAGGATGGTAGTCATGTATTGGTCTTTCTGTAATGCGCGCCGGAGAGTCTGCCAATTCTACTGCCGCCCGCACGGAAATGTAAGATGTCTGCTGTTTCACTCCCCCAATACCGCCCCTTAGATTATCAGCAACAGGGCAATTAAGTTACTTCAGGCTGCCCATCGCGACGCCGGAGCGCCAGTACCGCTGCATGGCAATCATCAGGATCACCATCGGAATCGTGGCCACCAGTGAACCGGTGATGACCAGTCCGGTGAGGTCCACTGTGGAGTCCGTGCCGCGCTGGAGCCACGAGTACAGGCCCAGCATGACCGGCCATTTATCCGCGCCGCGAAGGTAGACCAGGGGGCCGAAGAAGCCGTTCCAGGAGCCCACGAAGTGCAGGAGGAAGATCGTGGCGCCCGCTGTGGTCATGAGCCGGGAGGAAATCTGGAAGAAGATCCGGTATTCGCCCGCTCCGTCGATTCTTGCCGCTTCCAGGAGTTCGCTGGGAACGGCGCCTTCGGCGTAAACCTTGGACAGGTAGACAGCGAACGGGCTGAAGAACGCCGGGATGATCATCGCCCAAATGGTGTCGTACATTCCTATCTGCACGAAGAGCAGGTAGGACGGAATGGTGAGCAGGGCGCCTGGAATGAGGAACGAGCCGATGATAAAGCCCATCGTGGTTCCCTTGCCCCTGAACGCGTACATTGCCAGGCCGTAGCCTGCGGCCATCGACACCACCGTATGGCCTATCGAGCTGGCAAAGGCATACAGCAGCGAGTTCCACAGCCAGGTGCCAAAGATCCCGTCCTGGTAGGTGAAGAGCGACGCCAGGTTGTCGAACAGCTTGAAGTTCGCGAACCACATCGCGTCCGTTGTGTAGAGGTCCTCCTTGGACTTGGTGGCGGAAACAATCAGCCACCAGGCAGGTCCTACTGAGTAGAGCGCAAACAGGACCAGTCCGATGAGCACGATCCAGCTGGACCTTCCCCGCTTGCCGGAAATCTCGGACGGGTCATCGTTGTCCATGGTCTTGAGCTGGCGTTTGCGCAGGCGGAGGGCCTTGAGCTCCAGTTTCCTGGTGTCATTGTTCGGGTCCAGGACCTTTGAAGGCGGTGAGGTGAGTGTCATGATTCGACCTTGTTTGTCAGGCGGTAGATGATCACCGAGGCAACCCCTACCACTGCCGCCAGGATGATGGACAACGCGGCCGCATAGTTCAGGTTGCCCACCTGGAACGCCTGGTTGTAGATGACCATGCTGGGAGTGAAGTCCTTGGTGATCGATTCGGGCGAAATGGATCGGAAGAGCGTTGGCTCATTGAAGATCTGGAGCGTGCCGATGATCGAGAGCAGGCCGGTCAGGACGAGTGAGCCGCGGACGTAGGGAACCTTGATGGACATGGCAATCCGGAATTCGGAGGCCCCATCGACCCGGGCCGCGTCGAAGATTTCGCGTGGCACTGCCTGCAGGGCGCCAAAGAGGATCAGCATATTGAAGCCAATGGAGCCCCACACGGCCAGGTTGCCTATCGAGACCCAAATCATGCCGCTTGAAAAAAAGTCGGCGTGTATTCCGAACAGGCCGAAGAAGGGCTTGAGGGGCCCCACCACCGGGCTGTACAGGTAGAGCCAGATCATGATGGCCACGATTCCGGGGATCATGTACGGAATCAGGAGAAGCAGCCGGAAACGGTTGGCCACCCTGCGCTTCACGGCGTCAATCAGCAGCGCCAGCGCCAGGCTGATGAGCTGGATGACGGGGACAATCACGACGGCGTAGATGCTCACCCGGAGCATGGAACTCCAGAACACAGGGTCTATGAACCCCCGGGCGAAGTTTTCGAACCCGGCGAAGCTGACGGTGGCTGCGCCGAAGCCCAGTCCGGAGGTCTTGGAGGCGAAAAGGCTCTGGCCGAGCCCAATGACCATCGGCAGGAGCGTGAACACCGCGAAACCGATGACGAACGGCCAGGTGAACGACGCCCCCTTGAGCCGCTGCTTGGTGCGCCAGGAAAACCGGGGAGACGCGGACGCACCTGCCCGTGCCTGCCTCGAGGGCTCTTGCTCCCTGCCGTCCAGGCTTTTACGGACTTCTAATCTGGAAGACATCCGCGTCTCCTCTCTGTTGCGGATCTCCGAAGAGAACCGGGTGGTTACTTGCTGACCTCGTATTTGATGCCCTTGGAGTCAAGGTCCTTGGCAATGAAGGCCTGGACGTTGGCCATCGCCTGCTTCAGGGTGATCTGCTTGGCCATGGCCTTGCCCCACTGGTCCTGCAGCTCGGGGAACCAGGCGTCGTAGTTCGGACCGCGCTCGAACTTGCCGACGGCGGCGTTCTGGGCTTTCGAGATCACGGCACCCACTTCAGCTGCAGGCTGGGCTCCGAAAATCTTGTCCGGGACGACGTCCGCAGTGTAGGCCGACACATCGGCAAGGTTCGTGGGAACGCCCACGGAGCCCGTTTTCTTGTTCCTGCCGGCTTCGATGGCATCCTTCGAGCTGGAGGTCCAATTGATGTATTCAACGGCGGCGGCGGGATGTTCACAGCCGACGGGAACGAAGCCGGGATCGGCAAAGCCGGAGCTTACAAACTGCTTGGCGTCCTTGAACTGGGGGACGTCCACTGCCTGCCATTGTCCCAGGGAGGCTTTGAAGTTGGTCTGGTAGCCGGTCATGGACCACCAGGCCAGGGGCACGGTGGCGAGCTGGCCGCTGTCGAAGTAGGAGTAGAGTGCGGGCCTGTCCTTGTAGGTCTGGTGGGCTACCAGGTCGTTGTCCACCAGCTTCTGGATAATGTCCACTGCCTTCATGGTGGCGTCGTCCTGCAGGTTGACCTTCCACTTGTCGCCATCGATCGCGAACCAGTTCGCGCCGGCCTGCTGGGACATCTGCAGGAGGGTCGAAGGGTCTTCGCCGGCCAGGTTGATGACCGTGACGCCGTGGGTCTTGAGCTCCTTGCCGGTCGTGACGAAGTCCTCCCAGGTTTTCGGAACAGCGAGTCCGTACTTTTCGTAGACGGCCTTGTTCGCCATCATGAAGGTGGCCGAGGGACCTGCCGGAAATCCGTAGTACTTTCCGTCAACCTGGGCGGCGGCCTGGGCGCCCTTGCTGTAGGTGTCCTTAATCGGCTCTATGTACTTGGTGATGTCCTGGGCCCAGCCGTTGACAAGAACCGTGCTGATGGGGGCGATTCCCGGTATCCAGCAGGGGATGTCCTTCTTTGACTCCATGACGTTCCTGAAGTTTGTCTGGGTGGCAGTGTTGCTGGCCTGCAGGACGTAATTGACTTTGATCTTGTCATGGCTGGCATTGAAGGCATCAACAACGTGCTGTGTCGACTCGGCGTCCCAGCCCCACACGTCAATAGTTACCGGGCCGGCGTCCGCTGCCGGGGCGGCAGGCGCAGAGGCGCTTCCGCAGCCGGCCAGGAGGCCGATTGCTGCGACCGCGGCCGATATCGACAGGGCTTTCCGCTTGGTGTTTGTCAGGCTCATCTGTTCACTTCCTTGTGGTCTTGCGTGCGAGTGGAGACTGTTGCGGGATGTTTCGTTCCGGCAACTGGCCTGCCGCCTCGCCACCCGAATCCGGGCGGCGAGGAAAACGTTATCCTCGGGGCTGATACTGTCACGTGATGGCCCCGACATTCAAGACCTGAAGATAGTTTTCTTTTCCGGATGATGCAGAGATTGCCTCCACACTGGGAAAACGTTATCCTATCAGTGTTGTTGTGAAGCGGGAGTGGGCATTAAAGCAAGAACCCGGGGCTTGTCCGCAGAGCCGCGCCGGGAAGGCGGGGAACTGCGGACAAGCCCCGGATTGGGAGCCGGCGAGCCTAGCCCGCCTTGACCGCCAGTACGGGGCAGTCGGCTTCAAGCAGGATGCGCTGGGATGTGCTGCCCATGATCAGCTTGCCCACCGGGGTTCGTCTCCGCAGGCCAATCACGATCAAATCGGCATTATGCTCCTCTGCGGCATCGAGGACCTCCGCCGCCGCATCATGCCCACGGACGGGCTGCTTGATCACGTGGTCGATTCCCTGGATGGCCAGGCGGTCCTCGATGCTCTGAATCTCCGGCTCCAGGGCGTACCTGTTGTCCACCAGGGAATCCCCCTTGGACGAGTTGATGACAAGCAGGGTGGTGTTGCTCTTCCGGGCCTCCGCGATGGCCTGGGTCAGCGCCGCCTCGCCCTCTGGTGTAGGGACGTATCCCACCACGATGGTCATGGTTGCTCTCCTTTTGGTCTGTGGTCTGTTGTGTGACTCGGTACTTAGGGGTCTTCTGGCTGGTGGCGCGAAAAGTCAGGCGGGGGTTGCCTAACCGTCGCCGTCGCCCCCGTCGCCGCCTGGGTTTCCATCGGCCCGATGGCTGCCATGGCTAACGGCGCCCCCGGCCTCCCGCGGCTCCGATGCTCCGGAGCGGGTGGCGGGCATGGAGGTGGCGGGCATGGAGTCGGCGGCCGGGCGGGCGCGGCGGTACAGCTTGAACAGCAACGGCCAGACCAGGATGATGGCCACAATGATGTAGACAACGACGGCGATCGGCTCGCCGAAGAGGCCGTTGGGGCCCAACGGATCGCCACCGGACAGCTTCAGTGCCTTGCGGAGCTGGTCCTCCAGCCGCGGCCCCAGGATCACGCCGAGGATGAGCGGCAGGACGGGGAGGCCGAAGCGCCGCATCATGAAACCCAAGGCGCCGAAAACCAATAGCAGCACCAGGTCGAAGGCCTGCAGGTTTACCGAATAGGCGCCCAGCGTGGCGAAGAACAGAATGCCGGCATACAGGTAGGGGCGGGGAAGCTGCAGGAGCTTCGCCCATAGTGGAGCCAAGGGCAGGTTGATGATCAGCAGGAGAAAGTTGCCAATGAAGAGGCTGGCGATCAGCGCCCACACCAGGGGACCCTGGCTGGCGAACAGCTGAGGGCCAGGCTGGATGCCGTATCCGGTGAACGCGGCCAGCATCACGGCGGCAGTGGCGTTGGTGGGCAGGCCCAAAGCCAGCATGGGTGTTAGTGTGCCGGCAGCGGAGGCGTTATTAGCGGCTTCCGGACCGGCGACGCCTTCAATGGCACCGTGCCCGAACTCCTCGGGGTGTTTGCTGAGCCGCTTCTCCGTCACGTAGGACAGGAACGTGGGGATCTCGGCGCCACCGGCCGGCAGTGCACCAAAGGGGAAGCCGAAGGCGGTACCGCGAAGCCACGGCTTCCAGGACCGTTTCCAGTCGGACTTGCCCATCCAGGGCTGTCCCACCGGGATGGCATGCAGCGGTGTGCGGCGCAGGTGCGCAGCAACCCAGAGGGCCTCGCCCAAGGCAAAGATCGCCACGGCCACCACCACAATGTCTATGCCGTCAGTCAGCAATGGAATGCCGAACGTGAGGCGGGCCTGTCCGGACCCCGCGCCCACCAGGCCAATGGCCAGGCCAAGGCCCAACGCAGCGAAGCCGCGCAGCCGGGAGGAGCCCAGCACGGCGGTGACCGCCAGCAGGGCCAGGACCATAATCGCGAAGTAGCTGGGGGAGCCCAGGCTGACGGCGAACTGCACAACGATCGGCGCGAACATTGCCAGCAGGGCAGTACCAATGGTGCCGGCCACGAAGGAGCCGATCGCCGCCGTCGCCAGAGCCTGGGCGGCCCTGCCGGCCTTGGCCATCTTGTTTCCTTCGATGGCGGTGATCACCGAGGAGGATTCGCCGGGGGTGTTAAGGAGGATGGACGTAGTGGACCCGCCGTACATGCCGCCGTAATAGATGCCGGCGAACATAATAAATGCGCTGGTGGGTTCCAGGACCTGGGTGACGGGCAGCAACAGCGCCACTGTCATGGCCGGGCCCAGTCCAGGGAGGACTCCGACGGCGGTACCCAGGAGGACGCCGATCACGGCGTAGAGGAGGTTCATGGGAGTCAGGGCGGTGGCGAAACCGTCCATCAGGGAGGACCAGACGTCCATTACAGAATTCCTTTCAGGACACCAGCCGGCAAGTGAATGCCAAGGCCCAGGTAGAAGCCGTAAAAGGTGAGAACCGAAAGGGCCACGGAGATGATCCCGTCACGGACGTAATGCCGGCTCCCCAGGGCCCACGCGCTGCCCCAGAAGAGGATGGTTCCCGAGATCACCCATCCGGCCCAGTCGATCAGCAGGATGTTGGCAATGAAGGCCCCCGCCAGGGGCAGGACGGTCTTCCAGTCGGCCGGGTGCGTGAGGTCCACGTCCTCCCCGCCTTCGGCTTCGCCCTGTCCGCCCCGCAGCACATTGATTGCCAGCAGAACTGCGCAGACAACCAGCAAGCCGGACACCAGGTATGGCAGCGTCTTGGGCCCTACCGGGTCGGTTTGGGAATAGGTGATAGCCAGGCGGCTGGTGTCCAGGAAGACGACGACGCCGACCACGCCGAGCAGGAGGGCTACCCCCAGCTCGGCGCGGCCTTTCAAGCCTGAGGCTATGGAGCTCATGCCAACCCGAGCTTGGTCAGGACGTCGGCAACACGCTTGTCCTGTTCTGTGAGGAAGGACTTGAACTGGTCACCGGTGACGAAGGCGTCCGTCCAGCTGTGGGTCTTCAGCGCTTCCTTCCAGCCATTGCTGCCGTGCATCTTTTCGAGGGCGGCAATCAGCTTGGCCTTGTCTGCATCGCTGATTCCGGGAGGAGCCACCATTCCGCGCCAGTTGGTGAACTCCAGGTCGATGCCGGACTCCTTCAGGGTGGGTGCGTCTACGCCCTCGAGCCGCTTTGAGCCGCTGGTCGCCAGGACGCGGATTTGACCGGACTGGATCTGCTGGAGGTACTCCCCGGCGCCGGAGGCTGCGAAGCCCAGCTTGTTGCCGAGGATGGCCGGGAGGAGGTCTCCG
This sequence comes from Arthrobacter pascens, assembly GCF_030816475.1. NCBI lineage: Bacteria > Bacillati > Actinomycetota > Actinomycetes > Micrococcales > Micrococcaceae > Arthrobacter > Arthrobacter pascens. The sequence goes on along the minus strand of NZ_JAUSXF010000001.1, from coordinate 3,875,006 downwards.
CCGCCGTCGTAGGCGACGTAGTTAACCTTGGTGGCGTCGATTCCCACAGCTCCGGCGAGCTGCATGGGCAGCAGGTGGTCGGGGCCGCCGGGGGAGGATCCGCCGCCGACGCTGATGGAACCCGGGCTTGCTTTCCAGGCGGTGACTAGGTCATTGATGGTCTTGTAGGGCGAATCCTTGTTGACCATGATGGCGCCGGGCTCTTCGATGAGCTTGGCTAGCGGCGTGGTGGCCGTCAGCTTGGATTCGGACTTGTTGGTATAGCTCGCGCCCACCACGCCCAGGCCCATCAGCATGGCGAGGTCGCCGTTGCCCTTTTCGTTGACGATGCGGGCCAGGCCCACGGTTCCGCCAGCCCCGGCCAGGTTGAAGACCTCGGTGTTGTTGGCGATCTTCTCGTCATCGAGAACTTTCGCCGCGGCGCGGGCAGTGGTGTCGTAACCACCGCCCGGAGTGTTGGGGACCATGATTTGAAGACCGGTCAGCGGGCCGGCGGAACCGCTGGTGCTGGTGGAGCTGCCACCGGTGGCACCGCAGCCGGTGGCCATCAGGGCGATGCCGGCGGCGACGGCGGCAATACGCAATGCGCGGATCTGGCGCATGGTGTTCCTCTTCTCGTTGACAAATGATCAGGAAAACTGACTTGTGATCCGATGCTAGGCCCGGAAGTGACCGGCATCACTCTTGTGTTCGCAGAGAAAGTTAAGTTCATTGCGTTCACGTTTCCGAACATCCACCGCGTGCTGACGCGGTATAGTTCCGATAGCCGCGCAGGACCACGCTGTACTGCCGGTATCCACGTTCCGCACATGCCGCATCTGCTGAACCACCAGAGGAAACAACCACAGTGACTCGACGAAGAGGAATGTCCCTCGCGGGGCAGTACCTTGTTCTGCAGTTGCTGATAGTCCTGGCCGTCCTGGTGGCGGTGGTGGCCATCTCGCTGGCGCAATCTGCCGCAGTGTTCGAACGGACGGAGGGCCGCCGGGCTCTGTCCGCTGCCGAAGCGCTGGGCAACAACCCCGCAGTCCGTGAATTACTCCCCGACGCGGAGCCGCGGTTGGGTGCCGCGCTCAGCTCAGTCGCGGAGACGGTCAGGACCGTCTCCGGCTCGTCCCAGGTGGCCCTTGCGAGACTGGACCGCACTGTTGTGGCCACGTCTGATCCGGGCCTGCTTGGCCAGCCGCTGCAACTCGGCGACAGCCATGTGCTGGACGGGAGGGCCTGGACCGGCGTCGTCAACGAATCGGGCACCGCCTATCTTTCCGCCCATGTCCCCGTCCTCAATGACGCCGGAAAAATGATCGGGATCGCGTCCATCAGCCGGAACTACCCGTCCACCTTGGAGCGGCTTGGCGACGCTGTACCCAACCTCCTCACGTACCTCGGAGTGGCCAGTGTGCTGGGCGTTGCCGGTTCACTCCTGCTGGCACGGCGGGTCAAACGGCAGACCCTTGGCATGGAGCCGAGCGAAATCACCGGACTCGTGGAGAACCGCGAGGCCATGCTGCACGGGCTGAAGGAAGGTGTGGTGGCGCTCGATCCGCACGAACGCATCACCGTGGCCAACGACAGTGCCCGGGAACTTCTGGGGCTGCCGCCTGACTGCGTGGGCAAAAAAGTGGGATCTCTGGCGGTTGACCACGCCCTGAAGGAAGTCCTCACCAGGGACCAGCCGGGGCCGGACAGGCTGGTGCTGGTGGGCGACCGGATGGTGGTGCTGAACCGGGTGCCCATCCGTTCGCGCGGCCGGGACATAGGCTCAGTAACAACACTGCGGGACCGGACCGAACTGTCCTCATTGGAGCGCGAACTGGGCGCCACCCGGACGGCGACTGACACCTTACGCGCCCAGGCCCACGAATTCGCGAACCAGCTGCATGTGATCTCGGGGCTGATCCAGATCGGCGAATACGATTCCGTGGTCCAGTTTGTTAATGGCGCAACTTTGGACAGGACCAGGCTCAACGACGACGTCACCAGCCGCATCCACGACCCGGCCTTGGCCGCTCTCCTGATAGCGAAATCCAGCCTCGCCGCCGAGCGTGGAGTGGCCCTGCAGCTTGACCCGGAGTCCGCGCTGGGGAAAGTGGACGATGAACTTTCCCGGGATCTGGCCACAGTGGTCGGAAACCTGGTGGATAACGCGTTCGACGCCGTTGCCGGCCGTGCGGAGGCGTCTGTCCGCGTGCTCGTGGAGGAAGAGGACGACGGCGCCACCGTCACCGTGCGCGACTCCGGCGCCGGCGTCTCCGGACGCCACTCCGAGGAGATTTTCAGGCAGGGCTTCACCACTAAGGGGCCAGGACCCGGGGGCGGGCGCGGATTCGGGTTGGCCCTTTCCCGGGTGGTTTGCCGGCGAAGCGGTGGCGATCTGACGTTTGCCAATGACAACGGGGCAGTCTTTACAGCCCGCCTCAAGGCCGGAAGGGTCTAGCGATGATCAAAGTCCTGATTGTTGATGACGACTTCATGGTCGCCAAGGTCCACGCGGGGTTCATCCAGCGGACGCCCGGGTTCGACGTCGTCGGTGTGGCACATACGGGTGCCCAGGCGATTGCCGAAACGGGACGGTTGATGCCGGACCTGGTGCTGCTGGATATCCATTTGCCGGACATCAACGGCTTGGACCTGATGCAGAAACTGCGTACAGCAGCCCCTGAGCTGGATGTCCTCGTCATCAGCGCGGCACGCGAAGTGGACACCGTGCGGAAGGCGCTGCGGGGCGGCATCGTGCACTACCTCATCAAGCCCTTCTCCCAGACCGACCTGCAGGAGCGGCTGGAGCATTACCGGAACGCCTATTTGAGCCTGGCCTCGTCCAAGGAGGTCGCGGAGCAGTCGGACGTGAACCGGGTTTTTGGCATGGAGCGGACTGACAGGCCATTGCCCAAGGGGTGCAGCGTCGAAACGCTGAAGCTGGTCGAGGCGGCCCTGCAGGAGGCCGCCGGCGACCTCTCGGCCGCTGAGGTGGCCGTCCAGCTGGGCACCTCCCGTGTGAGTGCGCGCCGGTACCTTGAGTATCTGTACGACGAGGGGGCGCTTGAGGTCCGGCTCAAGTACGGTGCCGGCAGGCCCGAACGGCGCTACGTCCTTAAAGGCGCCTGAGTCCTCAAGGGTGGTTCTACTGGAGCAGGGTGCTCACCAGCCGCGCCGCAACCCTGGCGGTGCGGCCGTCAATGTCGAAGGCAGGGTTCAGCTCTGCCACGTCCACATGCAGCAGCTTCCCGCTCCGTGCCACTTGCCGGCAGACAGCGCTGATGACGGCCAGCGGCACGCCGTAGGCAGCAGGAGCGCTCACCCCGGGAGCCACCGCGGCCGGAAGGACATCGAGATCGATGGTCAGGTACAGCATGTCCACGCCGTCGAGGAACTCAGCAACGAACGTCCGCACCCGCTCTGCCTCGCAGTCTTCATCCAGGAGGTAGCTAACGCCCAGCCGCCGTGCGGTGTTGAAGAGCGCCCGGGTGTTGTTCGGTTCGGAAATGCCGACGACGGCGTACCGGAATTCGCGTCCCGCGGCGGCTTCCGCCTCCGCCATCTGGAGGAACGGGGTGCCGGAACTGGGCACAGGCGCCTCACGGAGATCGAAGTGGGCGTCCAGGTTCAGGATGCCCAGCCGCTTCCCGGAGCGGACCGCTTCGGAGCCGGCGAGTCCGAGGTAGCTGGCGAACGCGGTCTCATGCCCGCCGCCGAGCACCACGGTGAGCCTGCCGGCGTCGAGCATTGACGTGATAGCCAGCCCCGCCCGGGCCTGCCCCGCTTCCAGTGCCCCGTCGGAGACCGCCACATCGCCGGCGTCGGACACTGTCCGCTCAAGGTGGAACGCCAGCGGACCCAAGGCCGCGCGGAGGGCTGCCGGGGCCAGGGCCGCGCCCGGCCGGCCCTTGTTACGACGCACGCCTTCATCGCTCGCGAATCCCAGGAGCACGGCAGGCCGCAATGAATCCGGCGTTGCCCGGGCAGCAGCCGTCGCCCCCGACGCCCCCGGCGAGTAGCGCGACACCGCCTGCCACCAGCGGCGGTGCTCATCGGTTTCGCCGTCGAACCTCCCCGTCCAGGGCTGCGGCGGGATATCGATGGTGAGCGCGGGAAAAGCCATGCTCCAAGCTCACCCCATGGCTGCAGCGAATGCCAGCAGCGCCGCCGTCGTCCTGTCTGGAATACCGGAACCGGCCTAAAATGCGGAAGGCCGCCTGCCGGAGAGTGCCTTTAGTGCATCCCGAGGGCAGCTTCGATGGTTCCCACCGAGAAAAAGAGCAGGAACGCGGCCGCCACTGCCCACATCAGCGGGTGGATGTCGCGGATTCTGCCTTGGACGGTGCTGATCAGGACGTACGCGATGAAACCGGCACCCAGGCCGTTGGCGATGGAGTAGGTGAACGGCATCAGGGTCAGGGTCAGGAACGCCGGGATCGCGATTCCCCAGTCCCGCCAGTCGATCTTGCCCACCTGGGAGACCATCATGAAGCCCACCACCACCAGCGCGGGAGCAACCGCCTCGAACGGGACCAGGTTGATGAGCGGGGTGAAGAACATGGCCACGAGGAACAGCAGGCCGGTGACGATGGATGCCACCCCGGTCCGGGCGCCCTCGCCGATCCCTGCGCCGGCCTCCACGTAGATCTGGTTGGAGGAGACCGAAGCGCCTCCGCCGAGGATGGCGCCGAGGGCGTCCACCTGGAGCACACGGTCAACGTCGGGGATGTTGCCGTGCCGGTCCACCGTGCCGGCCTCGTTGGCCAGTCCAACCATGGTTCCCATTGCGTCGAAGAAGATGCTCAGCAGGATCACAAAAGCCAGCAGCGTGGCAGCAACGAAACCCAGGTGCCCGAAGGCGCCGAAGGGATTGGCCTTGCCGATCAGGGACAGGTCCGGGGCCGCCCAATCGGTGAACTGCGGCGCCACCAGGGACCAGCCCTGGGGGTTGAAGGGCTTATCCTGCTGGACGCTCGGTCCGATGTGCAGCGTTCCTTCCAGGAGCACGGAGATGACTGTGGAGGAAATGATGCCGATCAGGATGGCTCCCTTGACCTTGCGGACCACCAGGGCGATGGTGAGGACCAGGCCGAACACAAACACCGCAGTGGGCCAGCCCAGGAGCTTGCCATCGAAGCCCAGGCCAACCGGCACCGTCGTGCCCGCAGCGTCGGGGATCCGGCGGACAAAGCCCGCGTTAACCAAGCCGATCAGGGCGATGAACAGCCCGATGCCCACCACGATCGCGGTCTTGAGGCCCTCCGGGACTGCCCTGAAGACGGCGGTCCGGAACCCGGTGAGGACCAGGATCAGCATGGTGACTCCGGAAATCACCACCAGTCCCATCATGTCCGGCCAGCTGAGTCCCGGGTTGGTTGCCACGGTTACGGCGACGAAGGCGTTGACGCCCAGCCCTGTCGCCAGGGCAAAAGGGTGCCTTCCCCAGGCGCCCATGAGGATGGTGAGGATACCGGCCACCAATGCTGTCACGGCGGCTACCGCGGCGAAGCCCAGGGTGGTGCCGTTGGAGTCAGCGCCGGAGAGAATGAGCGGGTTGAGCACCACGATGTAGCTCATGGCGAAGAACGTGGCAAACCCGCCGCGGATCTCGCGGGACAGGTTGGACCCCCGTTCAGTGACCTTAAAGTACCGGTCCAGGGCAGAGCCTTGCTTGAGCATGAATCCTCCGGGGAGTCTATGGGGATACCTGAATCCTATGGGGAGCGAACGGAGCAATCCGGCACATTCGCCTACTCTGTAAGGAAGCCAACACAAGGAGCAGTCCCAGCATGCGTTCCATCCGCCGCCAGTTGTTCAAAATTGTGCTCGGAACAGCCGTGTTCGCAGCTGCCTTTCTCGGTGCGGCCGGTCCGGCTTCCGCCCACGATTCCGCCGAATCGAGCAGCCCGGCGCCGGATGCCACGGTGGGCGTGCCGCCGGAGAAGGTGAGTGTCACCTTCAACAACACCCCGCAGGGCATCGGCGCCCGGTTCTCCATCAAGGATGCCGGCGGCGCTGAATGGTCGGACGGCCCCGTCAAAATCGTGGACAAGGTGGCCTCCCAGCAACTCAGGCCCGGCGGCCCGGCAGGCAAATACACGGTCACGTGGCGCGTCGCCGGTTCGGATTCCCACCCCCTCGAGGGGACGTTCAGCTTCACGGCAACGGCAGGGGCAGTTCCGGGCGCGACCCCTTCGGGAAGTTCAAGTCCGGGAAGTTCAACTTCGGGAAGTTCGACGGCGCCCGCTGTCGTTCCGAGCATGGGGACCGCCCGTCCTGGAACAACCGAGTCGCCCGCCCCCGTCGGCGACGCGTCGCAGCCGTTCCCTTGGAGCCTTGTGGTCTTCGCGGCAGTGGCCATCGGTTTGCTGGTAGCCATCGGGATCATGGCGAAGCGCCGGCTCGCCGGCAGTGAAGGACCGGGTGCCGGCAGTGAAGGACCAGGCGAAGACGCCGGCTGAACCAAGCCCGGCGCCGCGTTGAGGCGGCCGGTTGAATTAATCAGGCAGGATGGCGATCAAGCGGGCAGGATGGCGAGGCTGCCGGTGAGGAGGTTTGGCGTGTTTTCCGGGTTGACTTTCGCGGAGATAGCCTGGCCCACTGTTTTTGCCTGGCGCAGAACTTCCTTCGGGGACGGGGTGATGAGCTCGCCAACACCCACAAGGTAGATGCCGATTGCCCGCATCGCGGACACCAGGTTACGGCCCACTGTGATTCCGAAGTCATTGAGCATCCGCCGGAGCTGGCTGTGGGCGCAGCGGGTCAGCACAATGTGATCAGCCAGCAGGATACCCGTGGGGGTGTGGACTTCCCACTGGCGGACAAAGGGTTCATCGGTGGGGCCGGTGGGCGCCCCGCCCACCATTGTCAGCTGGACCGCCCGTGTGGTGTTGCGGACATCCATGCCGTGGCTGGCAGCGTAGATGCGGAGGTGGCGGAGGATTTCATTCCGCTCCCGGAGGGAGTCTGAGTCTGCTGCATCGCAGCGCTGGAGTGAAGCTGTGTTAGCCGGTTGCCCGGCGCCCAGGATGTCGAGTCCGTCCACCACGATGGAGTCCACACCCCGCCGGCGGAGTTCTGCGGCGACGGCGAGGCCGGAAAGGCCCGTGCCAATGACCACCGTGGTGGTCTGTTCGGTCCCGACATTCATAGGCGTGCTTGACACTACAGTTTTCCTCCTTCGAAACAGTCAGCTGGCAGGCATCGTTGCCCTGCACGCGTTCCGTTACCCCCAAAGTGCGGCCGCAGTACCTGGCCGGGACGTCTTCTGACAGACATCATCCCGGACCAGCGATGGCTTGAAGACTACAGAACAATTACTGACAGGGATAGCCCAAACCCAAACATTCTTCATACTGGATGTTCGCGCTCTCATCCCCGCAGGTAAGGGGCTGTGGATAACTCCTTGCTAAGTAAACGTGTACCGAGAATAGTGAGAAGTGGAGGCGGGCTTCGCCTGGCCGCGTGCGTGCTGAAGGCTCATACGCGGGAAACAGGTCCGCTTCTGGCAGAATAGCCGCAACATCAGGCAGTATCGCGAGGAGGCGACCCCATGGGCGCACAGGAAACGCATCGGGACCGGGACAGCGGTGGCAATTCTGCTGCTCCCCGCGGGATCGTTGTCGGCGTGGACGGTTCGGACCATGGTCAGTGTGCCCTCGTTTGGGCGGCCCGTGAAGCCGAGCGCAGGCGCCGCCCGCTGCATATCGTGACGGCATATTCCGTGCCCATCTTTGCCGCCTCAGGCCTGGACGGCGGCTACGCCACGGTGGATGATTCGGTGATCCGCGAAGGCGCCGAAGCGATCGTCAGGCAGGCCGTGGACAAGGTCTCGGGCTACAGCGTCGACGTCGATGCCTCCGTTGAGAATGGAGACGCCTCGGGCGTGCTGCTGGAGATGTCCGAAACGGCCGAGCTCCTGGTCTTCGGCACGCGCGGCCGGGGCGGTTTCGTGGGCCGCCTTCTGGGGTCGGTAAGCAGCGCACTGCCTGCCCATGCCAAGTGTCCAACGGTGACTGTCCCGCTCATCTGCGCGGACAGGCTGGGGGAAACCACCGAGGATAAACGGATCAAGGCGGAGCAGGCGAAAATGGGGCACCAGCGCGTAGAGAACGTGGTGGTGGTGGGTGTGGACGGTTCCGAGCAGGCGCGCGTGGCGGTCCTGGAGGCGGCATCGCAGGCGGAGCGGATGGGCGCAACCCTGCGCGTGGTCTGCGCCGTTCCGCAGTACAGCGGATCTCTGGCGTGGGTTCCCGCGCCCATGGACCGCAAGGCTCTCTTCGCGGATATCCGTATGCAGCTGGATGCAGGCATGACCTGGCTCAAGAGCCATTATCCGCACCTTTCCATGGAGTCTGAGCTGAAGGACGGCTCACCCGTCGAAGTTCTCGTGGAGGCCAGCAAACATGTGGAACTCGTGGTCGTAGGCACCCGCGGCCGTGGCGGATTCACCGGGATGCTTCTCGGATCCACCTCCGACGGAGTACTTCACCATGCCAAGGGGCCGGTCATGGTTGTGCCGGACCGTGAGGACCTGCGGCTCGCTGACAGAGCAAGTTTCGGTCCCATCCTCGGCGCCGCCTAAACTTCCCGCTGCGTCAACAGGAGGCGTGCGATGCCTGAATCCGCTGCAGCACCCGATCATTCCGCACGCACAACAGGAGAAGCACCCCAAGAGACGGGAACCGGGGTTCCGGACGGGAAGCTGGTCCTGGACCTGGGCCACATCAACGCCGGAATGGTGCCGCTGGTCGGCGGCAAAGCAGCAAACCTTGGCGAGCTGATGAGCGGAGGACTGCTGGTGCCGGACGGCTTTTGCCTGACCACCGACGCCTACCGGCTGGCCACCGCCCCACAAACGCAAACTGATGCAGGACCCCTCGGAGAGGTCCTTCGGGAGCTGGAGTCCACGCCTGCAGACCGGCTGCCGGAGCTGGCTGCGCTCGCTGGCCGGGCACGGGAAGCCATCCGTGCCGCGGACATCCCGCCCGAAATCGCCGCTGCCGTGACTGAGGCCTATGGGGCTCTGGGGGACGACGTCCCCGTTGCCGTGAGGTCCTCGGCCACTGCCGAGGATCTTCCATTCGCCAGCTTCGCCGGTCAGCAGGATACCTACCTCAACGTAGTGGGTGGCGACGCTTTGCTGGAGGCAGTGAAGAACTGCTGGGCGTCCCTCTGGACGGACAGGGCGGTCAGCTACCGGGCAAACCGCGGGATTGACCCGGCAGCCGTGGCGCTCGCCGTCGTCGTCCAACGGATGGTGGACGCCGCGGCGGCCGGCGTGATGTTCACTGCCAACCCGATCACCGGCCGCCGGCAGGAGGCCGTCATCGATGCCAGCCCAGGGCTGGGTGAGGCAGTGGTCTCCGGAACGGTCAACCCGGACCACTTTGTCGCGGACCCGGTCGCGGGAAGGGTCCTGGAACGGCGGCTGGGGGACAAGCGGATGATGGTCCGGCCCCTGCCTGGTGGTGGGACGGAGACCGTCGAAGTCCCCGACGCCGGGAGCGACCCCTGCCTGACCGAGGCGCAGGTGGTTCAACTGGCAGCCCTCGGCATACGGGCGGAGAGGCTTTTCGGGGCGCCCCAGGACATCGAATGGGCCCTCGGCCGCGACGATGTGCTGTGGCTGACCCAGTCACGCCCCATCACCACCTTGTACCCCCTTCCCGAGCGGGTGCCAGCAGAGGACGGCCCCCGCGTCTACCTGTGCTTCAGCCTGGCGCAGGGCCTGACCCGGCCGATAACTCCCATGGGACTGGCCGCCCTCCGGCTCATTGCATCCTCCATTGCCCGGACGGCCCGGTTCGATGTTCCCGAACCACATAACGGGCCATCCCCCTACGCAGAGGCCGGCCAACGCATCTACATCGACCTCACCACTGTTGCCCGCAGCAGCACCGGCCGTCGGATCGTCCCCCGGGTGTTCGACGTGATGGAGGCCCGCTCCGCCACCGTGCTGCGCCAAATCTTTGATGATCCGCGGTTTTCGGTGAACCGGAGGACACCGCTGGGCCTGCTCCGGCACGTGGTTCCGGCCGCAGCCAGGGCCCGTGTTCCCGAAGCCCTGCTCCATGGCCTGTTCAGGCCGGAAGCAGCCATGCGCCGGCTGGAACGATTCTCCAGTGAATTCGGAAGGTCGCTGCAGTTGCGGGCGGACGCCAGTCCGGCCGAACGCCTTGACCATGCCGAGTACCTGCTGGGCAGCAGACTCTTTGCGATTGTGCCTGCCACGCTTCCCCTCGCGGCACTTGGATTCGCCACGCTGGCTTTCGCTGGAAAACTGTTGGGCCCCGGCCGCAGCCGGTGGGACGACCTCCAGCAGGTCCTCCGTGGCCTGCCCAACAACGTGACCACCGAAATGGACTTGGAACTGTGGCACCTCGCCACAGTGATCAAGGACGACGGCGAATCCCTCGCTGCCGTGACAGGGCAGGAGCCCGCCGTTCTCGCGGCAGCGTTCAACGCGGAGGAGCTGCCGCCGGTCCTGCAGGCAGGCCTGGAACGCTTCATGCAGCGGTACGGACACCGTGCGGTGGCGGAGATCGATGTGGGCATGTCCCGCTGGTCCGATGATCCCACCCACATCATCGGTGTCCTGGCGAACTACCTCCGGTTGGAGAATCCCGTGCTGGCTCCCGACCTTCAATTCAGCAACGGCGCGGAGGAAGCGGAGGCGCACGTGGTGCGGCTTACGGCGGAGGCGACGCGTCATGGCCGCATCCGCGGCGCCCTGGTACGGGCTGCGTTGCGGCGGGCCAGGCTCTTCGCCGGGCTGCGTGAGCTGCCCAAATACCAGCTCGTGCTGGGGCTCGCCGAGGTGCGGAGACAACTGCGCCAGGTGGGGGAGTCGCTGGCCGCAGCCGGAAAAATCGGGGATCCCGACGACGTCTTTTTCCTCGACACCGTCGAGGCCCGGCAGGGGATCGCAACCGGAACGCGCCTACATCAGCTCGTGGCGCAGCGCCGGGAGGCCTACGCCCTGGAGCTCGAACGCCGCCATGTGCCCCGCGTGCTGCTGTCCGACGGCACGGAACCGGAAGCGGTGCGGCCAGTCGGGGCTGCGGACGCTGTTCCCGGAGCACTTGCCGGGAGCCCGGCGTCGTCCGGTACCGTGACAGCGTCCGCCCGCGTCATCCTTGATCCCGTGGGCGCCCACCTGGAACCCGGAGAGATCCTCGTAGCCCCCTCAACAGACCCCGGCTGGACACCTCTGTTCCTCACAGCGGGCGGCCTGGTAATGGAAATGGGCGGACCCAATTCCCATGGGGCGGTGGTGGCGCGGGAGTATGGCATCCCCGCGGTGGTGGGCGTCCCCGACGCAACCATCGTGCTTTCCACTGGCCAGAGAATCACGGTCGACGGCGGCGCCGGAACCGTCACGCCCGCGTAGCCACAGCTCGTGCCTGGCAGGGGTGTGGACTGCCGTCCGCAGGCGTAACCTGAATCTATGGGAGCCAACGACAACGGAGCGGGGCTGGCGTGAGCCGCCCGTGGCTGCGGTGGGTGCCCGCCGTGGCGGTACCTGCAGTGATCGCCGCCGGGGCGCTGGCGGGATCAATCCCTGTGTGGGCAGGCGATCCCCTCCCCGACAAGACTCCGGAGCAGGTCCTGACCTTGCTGGCCACGCACCAGGCAAAGTCCTTCTCCGGAACCCTGCAGCAGACCTCCGAGCTTGGACTTCCCGAACTTCCGGCTGCCGGACCAACGTCGGGACCGGCGTCTCCGGGCGGGACTGCGGGCGGGGCAGCATCGATAATCGAGCTCCTGACCGGCCAGCACACGGCCCGGGTCTTCGTTGACGGGCCGGCCAAGCTGCGTGTCCAGGTAGTGGACCGGCTGGCTGAAAGGGACATCATCAGGCGGGACAGTGACCTGTGGTTCTACTCATCCAAGGACAACAGCGCCGCCCATCTCACGCTCCCGGCAATGGCCCGCGATCTTCCGCTGACACAGCCGCAGACACCGGCCTATCCCACGCCGGAAGCCCTCGCCGGCCGGTTCCTCGCGGCGCTGGACAGCTCCACCAACGTGACTGTGGGTCCGGACGTTGAAGTTGCCGGACGGACGGCCTACAACCTGGTCCTGGAACCCCGGACCCAGGGGACGCTGGTGGGAAAGGCCGCCATCGCCGTGGACGGCCAGACGGGCTTGCCGCTCAGGGTATCGGTGACCGCGCGCGGACAGGCTGATCCGGCCTTCCAATCGGGGTTCACCAGCCTGTCCCTGGGGGCTCCCGATGACTCATTGTTCAGCTTTGTCCCTCCGCCTGGCGCCACCGTGAAGGAACTGCAGCCGCCGCCGATCCCGCACCGGCCGGTCACGCCGGACAGCGGGACCGGTGACCAGAAGCCATCGGTAACGGGCAGCGGCTGGGAAACGGTCGTCGGCATCCGGGCAGCGGACGCCGGGCAGGGATCCTTCCTGAGCGAATCGCTGCTGAAGGACCCGCTCCTGGCCCAGGCCGCCGTCGTCGTTCCCGGTGGACGGCTGCTGTCCACCGCGCTGGTGAACGTCCTGTTCACCGACGACGGACGCGTCTTTGTGGGGATGGTTCCGCCGGAACGGCTGCAGGCAGCCGCCACCGCAGTGGCTCCGTGACTTCCCGCCGGCGGGAGGACCCGCTCCGGGGGGACAGCGTCGAGGATCCTGTCCGCTTGGCTCCGGCTCGAACGAGCCTGCCAACCAGTCTGCCCGCAGGCGGGAAGCCCGGCCTGACCATTGAGACCAATGGCCTGAGTAAACGGTTCGGCCATCAGATGGCGGTCGATGGAATTAATCTGGCCGTGCCGCACGGTTCGGTGTTCGGGTTCCTGGGCCCCAACGGGTCGGGAAAGACAACCACCATCCGTATGATGCTGGGCCTGGCCGCCGCGACGGCAGGCACTGTCAACGTGCTGGGGCTGGAGATGCCCCGCCGGCTCCACGAGGTCCTCCCGCGGGTGGGGGCACTCGTGGAGGGCCCGGCGTTCTATCCGTTCCTGTCCGGTGCCGCCAACCTGCACCGGCTCGACGCCGCCAGCCGCCACGCACCACCGGCCACGCGGTCGGCGCGGGTGGGCCAGGCGCTGGAGCGGGTGGGTTTGGCGCATGCCGCCGGCAAGCGGGTCCACGCCTATTCCCTCGGCATGAAGCAGAGGCTGGGGATCGCCAATGCACTGCTTTCTCCGCGGGAGCTGCTGGTCCTGGACGAGCCCACCAACGGGCTGGATCCGCAGGGAACCCGGGAGGTGCGGAGCCTGGTGCGCTCCCTGGCCGCGGACGGCGCTACTGTCTTCGTCTCCAGCCACCTCCTGGCCGAAGTGGAGCAGATCTGCACGCATGCGGCGATCATGAGCGCCGGTCGGCTGGTGGCCCAGGGCCCCCTGGCGGAACTGCGCCAGTCCGGCGAAGCACGCTTCCGACTGGTGACGCCCGACGCCGGCGCCGCTTCCGGGGTCCTGGTGCGGCTGGGCATGGCTCCGGTGGCAGGGACACGTGAGCCGGATGGCGAGGTGCTTACCGCCGTAGCCCCAGTGTCCGGCGGGGGCGTCCGGCCAGGAGATAATCCCGCAGCCCGGGACGTTGCGGCGCCGGAGGACGTGGTGGTGAGGCTGGTGGAGGCAGGGGTCCGGGTCCGCGGATTTTCGGTGGAGCGGGAGAGCCTTGAGGACCGCTTTGTTGCTTTAACGGGGGAGGGGTTCGACGTTGCACAATAGCCTGCGGGCGGGTGTTCCCGGTGCTGTCCCTGACAGTCCCGCCGGACCATCGGGGAAAGCACCGGCATCGAGTCTTTCCCTTCTGGCATCCGAGCTCAAGGTCCTGTTCAGGCGCCGGCGGACCTGGGCGATGCTGCTGGCACTGGCAGCCATACCGGTGCTGATCGCCGTCGCGGTCAGGCTTTCCTCGCGCGTCCCCGCCGGCAGGGGACCGGCGTTCCTGGACAGGATCACGCAAAACGGGCTGTTCGTGGCGGTCACGGCAATGCTGGTTTCGGTTCCGCTGTTCCTGCCCCTCACCATCGGGGTAGTGGCCGGCGATACCATTGCTGGGGAGGCCAGCCTGGGCACCCTGCGGTACCTGCTGGTGGCACCCGCCGGGCGGGTGCGGCTGCTGCTTGTGAAATACGCAGGGGCGCTGGCCTTCTGTGTCGCCGCGCCAGTCACTGTGGCGCTCGCCGGCGCAGCCATTGGCGGACTGTTCTTCCCCATCGGCCCCGTGACCCTGTTGTCAGGGGACGTTGTCCAGCCTCCGGAAGCAGCGCTCCGACTGGTGCTGATCGCCGCCTACCTTTCGTTATCCCTGGCCGGACTTTCAGCCATCGGCCTCTTCCTGTCCACGCTCACCGTTGTACCGGTCGGGGCGATGGCAGCCACTGTAGTGGTGTCCGTGGTGTCACAGGTCCTGGATCAGCTTCCGCAGCTGGAATGGCTGCACCCCTGGCTTTTCAGCCACTACTGGTTCGGTTTCGCCGACGTCCTGCGCCAGCCAGTGCTGTGGGACTCTTTCGCCAGCAACGCCCTGCTGCAGGCGGGATATGTTGTAGTGTTCGGCGCACTTGCCTACGCGAGGTTCGTCAGCAAGGACGTCCTGTCCTGAGCCGCCTTCAGAGCTGCCGGGCCAGGGAGCGTCCCGCCGTGCGGCCCGTGAAGATGCAGCCGCCGAGGAATGTGCCCTCCAGTGCGTTGTAGCCGTGCGCCCCGCCTCCACCAAAGCCGGCGGCTTCGCCCACGGCATAGAGGCCCGGGATGAGGCTGCCGTCCTTGGCGAACGCCTGCCCGGCGAGGTCGGTCTGGATTCCGCCGAGGGTCTTGCGGGTCACGATGTGCAGCTTCACGGCGATCAGGGGGCCGGCCGCCGGGTCCAGGATTTTGTGCGCCTTGGCGGTCCGGAACAACCTGTCGCCCAGGTAACGGCGGCTGTTGGAGATGCCCATCACCTGGACGTCCTTGGAGTACGGATTTGTCACTTCCGCGTCCCGTTGCAGGATCTGGCGTTCGATCTGCCCATAATCCAGCAGCCGCTCAGCAGTGAGACGGTTCATCCCCGCGACGAGGTCCCGGAGGTTCGCTGCGACGACGAAGTCCGGCCCTTTCGTTTTGAACGCTTCGACAGGCGGTGGTGCGCCGTGACCAAGGCGGCTCCCCAGCATGAGCCTGAAGTCCCGGTTGGTGATGTCAGGGTTCTGCTCCGATCCGGAGAGGGCGAATTCCCGCTCGATGATCTTCTGCGTGAGGATGAACCAGGAGTAGTCGTATTGCGCGATGTCCGGAGTGGCGCGCAGCAGTTTCAGCGTGCCCAATGTGTCGTATCCGGGAAATCCGGGCGCGGGAAGTCGACGCCCCAGTGCATCGAACCACAAGGACGAGGGCCCGGGCAGGATCCGGATGGCGTGGTAGGGCCAGATCGGGTTCCAGTTCCGAATCCCTTCGGTGTAGTGCCACATCCTGTCGCGGTTGACCAGCCGTACGCCGGCATCATCAGCGATGTCGAGCATCCGCCCGTCGACGTGTTTGGGTACCCCCGTGATCATGGTTGCCGGCGGAGTTCCCAGGCGCTCGGGCCACCATTTGCGTACCTGGTCATGATTGCCGCCAATTCCGCCTGTCGCGATGATTACCGCCTGTGCGGTTAGTTCGAATTCGCCTGCCTTGTCACGGTTTGACGTGACTCCCCGCGCCGCGGAGTCTGGTGCGAGTATTGTCCCGTGCACGCCGGTGACCGTGTTGCCGGTGAAGGTGAGGCCGTCCACCTGATGGCGGAAGTGGAAGGTAACGCGCCCCTCTGCTGCCGCCGCACGGGCTTTGTCGGCAAACGGTTCGGAGATTCCCGTACCTGTTCCCCAGGGGACGTGGAAGCGGGGTACGGAGTTGCCGTGGCCGCCGGCCCGGCCGTCCCCGCGCTCGGCCCAGCCGACGAGCGGGGTGAACCTGACGCCTTGCTCCTGCAGCCATGGCCGCTTCTCACCGGCGGCGAATTCAACATAGGCGCGGCCCCACTTCTGCGCCCACTCGTCGTCGGGCAGATGTCCTGTCAGGCGGTCCCATCCGGCGCTGCCCTGCCAGTCCTGCCAGGCGAGATCAAAGGAATCCCTGACTCCGAAGCGTCGCTGCATCGGGGTGTCGACCATGAAGAGGCCGCCGAATGACCAGAAGGCCTGGCCGCCAAGGTTGGCCGGATTCTCCTGGTCCAGGATCGCGACCCGTTTGCCTGCCCGGACCAGCTCATTGGATGCCACCAGGCCTGCGAGGCCGCCTCCGACGATGATGACATCAGCGTCCACGCCAATCCGCCTCCTCTTCAACCCGGCCGGTACTGCTGACGCAGGGCCCGCTAATAGCGTGCCACGTACGGGTACAGCTGCATCCCGGCCATCCGGCTCAGCTGGGTGACCTCGATGCCTTCCTCCGGATTCAGCGCCTGGACCACCTGGCCGCTGCCGAGATAGATCGCCACGTGGTAGAAGTCCGGCGCCGAGCCCCATACCAGCAGGTCGCCGCGCTGCGCCTGCGAGAGTGGCACATGTACAGGGGCGGCGGCGTACTGCTGGGACGCAGTGCGGGGAAGGTATTTGCCCGCTGCGGCGAATGCCGTCTGTACCAGTCCGGAGCAGTCAAAACCGTACGGTCCGGTGCCGCCGTACTGGTAGAAGTACGGTGCGCCGGTTTTGCTCAGGGCGACCGAAATGGCGGTCTCATTGGTCCCGCCCGGCGCCGGCGCCGGAAGCACGGGTGCCGGACCAGGAGCTGGAGACACTGGTGCCGGGGCAGGAGCGGGAGCAGGAGCCGGCGCGGCGGGCGCCGGGGCAGGAGCCGGCGGAGCGGGAGCAGGAGCCGGTGCGGCGGGCGCCGGGGCAGGAGCCGGCGGAGCGGGAGCCACAGGCGCAGGGGCCGGACTTCCTCCACCAGGGCCAGCCGCCTGTCCTGCCGCGACATCGTCCGCTGCCGCCGTGAGGGAAGCCAGCCGGGCTTCCTCGCGCTGCCGGTCGAGGGCATCAACGCGCGCTGACTCCAGCGCGACCGTCGTGTTCCGGAGCTGCGCCAGCTGGTCCACCAGGACTGTTCGTTGGGCCTTGGCATCAGCCACTGCCTTGACCTGTGCAGCGTTGGCCTGTTCGGCCTCAGTCTTGCGGGCTTCCGCATTCGCTGCCGCATCAGCCGCGGCCCGGTTCGCGTCCTCGGCCGCGGCTGTCAGGGAGCGCGCCTCAGCGGCTGCTGTTTCAGCCGATGTGAAAGCGCGGCTGCGGCTGGCCGAAATAGCCTCCAGGGTTGCAGCCTGCGACAGGATTTCTCCCCCGCCGCTCATGAACGTGCTGAGGGCCGGGTTCATGCCGCCGTTGCGGTACAGATCCCCGGCGAGCTGGCCGACCTGCTGCCGGGTCCTGTCCTGCTCCGCTCCCGCAGCCTTCGCCTTTGCCGTGGCGACAGCTGCCGCCGACTGTCGCGACTGCAGTTCCACCAGGGCGTCGCCGTAGGAGTTGTTGGCCTTCAGGGCAAGGGCAAAAGTCGTCTCCTGCGCGCTCGCTGCATCCGCCAGGATGGCTTCGATGGACGTGACCTCGTTCGCCGTCGCGCTTTCATTGGATTTTGCTGCCGCGATGTCATCGGGGGAAGGCATGTCAGGGGAGGCCGGCCGCTGGATGGCAGGCGCCGGGGCCGCCTGGGCGGGCAAGGGGAGGGTCCCGAAAAGTACGACGGCGGCGCATAGTACGGCGGCCTTCCGGCCGGATCGGGTCAATCCCATTCGCAGAACCTCGCAACGTCGTCAGGCCGGGGGAGCGAGGATGTGGTGTGCGGCAGAAAGACGCCCCTCTGCTGATCGCCCAGCAGGTCCGAGGCTACGTGACCCCTTGCACTTTGGCAACAGGAGTCACATCAATAACATAAACAACAAATATGGGATTTGGGGCGGATTTGGCCCGGCGTGTCGGCACTCCTGCCCTCCGGCAGACCCGCGTTCCCCGGACTTGCTGCTACGCGTGCTGGCGGGACTCGTGCTCGGAATGGCTGGCTGGCTCCAGCTGGAAAGTGCAGTGTTCGGTGTCGAAGTGCGATCCGAGGCAGGTGGTGAGTTTATCCAGCACCTGGTCAGTGCCGCGGGCGTTGAGGACTCCGTCCTCCACCACCACGTGCGCGGAAAACACGGGCACTCCGGAGGTGATGGTCCAGATATGGATGTCGTGGACGTCCACCACTCCGTCTACGGAGAGGATGTGTTCGCGGATCATCTGCACCTCCACCCCTTTCGGGCTGGCCTCAAGCAGAACGTCCACCACGTCACGCAGCAGGCTCCATGCCCGTGGCAGGATCATCAGGGCTATCAGGACGGATGCAATGGTGTCAGCGGCCTGGTACCCGGTCATGAGGATAACCACAGCCGCGATGATGACCGCGAAGGAGCCGAGCAGGTCGCCGAGCACTTCGAGGTAGGCGCCGCGGACATTCAGGCTGTCCTCATGTGCGCCATGCAGGATCAGCAGGGACACCAGGTTCGCCACAGCCCCCAGGATCGCGGCAAAAAGCATGATGTTCGTCTGGACTTCGGGGGCAGACCCGATGCGCCTGATTGCCTCTGTGAAGATCACCACCGAGATCACGATGAGGATCAGCGCGTTGGCCAGCGCTGCCAGCACCTCGGCGCGCTGGTAGCCGTACGTCCGCAGGTCGCTGGCCGGCCGGCCAGCGATCCACGAAGCCAGGAGGGCGATGGTCACGCCGGCGGCGTCAGAGAGCATATGGCCTGCATCCGCCAGCAGGGCAAGCGAACCGGAGAGGAGCGCGCCCACCACCTGGACCACCACCACTGCCAGGGTGATGGACAGGACGGCGGTGAGCCGCTTACGGTGGCGGCCGGTTGCCGTGATCCCGTGGGTGTGGCTGTGGTCGTGTCCCATGCCTACAAGGCTAATCCCACCCGAGCTCATGCAGCCGCTCGTCCCCGATGCCGAAGTGGTGCGCCACCTCATGGATTACCGTCACGGCCACTTCCTCGATCACCTCGTCGCGGGAAGCGCAGATCTCCAGGATGGGCCGGCGGAAGATGGTGATGCGGTCCGGGAGCGATCCGGCGTCCCACCAGGAGTCCCTGTCGGTCAGCGGCACGCCCTCGTAAAGCCCCAGCAACACAGTGTCCGGGTCCTCGTCAGGTCCCGGAACATAATCGTCCTCAACGAACACGGCGACGTTGACCATGGCGCCGGCAATCTTGGCCGGAATCCGGTTCAACGCGGCAGTAACAGCAGACTCGAAGTCGTCAGCGGACATGTCAAACCCGTCGGGATCCTGTGGACCATCACCCCGTGAACCATCGGGGATGATGGGCAGTCCGGGCGGCAGATTGGCGGGCATATCCCTGACTCTAGCGGGAACCAGGAACATCGGGGCCGGTGAAGTCGTTTAGACGTGACGGGTTCCCCGCTCCCTGGGCCGGCGCCTGGTGAGGCCCACGCCTACCAGGCAGACGGCTCCTCCCACGAGCCCCCAGGTGGTGGGAACCTCGCTCAGGACCAGCCATGAGATCAGGATGGTAGTACCCGGCACTAGATAAGTGGTCGCCGCAAGCTTGCCGGCATCAATCAGGGACAGTGCATAGGCCCACGTCGTGAAAGCGATGGCAGTGGGGAAAACACCGAGGTAGGCGAGGCCCAGGGTTGCCGGCAGCGGGGCGACCTGCAGTTCGGACACCAGTTGGCCGGTAAACGGCAGGCAGCAGAGAGCCCCCACCATGATGCCGAACCAGGTGGCCTGCCCGGCAGGAAATTTCCGCAGGACAGGCTTCTGGATGATGACGCTGACAGCGGCAAGCACGGCGGCAAGGAGGCAGAGCAGCACTCCCGCCACATCCGCCGTCGGACGTTGCCCTGAACCGGGACCCGAGCCGGCACCCGGACCCAGCGCTATCAAAGCGACGCCGCCGAACGCCACCAGGCTGCCGATGATCAGCCAGCGCGGGAATCCCTCCTTGAGGAAGATCCCTGCCATGGCGGCAACGAGGATCGGCGCGACGTTGATCAGCATCGCGCTGGTTCCGGCGTCCAGCAGGTGCTCCGCGGCGTTCAAGGCCACGTTGTATCCACCGAACCACATCACCCCGTAAGCCAGGATGGGCCACCATTCGCGGCCCTGCGGCAGGATCCTGCTCTTACGCAGCTGCGGCAGCACCAGGGCGCCGAGCACGACGGCGGCAACCGCGAGCCTGCCCAGCGTCAGGGAACCGGGGGAGAAGGTGGGGCCGATGGCCCGGATGCCCACGAAGGCCGAAGCCCAGAGCACCACGGTGACCACCACGGCCACAAGCCCCGGAACGTTGACGCTGCGGCCTGCCGGAATGACGGCTGCTGACTCTTTGGACTGTGTGGGGGTGCGTGCCATGCAGCCAATCTAGTCCGGGTCCGGCTTGCGTGGCTGGCGGAAATCGGCCACGTCTAGTCGAGTTCCTGCCAAAGCTGGCCGGTGCGACCTAATGTGGCTCCGGAGGGCCCGGTTAGCTGCCTGAAGACCAGTCCAGGAGCTTCGCCAGCGGCCAGGTGGTAACAATGCGCTCGGCGGGAACGTTGTTCAGGGTTGCCCGCTCTGCACCGTACTGCAGAAAGTCCAGCTGACCTGGCGCGTGGGCATCGCTGTCGATCGAGAACAGGCAGCCGGCGTCGAGGGCCAGCCGGATCAGCTCGTCGGGCGGATCCTGCCGCTCCGGCCTGGAGTTGATCTCCACGGCCACATTGTGTTCGGCGCATGCTTCAAACACTCTCCTGGCATCAAATTCCGACGGCGGACGGGTCCCGCGCGATCCCTCAACGAGTCGGCCGGTGCAGTGGCCCAGCACGTTCGTGTGCGGATCGCGGATACCCTTCAGCATCCGCTCGGTCATGGTCGCCCGGTCCGAGCGGAGCTTGGAATGGACGCTGGCCACCACGATGTCCAGCCGGTCCAGCAGCTCCGGCTCCTGATCCAGCTCACCGGTCTCCAGGATGTCCACCTCGATGCCGGTCAGCAGCCGGAAGGCCTTGCCGTTCGCCGTCCCGGCGGCGTGTGGAGCGTCCGAATTCATGGCCGCCACCACCCCGAGCTGTTCGGTCAGCCGCTCCGCGCTGAGCCCGTTGGCGATTTTCAGGTTTGGCGAGTGGTCTGTCAGGGCAAGGTACTCGTGCCCCAGGAGGCGGGCAGTGCCGGCCATCAGGGATATGGGGGAGCCGCCATCGGACCAGTCGCTGTGGCTGTGAAGGTCGCCGCGGAGTGCTGCGTGGAGCTCTCCGCCGGCGCCTTCAGCGAGCGGCCCGGCGTTGCGCTGGCGGAGGTCTTCGAGGTAGTCAGGGACGGCGCCGTCCACTGCCTGGCGGATCACCTGGTAGGTTCTGTCCCCGATGCCCTTCATGCTTTTGAGCCGGCCGTCCCGGGCCCTCGCCTCAACTTCGCCAGGGTCCATCCGGCTGATGATGTCCGCGGCTTTCCGGAAGGCCTGGACCTTAAAAGTGGCCGCGCGTCCGCGTTCCAGCCAGTAAGCAATCTCGTTGAGAGCGTCAGCGGCATCCATCTGTCCATCTTCGCCGCTTCCCGCTGGTTTGTTCATGGGGTGCCGGCCGATTTTGGATAATTCCTGACGAAGCCCTATAGTTTTAGAGTCCAGTTCGGAGAAACAGCAAAAGGACAAAGACTGAGAGCCTCGGCTCGAAGCCTTTTTATTTTGTTCCGAACGGGTTCTGGCCCCCATCGTCTAGCGGCCTAGGACACCGCCCTTTCACGGCGGCGGCACGGGTTCGAATCCCGTTGGGGGTACGCAAGGAACTGGTCAGGCAGGCTGTAAATGTCTGGTAGGCTGGAGGCCTTGAAAAAATGCGGTAGCGATACCGCGAAGCAAGAAAAGCAAGGCCCTGTAGCGCAGTTGGTTAGCGCGCCGCCCTGTCACGGCGGAGGTCGCGGGTTCAAGTCCCGTCAGGGTCGCTCTGATTGCCGGAAGGAATTCCGGCCGTCATGGTGACTAGTCACCTAGGCTCTGTAGCTCAGTTGGTAGAGCGTTCGACTGAAAATCGAAAGGTCACCGGATCGACGCCGGTCGGAGCCACCACTGGGAAGCATCAGCTCTTCGGAGCTGGTGCTTTTCTTCTTTAACCGCGTCTAACCCCGGCTGGCTTCTGCCGTGCGACCTTTTCCCCGCCTTATGGACTTTTCCCCGTGGAAGCCGAGGGGGAAAAGTCCACCCGGCGGGGTTCCGTGACCTACAGGTACTTGTCGTAGGCTTCCCTGAACTTGAGCAGGATACCGAACTGCGAGCTGGGATCCGCCGGATCCAGGGCGAACTCGCTAATCAGCGCCCCGTGCTCGTTGTACTCCCTCTCATTGATACGGACGCCCCATTCATAGTTCCCGTCCACGGCGAGCTGGCCGTTGGCATGCCACTTCCTGCAATTGCCGTGCATGGCGCCAAGGCGGCAGGTGAACTGCGAACGCAATCGGCCTTGCTCGTCCCAGCTGCGGGACAGGCCGTCGCTGAGGCCATCCCTGTACGTCGTTTCGCTCTCGATGGCGCCACTCGGAAAGCGCCACACTTCGATGCCCGTGAATGGTTCGTCGTTCCAGGTCTGCAGCTGGCCCTCCCACTCGAGGTCGTCGCCTTCGACCCGCGGCAACGAGGCTGATCCAGTTACCATGTTTGCCGCCTTTCGGGAGGTGCCGTTGATCTGGTGGTGCGGCCCGAAAATAACCAGGGCTCCCTGCTGAAGATTCCTGAGTGCAGGCCTCCCAGGGCGAGCCCAATCCGGGCAGACGCTTAAGAGCCTAAGTCACCATTGGAGTACTCGATTGTAGGAACACCTTTCCGCGGATGCCCGGACGTGAACCTTCTCACTAAACGGGATTTGCCTTGCAACATTTGACTGACACTAAACGCCTGTGGCACGCGCGCGTGCTACTCATGTAAGCGCTTGCACTTGTTCGCGCTCACATGATTTTGCGCCATGCGAAACAGCGTTTGAATGGCTGGCAGGGCGTGCATATCGTGGAGGCAGGCCAGGAAATCGGCATCCTCCTGACCCATCACTCGGGGCCTTACCCAAGCCCCGCACCCCCGACACAACGGCGTCCTCGATGACGCATGCCGTGTTGTCGGGGCCGCCGGAGTTTCGAGGACCAGGGCACCAGCCCGTCTTCCACGAATAGTTTCAACTCCGCGAGAAGAGCAAACATGCACAAGCACCCCAATTCACCCCGGATGCTGCGGTGGAGTCCGGCCGCCGCAGCACTGGCGGCGGCCATTGCCGCCTCGGCCTTCCTGGCCGTGCCATCGGCACAGGCCAACGAACCGTCAGATCCGCCCGCCGCGCAGCAGATGCCGGCGCCAACCCCCGGTTTTCCCCTCCCCACCGAGCACACCCAGCAGGCCCATGACCCGGCGTCTGACTTCACCTCGAAGTGGACCCGCGCGGACGCCAAGCAGATCATGGCCCAGAGCGATTCGACCGTAACTCCCGGCCAGAACTCCATGAGCCCGGATGTCACGATGCCGGAAATCCCCGAGGATTTCCCCGCCATGAACGACGACGTCTGGGTCTGGGACACCTGGTCCCTGACGGATGAAAACGCGAACCAGATCAGCTACAAGGGTTACGATGTGATCTTCTCGCTGGTCGCGGACCACCACCGCCGGCTACGGCTTTGACCAGCGCCACTGGAATGCCCGCATCGGCTACTTCTTCCGCAAGACCAACGCTGATCCTGCCAAAGACAAATGGAACTACGGCGGCCATCTGTTTGTTGATGGTTCTTCGATCGGGAACACCGAATGGTCTGGTTCCACCCGGCTGATGCAGGGCGACCACGTCAACGTCTTCTACACGGCAACCACGTTCTACGACGTGGCTGCGCGCAACGCAGGAGGCGGCGGAATCGCCCCCGACGCCGCCATCGCCAAGGCCCTCGGTAACATCCACGCCGACAAGAACGGCGTGTCGTTCGACGGCTTCCAGCACACCAAGCTGCTTGAGCCGGATGGAAAGATGTACCAGACCAAAGCGCAGAACGCCGGTTTCGCCTTCCGCGATCCCTACACTTTCGCGGACCCGGCACACCCCGGGAAGACCTTCATGGTCTTCGAGGGAAACACCGGCGGCACCCGCGGCGAATACCGCTGCAAGCAGGAAGACCTGGGCTACAAGCCGGGCGACGCGAACGCCGAAAGCCTGGACCAGGTCAACAACACCGGTGCCTGGTTCCAGACCGCCAACGTTGGACTCGCCGTGGCAGACAACAAGGACCTGACCAAGTGGTCCTTCCTGCCTCCCCTCCTGTCGGCAAACTGCGTCAATGACCAGACCGAGCGTCCGCAGATCTTCATCCAGAACGAAGGCGGCAAGAACAAGTACTACCTGTTCACCATCAGCCACCAGTTCACCTATGCAGCAGGGATGCGCGGGCCCGACGGTGTCTACGGCTTCGTCGGCGACGGCGTCCGTTCCGACTACCAGCCGATGAACAACAGCGGCCTGGCCCTGGCCTCGCCGACCGACCTGAACATGCCGGCCAACGCTCCGGAAGGTCCCAACCCGCTGCAGAACGGCCGCCAGTTCCAGGCCTACTCGCACTACGTGCAGCCCGGAGGCCTGGTGCAGTCCTTCATCGACAACGTGAACGGCGTCCGCGGAGGATCCCTTTCACCCACCGTGAAGATCAACTTCCGCAACGGAATCTCGCAGGTTGACCGCAGCTTCGGCCAGAACGGCCTCGGGCCGTACGGCTACCTTCCCACCAACGTCCGCGTCGGCGGCGAGGGTCTCTACAAGTAACCTGCACCCTACGGCAGGCAGCGGCCCTCCAACGTGCTGGCCGCAAGCAAGCGGGAACGTCCGTGCATCACGGGCGTTCCCGCCTTCACATTCTGGTCCGAGATCGCGGGAACGCTGCGGGCTCGCTGTAGCGCAACAGCGTTCCCGGGGCTGGTCCCGCGAACTCGATCATCCAGCACCGGCAGCAGGCGGGTCCTGAACTCCAAATCACGAACAGGTCCTTCCGACGGCGCGGAATCTCACAGACGGACTTGCCATGGATTCCAGCGCGCCGTCAGGGGCAAGCGATAGGGTTGGGATCAACAGAAGGGGGAGTGCCAGATGGAATACCAGAACCCACAACCCGATGCGGGTGCTCACAACCACCTTGCCGCCAATCCGGCGCCGTTGCCGGTCCCGGAACAGGGCCGCACCGTCATCTCTGAAACTGCCGTCGCCAAGGTTGCAGGCATAGCTGCCAGGTCGGTGCCGGGAGTCTACTCCCTTGGCTCCGGGTCTTCCCGTGCCCTCGGAGCCATCAGGGACGCAGTGGGCAGTTCCGATCATGCGGCCGGCGTCCATGCCGAGGTCGGGGAGACCCAGGTGGCCGTGGATATCAATCTGGTTGCCACGTACGGTACGCCGCTCTACTCCCTTGCTGACCAGGTCAGAGCCGCTGTGTTCCGGGCAGTTGAGGAGCTTGTTGGCCTTCAGGTCATCGAGGTGAACGTTGAAATCACCGATGTGTATGTGGCGCCGCCGGTGAAGCACTCGGCTGCAGGTACTGCAGTCACTGGCGAAAGGGAGGGGCTGCTGTGAACCTGACTGTGGTGGGAATCGCCATAGGCGCCTTTGTGGCCTATATGTCCTTCCAGTTCGGGCTGTGGGGCTTCCTGGTGTCACTGCTTTTCATGGCCATCGGTGCACTGCTTGGCCGTGCTGCGGAAGGGAAACTGGACCTGCGCGGCGTCCTGGACGCCATCATCGGCCGGCGCTCCTCCTCATGAGCTCACCTGTTCCTTCCCTGCGGGGGCAGGTCCTGGCCGGCCACAACCGCATCAGTACACAAGCCCTGACAAGCCTTGCCCAGGCGGCGGCCGCCGAGGCCTTGGGCGTGGAAGCGCAGGATGTCCGGGCAGACTGGTCGGACGACGACGGCCTGCTGGCGCTATCGCTGGTGACACCGATTAAAATTCCCTCCCTGAAGGCAGTAGCACTGGACGCAGGCCGCGTGGCAGGGTTCGGGGGGTCCGTCTGGGACCGGACTGTGGCCGCCAAAGCCCGGATCCTGGCCACCGTTTCCGTCCTTAGCGGTGCCAATCTGAGCCGGGTGGACATCCGGATCAGCGGCGCCAGGATCAGTGAAGGGGGCCGGGTCCAGTGAGCAGTCCACTGAGCAGCGGACAAGTGAACAGGCGTTCAGCCAATGCCGGACCCGACATGCGCAGGATTCTCTACCGCGAGACCCATTCCACCCGTGCCGCTGTCGCAACGGTGGCTGGGCTCCTTGTCATGGTGCTGGCCGCCTACGGGATGCTGGAAGCAGGCGTGCACGCCATCGGCCAGCCCGCATGGCTGATCGAGCCCCAGGTGGCAGCGGAGCGCATCGTGGCGCTGCCCGCCGGAATATCTCCCGCCCTCCTCGGTGTCATAGGTGCTGTGCTGGCCATGGCCGGGCTCTTCTTTCTCCTTAATGCCCTCCTTCCGGGCCGGCGTGCCCGGCACGTGCTTGATGGCCGCTATGGGGGCCAGGCAGTTGAACAAGTCCCGGGCCTGGAAGAGCCACCGGCAGTCCGGGGAAACGGTCCCCTGGTGGTGGTCGACGACGAGGTGATCGCATCCGCCCTGGCACGAAGTGCCAGGCTCGCCGCCAACGTCACGCCTGAACAGGTGATGGTGGTGGTTTCCCGGCATCAGGTCATCGTGAACGTGCGTCCAACTTCAGGAGTGCCTGTGGATGAAACCTCTGTGCTGGCGGCGGTTCAGGAAGAGCTTGGCGAGATGGCACTGATCCCCGCTCCGGATGCCCGGATCAATGTGTCAACATCCGGGGTGATTGGCGCGTGAACAGCACCCCGACCCTTCTTAACAGGATCCTGATCGGCATCCTGGGGCTGATGCTTCTGGCTGTGGGCCTACTGTTGATGCTGTTGGCCTCTGTTCCGGCCGTGGCCACGTGGTGGCACTCCCGGGCCGGTTCAGTCTGGAGCGGAATCAACCGGGCCTTTGACAGCACCCGCTTCCCCGGCCGCCCGGAAAGCTGGCTGTGGTTGGTGGTGGCGTTTGCCCTGCTGGTACTGATCGGCCTGATGGTTGCCTGGATTGCCCAGCAGGGAAAGGGCAAAAACAACCTGTTGGCTGCGGAATACGATTCCGGCACTGTGACCGGAGATGTCATGATCGGCGGAGGAGTGGCTGAGCAGGCGCTGAAGCACGCCCTTGCCGGACGTCCTGACCTGGCAGGGGCGACGGTGGTAACTTACGATGTCCAGGGCAGTCCTGCCCTGAAGGTCAGGCTCCAGCCCCGCCAGGGGGTTGCCCCGCATCTCCTTGCAGCCGAGGTAGCCGCCTTAGTGGATGCGTTGGACGCGGTGGTGGGCAAAAGGACCCCTGTCCTAATTCATATCGGCGCCGGAGCCCGGACCCGTTTCAGCCGGGCCGAGCGCGTCCGCTGACGGGCCCTGCCGCTGCATATACCTTTCTTCCGCTTCCTTACCGTGATTGGGCCGCTGTTGTCATGTCAACGTGCCCAGGTGACCTCCGCCAGGGCGGGATGTTGCACCGGGACGGGGCCCTGGCCTTAGTGTGTGGTGCGGGGGACAGCTGATCTTCTCCAGGCGGGCGGCCATCGTCTGCCGCCGGGGCAACCGTGCCCGGATGGATTTTGCCGGGAAACCAAGGAGAACATCATGAGTGAAGAAGTAACTGGCAGCGGAGCGGCCAAAGACGGAATCGAAGGCGCCGCCGAGAAAGCCAAGGAGTTCGCCGGCGAGGCCACGGAGAAAGCCAAGGAGTTCGCTGGCGAGGCTACGGAGAACGTCAAAGAGTTCCTCAGCGGAGACTTGGCTGAAAACGCCAAGGAGCTGGCCGGGGATGTCAGCGAAAACGTCAAGGAACTGGCCGGTGGAGTGGCCGAAAACGTGAAGGGGATCGGTTCCAGGATCGCCGGGCTGTTCAGGAGCGCCAAGTAGGGCCGAGCAGGGCTAATCCCTTCGGATTGCCTGAAGGGACACATTTGCAGGAATACACCTGAAAGGACGCCGCGCTCCCAAGGAGCCCGGCGTCCTTTCCTGGCACATCTGTCCTTGTTGCCTCTTCCAGATACGCTCTTTTACGGTTGGCTCCCGCGTCCCCGGTCCGAATCAGTGGGCCTGCAGATAAACAGTGCAGTTGGGGGCCACGTCGGCCGATGCAGGAGATACGGCAGATTCAGGCGCGCTGGACAGCGCCACGCTGAACCCCTCGGGGACAGCGACCGGGCTCGTGCCGAGGTTGGCAAATACCAGGACATCGCCATTGTGGAAGGCCAGGATGCCGCGCGCGGGCTGATGGACCTCCGCCCATTGAAAGGTTCCGGAGCCCAGGTTGTGCTCCGCACGTAGCTTCAGTGCCGAACGGTAGAGCTCCAGTGTGGAGCCTGCGACGCCGTCCTGCCGGTCGGCGGCGAGCTCACCAAAGGAATCGGGCTGGGGGAGCCAGGGGGCGGCGGGCATGCGGTGACCTGCACCGCCGTCGGACGCCGGGGCCGCGGTGAACGTCTCCGCGAAGCCGTAACCGGGCTCGTCCGCCTTCCAAGGGAGCGGGACCCGGCAACCGTCCCGGCCGATTTCCGCACCGTTGGTCCGGAAGAAGGTGGGGTCCTGGCGGGCCTCATGCGGCAGCGTGGTGTGCTCCGGAAGGCCGAGTTCCTCGCCCTGGTAAACATAGGCCGAGCCTGGCAGCGCCAAAGAGATCAGCGTGGCAGCGCGGGCCCGCGCCAGCCCAAGGGCGGCGTCGGGCTGCTCGTCCTCTGCGGCGATGCCCTTGGGGAACGTGGTGGGATCCTTCAGCCCGAACCGGCTGGTGTGCCGGACGGTGTCGTGGTTGCTCAGAACCCAGGTGGAGGGGGCTCCCACCGAAGCGGCGGCCGTTAAGGACGCCTCAATCGCCTCGGCCATCCGCTCCGCATCCCAGCCGGCCAGGAGAAAATCGAAATTGAAGGCCTGCTGCATTTCATCCTTCCGGATATACCTGACCAGCCGCTCCGCCGGTTCAACCCAGGCTTCCGCCACCAGCATCCGGTCCCCTTCGTAGGAGGCGAGCAGCCGGTTCCAGTCACGGTAGATCTCGTGGACGCCGTCCTGGTCAAAAAACGGGGAGGGCGGATACACCGGTGACACTGCGCGGTGCGGTTCCTGTGCCTCCGAATGCGCTCCGGGAGCCTCTCCGGGCGGCGTGTGCGCGGCACCGGGAGCCGCTCCGGAAGTGCCTTCCACCATTGCGGCCAGACCATCCCAATCGGGAAGGCTCTCTTCTTTGACCATTCCGTGTGCCACGTCCACCCGGAAGCCGTCCACTCCGCGGTCCAGCCAGAAGCGCATGACTGACCGCATCTCCTCCCGGACCTCTGCGTTGTTCCAGTTCAGGTCCGGCTGTTTGGTGTCGAAAAGATGGAGATACCAGTCACCGGGGCTGCCGTCGGCCTCCGTGACCCTGCTCCAGGCCGGGCCGCCGAAGATCGATCTCCAGTTGTTGGGAGCGAGCCCGCCGTCCCCGGAACCGGGGACCTTGTCCCTGCCCGGGCGGAAGATGTAGCGGTCACGCTCTGCGGATCCCGGCGGGGATGCCAGCGCCTGCCGGAACCACACATGTTCGTCCGACGTGTGGTTCGGAACAAGGTCCACAATGACTTTCAGCCCTAGGTGGTGAGCTTTCTGCAACATTGCGTCGAAGTCGGCCAACGTGCCGAAAAGCGGGTCAACATCGCGATAGTCCGCAACGTCGTAACCGGCATCGGCCTGAGGGGATTTATAGAAGGGTGACAGCCATACGGCATCCACGCCCAGGCGCTGCAGATAGGGCAAACGCGCCGTCACTCCGCGGAGATCACCCATGCCGTCGCCGTTGGCATCCGCGAAGGAACGCGGGTAGATCTGGTACACAACGGCATCCGCCCACCAGGACGTGATGGCGGAGCCGGGGGTAGGAACGGTCTTGTGCCGCATTTGGTTCCCTCTCAGGTAACGTTTTGATGTAAACGCTTGCATTTCTCACCGCAACGTTACTAGTGTGATGGTCACCACATCAAGCACACTGCGACTTTACATGTCACTCAGCGAGGAGCTCTAAGAATGAAAAACCGTAGATTCTTACTTCCGGCGGCAACCGCCGGCATCCTGGCCCTGACACTTTCCGCATGTGGCGGCGGAGGAGGGGGCACCACCGGTGGAGGTGGCGGGGGCGGCGATGCAGGCGCCAACCTGGATGGCCGCGGCCCCATTACGTATGTCCAGGGCAAGGACAACAGCAACGTTGTCCGCCCCCTGGTAGAAAAGTGGAATGCTGCCCATCCGAACGAGAAGGTCACTTTCAAGGAGCAGACCGACCAGGCTGACCAGCAGCACGACGATCTCGTCCAGAACTTCCAGGCCAAGAACGCCAACTACGACGTCGTGGACGTTGACGTCGTGTGGACGGCAGAATTCGCCGCGAAGGGCTGGTTGCAGCCGCTGAAGGACAAGATGGCCCTGGACACCAGCGCCATGCTGAAGCCGACAGTTGACAGCGCCACCTACAAGGGCACGCTTTACGCTGCACCGCAGACCTCCGACGGCGGCATTCTTTACTACCGTAAGGACCTTGTTCCGACTCCTCCCAAGACGTGGGACGAGATGATGAGCATGTGCTCCATCGCCAAGGCCAACAACATCGGCTGCTACGCAGGCCAGTTCACCAAGTATGAAGGCCTCACAGTCAACGCTTCCGAAGCCATCAACTCCGCAGGCGGCTCGGTTCTGAACGACGACGGCAAACCGAACCTGAATACCGCGGAGGCCAAGGCCGGACTCGAGAACCTGGTGAAGGCGTACGCGGACGGCAACATCCCGAAGGAAGCCATCACCTACCAGGAGGAACTCAGCCGGCAGGCCTTCCAGGGCGGCAAGCTGCTCTTCCTGCGCAACTGGCCCTATGTTTACAACCTGGCCACCACAGAAGGTTCCTCTGCTGTGAAGGACAAGCTGGGAATGGCAGCACTCCCGGGCAAGGACGGCCCCGGGGCTTCATCCCTGGGCGGACACAACATGGCTGTCAGTGTCTACTCCAAGAACAAGGCCACGGCGCTTGATTTCCTGAAGTTCATGACCTCCGAAGAGACCGAGAAGTTCTACGCCACCCAGGGGTCACTGGCTCCAGTGCTCGGCGCCCTGTATGAGGACAAGGACCTCGTGGCGAAGCTGCCGTACCTGCCGGTGCTGAAGACGTCTATTGAGAACGCCGTTCCGCGTCCGGTCACCCCGTTCTACCCGGCCGTCACCAAGGCCATCCAGGAGAACGCTTACTCGGCCATCAAGGGCGAAAAGCCGGTGGATACAGCATTGTCTGATATGCAGAAGTCCATCGAGTCCGCTGGCGCAGGATCGTAGTTTAGCCATGGCAACCGAATTGGGCCCGACGCCGGTAACACGGCCGGCGTCGGGCGGTACCGAGCTTCACCACGCGCCCAAGGGCGTAGGTGAGGACAACAGGCTAAAGAGCCAGGGCAAGTGGGCCTCGTGGCTGCTGGCCCCCACCATCATTGCGTTGGGCATTGTGATCGTCTACCCGATCATCAGTGCCATCGTGATGTCATTCCAGAAAGATGCCGGACTTGATCCGGCCACGGGATTGTTCGTCCAGGGCGGACCGGCTGGCCTTCAAAACTATGTGAACTGGCTTGCCCAGCAGTGTGCGTCTCCGGGTGGCGGGACCGTTGCCTGCCCGCCCGGCACCTTGGGAGCCCAGTTCTGGTCAGCTACTGCCACCACTTTCTTCTTCACGGTGGTGACTGTGGCGTTCGAAACGGTGCTCGGCTTCTGGATGGCCATGATCATGGCAAGGACCTTCAAGGGCCGCAGCCTGGTACGTGCCGCAGTCCTGGTGCCGTGGGCCATCCCCACGGCTGTGACCGCCAAGCTCTGGCTGTTCATCTTCGCTTTTGAGGGAATCGCGAACAAGCTCTTCAACACCACGATCCTTTGGACAGGCAGTGAGTGGCCGGCAAAATGGGCAGTGATCATCGCGGACGTCTGGAAGACGACACCGTTCATGGCCCTGCTGATTTTGGCGGGCCTCCAGATGATTCCCGCGGAAGTCTACGAGGCAGCCAAGGTGGACGGCGCATCGGCCTGGCAGCGGTTCCGGATGATCACGCTGCCACTGGTCAAGCCGGCTTTGATGGTGGCTGTCCTGTTCCGAACCCTGGACGCACTGCGCATGTTCGACCTCCCGTACATCCTCACCGGAGGGGCCAACAACACCACAACCCTCTCCATCCTGGTCATCAGTCAGATCAGGCAGGGATTCAATGCGGCGGCCGCGCTGTCCACGATCACGTTCATCATCATCTTTCTGGTCGCTTTCATTTTCGTCCGCTTCCTGGGCGCGAATGTTGTGGAGCAAAGCGGCGCCACTCCTAAGGGGAAGAAATGACCACCGCGACAGCAGCCACGGAGCTGCGTGCACGGCAGGACAAGGGCCGGAAGACGGCGCAGAACCGCGAGAAATGGGCCCAGGGGCGGACCTACATCAGCGCGGTTGTCATCCTGATCTGGTGCCTCGCCCCCGCCTACTGGATGGTGGTCACTGCGTTCCGGGATGTCGGATTTACGTACGACACCTCGATCCTGCCCACCCATGTCACGATGGACAACTTCAATACGGCGTTCGACACCTCGTTCGGAAACCACTTCGGACAGGCTCTGGTCAACAGCGTCTTCATTGGTGTCGTGGTGACGGCCATCTCCCTTCTGATCGGCGTATTCGCGGCGTATGCACTGGCGCGCCTGAACTTCCGGTTCAAGTACCTGGTGCTGGGCTTCATCCTGGGGGCATCCATGTTCCCGGGCGTTGCCCTGATCACTCCGCTGTTCCAGTTGTTCACCAACATCGGCTGGATCGGCACCTACCAGGCGCTGATCATTCCGAACATCTCGTTCGTGCTGCCGCTGACTGTGTACACCATGACCTCGTTCTTCCGGGAAATGCCGTGGGAGCTCGAGGAATCGGCGCGCGTGGACGGCTGCACTCAGGGGCAGGCGTTCCGTAAGGTGATCATGCCACTGGCGGCACCGGCGATCTTCACCACTGCGATCCTGGCCTTCATCTCCTCCTGGAATGAATTCCTGATCGCCAGCCAGCTCTCCAGCGACGCAACGCAACCGGTCACAGTGGCCATTGCGAGCTTCGCGGGGGCGCAGCCTAACCAGATTCCGTACACGGCGATCATGGCAGCCGGCACCATTGTCACCATTCCCTTGGTGATCCTGGTGCTAATCTTCCAGCGCAAGATCGTCGCGGGCCTGACAGCGGGTGCAGTCAAGTGACCGGGAACGTTTCCCGCCCCCAGCAGCCAAAGGGGGCGGGAAACGGGCGCCGGCTGGAGCGCTCGGGCGAGGACTTTGACATCATCATCGGGTTCCTTGGCTTCTGGGCCGTGGTCCTGCTGGCGGTCACTGTCTGGATGGAAGTCACCGCCCAGCCCGCGCTCGGCTGGGCGCTCGGCCTGCTGGCCACATTGGCGGCGATTTTCGGGATGGTGCGGCTCCGCCGTCGGCTGCCAGCCCGCAAATAGGCACCAGGCGGTCAGCTTCCCGCAGGTAACACTACGAAGTAGTGGGACGCGCAAAATACTATGGCTCGGGGCGATCGCAGGGGTTTGCGGACGCCTGCCTGGAGCCGATGAGGGGACATTGTGGCACGCACAAGTGAAAGGTCTCAACGGGGCGGCCACAGCGGTGTCAGCATTGAGGACGTAGCAGCGGCGGCCGGCGTGTCCACTGCCACCGTGTCAAGGGCGGTGCGGGGGCTGCCCAGAGTTTCGCCGGCAACGCGTGAAAAGATCCTTGAAGTGGCTGGGGCCCTGGGGTATGTCGCTTCCTCATCGGCGTCCGGACTGGCCACGGGTCGCACCAAAACCATCGGGGTGCTGGCACCGTTTGTGAGCCGCTGGTTCTTTTCCAAAGCCATTGAGGGGGCAGACCGGGAGTTGCATGCCCGCCACTACAACCTCTCCTTGTTTAATCTCGGCGGGCACGGCAGCAACCGCGAGCGGCTCTTCAGTAAAACCATGGTGTACAAGCAGATCGACGCACTGCTGGTTCTGTGTATGGCGCTCACCCATGACGAGCTTGACCACCTCCAGAAGATCGATATCCCGCTGGTGGTGGTCGGCGGGCACGTCGAAGAATGTGCGTACATCGGCATTGACGACTACGCCGCGGCCTCAACCGCAGTCATGCACCTGATTGAGCTGGGGCACCGCGATATCGCGCTCATCCACGGCGATGACGAAACCGACCTTAACTTCGATGTGCCCCGTGTCCGGATGCTGGCATTCACTGAGGTCATGGAGGGCGCCGGGCTGCCCATCCGCCCGGAATGGGATGAGTGGGGTGATTTCACGGTCCGGAGCGGCCAGGAAGCCTTCCGCCGGCTTTGGGCCCGTCCCGGGCCCAAACCCACCGCAATCTTCTGCGCCTCGGACGAGATGGCTATGGGCGTCATTTTCGAAGCAGCCCGGATAGGTGTCCGCGTGCCGGAAGAGCTTTCTGTCGTGGGCATCGACAACCACGATTTCGCTGATGCCATGGGACTTACCACCGTTGGGCAGCGGCCCGACGAACAGGCCGAACTCGCCACGAAGATGCTCCTTGACGAACTGGACGGCGTGAGCGGCTCCGTGCGGTCCGCCGTCGCGCCCCACGAGCTCATCGTCAGACGTACGACGGCGCCGCCTCCGGTTTAGCGAAGAGTGCAGTCTGGGAAGTGGTCGAGTCGACGGCGGTGAGCCCGTGCCGTCAGGAAGCGCGGGCGAGCTGCCGGATGGGAATCCACCGGGACGCGAGCCGCCGATAGGCGGCCGCCGCGCCTGTCATGTCGCCCTCGGCCAGGCACTCGATGCCGAGACGGATGTCCATGGGCGACTCATCGGGGTAAACCTTGTCAGCCACTGCACCGTAGTCCAGCTCCACCATGGAATTCACGTGGAACAGCTCCAGCCATTCCGTCAGCTGGGCGAGGTCATCAAGCATGTCCAGGTCCGGCGCTGCCAGCGCCAGGTTGGCCACGGCGTAGCGCGCACGTTCCATCGCCTCGGTTATAGGCGCCCATACCCTGACGGTGAGGATCCGCCCGCCCGCTTCCACCACGTCCTTGTGGTCGGATTCGCTGAACAGTGAGAACCAGCTGAACGGGATGCCCCAGGTGGAGGCGCGGGTGTGCACCCGGATGGATCCGTCGCGGGCCTTGACCTGGTCGATCCGCTCCTGGTGCTTGTCCCGCTGTTCCTCCGGGATCAGCATTTCGGCCAGGGGCCCGTGGATGCCTTCCATCAGGGCGTTGGCCGCCAGGCCGGCACGCAGCACGAGCTGGCTGGGGCAATAGAGCAGCACTGTTTCGGAGCTTTTCCCCTGGCTGGTCCCGGTCCCGGTCCCGGTCCCGGAACCTGTGGCCGCGGCGCCGTCGGATGTTTCCGCTGCAGGGGTACCTGCTGACGAAGCCCTGGAAGCGGTAGTGACGCGCACCAGGTCCGTCCGGCCGGTGGGGAAGGGATCCCCTCCCGCCCGGGTGATCCGCCCCAGGGATGCCAGCAGCTCGGCGTTTTCGACGGCGGCGCGGGAGGCTGTGCGTGCGCCGGCCGCCTGGATGGCTTGCCGCTGTTCCTCCGGAAAGGCTTCCAGCGGTTCGTAGACGCGCAGCGTGGATGAGAACGGCAGGCCGGCCTGGCCCCGGTAGAGGTTTCCCGTCATAGCAGTCTCCTTTCGGGGGTCCAGGATGCAGCCATCACTCAGCCAGATCCACCAGCACCGGAGCGTGGTCGGATGCGCCCTTGCCTTTGCGTTCCTCGCGGTCTATCGAGGCGCCCGTGACGCGTGCGGCCAAGGCAGGGGAGGCCAGGACGAAGTCGATCCGCATGCCCTGCTTCTTGGGAAACCGCAGTTGGGTGTAGTCCCAGTAGGTGTAGACACCCGGGCCCGGGGTGTACGGGCGCACCACGTCCGTGAAGCCTGCCGCTTCAATGGCGCGGAAGGCCGCCCGTTCCGGTTCGCTCACGTGGGTGTAGCCCTGGGAAAGGAAGAGGTCAATGTCCCAGACATCCTCGTCCAGCGGTGCAATGTTCCAGTCGCCCATCAGGGCAACCTGGGCCTCCGGGTTCCGGGTCACCAGGCCCTGGGCGTGGTTCTTCAGCGAGTCCAGCCAACTGAGCTTGTACGGCATGTGTTCGTCGTTAAGGGCGCGCCCGTTGGGTACGTAGAGGCTCCAAACCCTGACGCCGCCGCAGGTGGCCGCGATGGCGCGGGACTCCTGGACCGGGTCCGCGCCGGCTTTGCCGAACCCGGGCTGGCCCAGAAAGGCGCGCTCCACGTCCTCGAGGCCTATCCGGGAGGCGATAGCCACGCCGTTCCACTGGTTCGTGCCGAAATGCGCAACTTCGTAACCCATCCGCTCGAAGAGTTCCCACGGGAAGTTGTCGTCGGTGCATTTGGTCTCCTGGATGGCCAGCACGTCACAGTCGCTGCGCCGCAGCCACGCCTCCACCCGGTCGGCACGGGCACGGAGGGAGTTCACATTCCAGGTAGCTATCTTCACAGTCCCTAACTTACCTTGGCAGTACTGCGGCGGGGAAAGCGCAGGGCATGCTGACGGGCTGCCTCCGGCGCTCTGGAATTTAGTAGGAAGTCCGAGTATATTCGCTTGCAGAGATGACCTGGAGCACATGCGAAGGAGCATTCAGCCATGGTGCAGGAACTATCCCATTATGTTGGCGGCAAGCGCGTAAGCGGGATCTCGGGCCGGTTCGGCGACGTTTTTGATCCCTGCACGGGGCAGGTCCAAGGGCGTGTGCCGCTGGCCGGCAGCGAAGAAGTCGAGAACGTGGTGGCCATAGCGGAGAAGGCCCAGGTTGAGTGGGCCGCCATGAACGCGCAGCGCCGCGGCCGGATCCTGCTCAAGTTCGTTGACCTGGTGAACCAGAACATGGACGAGCTCGCCACACTCCTGTCCTCCGAGCACGGCAAGACACTTCCTGATGCCAGGGGCGACATCCAGCGCGGCATCGAGGTGGTGGAGTTCGCGGCCGGTGCCCCGCACCTGCTCAAGGGCGAGTTTTCCGACGACGCGGGCACCGGGATCGACGTCCACTCCCTGCGCCAGCCGCTGGGTGTGGTGGCAGGCATCACCCCGTTCAACTTCCCGGCCATGATCCCGCTGTGGAAATCCGGGCCTGCCCTCGCTGCCGGCAACGCCTTCATTCTTAAGCCTTCCGAACGTGACCCGTCTGTGCCGCTCCGCCTGGCGGAGCTCTATTCGGAAGCCGGCGTGCCGGACGGCGTCTTTAATGTGGTCAACGGAGACAAGGAGGCGGTGGACGCACTCCTCGAGGACCCGCGTGTCAAGGCAATCGGCTTTGTGGGCTCCACACCCATTGCGCAATACATCTACGCCACTGCCGCTTCCCACGGGAAGCGCGCCCAATGTTTCGGCGGAGCCAAGAACCACATGGTGATCATGCCGGATGCGGACCTGGAGATGGCGGCGGACGCCCTGATCGGCGCCGGCTACGGTTCAGCCGGGGAACGCTGCATGGCCATTTCCGTAGCCGTCCCCGTCGGTCAGGAAACTGCTGACAGGCTTGTGTCCAAGCTCCAGGACCGGGTCAAGAGGCTCAGGGTGGGACACAGCCTCGACAAGGATTCGGACTTCGGACCGGTGGTTACCGCCAGCGCAAAGGAGCGGATCGAGGGCTACATCCAGTCCGGCGTCGACGAAGGCGCCACCTTGCTGGCGGACGGCCGCGGCCTGGCGGTGGATGGCTACGACGGCGGCTTCTGGGTGGGTCCGACGCTCTTCGACGACGTCACGAAGGACATGAAGATCTACAAAGAAGAGATCTTCGGTCCTGTCCTCAGCGTGCTCCGCGCGGCCGATTACGATGAGGCGCTGCAGCTCTGCAGCGACAATGAGTTCGGTAACGGGGTAGCCATTTTCACCCGGGACGGGGATGCCGCCAGGGACTTCGCGAGCCGCGTGGAAGTGGGCATGGTGGGAATCAACGTGCCCATCCCGGTCCCCATTGCCTATTACACCTTCGGCGGCTGGAAAGCATCAGGATTCGGCGACCTCAACCAGCACGGTGCCGACGCCTTCCGCTTCTACACCAGGACCAAGACGGTCACCACGCGCTGGCCCTCCGGAATCCGGCAGGGCGCCAGCTTCGTGATGCCTGAAGGAAGCTGATGGCCGATCTTCCGGAGGATTCGCCAGACGGAGCGCAGGCCAGTGCAGAAGTGCTGTTCCAGCGTCGCGGCCATCTGGGGGTGATCACCCTGAACAGGCCAAGGGCCGTCAATGCACTTACTGCCGGGATGGTGGCGGCGATGCTGGAGCAGCTCACCGCATGGGCAGACGACGACGGCGTGGCGACCGTCCTGGTGCGGGGCGCCGGAGAACGGGGCCTGTGCGCCGGCGGGGACATTGTTGCCATTTACCAGGACATGCTCACCGGAGGAGCGCAAACGGCCGCCTTCTGGCAGTCGGAATACCGCCTGAATGCCATGATTTCGGCATATCCCAAGCCATACGTCGCCTTCATGGACGGACTGGTGCTGGGCGGCGGCGTGGGAATTTCCGCGCACGGGTCGGTGCGAATAGTCACCGGCCGGACCAGGATGGGCATGCCAGAGACCACCATCGGATTTGTCCCCGACGTCGGAGGGACCTGGCTTCTCGCGAAGTCGCCTGGCGAGGCCGGGACCCATGCTGCCCTGACAGGAGCCCACCTCAGCGGCGCGGACGCGCTGTTCCTCGGCCTTGCGGATCACTACATCCCGTCGGAAAGGCTTCCGGAGCTGGCGGCGGAGCTCGAAAGCGAAACCGCAGGAGCCGCCGTCGCGCGTTTCGTCCAAACGCCTCCCGCATCCGCGCTGGTGGAACAGCGGAAATGGATTGACACCTGCTACGCATCCTCCGACGCCGAGGACATTGTCCGCCGCCTCCGGGACAGCGGGGGAGAGGCGGCCGAGGCGGCCAGGACTATCGAAGAGAAGTCGCCCACGGCGGTAAAGGTGGCCCTGGAATCCCTCCGGCGGGTCAAGGGCCTGACGCTGGAAGAAGCCCTGGCGCAGGAATACCGGGTGGGGCTCAGGTTCCTGGCCGCACCCGACTTCCGCGAAGGAATCCGGGCGCAGGTGGTGCATAAGGACCGTTCGCCGCAGTGGAAGCCCGCCACCCTGCGCGAGGTACAGACAGAGGACGTGGAGCGGTTTTTCGCGCCGCTGGGCGATAGGGAACTGAACCTTCGGTCAAAGGAGACGGATCATGCCTGACAACGCCACCATCGCTTTCCTGGGCCTGGGCCATATGGGTGGACCCATGGCCGTAAACCTGGTGAAAGGGGGATATCACGTGGTGGGTTTCGACGTCGTGCCTGCCGCACTCGAAACCGCCAAGGCCCAGGGCGTGCCCACGGCAGCCAGCCCTGTGGAGGCAGTGTCCGGAGCGGGAGTGGTACTGACCATGTTCCCCAGCGGACAGCATGTCCTGGATGCCTACCGGGGCGTGGACGGTCAGCCCGGGCTGCTGGCCGCGGCAGCCCCCGGCACCATGTTCCTGGACTGCTCCACCATTAATGTCGATGAGGCGCTGCAAGCTTCGGCGCTTGCCGTCGACGCCGGACACCTGGCTGTGGATGCCCCGGTCTCGGGTGGCGTGGTGGGTGCGGAGGCAGGAACCCTCACCTTCATGGTGGGCGGCGAGCCGGATGACTTCGAGACCGTGCGGCCGATGCTGGAAGTGATGGGCAAGCGGGTGGTTCACTGCGGCGGGCACGGTGGCGGGCAGGCCGCAAAGATCTGCAACAACCTGATACTGGGAGTGTCCATGATCGCCGTGAGCGAGGCATTCGTCCTGGGCGAGAAGCTGGGACTGACCCATCAGGCGCTGTTCGATGTCGCTTCAGCCGCATCCGGCCAGTGCTGGGCACTGACCACCAACTGCCCCGTTCCCGGACCGGTTCCCACCAGTCCAGCCAACCGCGACTACCAGCCGGGCTTTGCCGGGGCACTGATGGCCAAGGACCTCAAACTCGCCGTAAATGCCCTGCAGAGCACCGGCGTGGCAGCCCGTCTGGGGCCTCTCGCGTCGGAAATCTACGATAGGTTTGCCGCTGAAGGCGGCGCCGGCCGGGATTTCTCCGGGATCATCACGGATATCCGGGACAAATCACAGGGTGGTACCGCGGGGGCAGACGCAGCGCTGGATGACGGGAATCAAGCATGACGGAGTACTCCAATATCCTCGTGGAGCGGCGCGGCCGGGTGGGCCTGGTAACCCTGAACCGGCCCGAGGCGCTGAACGCCCTGAACCAGGCCACCATGGAAGAGGTGGTGGCTGCTGTCCGGGCCATGGACACTGATCCCGGAGTGGGGGCCGTGGTAATCACCGGCTCCTCCAAGGCATTCGCCGCCGGGGCGGACATCAAGGAGATGGCCTTTCAGGGCTACATGGACATGTACGCCGCCGACTGGTTCCGCGGCTGGGAGGATTTCACCCGGCTCCGCATTCCCACCATCGCCGCAGTGTCCGGCTTCGCCCTGGGCGGTGGCTGCGAGCTGGCTATGATGTGCGATCTCATCATCGCCGGGGACAACGCGAAGTTCGGCCAGCCAGAGATCAACCTTGGCGTGCTCCCGGGAATGGGGGGCTCCCAGCGCCTGACCCGGGCTGTGGGCAAGGCCAAGGCAATGGACCTCATCCTGACCGGACGGTTCATCGGCGCGGAGGAGGCCGAACGCAGCGGACTGGTCTCCCGCGTCGTACCCGCGGAGGATGTAGTGGACGAAGCGCTCAAAGCGGGCGAGATCATTGCATCCAAGTCGAAACCGGTGGCCATGGCGGCGAAGGAAGCCGTGAACGCTGCCTTTGAAACCGGCCTGGCCCAGGGCGTTCTGTTCGAGCGCCGAATCTTCCACTCGCTCTTCGCCACGGAAGACCAGAAGGAAGGCATGGCGGCCTTCACAGAAAAGCGCCAGCCCGAGTTCAAGCACCGCTGACCACGCAATGGCTGACAGGTCAGGAATCAGTGGAAAGAATTAGCTGGAAGGAATAGGTGGAGGGAGCATCAGTAGCTGCGTCCGGTGCAGCCGACAACCTGACCGGGCTCGTGGGGATGGCCGCCCAGGCCATCGATGCCCTTGGCGAATGGGGCGTGGGGCTGTTCACTCTGGCCGAGACTGTCGTTCCGCCCATCCCCAGCGAGGTCATTCTTCCCCTGGCGGGCTATCTCGCCAAACAGGGGTCCTTGAGCCTGGTCCTCGTCTTCATTACCAGCACCCTGGGCGCCTATCTCGGCGCCCTCATGTTGTACTGGCTGGGGGCCCGGCTGGGCCTGGAAAGATCCATCCGCGGCCTGTCCCGGCTGCCGCTGGTGGACAGGGAAGACTTTGACAATGCAGCAGGCTGGTTCCGCCGCCACGGCAGGTCTTCCGTCTTCTTCGGACGCCTGCTCCCCGGTGTCCGTAGCCTCATTTCGCTTCCGGCCGGCGCCTCAAGCATGCACCTGGGCACCTTCAGCGTTTTCACCCTCGCTGGAAGCGGTCTGTGGAACGGGGCACTCATTGGCCTTGGTTTCCTGCTCGGCACCCAGTACAGGCTGATCGAACAGTATTCGCGGTTCCTCAATTACGTGGTCTACGTTGCGCTGGGACTGATGGTGGTAGGGCTTGTGGTCAGGAGCGTGCGCCGCAGGTCCGGTCGCTAGGAAGCCTCCAGCCGGCGGTGCTGTGTTCCTTGCTGCCCGGGGTCAGGACGCGGGGTCAGGACGCGGGCTGAGGACGCGGGCAAAAAGTATTACCAGAAGGCCTGCGAGGGGCACGACGACGAGGCCGAGCCGCAGTGATGAGGCGTCTGCAATTGCACCGACGACAGGGGGAGAAAGAAGGAAGCCCAGTCGTAGCAGCCAGCTGACGATGGTGAGTCCCGCCCCCGCCCGGAGGCCCGGCAACTCGTCTGCGGCATGCATGGCGGCGGGAATGAGGGTGGCGACACCGAGACCGGCGAGACCGAAACCGATGACAGTGCCGATGATCGTTGGGAAGGACAGGGCAAGGCCCATGCCCGCCAGAACAATCAGTCCTCCGCAGCGGGCAACAGCGCGTTGGCCGAAGCGGTCCACCAGGCGGTCACCGATTATCCGTCCCACGAACTGCATTCCTTGGAGTGCCACAAAGCCTGCGCCCGCCATGAAGGCCGATGCCCCGAGGGAGCCCGAGAGGTAGATGGCGGACCAAGAGCTTCCGGAGTCCTCCACGAGTGCCCCGGCGGAGGCAATGATCACGAGGGCAAGGAGCGCCCCGTAGATAGCCTTGGACTGAAGCAACCCGCCGAAGTCATTCGGGCTTCCCTCTCCCGTGTCATTGTCGCCAGGGGCTTCTAGGGGTTCCGGCCCCGAAAGCAAAAGCCTGTAAGACAGGACCGCCATGAGGCTGAAAACGGTTGAGGCGACGGCGAGATGGACAGGAGGAGGTACGGCCAGTTCCGCTGCAGCGGCGCCGACGAGGCCTCCAACGACGGCCCCGACACTCCATACGGCATGGAACGAGTTAAGGATCGACCTTCCGTAGAGCCTTTGCACCCTGAGGCCATGGGAATTCTGCGCCACGTCGGTGATGGCATCCATAGAGCCCGCAAGGAAAAGACCGCCGGCAAGGGCCACCCACGCTGGGGCGCTGCCAGCCAGGAGAATACCGAGCGACGCCAGGACGGTGGCAACGATTGCCACCCTGGAGGACCGGAACCTGCGCACGAGCATTCCGGCGCTCAGGCCGGCCAGCAGTGCGCCCAGGGGAAAAGCTGCAACTGCCAGGCCGAACGCCGCGTTGGACAGCCCGAGATCCGTTTTGATGTCCGGGTACCTCGGGAGCAGGCTGGCGAAGATGGCGCCGTTGGTGAAGAACAGTAAGTTGACCGCAAGGCGCGCACGACGCGCCTCGCTTGTGGGCTGTTGAGCTAGGAATGGCGCAATCGTCATAGGGGATTCGATTCTTCTTCGAAACGTGAACGTTCACGGACTCGCTTCAAGGTTACGGGAGGGCAGAGACTTTGACCAGCGCAGGACCCTCTGGCGACCCGACTTATTACAAACCATTTAATAAGACCTATTGCAAACATGTTGTTTGCCCAATACTTTGGAGTCCAGCCCGGTTCCCCGGTCCGGGACGCTCTTGGCAACAGGCCAACCTTCATCCACCTCTGGAGAACCGATGATGCTTCAACTGAGATTCAAGGCGGCCTTGGCAGCCTTGCTCATCGCCGCCACGAGTCAATTGGCGGCGGGCGCTGCGAGCGCCACCACACCCGCCCCGACTCCTTCCCCCACCGCCGAACCCACATACCTGTTTGCCTTCGGCGCCAATGACGCCGGACAAACCACTCTTCCAGCCGGCTACCGGAACGATCCCATCGTGCAGCTGGCAGCGGGGAACAATCACACTGTCGCCGTGACGCAGCCCGGCCAACTCCTCGCCTGGGGCTCCAATTCGGCCGGGCAATCCACAGTTCCTGCCGCCGGCAAGACCAAGTTCACCGCCGTCGCCGCAGGTGCCAGCCATTCACTGGCCTTGTCCAGGGACGGCGGTGTCGTTGCCTGGGGCGGCAACTCCAGTGGACAGTCCGCTGTCCCCGCGGCCGCCCTGACCGGTGTAAGGAAGATCTCCGCCGGCGGGAGCAACTCCGTGGCGCTGAAGACTGACGGCACCCTGGTCGCCTGGGGTGACAACGCATTCGCGCAGAACCAGATCCCGGCCGAACTGGGCGGCAGGCAAATCGAACAGACAGCCACAGGCTCGGGCTTCAACCTCGCCCTTGACAGCACAGGCCAGGTCACCGCCTGGGGGCGCAGCGACGCCGGCCAGCTGGAAATCCCGGCAGAAGTCAAGGCCACCCGCATCACGGCGGTCTCCGCCGGAGTAACGCACTCCCTCGCCCTGACGGCCGACGGCAAGGTCCTTGCCTGGGGATCCAACGCGTACGGCCAGCTCAACGTGCCCGCGGAACTCGCTTCCGAAAAAGTCACTGCGATTGCAGCGGGCGGCTACCACAACCTTGTGGCCACCGAGTCGGGCAAGGTCTTCGCCTGGGGCGAGAACAATGCTGGCCAAGGCACATTGCCCGATGGCGTAGGCCC
The DNA here is from genome assembly GCF_030816475.1 of Arthrobacter pascens. Classification (NCBI taxonomy): domain Bacteria; kingdom Bacillati; phylum Actinomycetota; class Actinomycetes; order Micrococcales; family Micrococcaceae; genus Arthrobacter; species Arthrobacter pascens. The sequence continues at coordinate 3,830,880 of NZ_JAUSXF010000001.1, read as the reverse complement.
CAAGGTTGTTGCCCTGGCCGCCGGTGAAGCACACAGCGTGCTGTTCACCCGCCCCGACGACGGCGCTGTTGCCGTTCCGCTGGCCGGTCAAATAGCCGCCCTCCCGCCACAGTTGCCCGCCGCAGTAGTCCCCGGAACAGTGTGGTCCTGGGCACCAGCGCTCGCCGTTCTCGGCATGGCCCTCCTCGGGGCGGCCGGCTTCGCCGCCTTCCGCTCCCGGCACCTGTCCGGTTATGCTCTCGCAGCGGCCAAGGCTGCTGCCGGGGTCCGTGGCCGGCGGGCAGCCGGCGCAACGCTCGCTGCTGCCGTCGGCGCCTCCCTGCTGATCCCGGCGACACCCGGAATGGCCGCGGATGAGGCTCCCGCAGGCTTCCCGGAGCCGACTCTCGCGCAGTTGGTATCCACCAACGGCATGCTGTACTTCGCCAACAGCGGCGCGTCGGTTACGGACAAGGTGGCAGACGGCGACACGCTGGGTATCTTCCAGTCCCGCTCAGACCAGCCTCTGGGTCAGGACGCAAAGACGGGGGGCAGCTGGGGTTATGTCTCGGATGCATTCTCCAATCCGAAGGCCAACACCAACACGACGCTGGGCAAGTATGACTCCATCCTTTACGACGCCCCGCCGGCCGGCTCGGTCCTTAGCCAGCGCGCGGTCAAATACGACTTCGACCTGCCCAGCGGCAGCTACGATGTCACCTTCGGATTCAAGCTCCCGGGCGGCTGGGCCGGCCGCACCATGGACCTCATGGCTGAAGGGGCAGTTCTTGGAACCGCATCCGCCGGCAGCACCGCATTGGAGAAAACCTTCATTGTGCAGGTCACCGACAGCACCTTGAACCTGCAGGCGCACAGCCAGGCCGGACGCACCAACACCTTCCTGGACCCCGCCCTGAACTTCGTGCTGATCCGCAAGCCGCTGGAACACACCACGGCACTGCTGGGCGAAAAGATCCGGCAGGCCAGCCTGAGCCAGGAGCAGGCGTCGTTGTATGCAACGGACAGCGTTGATGTTCTGAAGCAGAAGCTTGCGGCAGCGCAGTCCCTGGTGGACGCTGCCTCTACCGACACCGCGGCCATTAAGGCAGCCTACGAGGCAATAGACGCGGCGACGAAGGCCCTGCGCAAACTGGTCACTTATGATTCATTCCGGCCCGGGAAGCCCTGGCTGGACAGCAACGCCAAGGCCATCCAGGCCCATGGCGGCCAGGTGATCCCCGCCAAGGACGCCGCTGGCAAGACCATTTACTACTGGTATGGCGAGGACCGCTCCAACGGCTACCAGCCCATGCCCGGCGTCCATGCCTATTCCTCCTACGACCTCTACAACTGGAAGGACGAAGGGCTGGCACTTAAGGCCTTGACCTCCCGCGCCCAGTTGGACACGGACCCGTACTTCACCTCCCTCTACGCCGACTACACGACGCATGAAAAGGACGCCGTCTTCCGTGACCTTGACAGCAACGGCTCGGGCAACGCGGCTGGCCGGGCCGTGGTCCTCGAGCGCCCGAAGGTCATTTACAACAAGTCCACCAACAAGTGGGTCCTATGGGTCCATGCCGATGGGCCGTCCACCACGTCCAACGCGCAGTACGCCAAGGCCCAGGCGGGAGTTGCTGTGTCGGACAGTCCGTTCGGGCCCTTCCGGTATGTCGACAGCTACCGCCTGGACCAGATCCCGGCAAACGACCCCAACAACCAGTACCCCTCCCAGCTGGGCATGGCGCGCGACATGAACCTCTTCCAGGATGACGACGCAGCCCGGACCGGGTACATCGTCTACTCAAGCGAAGAGAACCGCACCATGTATGTTTCGCGGCTCAACGCCAGTTACATGTACCTCAATGTTCCGAAGTCGCGGTCGGTGGACGGCGTGGACTTCAGCCGCAGTTTCCAGGGCCAAGCCCGTGAGGCCCCGGCCATGTTCAAGTACGACGGAATGTACTACCTGATTACGTCCGCAGCCACAGGCTGGGACGCGAATGCGGCCCGCTATGCCACCGCCCCATCTCCGCTCGGACCATGGACCCAGCACGGCAACCCGGCCATCGGAACAAACGCCAACACCACATTCTCCTCGCAGAGCACGTCTGTCATCCCGGTGGATGCCGCCGCGGGCAAGTTCATTTACATGGGCGACCGCTGGACGCCGTCTGACCTGGCCAACGCCCCGCAGGTCTGGCTGCCCATGACGTTCGACGCCAATGGCGGACTGACCTTCGACTGGCACGACACCTGGAAGCTGCAGGACCTCGAGAACCGCGGAAAGTTCAGCGTCCAGATGGACGTCCCGAAACAAGTGGCACTCGGCGCGGGCCCGGCTGCCTTGCCGTCAACCGCCGTGGTCACCCAGAACGGAACCACGACGACGTCGGCAGTCACCTGGAGCGGCGCGGCGTTCAACACACCCGGCAGCGCAACTGTCACGGCGACCTTCGCCTCCAACGGCCGAAGCACTGCCTACAACGTCCTGGTGGTCCCGAAGGGTACCGTCTATCTGGCCGATCCGGGCGGATCAGACACCCAGGATTATGCCGATCTACGGGATGCCGTGTCCGCCCTCGGCCCGTTGTCCAACTCCGTGAAAGACCAGCCCCTGGGGCCTGATCCGGCCACCGGCAAAGTATGGGGCTACGACAACCCCGGCACGTCCACCACATCGGGAGGATCCATGTTCGCGACGCTTCGCTACGTGACCCAAACCGCCAGCCGCAAGGACTTGTCCTATATGTTCGGTGCGCTGGATCCCGGCCAGTACACGGTGTACATCGGACTCTTCGATCCGTGGGCGTCATCGGCACCCAACAGGGCAGCCAAGATCAGCATCAACGGAACAGTCGTGGCAGCCAGCCAACGCTTCGGAGCGACGGACACTACGCTGACCTACACAGGCCGGTCCCCGGACGCCCTGGGCAAGCTCAACGTCAATCTGGCCCCGACCACTGCGAATGACATCCAGTTGAGCTGGATCATGGTGGTGAAGAACCAGGAACAGGCGCAGGGCTGAATCCCCGTACTCATGGAAGCACCCCGGTCTCCTGACCGGGGTGCCTCCTTGCCCAAGATGGCGCTCAGCCTTCCGTGAAGTCGCCGGCGTTCCGGCGGAAGCTGCTAAGAATCCGGATCAGCTGGTCGACGTCTTCGCCCGCGAACCCCGACTGGCCGAACACCTCGGTGTTGAGCACCGCCGTCGCACTTTTGGCGACGGTACGGCCCTCCGCGGTGAGCTCAATCAGCGTGGTGCGGCCGTCGGTGGGATGTGGTGAGCGGGTCACCAGTCCGGCGCCTTCAAGGCGGTCGACGGCGTTGGTCACCGAGGTGGGATGGACCTGGAGCAGGGCGCTCGCCTTGTTCATGGGCAGCGCGCCGCTGCGCGCGAAGCTCAGGAGTGCGAGCAGTTCATAGCGCGCGAACGTCAGGCCGAAGGGTTTCAGGGCGCCTTCGATCCGGGCCAGCAGGATCTGTTGGGTGCGCATGACCGCCGTAATGGCGGCCATGGGTGCCGCAACATCGGCCCAGCCGTGTTCTTCCCAGTTGCGCTGGGCGTCGGCGATGGGGTCGCGGGGGAGCGGGGAGGCCATGGCTTAGCCCTTCAGCCCCGGGAAGTCCGCCTCGGAGTATTCGATGCCAAACCCTTCGGGGATTGCGTCCCCGCTGTGCCTCAATTCTTCGCTGTGCCGCAGTTCCACGCGCCGGATCTTGCCCGAGATCGTCTTGGGCAGCGCCGCGAATTCCAGCCGGCGGATGCGCTTGAACGGAGCGAGATGGTCGCGGCAGTACCGCAGGATGTCTTCGGCCAGCTCCGGGCCCGGCTCATGTCCGGCGGCGAGGACCACGTAGGCCTTGGGAACGGACAGCTTGAGGGCGTCGGGCGAGGGAACCACGGCGGCTTCCGCCACTGCCGGGTGCTCGATCAGGACACTCTCCAGCTCAAACGGGGAGAGCCGGTAGTCGGAGGATTTGAAGACGTCGTCGTCACGGCCAATGTACGTGATGATGCCGCGCCCGTCACGGCTGGCCATGTCTCCCGTGTGGTAGTAGCCGCCGCGGAACGCCTCGGCGGTCTTTTGCGGGTCGCCGTAGTACGCCTTCATGAGCCCGACGGGACGGGGATCGAGGCGCAGGCACAGCTCGCCGTCGTCGGCCTCTTCTCCCGTGTTCGGATCCACCAGCACCACGTCGTAGCCGGGAAGCGGCTGGCCCATCGCGCCGGTCTTGACCGGCTGTCCCGGGGTGTTGGCCACCTGGACGGTGGTTTCGGTCTGGCCAAAGCCGTCGCGGATGGTCTGGCCCCAGGCACGCTGCACCTGACCGATGACTTCGGCGTTCAGCGGCTCACCGGCCGAGACCACCTTGCTGGGAGGCTTCTTCAGCAGCGCCAGGTCCGCCTGGATGAGCATGCGCCAGACCGTGGGCGGGGCGCAGAAGCTGGTGACGTTCTCGCGGTCCATCTGCTCCATGAGCGCGCGGGCGTCGAAGCGGTCGTAGTTGTAGATGAACACACACGCCTCGGCGATCCACGGCGTAAACACGTTGGACCAGGCATGTTTGGCCCAGCCGGGCGAGGCGACATTCAGGTGCACATCACCGGGTTCCATGCCGATCCAGAACATCGTGGACAGGTGCCCCACCGGGTAGGACGTGTGGGTGTGCTCAACGAGTTTGGCTTTGGAGGTGGTGCCGGAGGTGAAATACAGCAGCAGCGTCTCGTCCGCCGCGGTGGGGGCCTCGGCAGTGAACATGTCCGGAAAGCCTGCCGAATCCCGATATTGCAGCGCACCCGCGGTTGCCGGTGTGCCGGTGTCGTCGATTTCAATCAGGCGGTACCGGCCCGGAACGCCGGCAAATTTGCCGATGTTGGAACGTCCGACGGCGGCCCAGCCCGCCTCGCCCCGCTCCACCCGGTCCGCGAGGTCCGCGGGACCCATCAGGGTGGTGGTGGGGATCAGGACAATGCCAAGCTTGATGCCGGCCAGCATCAGCTCCCACAGTTCCACCTGGTTGCCCAGCATGATGATCATCCGGTCTCCGCGGCGCACCCCCTGGCTTCGGAGCCAGTTGGCTACCTGGCTGGATCGGGCAGCCAGGTCGGCGTAGCTGCGGCGGGTTGCTGAGCCGTCCTGCTCAACGATCACGAGCGCGGGGTTGATGCCTTTGGCCGGATCCGCAGCGATCTGGTCGAACCAGTCCAGGGCGAAGTTGAACTCTTCGAAGCGCGGCCACCGGAACTCGCTCCTGGCCTGGACATAGTCCGAACGGAGGGCCAGGAGGCGGTCACGTGCTGCACGGAAGTCATCGGTGACTGACATGGGGCACCTTTCGCCAAGTGATACGCATCACTAAACATCCAACCTTGTGCAATATACTAGGACATCCAAGGGTTTGGAAGAAGGAGCGAAGGGATGAGTGCCCGTGCAGCCACAAGGACGTGAGAAGGGCGCTTTGCCAGCAGCTTTGAATACTGCGCCTCAGGAAAATCCTGCACCGGAGGCTGGGCCGCCGTTTCCCGATGCTGACCTGATGTATATCGTGGACCTCCTGCTGGAACCCGAGCGGCAGCGCTACCTGGACATCCGGAACTTCCTCCAGTCCTCGGTGCGGCAGCCGTCCATTGACTATTGGAACCGCGAGGAATTCCCGTTCGGGCTGCTCGCGGAGATGGGCAAGCGCGGCCTGGGCGGACTGCAGACTGACGGCAGCTCCAAGCTCTTCAAGGGCCTGATGTACGTGGAGGTGGCCCGGGCTGATGTGTCCCTCTCCGCCCTGGTGGGGATCCACAACGAACTCATCGTGGGCATGATCAACGAGCTCGGGTCGGAGGAGCAGAAACAGCGCTGGCTTCCGGGCCTGACCGCTTTTACCCAGCTGGGTGCCTTCGCCCTCACTGAACCGGATCATGGTTCGGATATCGCCGGCGGTCTCGAAACGTCCGCCCGGCTGGAGAACGGCGAGTGGGTGATCAATGGCGCCAAACGCTGGATCGGTGCAGGGACAATCGCCGACTTCGCACTGGTGTGGGCCCGCGATGAGGCGGACCTGCAGATCAAGGGTTTCATTGTGGAGACGGACCGTCCGGGCTACACGGCCACCAAAATCCCCAACAAAATCGGCCTGCGGATCATGCAGAATGCGGACATCGCGCTGGACGACGTCCGGATCCCGGAATCCAACCTCCTGCCCGGGGCGACAGACTTTTCCAAGGCCAACCATCTGCTGAGGGATTCCCGCGCATGGGTTGGCTGGCAAGGTGCCGGTATCCAGCTGGCCGCGTTCGACGTCGCCCGTTCCTATTCTTTGGAGCGCCGGCAGTTCGGCAAGGAACTGGCTCGATTTCAGCTCATCCAGCAGCAGCTGGCCGAAATGCTGGGGAACGCGTCAGCATCGCTGGCGCTAATGGCCCAGTTGGCCCGGATCCAGGAGGACGGCAAGCTGGAAATGGTCCAGGCCGCCATGGCCAAGGCCACCTGCACCAGGCTGGCCCGGGCCTCCGTGGCGATGGGCAGGTCACTCCTTGGCGGAAACGGGATCAGTTCCGACTACGAGATGGGCAAGCTCTTCGGTGATGCCGAGATCCTCTATACCTATGAAGGAAGCTACGAGATCAATTCACTGATCGTCGGCCGTGCCGTCACAGGGAAATCGGCCTTCGTCTAGTCAGCGATCATGAGGACAGGGTCCAGGAGGTCTGGTAGTCGGCATGCCTTTTGTAGGGCAGCGTGAGTGCCTTCAGCACCAGATCCGTCCAGTGCAGGCCCTGGGCCGCGCTTCCAGTGACTGCGTCACCCGTCTCGAGCAGGCTGGCCAGTGCCGCCTGCCGGGCTGCCCCCACGAGTTCCACCACGGCACGTTTCGACTGGGCTTCCAGGAGCAGCCGTTCCTCGTACCAGCGCTCGGACTCAGACAGCAGGGGCCTGCCGAGCAGCTCGCTGGACTTCTGCACGTCTTCGCCGATCCGTGCGAGCAGGAAGTCCACAATGTCCATGGCGCCACACTACCCAGAAACGGCCCCGCTGGTGTCCAGCAGGGCCGTTCCGGTTGATGAGCTGGCCGGTTGTTGCCGGCCATAATTCTTAGCTTTAGAGCGGACGGATATTCTCTGCCTGAGGGCCCTTGGGACCCTGGGTCACATCGAATTCGACCTTCTGGTTCTCGTCCAGCGAGCGGTAGCCGCTGCTTGCGATTGCCGAGTAGTGGGCGAAAACGTCGGCCGACCCGTCATCCGGGGCAATGAAGCCAAAACCCTTTTCGGCGTTGAACCATTTAACTGTGCCTGTTGCCATGCTGCATTCCTTCGTGTGACTCTGATTTTGCTCCGCCTGCGCAGGGGCCTGCGGCGCGGAGAACTTCTTCCGCTGTCCCCAACGTACGGGGCCTGCGGCTCAGGGGCAAGGGCAGGGAGGCACTAATTGCGGAGCCAAAGCCCGCTTGGCCTGATTTCAGCCGGGTTGGCCGGGCCCTGAAACCACTTCGCCTACGCTGCTTCAAGGATGCTGACGTAGTTGGCAATGCCGACGCCTCCCATGTTCTGGACTGCTGCGCGCCGCGGGCTGTTAAGCTGCATGCCGCCAGCGGTACCGGTCAGCTGCATGGCGGCAATGACGTGCTGGGAAACGCCAGTGGCACCTACCGGGTGGCCCTTTGCCTTGAGTCCGCCGGAGACGTTGATGGGCAGTTTGCCGTCTCTAAATACCCAGCCTTCCTCTATGGCGCGGCCTCCCTGGCCGGATTCGGTCAGTCCCATGGCCTCGTACATCAGCAGCTCCGCGATGGTGAAGCAGTCATGGACTTCTGCGAAGTCCAGATCCTCAAGCCCGACGCCGGCCATCGCCAATGCGCGCTCCCACGAGACCCGCGTGGCGGCAAAGGCGGTGGGATCCCGCCGGTCGGCGGGGAAAAAGTCATTCGCCTGGCCGATTCCGGCGAGCCGCACGGGCGCAGTTGCCCCGCCGGTCGGTGACACGGACAGCACGACGGCTGCGGCGCCGTCGGACACGGGGGAGCAGTCGGTTCGCCGAAGCGGGTCAGCCACCATGGGGTTTTTGTCTGAGACCGTCCGGCAGAACTCCTCGCCAAGGTCTTTGCGGAGCTGGGCGTAGGGGTTGTCCACACCGTTGCGGTGGTTTTTCGCCGCGATGGTGCCGAGGATGTCTGACACCGGTCCGTAACGCTTCTCATAGTGTCTGGCGACGTCGGCAAATAGGCCGGTGAAACCAGTGGTGGATGTGTGGCCGGCCATGTCGTAATCGGCGCCCAGCAGAGCGGCTCCGACGACGTCCGCGCCGGCGTGCGTCATTTTCTCGGCACCGATCACAAGTACAGTCCTGGCCGTGCCGGCGAGCAGGGACTTGGTGCCTTGCTGGAATGCGGCGGACCCGGAAGCGCAGGCGTTCTCCACTCGGGTGGCCGGAACGTTGGCCAGCTCCGGTGATACCTGCAGGGCCAGCGATGAGGGGAAAGCCAGGGGCATCATGCCCGAGTTGAACTGGCCCAGGTAGATCTCCTCGATCTGGCCGGGCTCGATGCCGGCGCGGCTGATGGCCTCCGTGGCAACCTGCACGATCAGCGACTCGAGCGTCTCCTCCGTGAGCTTTCCGAACCGGCTGTGGCCCCATCCGGTGAGGAGGACGTCTTTTCCAAACTGTTCTTTCAGGCTCATGCTGTGGCTCCTTCGAGGGCGGGGGCATGGTTGCTTTCCAGGGCGACGGCGAACTCCGCCTCGGTCTTCCCGCGGACCTCGTCGATGGTGACCCCCGGCGCGAGGCGGTTGAGCGTGAGCCGCCGCCCGTCGTCGTCGTTTTCTCCTTTTTCGTTCCTCACCAGGTCAAAGACCGCGAGGTCGCTGATGATCCGGTCCACGCAGCTGAGCCCCGTGAGCGGAAGCGTACATTCGGGAACGATTTTGGCGGTGCCGTCCTTGGCGTTGTGTTCAGTGAGGACCACGACGCGCGGTGTCCCGGCTACCAGGTCCATGGCGCCGCCCATGCCCTTGACCATCTTGCCGGGGATGGTCCAGTTGGCCAGGTCGCCGTTGCCCGAGACCTGCATGGCACCCAGGATCGCTACTTTGACGTGGCCGCCGCGGATCATCCCGAAGGAAGTCGCCGAATCGAAAATGCTCCCGCCAGGCAGGACCGTGACGGTCTGCTTGCCGGCGTTGATGAGGTCCGCATCCTCCTCGCCCTCATACGGGAACGGACCCATGCCGAGCAGGCCGTTCTCGCTCTGCAGGACCACGCGGACGCCGTCGGGCAGGTTATTCGCGACCAGCGTGGGGATGCCGATGCCCAGGTTCACGTAATCGCCGTCGTTCAGTTCTTCGGCCGCGATGGCAGCCATTTCATCCCTGGTCCAGGCCATGGGGTTCTCCTTGTGTTTGAGGCGGGGCTTCGGTCTCCGTTAGTGCCGCCGTTCGTGCGTGCGTGGGTGCGTGGGGCGTCAGGCGGGTACTGCTGCTGATTCTGCACGTGCGGGTCGGGGGCGGACGGTCCTCTGTTCGATGTCCTTGATCCGGGGACGGGCCTGGACCACGCGCTGGACGTAGACGCCAGGCGTCACGATGTTGTTGGGATCGAGCTCCCCTGCATCCACAACCACCTCGGCCTCGGCAATGGTTACCTTTGCCGCGGTGGCCACCACGGGATTGAAGTTCCGGGCGGTATAGCGATAGATGAGGTTCCCGTCCGTGTCCGCCGTGTGGGCATGGACGAGGGCGACGTCGGCCAGGATGGCGCGCTCCTGCACGTACGTCTCGCCGTCGAAGACTGCGTGCGGTTTGCCTTCGGCCACCAGGGTTCCCACCCCGGTCTTGGTGTAAAAGGCGGGGATGCCGGCGCCGCCGGCACGGAGGCGCTCGGCAAGGGTGCCCTGCGGTGTGAACTCCACCTCAAGCTGTCCGGCGAGGTACTGCGCCGCGAAGAGCTTGTTTTCGCCCACGTAGGACGCAATAACCTTGCGGACCTGGCCGGCTTCGATCAGGATTCCGAGGCCTTTGCCGTCCACGCCCATGTTGTTCGAGACGACTGTCAGGTCCCGCACGCCCGACTCGCGGACGGCTTCGATCAGGTCCGCGGGGATTCCGCTCAGGCCAAATCCGCCGACCGCAAGGGTTATCCCGTCCCGAAGTACATCCTGCAGGGCCTCGGAAGTACAGGATTTCAGTTTGGACATGTGGTCTCCTCGTTGAGCCTTGGTCTTCCTAGGCCGTCCACTTTATGGACTAAAGCGTCTGAATTTGGAGCGTACGGGAGCCAAACTTTCGCTGTCAAGGCCAAAGTTACCCCTCGTTTTCAATGTTTTACAGTGTGGACGGTAGAGTTGGCGGTGTCCACAATATGGATGATTGGAGCAGTGAATGAATCAATTTCCGGTTCAGGGAGCGCAGGTCGTCAGCCGCATTGCCGCCTTGTTGCGTATCGTTGGCCGCAAGCCCGAGGGGAGCCCGCTCGTTGAACTGGTCCGGAGTTCAGGGCTGACCCGGCCCACAGTCCACCGGCTCCTGACCTCGTTGGCATCCGAAGGACTGCTTGACCATGACGCCCGCACCGGCAACTGGGTCCTGGGGCCGGAGATCCTCCTGATGGGCTCCGTGGCATCCGCACGGTTCCCGCTGGAGGAGATCGCCCGGCCAAGCCTCCGCCGGCTTGCTGAGGAGACCGGCGAAAGCGCCTTCTTCTCTGTCCGACGCGGGGCTGAAACTGTCTGCCTGCTGCGCGAAGAGGGAAGCTTTCCCGTCCGGTCCTTCGTGCTGCATGAGGGTGTCCGCTTCCCGTTGGGCGTCGCCTCGGCGGGGACCGCGATCATGGCCTTCCTGGCTGACGACGAACAGGAGCAGTTGCTGGACAACTGGCCTGCCCACGCCGGGCAGTTCGCGGAAGCCCACACGGAAGCGGTCGTCCGGGCCAACCTGGCCGCGACCCGCCGGACCGGGTATTCGGTGAACCCCGGCCTGGTGCTGGAAGGCAGCTGGGGGATGGGTGCCGCCGTCTTCGATTCCGCCGGCCGTCCCGGATGGGCGCTTTCGCTCACCGGCATCGAACCGCGCTTTCGCGAGGACCGCCAAGAGGCCCTGGGGAAGCTGCTGATGGAGGAGGCCCACCGGATCACTGTCCAGCTGGGCGGCCCGGGCAAATAGCTGTAGTCGCCGGAGCCTAGCGGGTCCCGGTGCCCACGGTGTCATGTGCTTCTACCAGCCACGCTGCGATGTCCCCGTCCAGCTGGCCGGCATTGCTGAACGTAAACCGGTGCGTGTAGACCTTCCTGGTCGTGGGAAATTTCTGCAGCAGCGCAGGGTGGTCCACTTGCCGCGACAGGTCTATGGCCACTTCCAGCCGGCCGGAGAGAATGAACGCCGCGGCAAAGACGCGCCGGTCCGCCCACGCCACCTCCGTGCGGTGAACCCGCTCCTCGCACTCTCCTGCGGTGAGTACCAGTGCACGGAACCGGCGGAAAAGTTCGACGGCGGCAGGCGGCTTTCCGGCGAGGTAGATGTCGACGTCGTGGGTCATGGACGTCGTGGTTTCATGCCCGCTTAGAGGCCGACCCTGGGCTCCTCTGGGCCTTCATGCTGCCACCAGGTGTCGAAGATGGTGACCGGAACAGTGCGCTTGTGGCGGGTGCGGAGGTATTTTTGCTCGATCAGCTCGGCGGCGGCTTCGGGAATCTCGCGCCCTTCGAGGTAATCGTCAATCTGGTCATAGCTCAGGCCCAGCTCATCCTCATCGGTGCGGCCGGGCGTGCCATCCAGGAGGTCGGCCGTGGGCACCTTTTCCCAGACCCGGGCGGGAGCGCCGAGCTCGGCCAGCAGCTCACGGTTCTGGCGCTTGTTCAGGCCGAACAGCGGAAGGATGTCCGCGCCGCCGTCGCCGTATTTGGTGAAGAATCCCGTGACGGATTCCGCCCCGTGGTCCGTGCCAATCACCAGGTAGTTGTATTCGCCGGCGATGGCATACTGGGCCGTCATGCGGGCGCGGGCCTTCGTGTTTCCTTTGTGGAAATCGGAGATGGAGGCTCCGGCAGTCTTTTCGAACTCATCCTCGAAGCCGTCCACGGCGGCCGAGATGTTGAACGTCCACTCCGTCTTGGGCTGGATGAAGTCCAAGGCAGCCTGGGCGTCGTCCTCGTCGTGCTGGATGCCGTAGGGCAGCCGCACGGCAATGAAGTTCGCCGGCACGCCCTCGGCCTCCAGTTCCTCCACCGCCAGCTGCGCCAGCCGTCCGGCCAGGGACGAATCCAGACCGCCGGAAATGCCCAGGACAAAGCCCTTGGTCTGGGTGGCCTTGAGATAGTCCTTGAGGAATGTAATGCGCTTGCGCACCTCCCCGACGGGGTCGATCCGGGGCTGCACGCCCATTTCTTCGATGATGGTGGCCTGGAGTTCGCGCATGTCACATAGCCTAGCCAGCAGTGTCAACACCGCTCAACTGTGTCCACTGCCCGCCATGCCATGGAATCAATTGCCCGGTCTGTCTGAGGTGTCTGGCTAAGGGGTCAGGCGGGGGCCGGGCCCGTGGAGGCGCGGATGGTCAGATGAGTGGGCATGATGGCAAGCTTGCGGCTGGACCGGCCGGGAGTGGGATTCAGCTGCGAGAGCAGCATGGACACCGCCACCCTTCCTGCCTGCTCGATGGGGCTGGCGATCGTGGTCAACGGCGGGTTGCAGAAGTCCGCGCCGAAGATGTCATCAGAGCCGACGATGCTCATGTCCTCAGGGACGCGCATGCCCCGTTCACGCAGCCGCTGGAGCATGCCGATGGCCAGCAGATCGTTGAACACAATGCAGGCCGTTGCTCCCGTTCGGACTGCGGCGTCGGCTGCGGCCGCACCGGAGGTGGTCTTCGGGACGTAGGGCCCGATCCGGTGCGTTTCCATGCCACGCCGCGTGGAGTCTTCCTCGAAGATCTTCCAACGGGCCTGGTTGGACCATGAGGTAGGCGGACCGCTGACATAGCAGACGCGGTGATGACCGAGGGAGGAGAGGTGTTCCAGCGCCTGGACGATGGCCGACGGCGTGTCGATCACCACGGTGGGCGCGCTCGCGGACGCCCTGTTGATGGTCACCAGCGGCTGGGTTCCGGAAACCTCGGCCAGCTGGGCATCAGTAAGCCTCGAGGCGGCAAGGATGAAGCCGTCGGCGGACCGGCGCATCTTGTGCAGCGCATCAAGCTCCATCTCGTTGGACTCCTCCGTGTCCACCAGGAGCTGCGTGACGCCGGCCGCCTTGAGCTGGTGCTGGGTTCCCCGGATGATGTCGAAGTAGAACGGGTTGGTGATGTCGGGGACCAGTACGGCCACGGCATTGGTGCGTCCCGAACTGAGCCCCCGGGCCTGCGAGCTGGGGACGTAATTCAGCTGTGCGGCCACTTCCTCGATGCGCTGCCGGGTGCGCGGGTTGACCCGTTCGGGTTTGGAGAGTGCCCGGGACACGGTAGAGGTGGCAACGCCCGCCAGTCTCGCCACGTCGCGGATCGTGGGCATCCGGTCGCCGGGTGTGCCACTGTGCCCTGTGGCTGCGTTTTCCGCATTCGCCGCTGCCTCAGCCATGGACCAGCCCTTTCTTTGATTTGCGTCGGATTCACTTGGAAGCCCGTTGCTCGAGGGACTTTGCCCGGGGACATCCTCCACTCATCATCAGACCACGCATGGCAATTTTTGGCAACCGCTTGCCGCATTGTTGCAGCTTCCCTAAACTGGTTTTCGAATCGCCTGCAGTGATGACCGCCACATGCCGTTGTGGCCATGTGGGTGTTCTAGAGGAGAAAACAATGAGGTTTAGATCGTCTACCGGGCTTGCAGCAATCGTCACCGCCGCAGCACTCGCCCTCACCGCCTGCGGTTCCGGCTCGGGAAGCACTGGCGGCTCCACAAGCTCCGACGGCAAGGTGGACGGAACGGGCAAGACCCTCAACGTCCTTACCGGTGTCCTCCCCCAGTACCCCGAACAGCAGAAGCAATGGCAAGCCGACATCGCTGCCAAGTTCAAAGCTCAGACCGGGGCCGATGTGAAGTTTGAAACCTTCGCCTCAGCAAACGATGAGCTCACCCGAATCCAGACCTCCGTAGTTTCGGGCCAGGGTCCGGACATCTATGGACTCGGCACCACGTTCACTCCCACCGCCTACGCCACCAAGGCCTTCGTGACCCTGTCCGATGATGATTGGAAGAAGGTTGGCGGCAAGGACCGCTTCAACCAGGCGGCCCTAGGTATCTCCGGTCCCGACAAGGATCACCAGGCAGGCATCCCCTTCGTCAGTCGGCCCTTTGTGATGGCCTACAACAAGGATCTCCTGGCCGCCGCAGGCATCGACAAGCCAGCCACCAGTTGGGATGAGCTTGCGGCGCAGGCGAAGAAAATGACCAAGGACGGCGTCTACGGCATTGCCACCGGCTACAAGGACAACTTCGATCCCTGGAAGTTCATCTGGGCCATGGCTGTCCAGGCCGGCAACCCCCTCGTGGACGGAAACAAGCTCAAGATGGATGACCCCACGGTCAAGAAGGCCTACCAGACCTACTTCGGCTGGCTGACCAACGACAAGGTCGTGGACCCCGCCTCCGTCGGCTGGAGCAACAGCAACGCGGTGGCAGCATTCGCCAGCGGCAAAGCAGGCTATCTGATGATGACGACGTCAAGCTCCGTTCCGACGCTGAGCACTTCAGCCGTGGCCGGCAAGTTCGCGTACGCCCTGATGCCCACCACCCCTCCCGGCGAATCCAGCCCGAAGGGTGACGGCGGCAACGCCGCCAGCATCCTTTCCGGTGACAACCTGGTTGTGGCCGACTACTCCAAGCAGAAGGATCTCGCATTCGCCTACATCAAGCTGATCACGTCCAAGGACGAGCAGCTCAACTACCAAAAGACCTTCGGCGACCTCCCGGCCAACGCTGAGGCCTTGGCCAGCCTGACCGATCCCGTACTCAAGCCCATTGCCGATGCCGCAGCCAAGTCCAAGGCGACACCGTTCACTGGAGCCTGGGGAGACATCCAGCTCGGCCTGCTGAACGTCACGGTCCAGTCGATTCCGGACCTGTCCAAGGGCAGCATCGATGAATCGGCCCTCGAAACAAGGATCAAGGACGCCCAGACCAAGGGCCAGGCATCCCTTGACCGGGCATCCAAAGGATAAGTTCTGATGTCTACAGACGCTTCCAACGAAGTCCGGCTGGCGGCGGAGTCCGCCGCCAGCCGGACCTCACGGACCACGTCCTCCGTGACAGGTCCACCTGCCGGCGAGGAAAACGGGCGCCGCAAGGGCCTGAGCGAACGCAACCGCCCCCTGTGGATGCTCATCCCAGGCGGAACCCTGATGCTGATCATCATCGTGGTTCCGCTGATCCTGGGCATCTACATGTCCACCCTCAACCTGGACCAGTACACCCTGCGCCGATGGATCAGTTCACCCTTCATCGGCGTTGAGAACTTCGTCGAAGCAGTCACGTCATCGCCGCTGCTTCACGCGGTCTGGTTGAGCGTCAGCTACTCGCTGCTCGCCATGGTTGTCACGCTTCCACTGGGGATCGCCGCGGCCGTAGCCACGCAGAACGCGTTCAAAGGACGCGCAGTGGTGCGGTCCATCTTCCTTATTCCCTATGTGCTTCCCTCGTTTGTGGTCGCCACCGTCTGGCGCACCATGTTCCAGCCTGACGGCATCGTTGACAGGGGACTGGGCCTGGTGGGCATCCACACGGGACTCTGGCTCAACGGCCCCCAGACATTCTGGACCCTGGTACTGGTCCAGATCTGGGCATCCTGGCCGTTCATCTACCTCCTCGCACTGTCCGGCCTGCAGTCCGTGGACCATGAGGTCCACGAGGCCTCGGCCCTGGACGGCGCCCTGTGGTGGAACAAGCTCCGGTACGTGATCTTCCCTTACCTGAAGGGACCCCTCTCGCTCGCCTTCCTGATCGGCATGCTGCACCACATCAACAACTTCACCCTTCCCTACGTGCTGTTCGGAGTCCCGGCACCATCCGACGTCGAAGTGCTCCCCATCCTTACCTACGTCACGAGTTTCCAAAGCTTCCGCTTTGGCCTCAGCGCGGCCATGGCATTCATCTCCCTGGTGCTGATCGCCATCCCGCTGTTTGTTTACCTCCGCGCGGTCAAGCTTGACGACGCCGAGTCACCTGGAGCCAAGAAATGACTACCACCACCGCCACCAGGGCGCGCGAAGCCGCCGCCGCTGTCCCCCGTCCCGGGTCCGCCCGGCAACACGAAGTGACAAGGCTCCTGCCTCGTCCGCTACTCGCCATCATCCTGGTGTTCCTGGGCGCCCTGGTCCTGATCCCCGTCCTGTATATCTTCCTGGCCTCGGTCAACTCAGACATCGGCGTGGCAAACGGCGAGTTCTGGCCCTCCACCGTCACGTTCGAGAACTACTCCAGTATCTGGACCAGTGTTGGCCTGGCCACAGGCCTGACCAACAGCGTCCTGGTGGCAGGAGCAACGGCAATTGTCTCAGCGGCCATGTCGGTGTCCACGGCTTTTGTCCTGGTGCGCTACAGCTTCCGCGGCCGCCTCACCATCCTGCGCGGACTCCTCGCACTGCAGTCCGTGCCCGGCACGCTCATGGTGCTCCCGGTGTTTGTGCTGTTTTCCTCGGCCGCGACGTACCTGGGCATCCAGGTGATCGGGACGCAATGGGGCTTGTTCGTCACCTACCTGACCTTCGCGATGCCCTTCTCCACGTGGGTCATGGTCACCTACCTGCGCGGCCTGCCCCGCGAACTGGAAGAGGCAGCGCGGATCGACGGTGCCAGCAACGTGGGTGTCCTCTTCCGGATCATCCTGCCGCTGAGCTGGCCGGGCATCGTGGTCTCGGGCATCTTCGCCTTCCTGCTGGGCTGGAATGACGTGCTGTTCGCGTCCGTCATGACCCGTCCGGAAAGCCAGACCGCCGCTGTGGCGCTGCAGATCTTCGGCGCCTCCCAGGAAGGCGGGGCCATTCCGTACTACGGCCAGATGATGGCCGCGGCCCTGGTCTGCGCGGCACCGGTGGTCATTCTTTACCTGATATTCCAGCGTTACCTAGTTGGCGGGCTGACCGCCGGAGGAGTTAAATAACCATGGTTTCAACCACCCAGTCCGCGTGGCTGCTGTCAGGCTTCGGGGACGAGATCGACGACGACCCGGCAGTCCAGATCGCGGTGCTGCAGGCCCTTGGTGCCAACTACATCGAGGTGCGCAGCGCGTGGGGCACCAATGTCGTTGACCTCTCGGACGACCAGCTGCACGCACTCGCCCGGCTGCTCTCCGAAAAGGGGATGAAGGTGTCAGCCATCGCCTCGCCCATCGGCAAGGTTGACGTCAGCCTCCCGGTGGACCACGAGGTGGAACGCCTCCGCCGGGCCGCCCGCGCAGCCAAGATCCTCGACGCGAAGTACATCCGCATCTTCTCCTTCTATTACGGCGAAACAGTGGCCGTGGACAGCATCCGCGACGACGTCATCGAGCGGATGCGCGCCCTGGCCGCCGTCGCGGAGGAAGAAGGCGTGGTCCTGCTGCACGAGAACGAAAAGGACATCTTCGGAGACGTTCCGGACCGGGTGCTGGACATCATCGAAACCGTGAGCTCCCCGGCCCTGAAAGTGGCGTGGGACGCCGCCAACTTCGTCCAGGTCGGCGTGAAGCCCTTTGACGAGGCCTATGCGAAACTTCGCCCCCACCTGGAGTACCTGCAGGTCAAGGACGCGCTTTTCGCGAACGGACACGTTGTTCCCGCAGGGGAGGGCGACGGCGATGTGCTGCGAACGGTGGAGGCCCTGAAAGCGGATGGTTACAGCGGCTTCGCGTCGCTTGAGCCGCACCTGGCCGGCGCGCACGGCCTCGGCGGATTCTCCGGCCCCACGGCGTTCGGCATTGCGGCACGGGCATTTGCAAAGGTAACGGCGGAAGCAGGAGTCCAGACAGCATGAGTGACTCCCTGAACGTGGCCATCACCGGGTGCGGCGTCATCGGACGCACCCACGCCGTGGCCATCCATGAATTCCCCGAGGCCAGCATCGTCGCCCTGGTTGACGTCATTCCTGATGCCGCAGAGGCCCTGGCCGACTTCATCGAGAAGAGCGGACGCCCCCGGCCATCTGTCTTCACCAGCCTCGAGGACGCTTTCGCCGCCACCGACATCCACCTCGTGGCACTGGCAACGCCCAGCGGGCTGCACATCCGGCAAGGCCTCGAAGTACTTGCAGCCGGCAAACACGTGGTGATTGAAAAGCCGCTGGACGTCGATCTGGGCCGGGCGCAGGAGATCGAGGCGGCGGCGGCGGAAGCCGCACGCCGCGGCGTCGTTGCCTCGGTGATCAGCCAGCACAGGTTTGACCGGTCCAGCGTGGCCGTTGCCGATGCTGTGGCCACGGGCCGCTTCGGCCGGCTAACCTCGGCCATCGCCTCAGTGGCCTGGTGGCGCGGGCAGGGCTACTACGATTCCGGCGACTGGCGCGGTACGTGGACGATGGACGGCGGCGGAGCGCTGATGAACCAGGGTGTCCACACGGTTGACCTGCTGTTGTGGTTCATGGGACGGCCGGTCGAGATCCACGCGCACACGGCGCGCCTTGCCCACGAGCGGATCGAGGTTGAGGACACTGCGGTGGCGACCGTGACGTTTGAGAACGGCGGCCTGGCCGTGCTGCATGCCACCACAGCCGCCTATCCCGGGCTCACTGTCCGGGTGCAGCTGATGGGCTCGGAAGGCTCCGCGGTGGTGGACAACGACCAGTTGCAGTATTTCCACTCCAAGGACGCCGGCGGGGACTCTGCCGACATGGGACTGCAGGGCGGGGGCAACCAGGCCGACGCGGAACTGGCCAAGTACCCCGAAGAGGACTATGAGGCCAAGGACCCCACTGTTTACCCGGCAGGACACATCCGCCAGTACCGGGACATCTTCGGTGCGATCGCCGAAGGCCGCCAGCCGGGAGTGAAGGTCAGCGATGCCGTCAATGCCCTCGCCACCGTGCGTGCAGTCTACGTTTCGGCCACCCTGAACGAGGCAGTCCTGTTCGACGACGTCCTGGCCGGCAAGTACAACGACCTCGAAGTCCGCACGGGCGGCACCCGGACAGAAAGCATCTGACGTCATGAAATTCTCAGTATTCACGGCCTCCACGCCCGACTGGACCCCCGAGGAGGCCGTCACCGCGCTGGCCGGGCAGGGGTGGGACGGCGTCGAATGGCGGGTCACCGACCAGGCAGACGCACCTGAACCTGGCTTCTGGGCCGGCAACAGGGCGTCCATCCCGCTGACGGGCCTTGAAGGCAACATCGGGCACATTGCGGCCATCACCCGACGGGCAGGCTTGGAGATCTCCGGCATCGGAGGCTATGCGCGCTGCGACAACCGCGAGGACGTCGAACGCATGCTGGCGGCAACGGCCGCCCTGGAGGCCGGCCAGGTCCGGGTGACGACGCCGGCGCTAGGCACCGCCGTCTGGGGTGACCAGGAGCCGAGCGGCACCCCGTACCCTGTCCTGTTCGAGGCAGCCCGCCGAGACTTCGAGTGGGTCGCTGACCGGGCCGCCCACCACGGCATCAAGGCACTGGTCGAACTGCACCACCGCACCATCACAGCCTCGGCATCATCAGCCCGGCGCCTGCTGGAGGGACTGGATCCGCAGCATGTGGGAGTCATCCATGACCTTGGCAATCTTCTCATCGAGGGGCAGGAGGACTACCTTCCGGCCTTTGAACTGCTGGGGGAGTACTTGGCACACATCCACGTCAAGAACGCAGTATGGGTCCGCACCGAGGAGACCGATGCTTCCGGAGCGGCCGTCTTCCGGAACGAATGGGCGCCGTTGAAGACCGGCCAGGCAAGCGTCCTGGAATACTTCAAGGCCCTGGCTGCCTTTGGCTACGACGGCTGGGTAACCGTGGAGGACTTTTCCACCGAGCTTCCGCTGGCCGAACGTACGGCCGGAAACCTGGAGTACCTGCGCAGCACGGCGGCCCTCGCCGGGCTCACCGCAGGGGCAGGGGCGCGCTGAACACATGGAACAGCCGATAGCAGCCCACCCGGACCGGCTTCTCCCGGCGGATCCCGGCGTGCGCGCGATAGCCCGCTCACTGTACTCCGCCGTCGAGGGGCTTCCCATCATCTCCCCGCACGGCCACGTGGATGCCGCGGTCATCGAACAGAACCTGCCGTTCCCTGATCCTGCGGCATTGCTTGTCACCCCCGACCACTATGTAACCCGGCTGATCCATGCCAACGGGGTCCCGCTGAACCAGCTGGGCCTGGGCGGTTCGACAATGGATCCGCGGCAGGTCTGGCGAAACTTCTGCCAGGCGTGGCCCGCCTTCGAGGGCACCGCGTCAGGCTACTGGATCCGGCAGGAATTCGAGCATGTCTTCGGAGTGCACGAAGAGCCCACGGCTGAAAATTCGGACCGGATCTTCGACGCCGTCTCGGCCAGGCTGGCCGAACCCGGCTTCCGGCCGCGGGAGCTGTTCAAGGAATTCAATATCGAAGTCCTGGCCACCACCGATGACCCCCTGGACTCCCTCGAAAGCCACGCGGCGCTGGCCGCCGATCCGGCATTTGCCAGCCGCGTCCTGCCGACATTCCGTCCCGACCAGTACCTGAATATTGCCCATCCGGCCTGGAACGAGAACGTGGAACGCCTGCTGGCCGCCGCCGGCGGGGGTGCTTCAGGATACGCCGGCTACATCGGCGCCCTCGAAGCCCGGCGCCGGCACTTCGTGGACAACGGTGCCGTTTCCGCCGATCATGGCGTCCGGACTCCGGCCACCCTCAAACTGGACGACGCCGACGCCGCGCGGCTTTTCGAGCGCGCCCGGGCCGGCGACGCCACTCCTGAGGACCGCGAGGCCTTCGAAGCCCACATGATGTACCAGATGGCCAGGATGTCCGTGGAGGACGGGCTGGTGATGACGATCCATCCAGGTTCGTACCGGAACCACCACCGGCCCACGTTTGAGGAGTTCGGAGCGGACACAGGCCATGACATTCCGTTCGCCGTGACCTACACCGAGGCGATCAGGCCGCTTCTGGAGGACTTCGGCACGGCCAAGGACTTCCACCTGGTGCTGTTCACCCTGGACGAGACTGTGTTTTCCCGGGAACTGGCACCGCTGGCAGGGTTCTACCCGTCCGTCTTTATCGGCGCGCCCTGGTGGTTCCTCGACGCGCCGGACGCCATGCTGCGCTTCCGCTCCTCGGTCACCGAGACAGCAGGTTTCTCGCGCTCGTCGGGCTTCATCGACGACACCCGGGCATTTTGCTCCATACCGGCCCGCCACGACACTTCCCGCCGGATCGAGTCCGCATTCCTGGCCCGGCTCGTGGCCGAACACCGCATCAGCGAAGAACGTGCCCACGAGCTCATCGTCGACATCGTGGATTCGTCCCCGCGCAGAGTGTTCAAGCTGTGATGGACATCCAGGTGCCCGCGCTGGACAGGACCCTCAGGCCCCTGCCCACGGCGCCCATACGGATCGTCCACCTTGGCCTGGGCGCCTTTCACCGTTCACATCAGGCCTGGTACACCCAGCACTCCCCGGACGCCGCGGACTGGGGGATCGCAGCCTTCACCGGCAGACGGCCGGACGCGGCCACTGCACTTGCAGCGCAGGACGGCCTCTACACGCTGATTGAGCGGTCGGGCAACGAAGACACCTTCGAAGTGATCGGCAGTATCGTCGAAGCAGTGGACGGCGCGGACGTAGGACGCCTTTGCGAACTGGTCTCAGCCCCGGCAACCGCCATGGTCACCCTGACGATTACGGAGGCCGCCTACGGCCTGGCCTCCGATGGCACCTTCGACCGTTCTTCGGCCGGCATGGCCGGTGACCTTGCGCTGCTGGCCGGCGGTACCGGAGGCACCGGCACAGGAGGAACACCCACGACGCCGCTTGGCCGGCTGGTCCTGGCCCTCGCCGCCCGCAGGGATGCCGGGTCCGGCCCGCTCGCCGTCGTCAGTTGCGACAACCTGTCGGGGAACGGCGAGGTTGCCCGACGCGCAGTCGTGGGCATGGCGGAGGCCTGGAAGCCGGACCTGGCGGCCTGGATCGGGAAAAACGTCAGTTTCGTCAGCACGTCCGTGGACCGGATCACCCCGCGGACCACCGAAGCCGATGTCGCCGAAGTGGAAGACCGGTGCGGCTACCGCGACAGCTCCCCGGTGGTTGCCGAGCCCTTC
Organism: Arthrobacter pascens; assembly: GCF_030816475.1. NCBI lineage: Bacteria > Bacillati > Actinomycetota > Actinomycetes > Micrococcales > Micrococcaceae > Arthrobacter > Arthrobacter pascens. The sequence goes on along the minus strand of NZ_JAUSXF010000001.1, from coordinate 3,808,722 downwards.
AGCGACTGGGTATTGAGCGGTGACTTTCCGGCCGGCCGGCCACGCTGGGAGGAAGCCGGTGCCGTCGTCGTGGATGACATCGAACCGTACGAAAACCGCAAGCTCTGGCTCCTGAACGGCGCCCATTCGCTCCTGGCCTATGCCGGACAGCTGCGCGGACACACCACGGTGGCTGAAGCGCTTGAGGATCCGGTCTGCCGGGAGGCCGTGGAGGCCTTCTGGGATGAGGCATCCGCCCATCTGCAGGGCGAAGATCTCCACATCCCCGAGTACCGCGAAGCCCTCCGCGGCAGGTTCGGGAACAGGCGGATAGCCCACCACCTTTCGCAGATCGCGGCGGACGGCACCACTAAACTCCGGATGCGGGCACTGCCGGTCCTGGCCGCCGAAAGGTCCCGGGGCCGATCCGGTGCGGGCAGCGCCCTGATGCTGGCTGCCTGGATCGACTATGTGGGCCAACAGGATTCGCTGCAGGATCCGCTGGCCACCGCCATCCGGAAGGCGAACGATTCTGCAGGACCTGCAGGCTCTGCCAGGGTGGCCGCCCTCTTGGGCCTCGTCAGTCCCCAATTGTCGGATGACCCCGAAATCGTGTCGTTGGTGGCTGCCCTTTGCGGCACCCTCGCCACGGAAACCACAGGCCGTACGTCCACCCCCTCCGCACCGCACCTGATTCCCGGAAGGAACAGCTGAAGTTCATGAAGATCGTCGCAGCAGAAGTATTCGTCACCAGCCCGTCCCGCAACTTCGTGACACTCAGGATCACCACGGAGGACGGTGTGACAGGCATCGGTGACGCCACCCTTAACGGCCGTGAGCTTGCAGTGGCCGCGTACCTGAAGGAGCATGTGGCACAGCTGCTGATAGGCAAGGACCCGCACCGGATCGAGGATACCTGGCAGTTCTTGTACCGCAGCGCATACTGGCGCCGCGGGCCGGTGACCATGGCAGCCATCGCCGCCGTGGACATGGCCTTGTGGGACATCAAGGGCAAGCTGGCAGGAATGCCCGTCTACCAGCTCCTGGGCGGTGCCTCACGGAACGGATTGCGTGCCTACGGTCACGCCTCCGGCGCGGACATCCCCTCGCTCTTCGATTCCGTCCGGGAGCACCTGGAACTGGGCTACAAGTCCATCCGGATCCAGACAGCCATCCCCGGGATCAAGGCGCTTTACGGAGTGGCGGCCCAGGCGCAGGCGTCCGGTGAACGCTATGACTACGAGCCCGCGGGCCGCGGTGCCTTTCCGATGGAGGAGGACTGGGACACGCGGGCCTACCTGCGGCACCTGCCCACCGTTTTCGAAGCGGTCCGGAATGAGTTCGGGCCGGAAATTCCCCTTCTGCACGACGGCCACCACAGGATGACGCCGATCCAGGCCGCAAAACTCGGCAAGGCCTTGGAGCCGTATGACCTGTTCTGGCTGGAGGACTGCACCCCGGCTGAGAACCAGGAAGCCCTGCGCCTGGTCCGCCAGCACACCACCACCCCGCTGGCCATCGGCGAAATCTTTAACACCGTGTACGACTACCAGAGCATCATCAAAGAACAGCTGATCGATTACGTCCGGGCCGCTTCCACCCACTTCGGGGGCATCTCCCCACTGAAGAAGGTCATGGATTACGCAGCGCAGTACCAGATAAAGTCCGGCTTCCACGGACCCACTGATATCTCCCCTGTCGGGTTCGCCGCTCAGCTGCACGTCGGACTGGCTATCCATAACTACGGGATCCAGGAATACATGCAGCACTCGGACAAGACCAATGAGGTCTTCGAGCAGTCCATGACGTTTGTGGATGGATACCTGCACCCGGGAGACAAGCCCGGCATCGGCGTCGAGTTCAACGAGGAAGCCGCAGCAGCGTTCCCCTACCAGCAGGCCTACCTGCCCTACAACCGCCTGGTGGACGGAACGGTGCATGACTGGTGACTGCCAGCGAACAGCCCGGCCGCCAGGAATCCGCCCGGGCAGGCGGTGACAAGCTCCGCATTGTCGTCATGGGTGTCTCGGGCTGCGGCAAGACCACCATCGGCGAGCTCGTGGCCCGCGGACTGGGGCTGCCCTTCCTCGACGGCGATTCCCTCCACCCGGTGGAAAACGTGGCCAAGATGGCTGCCGGCACGCCCCTGACGGACGAGGACCGCTGGCCGTGGCTCGCTATTGTGGGCTCCGAGCTCGCCGCTGCGGGCGACGGCGGCCTGGTCCTCGCCTGTTCGGCCCTGCGCCGCAGCTATCGGGACGCCATCCGGGCCCAGGCCCCGGACACGGTTTTCCTGCACCTGCACGGCAGCAAGGAGGTGCTGGGGGCCCGAATTGAGGGCAGGACCGGGCATTTCATGCCGCCTTCGCTGCTGGAATCCCAGCTGGCAACACTGGAGCCGCTCGAAGCGGACGAGGCAGGCATTGTGGTGGACATTGCTGCCCCTGTTGAAGCCGTCGTGGCGGCGGCACTCACCCGCCTCGCCGGTATCACCGCCGGCCGCGGCAGTTCAGTGGAGGCACAGCCGGCACTGCCTGCCCAGCCCGTCGAGCCGGCCCGGCCGGCCGCATCCGGTGATTACCCCGGAGCCCGGCAGTCCGACGTCGACCTTCAGTCCGCGCCCTTCAGCCTCGACGACGCCGCTGTCGCGTGGGTGGAGTCCACCCTCGGCTCGATGACGCTCGAGGAGAAGATCGGACAGCTGTTTATCAACCACAACAACGACTACTCCCCGCAGTACCTTGACGGGATCCTGGGGAACTATCACGTGGGCGGAATGCGCTACCGCCCCGGCCCGTCCGACGCGGTACAGGAGCATATCCGGTACGCCCAAGCGAAAAGCCGGGTGCCGCTGCTGATAGCGTCCAACCCGGAAATGGGCGGCGCCGGAAGCAGCGACGACGGCACGTTCGTTTGCACGCACCTTCAGGCGGGCTCGCACCCGGACAAGTCCATCGCCCGGCAAATGGGGCAGGTCGCCGGAGTGGAGACTGCTGCGCTTGGCTGTAACTGGGCGTTCGCCCCGATCGTGGACATCCACTACAACTGGCGGAACACTGTCATCTCCACCCGCTCCTTCGGCAACACGCCTGAGATTGTGGTGGAGCGGGCCAAGGAATACTTCGACGGGATCAGCGAATCGCGAACTGTCTGCGCCATAAAGCACTTCCCCGGAGACGGCATTGATGAACGTGACCAGCACGTGGTCACGTCCTACAACACCCTTGGCTACGAGGAATGGAACCGGACCTACGGTCACGTATACCGGGAACTGATCGGCCACGGCGTGCAGTCCATCATGATCGGCCACATCGGCGCGCCGGAACTTTCCCGGCACTTCCGTCCCGGCATGACCGACAAGGATATCCTGCCGGCCACCCTGTCTCCGGAGCTGCTCCTGGACCTGCTTCGGGGCGAGCTCGGCTTCAACGGGCTTATCCTCACTGACGCGTCGCAAATGCTCGGCCTGACCCAGGCCATGAAGCGCAAGGACCTGGTCCCCGCCACCATCGCCGCCGGCTGCGACATGTTCCTGTTCTTCCGCAACCCTGCAGAGGACTTCCGGTACATGATGGAGGGCTACAAATCCGGCGTTATCACGGAGCACCGGCTGCACAACGCCGTGCGCCGCATCCTGGCGCTGAAGGCCACCCTGGGCCTGCACGCTGTGCCGAGGGAGGAACTGGTGCCTCCTTCAGAAGCCCTTGCCGTCATCGGAAGTGAGGCACACCATGCCGTCGCGGCCGGGATAGCGGACAAGACTGTCACCCTGGTGAAGGACACCGCCAACAACCTGCCGATTACCCCGGAAACGCATCACCGCATCCGCCTGTACGGCGTCTCCGGAGGCTCCCACTTCACACGGGCGGACCCGCTGGCCTACCTGGACATCGTCAAGGACGAGCTGGAGCAGGCAGGCTTCGAGGTGCACCTGTTCCGGACGGCGGAGCAGCGTGAAGCCGCAGGGGAGACCGGAGTCAACTTCATGTCCGTCATCTCTGAGGAAGCCACGGGTGACTACGCGGAAAAGTACGATGCGGCGTTTGTCTTTGCCAATGTCAAAGGCTTTGCCCAGGAGGCCGCCATCCGGATCAAGTGGTCGTCTCCCATGGCGGCGGAAATCCCCTGGTACGCCACGGAAGTACCAACCGTCTTCGTTTCGCTGAACCAGCCCAACCACTTGATCGACGTTCCGATGGTCCGGACGGCCATCCATGCCCACGCCGGAACACGCGAGGCCATCCGCGCCGCCGTTGACAAAATCCAGGGCAAGTCCGCATTCCAGGGGACGTTCAACGAGAATGTCTTCTGCGATTCCTTCGATACCAGGCTCTAGCACCGTCCCGGGCGTAGCGTAGGGGCATGGAAAAGACCAGTTGTGCGGTTGTGGGTGGTGGCCCCGCAGGCATGATGCTGGGACTGTTGCTGGCCCGGGCAGGGGTGCACGTGACGGTGCTCGAAAAGCATGCCAACTTCCTGCGGGATTTCCGCGGCGACACCGTTCACGCGTCCACCATCCGGCTGATCGACCAACTCGGCCTGGGAAACGAATTCCGCAAGCTTCCGCAGAGCCGCCTGAACAACATTGCCTTTCCTGTTCCAGGCGCCGGCTTGGTCACCTTTGGCGATTTTGCATCCTTGAAGCCCCCATACAACTACGTCGCGATGATGCCGCAGTGGGACTTCCTGAACTTCCTTGCGGATGCTGCTGCCCGGGAGCCTACCTTCACCCTCCTAATGGAGCATGAAGCCACTTCGTTAATCTTCGACCGCGGAGGCGTCACGGGTGTCCGCTACCGACTGCACCGGGATGCGGAAGCGGCGGGTCCTGGGAAGTACGGCAACGAGGGAAAGCTCCACGCGGACCTCGTGGTGGCCGCGGACGGACGCCATTCCGTGCTTCGCCAGGCCGCTGGCTTGCGGCCGAAGGATTATCCGGTTCCGTTCGACACCTGGTGGTTCAAACTTCCGCGCCATGCTACGGAAAAGGGCGCAGCGGGAGGTATCGTCCCGGCCTTCCGGAACCGTGAAGCGATGATCGCGCTGTTTCGCGACGACTACTACCAGATGGGGTACATAGCCCCCAAGGGAGATGACATGCGGATCCGCTCCGAGGGGGTTGAGCGGTTCCGGGAACGGGTGGCCGCCATCCGCCCTGACCTGGCGGACCGTGTGGGCTCGATCCGTTCGCTCGACGACGTTCACTGGCTGGACGTGCGGCTGGACCGGCTCAACCGCTGGTACAGAGAAGGGTTCCTGTGCATCGGCGACGCCGCCCACGCAATGTCGCCCGTCGGCGGCGTGGGCATTAACCTCGCCATCCAGGACGCCGTTGCGGCGGCGGAACGGCTGGCACCGGCCCTGCTCCGCGGATGGGTCCCGGTCAAATATCTCGCCGCGGTCCAGCGGAGGCGCCGGATGCCCACCGTTGTTGTCCAGACCGTCCAGCGCATTATGCACCGCGCGGTGTTCGTTCCATTGTTCGCGGGCAGGAGAACCGGGGCACCGCCATTCCTGCTGCTTGTTGTCCGGCACGCGCCAATGGTACGCAGGCTGATGCCGCGGATGATTGCCTTCGGACCCAGACCTGAACACGCGCCGATATTCGCCAGGCGCAGCCCGGCCGTCGTCATGGATCCCGCAACCACTAAACTGGAACCCATGACTTCCCCCTCCCACGCCGCAATTGACACTGCTACTGCCCGTGCCCGCCTCCTGGAACTGATCAAGGAGCTTGCCGTTGTCCGCGGCAAGGTGATCCTCTCCAGCGGCGCGGAGGCTGATTACTACATCGACCTGCGCCGCATCACCCTCCACCACGAGGCCTCCAAGCTGGTGGGGCAGGTCATGCTGGCCCTCGCGGACGACGCCGGTATCGACTTTGAATGCGCGGGCGGGCTGACCATGGGCGCGGACCCCGTAGGCACTGCCGTGATGCACGCGGCCGTGGATGCCGGCCGGAACGTTGACGCCTTCGTGGTCCGGAAGGCCCAGAAGTCCTACGGCATGGGCCGCCAGGTGGAGGGCCCGTCGGTCGAAGGGCGCAAGGTGCTGGTGCTCGAGGACACGTCCACCACCGGCGGCTCAGCGTTGACCGCCGTCGAGGGTGTCCGTAAGGCCGGAGGCAACGTGGTCGCGGTAGCGGTCATCGTGGACCGGGACACCGGGGCCAAGGAAAAGATCGAGGCCGAGACCGGAGTGCCGTACCTGTTCGCTTTCGGCAAGGACGAACTGGGCCTCGCCTGACGCCAGCGTTTCGTGCACGCCCCCGGCGCCGAGGTGCCGGGGGCCGGCTGGACGGGCCCTTAGGGGTGCCCTACTATTTGCTTACCCCGTCCGGACCCCCTTTGGAGAACGTGCAGAATGCTCCCGCCAGAACAACCCTTGAGCACCGTCGAGCAAATCCAGAACCTCATTCTGGAAAGCGCCGATTTCGAGGACTTCCTCAATGAACTAGCCAGGTTCTCCGCCCACCAGATGGCGGGTGACGGCGACGACGCGCTGTGCGGGATCACACTGCTCCGGGACCGGAAGGCTGCCACCATCGGGTGGAGCAGCGACTCGGCCCGCGAAGTGGATCAAATCCAATACTCACTGTCCCAGGGCCCTTGCCTTACAGCCGCGGAGGAAGAGCGCGAAGTCCATGTGCCGGACCTCTTCGAGGAGGACCGGTGGGGCCCGGACTATGCCAACGCTGTGGCTTCCCACGGGCTGCGGTCCGTGCTGTCGTTGCCCTTCAACCTGCAAGGGGGAGGCCAAGGCTGCGCTGAATCTCTATTCCGACGCGCCCCACAAGTTCGATGAACGCGCGGCTGCCAAGGCAAGGGGCTACACCAGGGAAATCTCCCAAGCGCTCCGCCTGGCCGTCCGGTTTTCGCTGCACACCGACAGCGCGGCCAACCTGCGTGCCACTTTGGAGTCCCGGACCATCATCGACATCGCAGTCGGAATCGTCATGGCCCAGAACCGGTGCAGCCAGGACGCCGCGGTCAGGATCCTCACTGACGCGTCCCGCAACAGCAACACCAAGCTGCGCGACATCGCGAAGTCGCTCGTGGACTCGGTAGGCGGGACGGGAACCCGGACCCACTACGAGGAGCCGGACCAGGTTCAGGCCGGCTAGCTCGTCCCTGAACCCGCGGGTTGTGCCGGAAGTGCCGGGAGGATAGGCTTGCCGAGGTTGAGCCGTCGGCCATAGACACCCTCCTTTGGAGTACCTATGGATCTCACGCTGCAAGCCCTTATTAAGCTCGACGTCGTCACCGATATTGTCAGGATTGACGTCCAGGGGAGCCTTAACCAGGAATCCCGCCCATCCCTTGTCCACATCATTCGCCGCGTGCGGCGGATGGGGATCAGTTCGCACATCCGGGTAGACCTTTCCGGCGCAGCCTTCATCGAATCGGCGGCACTGGCAGGCCTCCGGAACGATCTGAACGCCATCGATGGTGAGACGTTTGCGGGAGTCGAAGGCCAAGGCGTTTCGCTCCAGATGGCAGCCACAGGAGAGGCCGCCGGGTCAGGCATCCTCGGGCAGTCGCTGGCCTTTACGGAGTCGCTGGCTATTACGGATCTGTTCACGGACGGATTCATGGATGGACTGCCACACGTGGAAATCATGCCCGATTCCCCGGGTCTGTTGGCGGACCGTGCCCTCGGGGAATGTTCCGATGACGAACTCCTGGCCGCCAGCGACTTGCTCTTTGCGCTGCTGGATACTCCCCAGGCGTTTGGCGGAGCCGACCTCCTCGCCCGTTACAACGACATCGGCCACGAGATTTCGCTGCGGCAATCCGGGGATGGCGTGCTTCAGCCCCAGGCAGAGGAGGAGCCGCCCGCTGAAATGACATCGGCCTGATCGTCGTGCGGATGCAGTTGCAGTGACAGGTTCCCCTGTGGCTACGGTAGAGGTGTGCCGCAAAAGGGGGAACCAGAGCAACAGGAGCAGCCTTGTGCTGCCGAAGCGCGGCTGCTCGCCGACGCCGCCGCCCTCCGCCGCTTCTCGCGCCGCAGCTTCCTGGTGGGAGCCGGCGCCTCGTCCCTGTTGGCCGCGGACATGTTGTTTACCCGACGGATCCAGGCCGAGCGCAGGGCCAGCAAGATCCTGCCCGTTCCTGACGGCTTCGCCGACGCCTACTATCCGGACGCCAGCTGGTTCCTTTTCCCGGGCTACAAGACCAGCTGGGAAGAAGCCCTCTGGATCCTTAACGCACTCCGCGGGGTGCTGAACAAGCGCGGGCAGCTGGCCGCCGTCGGCTATTCCAACCAAGGGCTGGATATCGATGAGCTGGTGATCGCCATCCTTGGGCACATCCGGGAGAAAAAGCTGACGAAACTCTTCTTCTACGGGCACAGCTTCGGAGGCATGGTGGCCACCGAAGTGGCGTACAAGCTGCGCGAACTCGCGAACGTGGAGGTCGAGTTCATCCTCCTGGACTCCAGCCCGTACAACAAGAACGACGTCCTTGACCAGAGCTGGTTCGACGGGGTGGTGTTCCTCTACGAAAGCGGAGTCCGCCTCCCCTCGGTGGTGCGGGGCGGGTACGAACTGGGTGAGCGGGTGATCCACAAGGACGAGCGTTCGTGGCGCCAGATCCTGGACCAGAGCATGGAGCAGCTCTCACCTATCGCACCATCCACCCTGCTGATCCAGACCGAGTCCGACTACATTTACCACTTTGACGGCACGGTCTTCAGGGACAAACTCGGAGGGACCCGGATGGCCTTCATCGGGAACCCCCAGGACCAGACGATCGACTACGGAACTGCCCGGGATAAGTGGGCGGTGGCGTTTGGATCCAACATGGTGTCCACGGACCAGCAGACGGTCGGGGCCAGGCCAGCGCACGCCAGCCCCGGATGGAATCCTGGAATTTACAGCCCCGTTGTGGAGCGCCTGCTGAATGAGTACTTCCCCCTGCCCGGCGGCGGAACAAGGGTGACCATCTTCTAGATCTGGCTCTTCAGGTCCGCCACGGAATTGAGGACCTGGTTGGGACGGAACGGGAACGACGCGATCTGCTCGCGCTGGGTAATGCCGGTCAGGACCAGGACGGTGTGCAGGCCGGCTTCCATTCCGGCAATGATGTCCGTGTCCATCCGGTCCCCGATCATGGCCGTGGTTTCGGAGTGCGCGTCGATCTGGTTCATGGCGGACCGGAACATCATCGGATTCGGCTTGCCCACAACGTACGGTTCCCGGCCGGTGGCTTTGGTGATCAGTGCGGCGATGGCACCGGTTGCGGGCATGGGGCCGTCCTTGGACGGTCCAGTGGCGTCGGGGTTGGTGGCGATGAAGCGCGCCCCCGCCAGGATCAGCCGGATGGCCATCGTAATGGCCTCGAACGAATACGTACGCGTCTCGCCGAGCACCACAAAGTCGGGATCCTGGTCGGTGAGGATGAAGCCTGCCTCGTGCAGCGCCGTCGTGAGTCCCGCCTCACCGATCGTGTACGCGCGGTTCCCGGAACCGGAGCCCTGCACCTGGTCCTTCAGGAACTGAGCCGTGGCCAGGGCAGACGTCCAGATGTTCTCCTCGGGGACCTCAAGGCCCGAGGCCCGCAGCCTGGCGGCCAGGTCGCGGGGAGTGAAGATGGAGTTGTTGGTCAGCACCAGGAAACGCTTGGACGTGTCCACCCAACGCTGGATCAGCTCCGCGGCTCCCGGGACAGCCTGGTTTTCATGAACCAGGACGCCGTCCATATCGGTCAGCCAGCACTCGATCTCCTGTCCGCTCCGGTATACCGCCGGCGATCCCTTGACCTGGTCTGTTTTTGCCATGTTTCTCCTCCGCCGGTGATGAACGTACCAAAGGCCCAGTCTAGTGTTGAGGGGTGACCCGCCACCCCCAGAACCCCGACCTGCCCGTTCCCCTACCAGAGGAGGCGCCGGAGCCCAAAGCGGAGGTCGGCGTCGGGCCCTGGGAAGGCGAGCTGCCGGCCGGGGACCATTGGGATCCGGAGCTGCTGGCGGACGGCGACCGGCGCAATGTGGTGGACAAGTACCGCTACTGGAAGCACGATGCCATCGTTGCGGATCTCGATTCCAGGCGGCACAACTTTCATATCGCCATCGAAAACTGGCAGCACGACCTCAACATCGGCACCGTGGTGCGGACTGCCAACGCCTTCCTCGCCAAGGAGGTCCACATCATCGGACGACGCCGGTGGAACAGGCGCGGGGCTATGGTCACCGACCGTTACCAGCACGTCCGGTACCACCCCACAGTGGAGGAGTTTGTGTCCTGGGCGCAGGGGGAGGGGCTGGCCATCATCGGCATCGACATCTTCCCCGACTCGGTGCCCCTTGAAACGTATGAGCTGCCCAAGGACTGCGTGCTGGTCTTCGGCCAGGAGGGTCCCGGCCTGACGCCGGAGGTGCATGAGGCGGCGCTGGCCACCCTCTCCATAGAGCAGTTCGGCAGTACGCGCTCCATCAATGCGGCCTCCGCCGCCGCAATCGCCATGCACGCCTGGGTCCGCCGCCACGTGTTCAACCAGCACATCTAAGCAAGTATTACCCGGACGCGTGACCCGAAACACGGGCGCCCGGCAGAAATGGCTAGGATGGTTCGTAGCCGACGAGGTTCACTCCAGGGTCCACAAAACCCGCAGACGAAATTCACTTTAGGAGTCAGCATGCCCATTGCAACCCCAGAGATCTACTCCGAGATGATCGACCGCGCAAAGACGGGCGGCTTCGCATACCCCGCCGTCAACGTCACGTCCTCGCAGACGCTGAACGCGGCCCTGCGCGGGTTCGCCGACGCCGAGTCCGACGGCATCGTCCAGGTATCCACCGGCGGTGCCGCCTACTGGTCTGGCGCCGCCACCAAGGACATGGTTGCCGGTTCCCTGGGCTTCGCGGCCTTTGCCCGCGAAGTTGCCAAGAACTACAACGTCAACATCGCGCTGCACACCGATCACTGCCCCAAGGACAAGCTGGACGGCTTCGTCCTGCCGCTGCTGGCCGCTTCCGAGGCCGAGGTCAAGGCCGGGCGGAACCCGCTGTTCAACTCCCACATGTGGGACGGTTCCGCCGAGACGCTGCAGGAAAACCTCCGCATCGCCCGTGAACTGCTGGAGCGCACCGCCGCCGCCAAGATCATCCTTGAAGTGGAGATCGGCACCGTCGGCGGCGAGGAAGACGGCGTCGAGAACGCCATCAACGACAAGCTGTACACCACGGTGGAAGATGCCCTTGCCACCGTCGAGGCACTTGGCTCCGGCGAGAACGGCCGCTACATCACCGCGCTCACGTTCGGCAATGTGCACGGCGTGTACAAGCCCGGCGGCGTGAAACTGCGCCCGGAGATCCTGAAGGACATCCAGGCGCAGGTGGGTGCGAAGATTGGCAAGGACAACCCCTTCGATCTCGTCTTCCACGGCGGCTCCGGCTCCTCCGACCAGGAAATCGCCGACGCCGTTTCCTACGGCACCATCAAGATGAACATCGACACCGACACCCAGTACGCCTACACGCGTCCGGTCGTGAACCACATGTTCAAGAACTACGACGGCGTGCTGAAGGTCGACGGGGAGGTCGGCAACAAGAAGCTCTACGATCCCCGCGTCTGGGGCGCCTCAGCCGAAGCCGGCCTGGCCGCCCGCGTGGTCGAGGCAGCCAAGCAGCTCGGATCGCTCGGCAAGACCTTCTAGGATGTCGGACGAGTTCCGTAAGAACCTGATGGGCCCCGAGCCTACGCTCCTGCCTGCCGAGACCGAGGTCTACGAGCAGCTGGAGGCCGGCCAGGAAGCCCTGGACCTCGTGGCCAGGCACCCTACGTCCTCCCTGCTCTGGGCTCTTCTCGCAGAGGAGGCGTGGGCTGAAGGGCGCACCATCGATTCCTACGCCTACTCGCGCGTGGGCTACCACCGTGGATTGGACTCGCTGCGCCGCAATGGCTGGCGCGGGACGGGTCCGATCCCGTGGGAGCACGAACCCAACCGCGGGTTCCTACGGGCCCTCTATTCGCTGGGCCGCGCGTCGGCGGCGATCGGTGAGGCGGACGAGCCGGAGCGCATCGAGAAGTTCCTCAACGACTCGGATCCGGCAGCGAAAGCCGCCATCGAGGCCTGATCGCCTCAACAGCAACGGGCTTAAAGCAACGCGGGGTCACTTCCCGCCCATAATCCTCGGATTATTGGGCGGGAAGTGACCCCGCGTTGTGGTTAAGAAGCTAGCTGGGCTTAGTCAATCCCGTGCGGGCCATGGCGTCGGCATAGGCCACGTGCATTTCCTCGAGGTACTGCTCCTGCCGTGCCGGAGTTCCGGCAAACGCGCGGCCGCACAGGGAACGTACCTTGTAGGTCTTCAAGCCGCGGCGCCAGAGGAGCGGAACCTCGGTCTTTAGCAGCAGGTTGGCCAGGCGGTTGGCCTCAGTGCCGTGCGCCACGATCACGGAAGCACGCGGAACCAGGGCCAGGAACTTCAGCAGCGGCTTGAGGCCGGCGGCGATCTGGTCCGGAGTGAACTTTCCGTTGGGCTCGCCCGGGGTGTGCCAGGGGTGGACGTTCCACGGCATGACGAACTCGGGGCGGAGGCCCAGCTTCCACTGGATGCCCAGCATGCGGGTGGCGGCGTCGTCGTCCCCTGCTGTGATGAAACCCGATTTGTCGGCCTCGCCGATGTTTGAGTACAGGCTGATGATCCGGCACTCGTCCACGTCATGCATGGGATCGACGTACGGGACTTCGCTGTCCGGCCTCACGTCCTGCAGGGAATCGCACAGTTCGTTGACGGCTGCGACGTTGGGTTCGTATCGGCGGCTCAGGAGCTGCTCGCGGAAAGATTCGGGTGCCAGGGCTGTCATGTAGTGCAATGTCTCCTGCGGGGCTCGGCGATGCTGCCAATCCGGAAAAATGGGCGCGTCATGGACGGCAGTTCCCGGGATGGGTTGAAATGTGGTGTGGACCGATTCCTGGTCGGCCTTCTCCAGTTTAGCAAGCCCCGCAAAACGAAACGCCGGGCCGCTGCGCCGGGTTTTGCGGGTCAGGGTAACGAGCCCTTCCGCGGAGTTGGTGGTGTTCTTACCAGAGCCGCGCGGTGGCGCGCCGCGCACCCTCACCCAGGGCCTCAAGCTTGGCCCAGGCAATCTGCGGGTGCACACGGCCTCCCAGTCCGCAGTCGGTGGAGGCGATGACGTTCTCACGTCCCACCAGCTCCGCGAACCGCACGATCCTGTCCGCCACGAGGTCGGGATGCTCCACGACGTTGGTGGCATGGGACACGACGCCGGGAATGATCACCTTGCCCTCGGGCAGCTTAGTGTCCTCCCAGATCCGCCACTCGTGCTCATGGCGGACGTTGGCTGCTTCAAAGGAGTAGCCGCCGGCGTTGATTTGCAGCACGGACCCGATGATGTCCGCGAACGGAATATCCGTCGTGTGAGGTCCATGCCAGGATCCCCAGCAGACGTGCAGCCGGATCCGGTCCCTGGGCAAGTCGCGCAGCGCCCAGTTCGTGGCCTCGACGCGCAGCTGGATGAACCTCAGGTAGTCCTGCAGCGCTGGTTCAGGGTTGATCTGGTCCCAGCTTTCCGCGAGCGACGGGTCGTCCAACTGGACGGTCAGGCCGGCGTCGATGATGGCCTTGTATTCCTCCCGCATGGCATCAGCGCAGGCATAGAGGAGCTCCTCATCAGAGGCGTAGTACTCGTTGGCCACCCTGGCGCACGAACCGGGGGACAGCGAAGCCACGAAGCCTTCAGTCAGGCCGGCTGCAGCCAGGCCCTTCTTCAGGTTCGTAACATCAGATGCCACCAGGTCCTGTCCGGTGTATGTCAGGGGCCCGGTGATCTTCGGCTGGGAGACGCTCTTGCGGTGCGTCAGGATCCCTGAGGACGGATCGGTGTAGGCGTCGTTGAAAGCCAGCCGGTCACGGCGATCGGGAAATGAGGTCAGCACAATATGACCCGGAGTAGAGCGATGCACCACCGGGTCCTTCCAGCGGTCCACATCCGTTGGTTCCAGGCCGCCAAGCCTGGCGAAGGAGTAGTTCCACCAGGCCCCGTAATCAACCGAAGTGGACATGGTGTGCCCGTATTCGCCGTCATTCGGGATATTCAGCCCGACATCCTTCTGCCGCTGGACGACACCCGCCACCGATGCTTCCAGCAACTCAAGGAATTCGGGAGTAATGCCGTCTGTTTCCTTAGCGGCGTTGGCGGCGATGAGCTCAGGTGTGCGGGGCAGGGAGCCTGCATGCGTGGCCCGGATGTGGTCAGTGTTGAGGGACATGGATCATTCCTTCCATCGGTCCTGGCAGTAGCACCTGCAGGCAGGATTGTCCCTGCACCTCCGCGGTTGCTGCGGCGTCTACGAGCCAGGTCTCTCGGCCGCTCCGGATGGGTACTCTCACTTAATGGCATCGCGCGGATGAGGGCAAGCCTTTGCCGGATTGTTTCACGGGATGGCGGCAGGTGGCGTGCCGGCAACGCGGAGCCGCGTCGCCGAACAAGTGGAGAAACCCCCGCATCCGCTAAACTTGGCTGGTAAGAGCCCCGAACTCTTGCCTGGCAGGCCACCGAAGCTGTTCCGCCAGACTGAAGCCGTCGGGGCATTCTCATGAACGGTGCCGACTTCCGGCATCCGCCCCTGGTGATTCAGGCAGGGCTGGACAACGGGATGCGGCCCGAACGAATGGGGGAGGATCCCATGCCAGCAATCGTGATCGTCGGAGCCCAATGGGGCGACGAAGGCAAAGGTAAGGCTACTGACCTGCTCGGCCACCGCGTCGACTACGTCGTTAAGCCCAACGGCGGCAACAACGCCGGGCACACCGTCGTCGTAGGCGGTGAGAAGTATGAGCTCAAGCTCCTTCCGGCCGGCATCCTCAGCCCCAACGCTATTCCGATCATCGGAAACGGCTGCGTGGTGAACCTGGAGGCACTCTTCCAGGAGATCGACGGCCTTGAGGCCCGTGGCGCCGACACGTCCAGGCTCCGTGTCTCCGCCAACGCCCACCTGGTCGCGCCCTATCACCAGGTGCTGGATAAGGTCACCGAGCGGTTCCTCGGCAGCCGCGCCATCGGCACCACCGGCCGCGGCATCGGCCCGGCATATATGGACAAGGTGGCCCGCCTGGGCATCCGGGTCCAGGACGTGTTCGATGAGTCCATCCTCCGCCAGAAGGTCGAGGGATCGCTGCGGCAGAAGAATGAGCTCCTGGTCAAGGTCTACAACCGCCGCGACATCGAGGTGGAGGAGATCGTTGCCTACTTCCTGTCCTTTGCAGAGCGCCTCCGCCCGCTGGTCATCGACAGCACCCTGGTGCTGAACAAGGCGCTGGATGAGGGCAAAGTGGTGCTGATGGAGGGTGGCCAGGCCACGTTCCTGGACGTTGACCACGGCACCTACCCGTTCGTGACATCCTCCAACCCCACAGCGGGCGGTGCCTCGGTAGGCTCCGGCATCGGACCCACTCGAATCTCACGTTCCATCGGCATCATCAAGGCGTACACCACCCGCGTCGGCGCCGGACCGTTCCCCACGGAGCTGTTCGATGAGATGGGTGTCTACCTCCAGAAGACCGGCGGCGAGTTCGGCGTCAACACCGGCCGTCCTCGGCGTTGCGGCTGGTACGACGCCGTCCTGGCCCGCCATGCTGCCCGGGTCAACGGTTTCACCGACTACTTCGTCACCAAGCTGGACGTCCTCACCGGCATCGAACAGATCCCGGTGTGCGTGGCCTACGACGTCGACGGCGTCCGGCACGACGAAATGCCCATGACCCAGACGGAATTCCACCACGCGAAGCCCATCTTTGAATACTTCGAAGGCTGGACCGAGGACATCACTGCGGCGCGCACCCTGGAGGACCTCCCGGAGAATGCACGCAACTACGTCCTGGCCCTGGAAAAGCTCTCCGGCACACGCTTCTCCGCCATCGGTGTGGGCCCGGACCGGGACCAGACCATCGTGGTCAACGACCTCATCAAGGACTAATGCCAACAGAAGTACGACGCCGGCGGGTCACCTTGAAAGGTGGCCCGCCGGCGCCGGGCAGGTTGCCGCCTAGGCGGAGGTTCCGGTCACGGTCGTGCCGGTCTTGGTGATCGTATAGTCGATCGTGCCGCCACCCCAGAAGTGTAAGGTGAGGGTGACGGGCTCGTCGTCCCTGACCACGTTGAAGAAATCCGGGGTAAGGCTGATTGCGCCCGCATCATAGTCGGGCCGGTAGGCCGCCCAGAACTCCTTGAAGGCAGTCCAGTCGTTGGGCCCGGCATTGGTGCCGTCGGCGTACTTGGCCTCCATCGTGGCGAGCTGGTCGCCCAAGAACCGGGTCGGGATCGCGAACGAGTCCGTGGCCCCGGATGCGTCCGAGAGCTGCGGAGTGTCGTAGGTGATGATGTGGATCCGCCACGGCAGACCGTCCGAGAAGCGGGCCTCGATCGTCGTGTTGGTGCCGTAGGCGCGGTCGCCCGCGAGGCGGGTGAGCGCGGCGGCGGTGAGGGTGAGCGTGTCGCCCGTCACGGTGTAGTCGGCGCCCTCGGCCAGTGCCGTGTCCCCGTGCCACAGACCCTTGAACTCGAGGCCGTTGCGGTTGAGCGTCAGCGACTCGTCCGCGATGGTCCCGGCCTTCTCGAGGTAGATCGAGTCGAACGAGGCGGTGCCCGAACGCGTCGTCATCCCCGACTCCATGTACGAGCGAAGGAGCGGGTCGCGCCATTCGAGGGTGTTGCGGTTGAGGTACGAGCCGGCGTCCCACAGCATCAAGGTCAACTTCTGCTCCCGGGCCTCGTACATGGTGGCCTCGAAGAACTTCAGCAGCTCGCCGTACTGCTGGGACTGGGGGACGCCAGGGCGCGTGTAGTCATAGCCGAGGACGCCCCACTCCCCGACGATGACCGGGATGTCGTTGTCGAGGAACGTGTCGTTCACGCGCTGGAAGGTGTCCTTGAGGTCCTGCTGGGTCGCCTCGTCGTAGGTGGTGAACCCGGCGATGTTGACGCTGAAGGGCCAGAACCCGTAGAAGTGGACGGTCGCGGCAATCATCGGGTCGTCAAGGGAGTCGATGGTGGCCTTGAGCGCGTCAAGGTGGGGCTGCTCGGAGTTGGTGACCCACGTCGGCAGCACCAGGAGCCGGTCCTCGTTGTTCCCGCCGGTGGAGCGGACGGCCTCGTGGAAGGCGACGTTGAGCGTGGCGGTGTGGGCGTCCTTGTTGGCCTCGTCACTGGGGAACTGCGGTTCGTTGATGCTCTCGAAGGACAGCTCCGACGGGTAGTACTTGAACCGCTCGGCGATCTGGGTCCACATCGCCTTGAACTTCGCCAACACGTTCTCGCGGTCGTCCGGCAGCAGCTTGGTCCACATCTGGTCGTGCTGGTTGACCATCACTTGGAGGTCGTTAGCGATCGCCCAGTCCACGACCTGCGCGACGCGGTCGAGCCAGGCCGGGTCGATCGTGTAGTCCGGTCCCGGACCGGTGTGCTCGTCCCAGGACACCGGAAGGCGGATCGACTTGTAGCCGTTGGCCTTGATGGTCCGGAGGAGTTCCTCGGTGATCAGCGGGTTGCCCCAGGCGGTCTCACCGCCCAGCGCGTCCAGGGTGTTGCCAAGGTTCCAGCCCGGCTGCATGGCCGCGACCTGCTCCATGGCGCTGAGCGGGGTGGTCGGCTCGCAGAGGCGGCCGTTGAGGCGGAACCCGGTCGGGTCGGTGTTCGCACCCGACCACGAACCGGTGAACCCGAACGACGTCGAACCGCCGGTCGCGAGCGCGGCGTTGTAGCCCCGGCCGCTGGCCTTGGCCGATCCGGCCCTGCTCTTGTCCTTCGCGTTCCACATGTCGGTGACGCTCTGGCCGTCGGGCCAGGTCCACTCGAGGTCCCAGTTTTTGATTGGCTCGCCGAGGTTGGTGACCTCGACGTTGGCGTTAAAGCCGCCGGACCATTGGCCGGTGACCTTGTAATCGACCTCGCAGTCTTGGGCCGCTTGGGCGCTGACCGTGCCCAGGAAACCGGTCGCCAGCAGCGCGAGCACGGCGCCCATGACGGCGATCAGCCGCAGACGGGTTCTTCGACGGGGGTACAAACTCATGTGGGACTCTCCTTGACGGTCAGGGTTCTTGAAGTGAGCGAAGGGCTCCGCCGTGCGAACGGCGGGCCTAAGTTATGTCACACAGCTTTGTCGATCGACATTTACACAATCTGTTACTCGTTCTACGAGCAGTTAGCATCTGCTCGCCGCTTTGGGAGATACGTCCTAGGCGTTCAGGAATCCTGCGTAGAACTCACGCAGTTCGTCTCCGCCGTTCTTCTTCCAGGTGGCGACGGCCGCATCAAGGTCCGACATGCTCTTGCGCCCGCGGAGGATGTCCTTGGAAAGGTCGTCGAACGGCTTTCCCAGGGAGCCGAATTTGCTGGGCTCCTGAATCTGCAGGCCGTAGAAGAGGGGGTCAACCACGTAGGGGGCCTGCCGGATTTCCCAGTCCGTTTTGGCCTTTACGTAGCCGGGGTACTGGACCTGGTTGTTCACCACAGCGGAGTTCACCAGGAACGCGTACGTGCTGGTCACTTCCGCCGTGCCCTTGGCCGTGGCCTGCGGAACGTTCTGTGCGTCGCGGGTGTAGTGGATGCCTTCCACGCCGTTGTTGATCAGCATGTTCTCGTCCGTGCCGAAGGGAGCGGCCGCAAAGTTGGCCAGGGCCAGCATTTCCTCAACCTTCGAAGCATCATCGGTCTTTTTGATGAAACTGAAGATGGCGGCGGGCGCACCGCGGAACAACGTGGGCTTTCCGCCGTCAGGGGCAAAGAAGTCCATGGGCTGCATCTGGAACTTCGGGTTGCTGGGCAGGTTCAGGGCCAGGGTTCCATGCCAGCCACCAATCCCGTCGTTGGTCATCAGCGACGCGCCGGACCCAAAGCGCTGCCCCGACTTCTGGGTGTTGCCGGCCACGGCATCCGGGTGGACAGCGCCTGAGGCGAAAAGCTTTGCACCCCATTCCAGGGCAGCCCGGTATTCGTCTGTCTCAAACCTGCTCCGAAGCTTGCCGTCCACCAGTTTCCAGTTGTCCACGCCATGCATGATCTGCGCGCCGACCCACACATCTTCGGAACCCCAGCGGTTCTTGGCCGGGTCAGTGATTTCCTTGGCCAGTGCGATGTATTCATCGGCGGACTTTGGCTGTTCCAGGCCCATTTCATCGAACAGGTCCTTACGGTAGAAGAAGGCGTTCCCGACCTGCTCGTTCGGGAACGGCAACCCGTACAGCCCGCCTTCGAAACAGCTGTACTTCCAGGCTGAGGTGAGGATATTTGCGAGGTTGGGGTACTTCTTGACCTTGTCACCGGCAAGGTACTGGGAAAGGTCAGTGAAGAGGCCCTTGACTGCCTGGCCGAACCGCGGCGGAAGGTTCCAGGACGGGATGACCACCCAGTCCGGCACATCCTTGGGTGAGGCCAGCACCGTCTGGATCTTGTCCCCGTAGGTGTTTCCGTCACTGACCTGGAAATTGAGCTTTGCGCCCAGCCGTTCGTTGACGGCCTGGTAGTAGCTGTTATCCGCCGGCGGGATTGCCCACCAGGCCGGGGTCATGACTGTATAGCTTCCGCCTTTACCGGGAACACCCTGCACTGACTTGACTAAGGATGAGGGGTATTTGGTGAAGCCGGGCGATGTACCGTTCACACTCGGGATGTCCGGTTTGACGATGTCCAGCGGAATGTAGCTGGGCACGAGCTTGGACGTGGCGTCGGACATCCCCGCGGAACTGGTGGCCTGCGGGGCCCCGCCGCCGCCGCTGCTGCATGAAGTGAGAGCGGGGAGGGCGGCAAAGGCCACGGCACCACCCACAAGACCCAGGAAGGACCGGCGGCCTACCCCTGTGCGGCCGAGCTCCTTCAGGGACGGGCTGCGTTCCGGTGAGGCATTGTTTCCAAGCATGATTTGCACTCCTTTGTGTGGACTTCTGTTGGCCTGACGAAGGCTTAATTGCCAGGCCGGCTGCTGCTCTGCGCAGCTCCGTACCGGGCAGCCAGCCCAGGAATTGGTCGAAGCGATTCGATTGGCTCAGCTTCCGGCTGCGTCTGCCGCGGACTGCATCGTCGTGAGGTTCGAACGACCTTCCAGGTTTACGCAGGAACTTGGTTAGGAAGGCTTCGTATTGATCGCGCCGAATACTCGGCGTGTAGTGATTACAAGCGAGTGATTACAAGCGGAGTCCTGCTGGCAGAAGTCCGGAATGCGCCTCAAGGAGCTCGTCAGTCATGGCGCGGATCTGATCGAGTGTGAGCAGGGCGCTCGTCAACGGGTCGAGCATCACTGCGTGGTACACGTGTTCACGCACGCCGGTTAGCGCAGCTCTGAGGGCGAGATCCTGTACGCCGATATTGGTTCTGTTGACGGCTGCGAGCTGAGCCGGCAGGTCGCCGACCGCAGTGGGTTGCACCCCATTCGCGTCCACCAAACAAGGCACCTCAACGCAGGCGGATTCCGGAAGATTCCCGATCAATCCGTCATTCGGTACATTGCCGTAAACAACGCTCGGTGTTCCCGTCACGATCGAGTTGATGATGCTCGCGCCGTACTCGACCGAGGTAGTGAGGTTCGCTTTTAAATATGAAAGCTGTCCGTCGATCTCGCCCTGCTCATCATGGCTGGAACAGATTTCGTAGTAGTCCCAGCGTTGCGGAATGTATTCCAGAGTAAGGTCCGGCGACTTTCGGAAGTACGGCAGGTACTCGGACGCGTGGTGACTGGACTCGGTCTGGAAGAACCCGAAGGCGTCCATAATCGACGTGCGTACCTGTTCGTTGCCCCCCTCGTAGTTGCTGGCAGCTTCAGCGGGCTCGCTGTGATCACCGTCGTCCTTTGCGAGGCTGTCTGCCGCCCGGCCTCGGAGGTGGCGGCTTTGCATGACCGCACGCAGGCCTGGATAGAGGTCTTCTTCGCCGCGGCGGAAACTGAGAATCCAGGCTTGATGGTTGATGCCGGCGCAGACAAAACTCACATCGTCGTAGGGAACATCGAGGGTCCGGGCCAGCATCCGCGTCGTCCCCTGGACACTGTGGCACAGCCCGACGGCCTTAAGTCCTTTGGCGTTGAGGAATCCTGTCGCCATGGCCATCGGGTTGGCGTAGTTGATGAACTGCGCATTGGGACACAATTCCAGAGCATCCGCTGCGATGGCGTCATAGGAGTTGACGGAACGGAGGAATCGGAACACACCTCCCGGACCGACAGTATCCCCGACCGCTTGGTCTACACCGTATTTCCGTGGGATCTCAACGTCGTGCCTGTAGGAATCGATACCACCGACTTGGAAGGTAATGATGACGAAGTCAGCATCGAGGAGGGCCTCGCGGCGGTCGATGGTCTCGACAATCTTGGTATCGAAACCATGGTGGGCTATGAGGGATCGGGCAGCATCAGCAGTGCGCGATAGCCGCTCCGGGTCAAGGTCCATCAAACACAGTGTGCTTGAACGGAGGGCCGGAAAACTCACCAGATCACCTATGAGGCGAAACGGAAACACGAACCCGCCGGCACCGATGATCGTAATTTTTTGGGAAGAGGATGTTGTCATCCATCCAAGCTAGGCTGCACGCCAGAATCTCACTTCCGTTCCAAACGGCGAATGTTCCGGGATACTACGATGGCAGGTATGTTTAGGGCCATGCCCGTTGAAACCCTGCTGCCAGAATCTCCTGACTCCGTCGAAATAACTGCGTCCCGCCTCTGTGTATGGCGAGGCGAGGTGCCTTCGATGCCGAGAGCGCACCGGCACGACGACCTTGAACTTAATTTCGTTCTGGACGGCGCCTTGGAGTATCTGTTCGGCGGCTCGCGGGTCAGAGTTGAAAGCGGCCAGGTTGCGTTGTTCTGGGCGGCTACGCCCCATCGACTCATTGCTAAAGATGCGACGCCGAGCGACGTCTTTTGGCTGCACATTCCACTTGCCAAGGTGTTGAGCTGGGGGCTTCCCAACCGAAATCTCAACGAACTCCTCATGAATCAACTGATCGTTGTTCCAGCAGCCGCTGTCGAGCGCAACTTAGAATCAATGTTCAAGTCCTGGACAAGTGACTTGGAAAGCTGCGAGGGCGAGACGATTGCGCTCCTTGAGGCGCATGCCGTGACAAGACGGGCGCTGCAACACCATTTGCAGTCAAGCTCTGATGCAGACGAAAATCAAACCCTTCCTGCCGCGACAGGTGACTGCATGATGCGCATTACTACGATGGCGCAGTTCATGACCACCCATTTCCGACAGAACATCTCGATGTCGGACATTGCCTCCTCCGCGCATCTAAGCCCGAACTATGCAATGACACTGTTTCGTGACATGGTCGGCACGACGCTAGGCAACTATCTCACTCGTTGCCGGGTTGCTGAGGCCCAGCGACTGCTCATCACGACATCAATGACAACACTCGCGATCGCCCACGCGGCGGGATTCGGTTCGCAAAGCAGTTTCTACGATCACTTCACCCGCCTGTGCGGATCCTCACCAGGTACATACAGGCGGCTAAGATCAATACCTTGACCTGAGCAGACCTGAGCACTGGTTGGGAACCTAATTCAAGGGCCGGCCGCGTGATATGCGACCACTTCAGGGGAGCAATGCGCTCGGGGGCTTCTCCTGGACTACTGGCGGGGACAACCACAAGCTGCAGCGCGCCGCTCAATCACCACACGAGGCCGGACTACCAGAAGGCATGCACGGCACGATCCGTGTCAGTCACCAGATGCCTTACAAAAATGTAGGCACAAAAGCCCTGTCAGGACCTAAGTCCAACAGAAGTACGACGCCGGCGGGTCACCTTGAAAGGTGGCCCGCCGGTGCCGGTTGCACGCATTTTACGCAGGGTTAACCCGGGCAGCCTTGTGGGCCGGTGTGCGCTGGCAACACACTCGTTAACACAGGACGAGCTCATCAGCAGATCCTTCGACCGGGCCCTCGGTAGACAGCAAGGATGCGCCGCGGCCTGCTCCGAGGGACGTTGCTGCCGGACAGCAGTCCCAGCGCGGAAGGATTGCCATGGCCGGGATGTTTGAACTTTTCGTTGACGCGGAATCGCATTTCAGATTTCGACTCAAGGGGCCAGACGGGGCACTTATGGCGGTCTCGTCGGCATTTGAGGACAAGTCTGCTGCCGTGGCCGGGATCGCCGCCGTCCGGGAGTGCGCAGGGATGGGCCTCATCACCGACCTCTGCCCGGCCGCTGCCCCGGCCCCGCCTGAAGCTGCCCCGGCCCAGCCTTTAGCGCCCGAAGCAGGCGCTCCGGTGCAGGCCTGCGACGACAAGCGAATGCCGGTGAAGCGGGTGCGCGCGGCCGGCCACGCCAAACCACTGCACCGTCCGGTTCCGGCACCACACTGGTCAGGAGTCACTTAGGCACACCAATCCGGGGACCAAAAAAGTTTTTCGGATAACGCGTAACCCTGGGCCCCCTTCGAGCGATTACCTTTATGAAGCGCCGGGCTGGAATATGTCCCCCATCACATTCCAGCCCGGCTCTTTTTGTGCCCGCAGCCCTCACAGGTTGAAGGGTTTCGAAGCAGGGACGGATGCGGTGGCCCGGGCGGCTTGGTTACCGCAGGTAAAGTTAGCTGGGCAAGGGCATTCCGCAACAGCGTCAGTGGCCCTAGACTGAGCAAGCAAAGTCCCCTCACCGAAAGCCCTACGTCCGTGACCGATGCGCTGACTGATGATGGATTGCGGGCGGGCGCCCGGGATCCAGAGCTTTTCAGCCTCGTGTACCGGACCTATGCGTCCCAGGTCCTGGGCTATCTCAAGGCCCGCGGAGTGGAAGATCCGGAGGCGGTCATGCAGGAAGTGTTCCTCGCCGTTCTTCCGAGACTGGACACTGTCAGCGGCGGACTTGGCGGCCTGCGCACCTTTATTTTTTCCGTGGCCCATGCCCGGTTGGTGGACGACCATCGCCGGCAAAGCCGCACCCCTGTCCAGCTTCCCTTCGATGCTGACCTGGATCAGCGCGCGGAATCCTCCGCGGAAGCTGAAGCGCTGGAGCGGGTCTCACCCCAGGAAGTCCTGGCGCTTCTCCAAGGCCTCCTGGACGAGCAGCGGGAAGTCCTGACCATGCGCCTCGTTGGCGGCCTCACCGTTGATGAAGTTGCCGCCGTCATGGGTAAGAGCGCAGGATCGGTCAAGCAGCTCCAACGGCGTGCCTTGACCAGGCTCCGTGAACAGTCGGCAGTAAAGGAATATGTGGCACCATGACATCGAATGCCAGCTGTCTGCAGGAAATAGTGGATGAGATGCTGCTTGACTCCGGCCAATCCGACTCCAACGAGCTCCGCGCCGTACTGTTCTCCCTGGGATCGTTCGCGTCCCTTCCCGCACCCGGCCCCGGCGTCGAACTGGCAGCCCTGATGACAGGCACCCAGGATCAGATGGCCCGGCGGCGCTGGCTGCGTCGGCACAGGTCCGCCGTTGTGGGACTGGCCGTCATCGCGGGCATGGGGCTGGGCGTCACCGGCGTCGCAGCCACCGGCACCGTCCATGGGCAGCCCGCCCGCGCCTCCATCCAGCACCTGGTTGAGGACTGGGATCCCTCCTGGACCATCTCCGGAGATCCGTCCGGCAGCGAAGGGGACTCGACACCAGCACAGCAGCAGGTGACACCGCCGCCGCCGTTGCCCGCGGCGCCAAGGACGAGGGCTGCCGGACCGCATCCGGAGCCAGCGCCGCCGAAGCAGCCGCCCTCATCGTCGACCGGACCAGGCACGAAAGCAGGAGGTTCCACAGCCCAGCCAGACCCTGTCGGGGACGCTGTCAAGGACATTGTTGGGGACGGCGACAAGGCCGACGGCGTCAAGGCAGTCGGCGGCGGGGCCGTCCTGGGTGCCGCCCCCGGTGCTGCGCTCGCAGGCACGGCAGCCGTCGCGGAAGCAGTACTGTCCCGGCAGGTTCAGGAAAGTCCCGCCCGGGAACCGGAAAGGGCCGTGGACCATGTGGCCCGGGACTTCGAAAAAGCGCAGAAGCTGTTTGCCGCCAGCAAGGCTGCAGCGGCCAGGAAGGCCGTCAGGTCGAATGTGGACCTCGGTGCAAACTGGCTGAAGAAATTCAACCGGTAGGCCCGGAATAGGATGTCTTTATGGGCCACACCAACGATCCGGCAGTCATTGAACGCCTCATGCGCACCAAGGGGCGGTGGGCGATCGTAGGCCTGACGTCGAATGAATGGCGCGCGGCGTACGACACGTCGCTTTTTATCCGAGACCAGCTGGGAATGGAGATCATTCCCGTCAACCTTTCCGGCGATCCGGTGCACGGCGAAACCGGCTACCGCCGTTTGGCGGACATTCCACCGGAGAAGCAGCCCATCGACGTCGTCGATTGCTTTGTGAACTCCCAGAAGGTGGGGGCAGTGGTGGACGAGGCCATCGCGGTGGGGGCCAAAGCCGTCTGGCTGCAGCTGGGCGTCATTGACGAGGCGGCGGCAGAACGTGCAAAGGCAGCCGGATTGGATGTCGTGATGAATGTCTGCCCGGCGCAGCAAGCGTGGAAGTACAACCTCTGACCGGTAACGAATCAGCGTTGCATGAGCTCCGGGTAGTGCCGCTCCGTGACATCCGGATGGGCGCGCATCCTGCCCTTGAGCATGTTGAGGCCGAACGAGGCGAGCATCGGGTTGGTCGGATCGTCCGAGATACCACGGGCCTGCGCCTTCAGCTCAGGCGGCAGTGGTACCGGGTCAATGACCGCATTGAGCCGGGGCGACCAGAAGAACGGCACTGAGTAACGATCCACCCCGGGAGGGGGCGCCTGGACCCGGTGGATCGTGGCGGCGAGGTAGCCCTCGGTGGCCACCTCAAGCATCTCGCCCAGGTTCACCACCAGTGCTCCGGGGAGGGGCTCCACGGGCGCCCATTCGCTGGCTCCCGGCGGCAGCACCTCCAGGCCTCCCACCGAGTCCTGCAGCAGGAGCGTGACAAATCCGTAGTCGGCGTGCGAGCCCACGCCCTGGCCGCCCGCGGCTTCCACGACGCCCCCTACGTAGTGGACCAGCTTGCCCATCCAGGCTGGCGTGTCCCGGAACGGCTCGTCAAAGTAGTCCTCCGGAAGCTGCAGGGAGACCGCGATGGCCTGGAGAAGTTCGGTGCCCACACGGGACATCAGTTCTGCCCATGCCATCGCTGCCGGTTCCAGTTCGGGCAGCGACTCATCCGGCCACATGTTGTGGCCCTGTAGGAGCCAGTACGGCTGGTCCGGCGGATAATCCGTGACGGGTTCCCGTTCCGGAGAATAATCGATCTGCTCCCGCGCGTCGGCCCTGCCCTGGGTAACCTCCGTGCCCATCCGGGTATAGCCCCGGAAGTGCGGCGAGAGCCGGTTGTCCAGCTTCATCCGCTCCCCGAGGGGCAGGGCAAAGAAGCGCCTGATAATGGCGAGGAGTTCCTCGGCCTGGCCAGGTGTGGCGCCGTACCCTGCGAGCTGGAAGAAGCCGACACGATGGGTGGCATCGCGCAGCTGCTCAATGAATTCCGGGCTGAATGATCCGTCGGTTTGCCGTGCCGTGCCCAGGTCCAGAACAGGTATGGTCCCCTGATCATGTGACATGCTCGCAGACTAGCACCGTCGGAGAAGGCTTTGTAGGCTCACTGCATGAACCCATCGGAACTGAGAAAGATCTGCCTGTCGTTTCCTGGTGCTTTTGAGGATTTCCCGTTCGGGCCGGAGACGTCAGTCTTTAAGGTCCGGGCGCATGTGTCCGGCGGCGCCAGGCACGAGGCCAAGTTGTTCGCCTTATCCGCCATGAACCCGGACGACTGGTCGGTGAGTCTGAAGTGCGAGCCGGCCCTGGCCGAGCAGCTCCGTGCCGCCCATCCGGAGATCACCGGCGCATGGCATATGAACAAGACGCATTGGAACGGGGTGCGCCTTGACGGCGCCCTACCCGACGGCATGGTCCGGGACATGGTGGAGGACTCCTACGACCTGGTGGTAGCCACGCTGAGCCGCAGGCAGCGGGAGCAGCTCGGATGGGCCCGGCTCTCCGGATCCCCTGGCGGTCCTGTCGGCTGAAGGGAAACCGGCACCCTCACTTCCCGATACATTGAAGGGAACGCTCCATGCCGCAGGTGAAAGCTGATCAGGAGAAAGTACATGCTGGACCAAAAGACCCTCGACCGGTTGTGGGACTTCGATGACCCGAAGCTTTCCGAGGAACGCTTCCGGGCTGCCCTCGCCGACCAGCAATACAACGCAGATGAAAAGGCGGAACTCGCGACGCAGCTGGGGCGGGCCATCGGACTGCAGGGCCGCTTCGAGGAGGCCGACGCCCTGCTGGATTCGATCGACGGAGAGGAACCTACTGTGGGCGTTCGAATCCTGCTGGAGCGGGCCAGGCTCCTGAACTCAAGCCGTCACGCTGCCATGGCCGTGCCGCTGTTCGAGCAGGCGGCGGAGCTTGCTGACCACCTGGGTGAGGAGTTCCTCACCGTGGACGCGTTGCACATGCTGGCCCTCGCCGATTCCGCGCATGCTGAACCCTGGACCCGTAGCGCCCTGGAATACGCGTCCGCCGCCCGTGATCCCGAGACCCGGCGCTGGATGGTGGCACTGCACAACAACCTCGGCCGGGAGCTGCGCATTGCCGGCCGATTCACCGAGGCGCTGGTCGAGTTCCAGCTGGCCGAGCAGTGGGCGGAAAGGTTCGGAACTCCGGCGCAACAGCAGTATGCCCGCGAGGCGATCCTGGGATGCGAACTGGACCTGGCGGCAGGCTGAACAAACGTAGCCAACAGCCAGGGCGGAAGGAACTCTCATGTGGATCGGCTGGATTGAATTGGACATCCTCCTGGGCGATGTCCAAAGCCTGAAGGAGAAACGCTCGGTCATACGCCCGCTGCTGGCCGAGATCAAGCGCCGCTTCGACGTCTCAGTGGCCGAGGTGGGGGACCACGACCAGTACCGGCGCTCGCAGGTCGGCGCTGGTCTGGTTTCCGGAGACCGCGCCCACCTCGTGGAGGTGCTCACCGCCGTCGAACGTTTTGTGGCCGCACGGCCGGAGTTCGAGCTGCTCAGCGCGAGGCAGCGGGAGCTCCACAGCGAAGACTGAAGGCTACTAATCGCCTTCGGGGAGGACTGTCAATGGGGATCGTTAGTGGTTAAACCAACGCGGGGTCACTTAACGCCCATCCCGAGGGGATTATTGGGCGGTAAGTGACCCCGCGTTGGTTTAGGAAGGACTAGCCGAAGTACTTCGGCAGGGTGGCCTCGTGGGCTTCGCGGAGAGCGTCCAGGGACAGCGCCTCCACACCGTTGATTTGCAGCTGGTTGCTGTCCGCGTCCACCACGCCTATCCGGAGGTGGGCGAAGCCGCGGGCGGTGCACATGTCCGTGAAGCGGACTTCCTCTGAGCGGGGGACGCCCACAACCGCGCGGCCCTGGGACTCGGAGAACAGGGCCGTAAACAGGTCCACGCCGTCGCGGTCCAGGACGTCCTGCAGCGCAATCCTTGCACCCACGCCGTAGCGCAGCGAGGACTCGACGAGTGCCGCGGCAAGGCCGCCTTCGGAGAGGTCATGCGCGGAATCGACCATGCCGTCGCGGGAGGCGTTGATCAGGATTTCACCCAGCGCGCGTTCCGCCGCGAGGTCCACCTTCGGGGGAAGTCCACCCAGGTGGCCGCGCATGTTCGCCCATTCCGAACCGTCCAGTTCCGCGCTCGTGGTGCCGAGCAGGTAGATGGCTTGGCCGTCCTCACGCCAGCCCGACGGCGTCCGGCGGGCGACGTCGTCGAGCTTGCCCAGGACAGCCACGACGGGGGAGGGGTGGATGGGGGTGCTGCCGGTCTGGTTGTACAGCGAGACGTTTCCGCCGGTGACCGGGATGCCCAGCACCATGCAGGCGTCGGAGAGGCCGCGGATGGCTTCGGCAAGCTGCCACATGACGTCCGGGTCCTCCGGGGAACCGAAGTTCAGGCAGTCACTGACAGCCATCGGAACGGCGCCGGAGGTGGCCACGTTGCGGTAGGCCTCGGCAAGTGCCAGCTGCGCGCCGTGGTACGGGTCAAGGTAGGTGTACCGGCCGTTGGCGTCCGTGGCCAAGGCCACACCGAGACCGGTTTCCTCGTCCACCCGGACCACGCCGGCGTCGTCGGGGAATGCCATGGCGGTGTTGCCGCCGACGTAGCGGTCGTACTGGTTGGTGATCCAGTCCTTGCTGCACATGTTGGGCGACGCCACCAGTTCGGTGACCGCGGCCGCCAGCTCCGCAGGAGCTGAGGGACGGCCGGCGTCCTGGACCGAGCCGCTGAACGTGTCAGCCTGGAGGGAGTCCTGCCACTCGGGACGGGAGTAGGGGCGGTCGTAGACCGGGCCGTCGTGCGCAACCGTGCGCGGGTCTACGTCCACGATGACTTCGCCATCCCAGGTGATGATCAGGCGCCCGGTGTCAGTCACCTCGCCCAGCCAGGAGTACTCCACCGCCCACTTGTCCATGACCGCTTCGAAGGCGGCGATGTTCTCCGGAGTGACCACGGCCATCATGCGTTCCTGCGACTCTGACATCAGGATTTCGCCCGGGGTCAGGGTGGGGTCCCGCAGCAGTACGGACGTCAGTTCAACCTGCATGCCGCCGTCGCCGTTCGAGGCGAGCTCGGATGTGGCGCAGGAAATGCCCGCGGCCCCGAGGTCCTGGATGCCTTCCACCAGGGAACCCTTGAACAGCTCCAGGCAGCACTCAATCAGGACCTTCTCGGCGAAGGGGTCACCGACCTGCACGGCCGGGCGCTTGGAGGGCTTGGTGTCGTCGAAGGATTCGGAAGCCAGCACTGAGGCTCCGCCGATTCCGTCGCCGCCGGTGCGTGCGCCGAACAGCACCACCTTGTTGCCCTTGCCGGAAGCGTTGGCCAGGCGGATGTCCTCGTGGCGCATGACGCCGACGGCCAGGGCGTTGACCAGCGGGTTGCCCTGGTACACGGAGTCGAACACCATTTCGCCGCCGATATTCGGCAGGCCCAGGGAGTTTCCGTAGCCGCCGATGCCGGCAACTGCACCGTGCATGACGCGGGCGGTGTCCGGGTGGTCGATGGCGCCAAACCGCAGCGGGTCCATCACGGCGACCGGGCGGGCGCCCATGGAGATGATGTCGCGGACGATGCCGCCGATGCCGGTGGCGGCACCCTGGTAGGGCTCCACGAACGACGGCGAGTTGTGCGATTCGATCTTGAAGGTTACGGCCCAGCCGTCCCCGAGGTTGGTCACACCGGCGTTTTCGCCGATGCCCACCAGCATGTCCTTCTTCATCTCGTCGGTCACCTTGTCGCCGAACTGGCGCAGGTGGTTCTTCGAGGACTTGTAGGAGCAGTGCTCGCTCCACATGACGGAGTACATGGCGAGCTCGGCGCCCGTGGGGCGGCGGCCGAGGACCTTGACGACCTCGTCGAACTCGTTCTGCTTCAGGCCAAGTTCTGCCCAGGGGAGTTCGGTGTCAGGGGTCTTGGCGGCGTTCTCGACGGTGTCGATGTTGAACTTCTTGCTGACGGTTTCAGCTGAGGTGGTCACTTAGCGCCTCCCACAATCTTGTTCAGGACGGAGGTGAAGAAGCCCAGGCCGTCGGTGTCGGTCCCGCCGACGCCGGCGGAGCCGGACAAAGCTGTCTCCGGGCCGAAACCAACTTCCACCGCGTGCTCGGGGTGCGGCATCAGGCCCACCACGTTGCCGGCGGCGTTGGAGATGCCCGCGATGTCGCGGCGCGAGCCGTTCGGGTTGAAGCCTAAGTAGCGGAACACCACGCGGCCTTCTGCCTCGAGCGCGTCCAGGACTTTGTCGTCAGCGATGTACTGGCCGTCCTGGTTCTTCAGCGGCACGGTGATTTCCTGTCCGGCCTCATAGTCCAGGGTCCAGGCGGTGTTGCTGTTTTCCACCCGCAGCACCTGATCGCGGCACATGAACTTCAGGTGGTCATTCTTGATCATGGAGCCGGGCAGCAGGTGAGACTCGGTCAGGATCTGGAAGCCGTTGCAGATGCCAAGGACAGGCAGTTTGGCATCCGAGTTGGCAGCGTCGATGATCAGGGACATCAGCGGCGCGAAGCGGGCGATGGCACCAGCGCGCAGGTAGTCACCGTAGGAGAAGCCGCCGGGGATCACGACGGCGTCCACGTCGCCAAGGGCGGTGTCGGCATGCCAGAGCGGCACTGCGGTGCCGCCGGCAAGCCGGACTGCACGGGCAGCATCACGGTCATCAAGGGTGCCGGGGAAGGTCACAACGCCGATCCGGGCGCCTGCGAGCCGAGACTCGGGGGCGCCGGCGGCTGCTTCACCGATCAGAGGGAGTTCAGTCATTTCAGGCCTCGACGACCTCGACGTTGACGACGTCCTCGATGACCGGGTTCGACAGGAGAGTCTCGGCCGCGTCCCGGGCCTGGGCCAGTATTTCCTCGGTCACCTCGCCGTCCACCAGGAGTTCAAAGCGTTTGCCCTGCCGGACTGAGCTGAAGGCGGTGAAACCCAGCCTCGGGAGTGCACCTACGATGGCCTTTCCCTGCGGGTCCAGAATCTCGGGCTTGGGCATGACATCGACAACGATCCGGGGCATCCGGTAACTCCTGTGCGTGAGCGTTGGGTATGGGCGCAGCGGAGTGGTGCCGTCTCACGCCGTTCCGTGGTGTCTTGAGTCACCAAAACGGTGAGGTCTAGAACATTGATATCTAAAACCAACATTGATATCTAAAACGGTGAGGACGGGCGCTCCGCGAGCTTGCTAGCCCATTCTACCGGCCGCAGGGCCGCACACAGTATTCGGGGGAACGACGCCGGCTCTGGCCCCGTACGCTACGCCTGACTAGGATTGCGTAATGGCTGAGAAATCAAAATCCATGCTGTTGCCGGTGCTTGCTGCCGCGGTTTTTGCAGGCCTGGGCCGGATGGTGCTGCAGAAGATCAAGGCGGACCGCGCCGCTCGTGAACACCATGTGACGGGCCACGTGGACGAAAAGACCCGGCAGTGGATCAGTGAGGTTGTGCGGACCCCCCGCCAGTAGCGGCACGTTGAAAATAATCCAGCGATAACCGGGCGTTCCCTGAAAGGGAGCGCCCTTTTTTTGTGTCCCGGGTTTTTGTGTCTCGGCGACCCCGTCCCGGGGGAGCCCGTCGGCAGCCTGGAGACCCAGATCGGGCAGCGCTATGACAAATCTAAAAACAAGCTTTGCATTCTGGTCATATTTGGCTATCTGTCTGTACTGTTTGGAGCATCTGGTCTCACCGGATTACAAGATCTGTAATATCCATGGTGCTTCCAGCTCCCCTGGCCCCATATGTGCGCCAGGATCTTGAGAAAGGTGCAGCCGCCCGTGAAAACAACTGGAAAGAGCCCCGTGCGGGGCAGGGGGTTCCGGAAAGCGACGGCCTTGGCCGTGAGTTTGCCGCTTCTCCTCACCTCGATGGCGTTGAGTCCCGCTACCGCGGCGCCCGCCGAACCGGCCCAGGCAACAGGCTCAAGAAACGCGTCACCCGCACCATTCACGGGCGGCCGCTACATCGTGGTCCTCGCAGAGAAGGCGGCCGCGGCCTACGACGGCGAGACACCCGGCCTTGCCGGCACGAAGCCGCAGAACGGCAGGAAACTCGATGCCGGAAGCCCCAACTACAAGGCCTACGACGCGCACCTGCGGAAGGCCCAGCGGGATGTCGCCGCAGACCAGGGCGTATCTCCGTCCAAGCAGTTCACCGCCGCCCTCAACGGCTTTACGGCAGAGCTGACAGCCGCCCAGGCCATGCAGCTCTCCAAGGACAGAAGGGTGCTCGCCGTTTCCCCGGACGTTGAAAACGCACCCGATTACACGGCAACCGACTTCCTGAAGCTGACCGGACCCGACGGGGCATGGGCGGGGCAATTCGGAGGGCAGGAGAATGCTGGAAAGGGTGTCGTCGTAGGAGTTATCGATTCGGGCTACGCTCCGGACAATCCTTTCCTGCAGGGCGACGCTGTCCAGCCGCTACAGGGGGCGGCCCAGGTAGGCGTCCCGTACCGCACAGATGACGGCAGGATCGCCATGCTCAAGGCAGACGGCACAACCTTCGAGGGGGAGTGCCAGAAGGGCGTGGACACCGGCGCCACATTTGACGGAACGCTGTGCAATTCCAAGGTCATCAGCGCCAGATACTTCGCGGACTCCTTCCTCCAGTACGTGGCGCCCGAACACCGCGCTCCGCAGGAACTGCTTTCGCCGGTGGACGTGGGCAGCCACGGCACCCATACAGCAACCACAGCTGCCGGCAACGCCAACGTGGAACAGGTCATCGCTGGCGCCGGTTTCGGCAAGAGCTCCGGGGTCGCCCCCGCGGCAAAGGTCTCTGTCTACAAAATCTGCTGGGAGGACGACAATCCCGAGACCGGCGGCTGCTACTCATCCGCCTCGGTAGAGGCGGTGGACGCGGCAATCCAGGACGGCGTTGATGTCCTGAACTACTCCATTTCCGGGAACACGGACAGCACCAGCGATCCCGTGGCCCTGGCATTCCTGAACGCTGCTGCCGCCGGGGTCTTCATCTCCGCATCCGCCGGCAACTCAGGTCCCGCCGCCTCGACCGTCAACCATGCCGCCCCTTGGCTGACGACGGTGGCAGCCTCCACGTTCCCCAACGACCTGCTGGGCACCGTCCGCGTTTCCGACGGCAGCATGTACCGCGGCGCGTCCATCATGAAGACAGAGCTCCGGGACAAGCAGGCGGTGATCGCAGCCGACGCCGCGGCCGCCGGCACGACCAATGCAAACCTCTGCGGTCCCGGGTCGTTGGACGCGGCCAAAGTATCCGGGAAGGTGGTGGTGTGTGACCGCGGCGTGGTGGACAGGACGGCCAAGAGCCTTGAAGTCCAGAACAAAGGCGGTGTGGGAATGATCCTCGTGAACCTCACGGGGAGTTCCGAGGACGCTGACAACCACGTGGTACCCACCGTGCACGTCAATACACCCAAAAGCCTGGAACTGAAGTCGAAGCTGGGCGCAAATCCCAGCCTGACGGTCAGCCTGGTCAAGGGGGATCTGACGGGGGATCCGATGGCCCCGGCGCCCCAGGTTGCCGGCTTCTCCTCACGCGGACCCAGCCTGGCCTCGGGCGGCGATCTGCTCAAGCCGGACATTGCCGCCCCGGGCGTGAATGTCCTGGCCGGTGTCTCAACAATAGGGAACGACGGCGACCAGTTCGGCTTCATGTCAGGGACCTCCATGGCAGCCCCGCACATTGCCGGCTTTGGTGCCCTGGTGCTGGGCAAACAGCCCCGGTGGACCCCGGCAATGGTGAAGTCCGCCATGATGACCACGGCCTATCCGCTGGTCAATGCCGACGGCACGCCTAATCGGGATCCCTTCCAGGGTGGCGCCGGCCACATCGATTCCACCCGTGTCCTGGATCCAGGCCTCGTATACGACTCGGGCGTCCAGGACTGGCTGGCCTTCCTTAACGGCCAGGGCCTGGATACAGGAGCGCCGGAGGCAGGCTCACTTGCCGCCGTCAACCTGAACCTTCCCTCCATTGCCGTGGGCAACCTGGTGGGTGAGGTCCAGGTCAAGCGGCAGCTGACAGCGCTGGTTCCGGGCAGCTACAGGCCTGAGGTGACAATGCCCGGCTTTGATATCCATGTTGAGCCGCAGGTCCTGACTTTCGCGAAGCAGGGCAAGACCCGCGAGGTGACCATCACCATCAGGAACGTCAGTGCACCAGTGGGCAAGTTCAGCACAGGTGAACTGACCTGGAAGGGGCCGCGTACAGTGAGTTCGCCCATCGCCGCCCGCCCGGTTGATGCCAAGATCGCGCCCTCATTCTCCTTCAGCTCTTCCACCGGAACGGGAAGCGGGAGCACGCAGCTCGTTTCCGGCTCCGACAGCCCCATCGCGGTGGGAGTCGAAGGGCTCGCACCCATAAGCGAAACTGCCGTTACCAAGACGCCGGGCGCCTATGCACCGGTGAACGACGAGCACAATGCCCTCATCCGCGTGACGGTGCCGGAAGGTGCCACCTTTGCCCGGCTTGGCGTCCAGGCAGAAACGGACGACGTCGACTGGGACATGGTGGTATATGGCCCTGACGGCGCTGGCGGCCTCTCAGCAACCCAGGTAGCGACGGCTTCCGCCAGCGAGTTCCTGGACCTGGAGAAGCCGCGGGCGGGCACGTACTACGTCGTGGCCAACCTCTACTCCACTCCCGGGAACGGACCGGCCAGTGCGGCGGTCCAGGCTGTGACGTTCTTGGGTGATGCCGGGAACCTGTCTGTCAGTCCGAACCCGATCCTGGCGCCAAACGGCGTGGCCACCGCTGCCACGCTTAACTGGACCGGACTATCCGGCGGCTCCTACCTCTCCCGGTTGAGCCTTGGCGGAAACGGCATCACGACGTGGGTGAGCGTCAAGGTGGAAGCCTCCGCTCAGTCAGCACCGGCAGGGTCTCCCGAGACTGCGGTTGCGGACAGGCTCCCGGGCGGTTAGTCCCCGAGGCGGCCGGCCGGCCCAGCGGTCCCGCCCAGCAACGGTGCCATGGCATTCCAGCGGGCGATCTCGCAGCCATCCGTGCGGCGGAAGGTGGCGGCGACTGTGCGGCCCCTGAATGTTCCCGTCACCAGGGCAGTCTGCGGGCCGCCGTATTGCTGGGTGCACAGCCTGGGCGGCCCCGGTTTCGGAAAGAAGATATCCTCGCCGAACCGCTCCACCGCGGCCAGTGCAGCGTCCGGATCCGGCAACGTGGACCCGGCAGCAGGCCGGCCGTCGGCGGCAACAAGCCTGAACTCGTGCTCACCGCCGTCCGGACCCTGCCTGAGCCTGATGGTCAGGTTGATCGGGAGTGATTCGTTGCCGTGCGCTGTCATTCCCTGAGGTCTCCCTCATCCCTTGCGCCAGTCCCCGTACCCGGCGCGGGGGTTAGGGGTGCGAGTTCCAGATCGAGGCGCCTGCGGAGCGCCGCCGCTTCCGCGGCGAAGGCCCGCTGGTGCTCCACGTAGGCCGCTTTGCCTTCTGCTGTTTCGATGCGGATGGCCGGGTAACCCCACTCCTCAAGGTCATAGGGGGAAGCCTGCATGTCCATGGCCCGGATCCGCCAGGAGAGTTCAAAGCAGTCCATGACCAGTTCACTGGAGAGTGCGGGCAGCAGCTTGTACGCCCACTTGTAGAGGTCCATGTTGGCATGCAGGCAGCCCGGCTGTTCCAGGTCGCGCTGGTTGTCGCGGCTGGGCGCCAGCTCATTCAGGGGTACGGCGTCGGGAGTATAGAAGCGGAAGGCATCAAAGTGCGAACAGCGGATCCTGTTATCCTCCACCACCTTGTCCGTGCCTGCGGAACCCAGGCGCAGGCGCAGGTATTCATGCCGCAGGTCGAACTTGTCCTGGCGGTAGACCATGGCCCATTCATGAAGTCCGAAACAGCCGAACTGGGCGGGCCTGGCCGCGGTTCCGCGGAGGATTATTGCGGCGAAGGCAACGGCCTGGTGCCGGTCGTCCAGGAAGCTGCGGCGGTCGAAGGTGACAGCCGCGGTTCCGGCGGGCAGCCCCAGCGAGGCGAGTTCGCCGTCGTCGAGCGTTCTGTAGTGCTTCCAGCCGTTGCGGGCAGCAGCCTCAGGCCCGGTCAGGACGACGCCGGATCCCGGGTGCCAGCGCATAAGCTGCCCAGGTTTCTGCGTGTAGTAGGTGAAAAGAAAGTCCTCAACCGGATGCTTTCGGCTGGCGGATCGGCGGGCAAGGTAAGGGTCTGCGTAGCGCCGGACGCGTTCCTGGTGTGCGGCCTGGCGCGTGAGCCAGTCATCCGGCGCCAGCAGGCTAAGGTGCTCCACCGGCAACCCCGAGGATCTCCCGGGCAGCATCCCAGGCGCTGATCTCGCAGCCGTTAGTGCGGGCAAAGGTGACGTCCACGGGAGTTTCATCGACGATGCCCGTGACCGTGGCCTGTTGCGGTCCGCCGTATTGTTCCGTGCATGCCTGGGCAGTGCCCTTGATGGACGGGCTCAGCAGAGCGGCGTTGTTCTTCAGGGCCGCGCAGGCTGCGTCCGCTGCGGGGTGCTTGCTTTCCGCGGCGGGCACGCCATTCTGGCAGACCAGTGTGTAGTTCAATGCGGGTTCCGCCTCGGACGGTTTGACCATGATGGCCAATTCGGCGTTGCCTGCCCCCGGCCCTGACGGTGCGGGGGACGACGGCGGTGCAGGAGCAGGAACGGATGTTTCGGTGTCCGGGGCCGGAGCGCCGGAGGTATCCGATGTACCTGAGGTGCCTGCAGTGGCTGTGCCTGATGAAGAGCTGACCGGGCCCGGGGTGCCGGTGCAGGCTGACATCGCACCCGCAGCCACCAGCAGGGCCGCCACCTGGAACAGCAATTTACGCACCCGTCTGGCCTCCTCGATTAGTGCCATTCTATCGCTGGAGGTCCGGTTGCCGGCCGGCGTCTCCGGCGGTGGCTGCAATCAGCCCCATCATGGAGGCATGCAGTTGCCCGACCTGTTCCCGTGTGAGGCCGAGGCGTTCCATCATCGTGCCGGGCACCGCGAGGGCCCGATTCCGCAGCTCCGCGCCGGCAGGGGTCAGCCCGACGGCAAGGGAGCGTTCGTTCCCGTCGACCCGCTGCCGGGTGATGAGTCCGGCGGTTTCGAGCCGCCGGAGCAAGGGTGAGATAGTGGCAGGCTCCTGGGCAAGGGCCTCACTGATGTTGCGGACGGTGCGGGGGCTGGATTCCCACAGGCAGAGCATCACCAGGTATTGCGGATGGGTCAATCCCAGCTTCTCCAGAACCGGCTTGTAGGCGCCCACCACGCTCCTTGACGCCACTGTCAGGGCGAAGCACAGCTGGTGCTCCAGCAGCAGGTCGTCGTCCCGCTGCTCCCCGGTCCTTGACTGGGACAGCTTTGTTGTCATGACAGCCTCCAATAAAAGCCTCCGATGATTAGTGCACTAATCATTAGCGTACACTTGAACTAGGCATTCATCTTTCAAAGGAGTCACTCCAGTGGGTAAGGACAGTGCAGCGGGCAAGGGCACGGCTGGCGGCAGGGGCAATGCCTCCCAGCGCTTCATGCGGGCAACGGGCAAACTCAGGGCCATCTTCGGTCCTGCCAACCGTAGTTCCCTGGTGCACGAGATGACCGAGGAGAACCGGCAACTTCTGGCCCGGCGCGAAGCTGAAAGCCAACAATGGGAGACGGTGCGCCGCCCGGACGGCAGCACGTACGTTGTCTCGAAGAACCCGGATGACAAGTCCCTCCGCTAAACAGCAGCCTGCCGCCGTGATGAGCCAGCTCGCCGGGTGCGGGCAGGCGCCACAACCGCCCGGCGCTGCAGATCCTTTTCGCGGACCCGGGCGTAAAATAAGGGCACTGGCTCCTCTTGGAGGCAGTGGCTCTTGGGCTCTTCCTTAGGAATGCGGGAAGGGGGTGGAAGTAATGGCACATGTACTCAGCGGTTTCATGAACCTTACCGAAAGGCTCCGGTTCATCTTTGGCCCGGCAGCGCGCCTGGACACGGACTCACCGGTAGTGCACAAGCATGATGCGTTCGAGCAGGCCTCGGATGAGGAACTGTCCCACTTCGAAGTGGAGACGGATTCCCACGGCCATCACTACGCAGTCCGCCGCGAAGACCTCAAGTAACGAAACCAGCGCTTAAGGGATTGATACTAAACCACCCGCCCGCCAGCCTCACAGGCTGGCGGGCGGGCCATTTAGCGCCCCGGCGGCGCCGCCGGGGCGCCCGTGCAGTGCAGTGCGGTGCGGGGCTTAGCGGCCGGTACCGCCGTACACGGTGGCTTCGCTATCACTGTCGAGGCCGAACGCTTTGTGGATGGCACGCACGGCGTCGTCGAGCAGGTCAGCGTGGGTCACGACGGAAATGCGGATCTCCGAGGTGGAGATCATGTTGATGTTGATTCCGGCTTCCGACAAGGCAGCGAAGAAGCGGGCGGAAACGCCCGGGTGCGAACGCATGCCGGCGCCAATGAGGGACAGCTTGCCGATCTGCTCGTTGTACTCGATGCTCTCGAAGCCGATTTCCGGCTGCGCTGCACGAAGCGCCTCCAGCGCATCCGCCCCTTCGACGATGGGAAGGGTAAAGGAAATGTCTGTCCGGCCCGTGCCATGGGTGGAGACGTTCTGCACGATCATGTCGATGTTTGAGTGGGCGTCTGCGATGACCTGGAAGATCGCTGCTGCCTTGCCTGGAATGTCCGGAACGCCCACCACGGTGACCTTGGCTTCCGAACGGTCATGTGCTACGCCGGAGATGATTGGCTGCTCCAAGGCGACTCCCTCTTGAGTGATGATCTTGTCTTCGGCACTGGGGATGACCCATGTGCCTTCGTGCTGGCTAAATGAGGACCGGACGTGCAACGGGACGCCGAAGCGGCGTGCGTATTCCACGCAGCGCAGGTGCAGGATCTTGGCGCCGGAGGCAGCCAGTTCCAGCATCTCCTCGCTGGAGATGGTGTCGATCTTCTGCGCCGAAGGCACCACCCTGGGGTCGGCCGTGTAAATGCCGTCAACGTCGGTGTAGATCTCGCAGACGTCTGCTTCCAGCGCGGCTGCCAGGGCAACGGCGGTGGTGTCCGAGCCGCCACGGCCCAGGGTGGTGATCTCGTTGGTGGCGCGGCTCATTCCTTGGAAGCCGGCCACGATCGCGATGTGCCCCTTGTCCAGTGCGGTGCGGATGCGGTGCGGATCGACGTCGATGATTCGTGCCTTGCCGTGGATGCCATCCGTGATCATGCCGGCCTGGGAACCCGTGAACGATTGCGCGGAGGCGCCGAGCTTGTTGATGGCCATAGCCAGCAGTGCCATGGAGATGCGCTCACCGGCGGAGAGGAGCATGTCCATTTCGCGGGCAGGTGCGGAATCAGTTACCTGCGAGGCAAGGTCCAGGAGTTCGTCGGTGGTGTCGCCCATGGCAGAGACCACCACGACAACCTCGTTGCCGGCCTGCTGGGCGTCCACGACGCGCTTGGCGACCCGCTTGATGCCGTCGGCGTCCGCCACGGAGGATCCGCCGAACTTCTGCACGATCAGCTGTTGGGTGACGGCGGGGCCGCCGGGCAGCTCCTGCGGCTGCGTTGCGGTGTGCACTTCGGTAGTGGGCGTACTCATGCGCGAACCTTCGCTGGATCAATGGGAGTTCTGGAGGCAGGCGGCCTTGCGGGCGCGACTTGTTCG
Organism: Arthrobacter pascens; assembly: GCF_030816475.1. Classification (NCBI taxonomy): domain Bacteria; kingdom Bacillati; phylum Actinomycetota; class Actinomycetes; order Micrococcales; family Micrococcaceae; genus Arthrobacter; species Arthrobacter pascens. The sequence continues at coordinate 3,768,661 of NZ_JAUSXF010000001.1, read as the reverse complement.
CCCAGTTTATCGCCGCCCGCCGTCGCCGTTGAATTGTGACCGAATCTCAGCCCTGGGGCGGAGTCGCTGTCCGGCGCCTCGGGCGTAGGATTGCATAGTCAGTATGCATGCAGAGACTTGGGGGACAGGTGCGCAAGGAATGGCAATAAGACAAGACGCAGCCGGCCATCCGGCTCAGCCGGTGAGTGGGAATTCCGGCAGCATCACAGCGACGGCGGTGAGCCGGAGCTTTGGCCGGGTGCATGCCGTCGAGCACATGGATTTTCACGCCCCGGCGGGCAAAGTGACGGCCCTGATCGGTCCCAACGGGGCCGGGAAGACCACACTGCTCCTGATGCTGGCATCCTTGCTGGCGCCGGATTCCGGCACGATCAGCGTGGGCGGGCTTGATCCCGTACACCACCGGGCTGAAGTCCGAAGCAGGATCGGCTGGATGCCTGACACGCTGGGCGTCTGGGAATCGTTGACCGCCCGTGAAATCCTGACGCAAATGGCCCGCTTTTACCGGCTTCCTAGCGCCGGAATTGGGCAGCGGGTTTCCATGATGCTTGACCGGGTCCGCCTCAGTGACCTTGCGGACCAGCCGGCCCGTGTGCTCTCCCGGGGCCAGCAGCAGCGACTCAGTCTGGGACGCGCACTCATCCACGATCCATCGGTACTGCTCCTTGATGAACCCGCGTCCGGACTCGATCCCGGGTCCCGGGTGGAACTGCGGACCATGCTGAGGCAGCTGGCCGCTGCAGGCAAGGCGGTGGTGGTCTCCTCGCACGTCCTCAGTGAACTCGATGAGATCGCCGACGGCGCAGTGTTCGTCAACCAGGGCCGGACCGTCAGGCAGCAGACCACGGAAGAGGCGGCAGCCTCGGGCCGGCGTTACGCCGTATCGGCGACGGACAGCGAGGCATTGGCCGCCAAACTCACCGAACTGGGGCTTGCGTTCCGGGTTGAGGACGGCCGCCGGCCTGCGTTCAGTCTTCTGCTGCTGAACGACGACGACGCCGCGCGGCTCCTTCGCGACCTGGTGCTCGCCGGCGTGGGGGTCAGCTCCTTTGCCCCGGCCTCAGGTGCGCTGGAAGAGACATACATGAATCTTGAAGGGGAGCGGCGATGAGCCAGGTGACTGACAGTCGGAAGGATTGGGGCGCCCCCGTGCTGGCTGGTGGCTACTTTGCAGGAATCAGGGATGTGTTGGTCCTGGAGCTGAAACAGCGGCTGAGGTCCCGCGGCTGGTACATCATGCTGGCCATCTGGTTCATCCTGACAGGACTCGTGACCTGGCTGACATGGGCCAGCTGGAATGCCTCGCAGGCCGCCCAGCGCGCATATGGGGGGCTTGCACCAGCGGAAGCTACGGGTCCCGGATCCATGATCTTCGAGGTGGTGCTGGCGTTTGTCCTCCTGTTCGCCCTGTTGGTGGCACCGGCGCTGTCCGCGAATGCCGTCAACGGTGACCGGGCTGCCGGAACCCTGGCCATCCTGCAGGTGACGTTGCTCCGGCCAGGCCAAATCGTGTGGGGGAAGTTCTTCGCAGCCTGGGTGGCGGCGCTGGCCTTCCTTGTGACGAGTACGCCGTTCCTGATCATCGGCGTCGCCCTTGGTGGCATGACTCCGGGTCACGTCCTGGTGGCCCTGCTGATGCTGGCCGTTGAAGTCGGCATTGTCTGTGCCGTAGGTGTCGGGATCTCGGCTTTGGCCGGACGGCCGTTGTTCTCCATCGTGGTCACCTATCTGGCCGTCGCGGGGCTGGTCTTCGGCACGCTGATTTCGTTCGGGCTCGGCACGGGACTCACCCAGGGCACCGTCATGGCCAACCAGGCGCAGTACAGGGAATATCTCTCATCGGCGCAGGGGCCGGTTGAACCGGAGTACACCTGTTCGGGTCCGCTCCGGGAGCAGCCTGCCATGCACACCGAGCGCGTGGCCTGGCTGTTGGCCATGAACCCTTATGTGGTGGTGGCGGATGCCATTCCTTATCCTGACAGGACAGCTCAGATGGGTTATTCCTCCGTGGGAGCGATCGAAAACATCAGCCAGGGAGCCCGTTACGCCATGGCCGGCCCGGATGGCACCTATCCCTGCGCGAACGGGGAGGCTAAGCCGCGGTACCTCGGCCAGGCCACTCCGTTATGGCCGCTGGGTCTGGGGCTGCAGCTGCTGCTGGCCGGGCTGCTGATGTGGCTTGGCTGGCGTTCGCTGCGGACTCCGGCTCGCAGGCTGGCGCGGGGAACACGAATCGCCTAGCCAGGCGTGGCCCCAACCCGATCCGCACCGACTGTCCGCGGCGTCCTGCCGCGGACAGTCGGGTGTACACCTGTGCGATAACTCTCGCGGGGCGCGATGTCCCGTTTTAGGTGAGGGCGTTGCGGCGGCCTTCGAAAGCGCGTCCCAGGGTGACTTCGTCTGCGTATTCCAGGTCCCCGCCCACAGGCAGGCCAGACGCGAGGCGGGTGACCGCGATGCCGATCGACTTGAGCATGCGGGCCAGGTACGTGGCCGTCGCTTCACCCTCCAGGTTGGGGTCAGTAGCGATGATGACTTCCTGGACGGCGCCGTCGTTAAGCCTGGTGAGGAGCTCTCGGATGCGCAGCTGCTCCGGACCGACGCCGGCGATGGGATTAATGGCTCCGCCGAGCACGTGGTAACGGCCGCGGAAGGACCGTGTTCGCTCCACCGCCAGAACATCTTTGGACTCCTCCACCACGCAGATGATGGAAGGGTCGCGCCGGGGGTCCCTGCAGATGTTGCAGAGCTCCTGCTCTGTGACGTTGCCGCAGACCGTGCAGAACTTCACCTTGTCCTTCACCGTGGTGATGGCTTCCACAAGCCGCTTCATGTCCTGCGGGTCTGCTTCCAGGATATGGAACGCCAGGCGCTGGGCGGATTTCGGGCCCACACCGGGAAGGCGTCCGAGCTCGTCGATCAGCTCCTGGACCGCACCTTCGTACACAGTTCCCTCTTTAGCTTGGCTTGGATGATGGGTGAATCAGTCGCCTGCGTAGTGCGCTCAGCGCAGGACTGGTGCTGCGCTCAATACCGGGGCGGAAGGGGGCTTCCGTCCAGCGAACGCTCCTCGATCAGCTTTCCGCCCAGAATACGCTCGACGGCGGCGCGTCCGAAGACTCCGGATTCCTCGATGGTTTCATCGTCGGCGCTGGGGACGTCCTGCACATAGGTGTCGCTGGCCCCGGCCCTCCGGACAGGCACTTTGGCGCGGCCGGCCGCAGCTTCCGGACTGCTGGAGAGACGCTGGTAGAGGCTCTGCCGTGCGGCCGCTGCCGACGGCGCTGTGGCCTGCGCCTGCTGCGTCGGAGCAGCCTGGGGAGCCGAGGACGCCATGGCGTAGACCGGCGCCCTGGCCAGGTCAGGCTCAAAAGCGGGTTCCGGCTCAGGAACCACGTGCGACGGACCCTCGGATCCGGGAGCGGGCCTGGCATCTGTTACCGGTGTTAGGCCCCAATCGGCGTCCGTGTCCGGTTCGGGATTGCCTGCGGCAGCAGGTGGGCGTTCAGATGCGCGGACCGGCACCTGGGCAGCAGCAGGTTCATAGACCGGCGCCGGGGCTGCAGGTCCCACTGCCTCTTCAGCTGCGGGAAGGACCTTGCTCTTTCCCAAGTTGCTATCGTCGCCGATGACCCACACACCCGGTGCCTGCTCAACGGCGCGGGTCCACGGATCATGCCCGTTGCCGTTGCCGTTGCCGTTGCCGTTGCCGTTGCCGTTGCTGCTGTCGCCGTTCGCAGCGGAAGCAGCGAGCGCCGACGCGCTGGCTGCCCGGGCGGCCGCAAACGCCGAGCCTCCTTTGGCAGGTGCCGCGGCGCGGGTAGCTGAAGCCCCGGATGGCGGCGCGACAGGTGCTGAGGGAACCCAATCCAGGGGAGGTTCCTCGTCCAGCGGCGGGGCGTCTTCGTCCCGCGGCGGACCCCAGTCGTCGTCAGAGTAGGCATAACTGTCCGCGGTGTCGGGATCCTGCCCCGGACCGGGATCAGCCACGGGTGCAGCGGGTACGGAAGGCGCCTCCGTGCGGGCCTTCGGTTCTCCCCGCGCCGGCACGGCAGGGGCAGCCGCCGTAGCGCTTACTCCGGTGCCGCTTAACTCCGCGCCCGTTGACTGCGTGCCGGTTGACTGGGCGCTGCTTGGCTCTGCAGGGTCCGCTTTCCTTCCACTCGGTTCTTGTATCTTGGCCTGACGATTTCCGGGGCCCAATGGAGGCTGCTCACCGGGAGTGGCCGATGCCTGTGCGCGCGCAGTGGATTGGGGTGTCGCGGCGTCTCCCGGCACGCTGGCATCGGGGGCGGCGGAACCGCCGGCAGGCGCAAGTCCCCAGGCCACATCCGCGGGCGTCGCGGTGGCCTCCGGACTAGCCGGTGCTTTTGGGTTTGGCTCAGCGCTCGCTGGACTGTTGATGCCGCCGGCAACCGCCGTGATCTGGCAGTCGATGCCTACTGTCTTATGAATTGCCTGGCGCAGATTTTCTGCATGGTCGGCGCGTCCGAACGCCCCCGCCAGGCCGGTGGTGCTGAAAGCCAGGGTGAGGACCTGGCCGTCAAAGGCGCCAACCTGGGCATTTGGCTCTACCAAGGCCCAGGTGCTCCGCTTGATCCTGGAGAGCGTCTGCAGGATCTCGGGCCATGCGCGGCGGAGAACCTCGACGTCGCCCCTGGCGCCCGTTCCGCGTGCCGGTGACGAGGAGGCAGTGGATGCCGTTTCAGCCGCACGTACGGGCTCTTCCGCAAGGGGCGGAGCAACAGCGGCCGGTTTCACAGGGGTCGGTCTTACACGGGCCGGTTCCGCAGGGACCGGTTCCACGGGGGCCGGCGATGCCGGCGCAGGTCCCCGCCCGGTATTCGTATCAAGCGCCGCCGCAGGGCGGGCTGCTGCCGTTTCGTCCACCGGCCAGTCAGCGGTGCTGACACGCGGGGCCGTGAGTGGCTGGCGGGGTGAAGCTGCTTCCGCAGACCGTGGTGTGCCGGGAGCCTCGGCCGCCGGGGACGCGGATACCTGGCCGGAGGCTGCTGACTGAACAGACTGCGGTGCCTGGCCGGAGGCTGGTGCCTGGACGGACTGCGCTGCCTGGCGCGGCGACGGCGTTCCGCCGGCCAGCGCTGCCTCGGGTACTTGTGGCCTCTGACTCCGGAGGGCATCGGCAGGAGCCGCCTCAACTGCCGAAGCCGGAGCAGGGGGCGTGCCGACGTCATTCCCGCCGTAGTTAAGGCGCCGCTCCACCCGGTCAATTCGTGCCGCGATGCCGCGTTCGGTCTGTTCCGAGCTTGGCAGCAGGATCCGGGCACAGAGAAGCTCAAGGTGCAGCCGGGGGGAAGTGGCGCCAGTCATTTCGGTCAGGGCCGTATTGGTCACGTCCGCTGCGCGCGAGAGTTCAGCGGCTCCCAGATTGTGGGCCTGGACCTGGAGCCGCGCTATCTGGTCTGCCGGCATGCCACGCAGGATGGTCTGGGCACTTTCGGGCATGGCCTGGACGATGATCAGGTCCCGGAACCGCTCCAGCAGGTCCTCGACGAAACGGCGCGGGTCATGGCCCGTCTGGATAACGCGGTCCACAGCGCGGAACACCGTGGCGGCGTCGGAGGCGGCCACCGCCTCGACGACGTCATCCAGCAGAGAGGCGTGCGTATAGCCCAGAAGCGCAACGGCGAGCTCATAGTCGAGGCCGTTTGGCCCTGCGCCGGCCATGAGCTGGTCCAGCACGGAAAGGGAGTCCCGAACGGAGCCGGCGCCTGCGCGGATGACCAGGGACAGGACACCCGGGGCCACAGGAACGTTCTCCTGCCGGCACAGGAGTTCCAGATAGGCCATCAGGGGTTCCGGCGGTACGAGCCGGAAAGGGTAGTGGTGCGTGCGCGAGCGGATGGTGCCGATGACCTTGTCCGGCTCGGTGGTGGCGAAGATGAACTTGATGTGCTCCGGCGGCTCTTCGACGATCTTGAGCAGGGCGTTGAAGCCCGCTGACGTGACCATGTGGGCTTCATCGATGATGAAGATCTTGTAGCGGTCGCGGACAGGCGCGTAGGTTGCACGTTCACGGAGGTCGCGGGCATCGTCAACGCCGCCGTGGCTGGCGGCGTCGATCTCGATAACGTCCAGCGATCCGGAGCCGCCACGGGCCAGCTCGATGCAGCTGGCGCAGGTCCCGCAAGGGGTATCGGTGGGGCCGGTGGCGCAGTTGAGGCAGCGGGCCAGGATGCGCGCCGAGGTGGTCTTGCCACAGCCGCGCGGGCCGGAGAAAAGGTAGGCGTGGTTGACGCGGTTCTTACGCAGGGCCGTCATCAGCGGCTCCGTGACGTGTTCCTGCCCGATAACGTCTGCGAACGAGTCCGGACGGTATCTGCGGTAAAGGGCGGTTGTAACGGTCACAGAGAAAACCCTACCAATCCGGGCAGACAATCAGGATTCCCCGCGGGTTGCCTCCCGGGGAATAGTAAAGACCCCCCATGCACCCGCCAGAGCCCGTTTACCCTTGCTACCTTCCGGTCCTGGGGGAGTTCGACAGGATGACGCCACATGAGGGGCCGTCAGCAAGTTTACCCGAACTTTTGGCGTGCCCTGAACCGCGCCGCGCACGGCTTCCGTCAGCGCCAGCCGTCCACTGGCCAGCTCATGAAAGCCGGCTCCTCGTAGGGGTGGGCGGTGCGCAAAGCCAGCACAACGGCGTCGAGCCTCTCCGTGTCGACCACGCATTCGATCCGGTCCTCAGCGACTTCCGCGGGTCTTCCCACGTCACCCAGGAACGGGGTTGCACCCATCTGCGCCGTGAAGCGGCCAGTTCCGGCAGTCACAAATGAGCAATGCGAATAGTTTCCGATCCGGCCGGCACCGGCATCACCGATGGCTGCCAGGACGGCGTCCGTATGGGATGTGGGCACGTACACCACCAAGGCATGCAACTGCGTCATGTCTCCATCCTGCCAAGAAGGGCAGTCATGCCCGGTTCAGATAGGCAAAGAATGTGCATTTTCATTGCTTATCCGGCTGCCAGGCAGGATCATGGGTATGTACACCGATTGGGGCAATCTCAAGATTGTGAGCTGCGGGGCCTGGCTGGAGGGCCGGACCCGGCAGCTCAACGTTGTACCGTGGAATGGACGCATTGGGGGCGTCCATTTTGGCGTTAACGCGGCCGGCTGTGGAGTCGGGCCCGATCTCCGTCTGCATGGCGCCTGCGGCCCAATTGGGCGATGCCGGGAAGTTCAGGTATTCTAGTATCTGCTTTTGATTCGGAAGCAGCTGGAGAATTCGCCTAGCGGCCTATGGCGCACGCCTGGAACGCGTGTTGGGTTAACGCCCTCGGGGGTTCAAATCCCCCATTCTCCGCCAGCCAAAAACCCGGCCCTGACATTGTTAGGGCCGGGTTTTTGCATTAACAAAACAATAGCTATTCTCACTCCGGGCGGGCTAAGTCTCCTGCAGATATCCAAGCCTCCGGAGCCGCCTCCGGGCAGCCTGCTCGCTGGGGCCCTCACTGCCGAGGGCAAGGCGGACGACGGCGAGCGTGACTTGGGTGGCCAGCTTCACCGGAAGCGGCACGGGGCCCAGCCGCGGCGTGGTGAGTCCCAGCATCGCGCGGTACTTGGGCTCGAGGCTGTACACGGCGCCGGCAAACATTATCCGGTAGCCAGGGCGAAGGAGCGGGTGCAGCGGCGGGTTTCGGATGAACTCAACGGTCTCCGCGACGCGCGCGTCCACGAGGAGATCACCGCTGGCATACCAGCTGTCCAGCTCCTGGCGCATGTCGGCTTCGGTGAGCGGCGGATCCTCCACCCCCATCAGCCGCCCCGCCTGTGCCCATTCCCTGACATAAGCATCCGGCCCTCCTGGAATGGGTCCGCCCCAGATCTTGTGGGCCGAAAGGAAGGCGTCGAGAAAGGCGATGTGGACCCAGCGGGCCAGCTCGGGATCGTTGGCGGAGTAGCCCCGCACCGTTCCGTGCCCGTCGCTGTAGTTTCCCTGGACAGGCTCATGCAGGCGCCGCAGCCTTGCGGAAGCTTCCTCGGCCGCTGCCTTGGAGCCATAAGTGACGGTGAAAATCCAGCGGATGGTTCGCGCCAGCCTGCCCAGCGGGTCCTCCCGGAAATTGGAATGCTCATGTACTCCGGCGAGGGCACCCGGGTGGAGGGCCTGCATCAGCAGCGTGCGGATACCGGCAACGATGGTGGGCATGGATCCGTGTACCGCCCAGACCGCCGAACCCGGGAGGTGGTATCCGGCGTCGTCCCCTTCGGCCAGCAGCGGAACCCAGTCAGGCAGGGCTTCGGGGCTGCCGGTGAACGCACGCTTCAGTTCACCCTGCCATTCCCTGAGGAGATTGCGCATATTCCTATTCTTACCCACTCCCTGCCCTCGCTTGCAGGCTTGCGGGCGGACAGGCTGCGGGCGTTGACCGGCTGTAGCCCGTGCCGCGTTCAGTGAGGCGGTCAGGCGACGGCGGCGGCCTTCTTCCGTCGGCGGGACGGAGCCGCGGCGATGAGGAGGGCGGCGATGGCAACGGCGCCGCTGAGAATGAGTCCGGGACGGTATTGCGCCAGCATTGCTGCTGCGTCGTGGGTTTGGGCTGCCGGATGCCCCTGGCCCGAGATCAGTGCTGTGGTCACCGCAAGTACAAGAGCGGCGCCCACCTGGGTGCTGGTCTGGATCAGCCCGGCCGCCAGGCCCTGCTCCGAGTTGCGGATGCCCGCTGTCGCCTGGACGTTGATGGAAGGGAACGCCAGGGCGAATCCGATGCCGAGCAGGATGACCGAAGGCAGGATGTCGGAAGCGTACACGGGGGTTGTTCCCACCCGGAGGAACAGGGCATATCCCAGCGCCAGCGAGGCCAGTCCTGTCACGATGAGCCTGGGCGCTCCGAACCTGTCAATGAACCGGTCGGCGAAGGGCGCGGTGGCCACCACCAGGAGGCCTGCGGGAAGAAGCGCCAGCGCCATGCTCAGCGGATTCCAGCCGAGGACGGACTGCAGGTACAGGGTGAGGATGAACTGGAAACTGAGATAGGAGCCGAAGAGACCGACGGCGCTCAGGTTGGCGCGGGCCACCCACCCCTCCCTCAGGATGCTGAACCTGATCAGCGGGTGCTTCACTCGGTTTTCGATCACGGCGAAGGCTGTCAGGATTGCGGCCGAAACTGCGAAACCTGCGATGGTTGCCACGGAGCCCCAGCCCTTTTCCGGAGCGGAAACAAGTGTGTAGACGAGTCCCAGCATTCCTGCGGCAAGCGTTACAGCGCCCCACACATCGTGGCCGCTGTCCTGTTCCTGGTCCGCCGGGTTGTCGCGCGGGATGTACTTCAGGCCGAGGAGGACCACGGCGACGGCGAACGGCACGGAAACGAGGAAGGTCCAGCGCCAGCTCATGCTGGTCATGAGGCCGCCAACCACCAGCCCCAGCGAAAACCCGCTGGCACCGAAGGTGGAGAAGATTGACAGAGCGCGGTTTCGCTCGCGGCCCTCGGCGAAGTTGGTGGTGATGATTGAGAACCCCGTGGGCGCCGTGAAGGCTGCGGCCAGGCCCTTGACGAAACGGGTTGCGATCAGGACCGTGGGGTCATCCACGAGTCCGCCCAGCAAGGAGGCGGCAGCGAAGACGCTGAGCGCGATCAGGAAGATCCGACGGCGGCCCAGCAAGTCGGCCATCCGGCCGCCAAGGAGCAGCAGGCTGCCGTAACCCAGCACATAGGCGGACACGATCCATTGCAACGATTCCGTGCCAAGATTCAGCTCCTGCCCGATCGACGGAAGTGCCACGCCCACCATGGATACGTCGAGGCCATCGAGGGCAAGAACGGTGCAGAGGACCAGCAGCAACATCCATTGCGCACGAGTCCACACTGCAGGCGCGGACGCGCCGGGTGAGGTCTTTTGGAGAGTGGAGAGTGAGGTCATAGCGAACAATCTATATGACGCGTCATTGAATGACAAGGAATATTATGACGTGGATTTTATCTCCATGAGCAACTAGAATCACGGTATGGCAACACCTAGGGACCGTCAGCTCGTCGAGGAGTGGCGAAACATCCAGAGCGCCTATTTCCGGACCGCGGGCGCGATTGACCGCGAGCTTGAGGCGCGGTTCGACATCGGGTTGAACGAGTTCGAAATCCTGGACCTCGTCGCCGACAGTGTGGAATCCGCCTGCCGGATGAAGCAGCTGGGGGAGCGCACCCCGATGACGCAAAGTGCGATGTCCAAAGTGGTGGACCGGCTGCAGAAGGCAGGCTTGCTGAGCCGCAGCTCCTGTCCCGATGACCGCCGCTCCTTGTACCTGGAGCTGACCGACGCCGGACGCGCGCTCCATGCGAGCGCTGCGGCAGTGCACCGCTCGCTCCTTAAGGAAAGCCTGGGCTAATCCGGAGAAGCCTGGGCTGAGCCCACCCCGAGCTTAAGCGGCCGTCAGCGGCCCCTCACTCATATCCACAAAATGTCCCCAATTAAGCCGGACCGGGGTTCACAGGGCCCGGCCCGTTGTGTTCCCATGGGAGGGTATGCTCGTCCGGATTGGGGTCCGACGGGTCGATCCGGGAGTCAAACGAGTGGGCAATCATTGGGGATCCGGCCGGGATAGGGAGTTTGCGGGAGCCTGTGCTGCCGTCGTGCGGATACTGGCAGTCACAGTGTTTGTCGCCGCCGCATGTCTTTTCACCGCTGGATTCCCTTGGGCGGCCAAGCACCCGGGCGGAGCGGCGTCTGGAAGTGTTGGCTCCAGCACCCTGGGTTCCGGGGCGGGGGCCACGGGGGCGCCGGATCCCGGAGGCATGACGGCTGCTGCAGTTGGGGCCGATGCCGCAAATGGCCTCCCCGGCAGCATTCAGACCGACGCGCGGGCGCTGGTCCCGTTCAACCGGACACTGATCCGGACCGTTGCGAAAGACGGGCGGCACCAGCTCAACCTCGCCTCCGCGGCTCTTAAGCGGCCCCCGGAGGGATCCCTCATGGCGCCACTTGAAGTCCTTCATCCGAGTTCGCCCTTCGGCCTGCGCGTAAGCCCGCTTAGCGGGTCTGCCGGGGACTTCCATCTGGGACAGGATTTCGCAGCGGCCTGCGGAACCAGGGTGTACGCCGCGGACAGCGGCCTTGTGCGGGCAGCCGGCTGGCACCCCTGGGGCGGCGGCAACAGAGTGGAAATTGACCACGGGAACGGACTCATCACCACCTACAACCACCTGGAAGCCATCGCAGTGCACACCGGCGATTCGGTGCAAGTGGGACAGGTGATTGCACGCGTCGGCACTACAGGGTGGTCCACGGGCTGCCACCTGCACTTCGAGACCATCCTCCGCGGAAAGCACACCGATCCGACCAACTGGACGTTCCTCCCCATAAGTCAAGTGGATGAGCTCTCCGATATCGCTATGGTCAGCTACGCGGCCATCACCACGGATCCATCCCAGGCGCCCCACTGGGCAATTCCGGTTGCCCCCGATCACAGCCACACAGTTCTGGGCGGCGAACACGAATTCCTCCAACCGCCCGTGCCGGACCAGACCATCGTGCCGGCAGCACAGCAGGACGCGGATCCTGGCACGCCGTCGTGGTCAAGCCCGACGCCGACGGAGACGTCCTCAGCCTCCCCCTTCGCCTCTCCTGAGGATCCGACGGCGACGGGCACTGCCACGTTGCCCGCTGAACCGCCGGCCCCGCCGGCGACGGAACCCGCCGCTCCCGATCCGAGCGGGACGACGACGATTCCCACGGCACCGGGCACTGCCACGTTGCCCGCCGAACCGCCGCCCCCGACGGCCACGGAGACTGCCGCTCCTGCTCCGACCCAGACGACGATCGTTCCCGTGGAGCCGGTGCCTGTGGCGCCCGCTCCTGTGGAGCCCGTTCCTGTCGCGCCGGTTCCTGTGGCGCCCGCTCCTATGCCGCCCGCTCCTGTGGAGCCCGTTCCTGTCGCGCCCGCTCCTGCTGATCCGGTACCTGTCGCTCCCGCTCCCGCGGAGCCCGTTCCTGTGGAGCCGGTACCTGTCGCTCCCGCTCCCGTGGAGCCCGTTCCTGTAGAGCCGGTTCCCACCGTGCCGGCCCTGGCTCCACCTGCGGCGCCCTCCACCACAGACACGGCAGCAGGTACGGCCACGGTAGCCGGTACTGCTACCTCAGGACCTTGACAGGAAACTCCCAGCTAGGGTGCTTAGGTTTGATTGTTGGAAGCACATCATGCACGACCAACATCAAGGACAGCGCCCGTGACCTCCCTCTACTCCATCCCACTGACCCTTAACGACGGCACCCAGACCGACTTCGGCCGCTTTCAGGGGAAGGTGGTGATGGTCGTCAACGTTGCCTCGAACTGCGGATTCACGCCGCAGTACACCGGGCTGGAGACGCTCTATGAAAAATTCCAGGGCCATGGCTTTGAGATCCTGGGCGTCCCCTGTAATCAGTTCGCGGGCCAGGAGCCCGGCAGTGACAGCGAGATCGTCGAATTCTGCCAGCGGAACTTCGGTGTCACGTTCCCGCTCACGCAGAAGGCCAATGTTCGCGGCAAGGACCAGCACCCGCTCTACGCGGAGCTGACCAAGTTCAAGACCGGCGTTCTGCCAGGCCTGGTCAAGTGGAACTTCGAGAAGTTTCTGGTCAACCGCGACGGCGAAGTAGTGGCACGGTTCGCGCCAACCGTCGAGCCGGACTCAGCAGAGGTCATCGACGCCGTGGAGAAGGCACTCGCCGCCTAGAGGTCGAAGGGGACCGCACCAACGTCAGTCAGCGTAATTCTTAATCTTTTTTCAACTTGGCCGCTGCAATTCACCCTAAGTTTGCCAATTGTCTGATTGGATTAAGTGTACTGAGAGGTAGAAGGGAAACGCCGTTTCCCACCGACCACAAAGGCAGCAATGGAGCACATCGAGGCCGAACACCCCCGGCCACGCCACTTCCTACTCCACCTGAGCGATCCCCACTTGATGGGAGGTCCGGACCCTTTGTACGGCGCCATCGACAGCGAAGCCAAGCTCATCCAGCTCTTTGAGGAAGTGCGCGCTTCCGGGGCCAAGCCCGAGGCCGTGATCTTCACCGGAGACCTCGCAGACAAAGGCGATCCGGAGGCTTACACCAAACTGCGCGCCATCGTGGAGCCCGCCTGTGAGGACCTTGGCGCCAAGGTCATCTGGGCGATGGGCAACCATGACAACCGCGCAAACTTCCGCACCCTGCTGCTGGACCAGCCCGGGAGCGACGCGCCGGTGGACCACAGCTACTTCATCAACGGCCTGAGGGTCATCACCATGGACACCTCGGTCCCGGGATTCCACCACGGAGAACTGAGTGAGGGGCAGCTGGACTGGCTGGCCCGCGAACTGGCCACCCCCGCGCCTGACGGAACCATCCTGGCCCTGCACCACCCGCCGGTCCCGTCGGTCCTGGACCTGTCCGTGCTCGTGGAACTGCGCGACCAGGCCAGCCTCGCAGCCGTCGTCCGCAATTCAGACGTCCGGACCATCCTGGCCGGCCACCTGCACTACTCCACCACGGCGTCCTTCGCGGGCATCCCCGTCTCCGTCGCCTCGGCGTCGTGCTACACACAGGACCTTAACGTGCCCGTCGGCGGCACCCGCGGACGTGACGGCGGCCAGGCCTTCAACCTCGTGCACGTCTACGAACACACCATCGTCCATTCGGTGGTTCCCTTGGGCAGCACCCCGACAGTGGGGGAGTACGTCACACCCGGAAGAGACTGCCGAGCGCCTGGCGGCAGCCGGTGTCCGCATCCCCGAGAAGGCAAAGCCCGTGGGCGGCGCCAGGGTTCAGTTGCGCTCCGGCAGCTAAGAGCGCCCGCGCCTTCCCTGTGGAAGGTTTCCCGACGTCGGTTTCCAGACGTGGGGTTTCCTGGGTCAGATTTCCTGGGTCAGATTTCCCACGGAGCTTTGATCGGGAAGTACTTCTCCAGGAAGTCGGTCACGAGCTGCGCCCGTTCGTCCGCGGGAACTTCCGGAAAGCTGCCGTCATTCAGGCAGAAGAAGTCCATGTTCCGCTTGGATAGCAGCTTGGGCAGATAGTTCAGCCCGGCACGCATCGTGGTGTCCACGTAGCGCACCTTGGCCGCGGTCTGGGTGACGGCCAGGCCGGTGAGCAGCGCGTAGTAGTGGTAGAACGAGTTCGTGACCGAGATGTTGTCTGCGGCGCGGAACCGGCTCGCCGCCGTTTTCCTGAATTCCTCCGGGAACTCGCGCTCCATTTGGGCCACGACGCTGCGACGGAGCGGTGCGGCGGTGTGTTCGAGGTGGCGGGTGGTGATCCGGCCGAAGCGGTTCCACAGCAGCTTGCGGTTGACCCGTGCGGCGTTCTCGAAGCCGCTGCGCTCCGCTGCATTGTCTCCGAGGCCGATCCGGGTCTCGGCCTCAATGAACTTGGTGATGCCGCCCGGGGTGAAGAACAGGTCCGGGCTTACCGGCCGGCCGAAGAACATATCGTCATTGGAGTACAGGAAGTGCTCCGAGAGCCCCTCGATGTTATGCAACTGGCATTCCACGGCCTGGGAATTGTGCGTCGGCAGCACCGACGGGTCCGAGAAGAATTCCTCACTGCGGATGATGGTCACGGAGGGGTGCTCCGCCAGCCAGGCCGGCGCGGGAGAGTCGGTCGCAATGAAGATCCTGCGGACCCACGGTGCAAACATATAGACGGAACGGAGGGCGTATTTCAGCTCGTTGATCTGGCGGAACCGAGCCTCGTGGTCATCGCCCTCGCCCAGCACCACGCCTTCCATCTGTGACCGGCGGGCCGCGATGTACTCAGGCGAGCTGCCGTCCACCCAGGAAAACACCAGATCGATATCGAAGCTGATGTCGCTGGCATGGTCAGCGAACATGTTCTCAATGGTGGGCCAGGTGTGACCGTACCGTTCCACCGTTCCACGCACGGCGTCCTGGCTGAGCATGGTCCGCCGGGTCAGTGAATTCTCGATGGGAAGGATCAGCTGTTCGCCTTCAAAGCTCCACAATTCCAGCTGGACACCGGCGGAGGATCCGAATTCGAAGCCGCCGTCGGGCTCGACCCGGGGCCGGTACAGGCGGAAGATTCGAGCCTGTCGGTTAGGGGAGAGCTCGCCATCCGCAACCAGGACCGAGGATTTCTTCTTGGCATCCACGGTCATCGAGTAGACCGGTTCGTTGCGGCAGGCTTCCACCAGTGCGGCCCGCAGCGTCTTCCGGTCCTTCCAGTCCAGGGCTATGACCGGACGGTCGCTGTTGCCGCGGACCAGAAGGTAGTCCAGGCCGGCGCCGGCCAGGACGTTGCGTAAGAACAGCAGGTCCTCCACCATTGCCTGGTACGGCGTCCTGTTGTGGTTGATAAGGGCGTACCTGCCCTTATGTCGGACGACGTCGGGGCGGTGCTTGAGGCGCGCCTCAGCGGCGGGCGAGGTCACCTCTGCGTGTGTGCGCGCTTCGACGGATGCCTGTCCGCCGTAGTAGATCTCTTCCTGAACCGGTGCTTCTGTAATGGTTGTCTCCGTGCTGCTAAATGGCATGATTTCCTCTCTGCATAATAGCCCTGCCCCGAAAACGGCAGGCATCGGTCGGGTCCCGTCCGGGCCGGCTGTGCTCAGCCAGCCAGTTCTTCGCGCCAGCTGCGCAGGAAGGCGCCGCCGGCGTCGTCGTGGATCACGTCCGCTTCCAGACCCAGATCCGTGGCCGTCAGTACGGCGTAAGGCTTCACGGGGACTCCATCCGCCGGGCGGACATCCACGTGCTTTACCTGGTGATCGTTGTGGTGAAGCCAGTCTGCCATGGCATAGTCCGTACGCGAGTCCCCAACGGTCCGCCACGCCTGTGGAGTGATGCCCTGCGCGGCCAGCAATTCCACCGCCCGGCTGGCTCCGAGGTCCTTGCCCAGCCGCACCGATTCTATGTCCGTGGAGATGATGGTCGGATCCACCCTGTAGTCCACCTCGTCGTCGGAGTTCGGCGCGTGGTGATCCAAGCGTACGACGCCCAGCCCGTGGCGGGCCATCAGGTCCATGGCGTCGGAATCGAAGAGCTTCTGTTCAGCGAGGTATTCCTCGGCTGCCACCTCAATGTGCTGCTCCACCGACACCATGGCGCGCTTGGTCTCGTCGAAGAACATGTGTGAGGCGTAGTCCTCGGCCACCATCCTGCGGACGTCATCCCCGTAGGCTTTGGGTACCGCCAGTTCCCGGTCCACATGGATGGGTCCGGGCCCGGCGGCGGTGTAGCTGAACCAGACCGCGCCCTTCTCGCAGATCGCGTGGATGACTGTCCCGGCGGGCATCCCGGCGGCGATCATTGGTTCCATCACCTGTTTCCGGATGAAATGATCGGAGCGGCCGGTGTTGAAGACGACGGGAATGCCGGCGGTGGCGAGGGCCACCAGGTCTGCAATGATTTCCGATTTCACGTCACGCGTGACCGGGCTGGCGACGGGACCGTCGACGTCGAGCAGTAATGCAAGGGACGGAGCGGACGGCAGGCGGACACCGGGTGTGGAACCGGCAGGGAACTCGGGTGCAGTCATGGCTCCATTGTGTCAGCCGGCCACGGCTGTCCCTGCAGCAGCCTGCGGAAGTGCCCGGGGATATGACACATGGTCACTGTTTGGCTACAACCTTGGAATGCCCCGGGCAGGATACTTCTTTTGCGCTGCCAAGCTGCCTAGGGTGGCAGGGTGATATTCAAAGCTGTGGGCGAGGGACGCCCTTACCCCGACCATGGTTACAGCACGCCCAAGGAGTGGGCCGCGCTCCCGCCGCGCCCGGTCCGGCTGGACGAGCTCGTGACAACCAAGCGCACACTGGACCTCGAAGCACTCCTGGCTGAGGATTCCACCTTCTTCGGCGACCTCTTCCCGCATGTGGTGCAGTACCAGGGCGTCCTTTACCTGGAGGACGGCCTGCACCGGGCAGTGCGTACCGCGCTCCACCAGCGCACCGCCATCCACGCGCGCGTCCTGGTCATCGATGGCTAGGAAGGCCAAGGACGTCAGCGTCCTCCACGGCCACCGCGTTGTCACCGGGCCCGAACTGCGGGCCACCTTCGAAACCGAGCCCGACCCGGACGACTCCGCCCGGCTGCGACGCCGGGTGGTGCACGGAGTGGTGCTGGTCCTCCTGGTAGGCATCATCGTCGCGGCGATCATCACCGCGCTCGCCATCATCAGCGGGCAACTCAAGATCCCGACGCCGGAGGCCAGCAAGCAACCTGCGGCCGTCTGTCCCACAGCAACTTTCGACTACACACCGAATGACAAGATCAACCTGAATGTCTATAACGCCACCAGCCGGGCAGGTCTGGCGCGCACCGTGGCGGACGAGTTCGCGGCCCGCAAGTTCGTGGTAGGTACGGTTGCCAACACACAGGACGCGTACCGCGGGGTGGCGGCAGTGGTGTCAGGGGCGGCGGGACAATCCGCTGCCTTCAGTGTCCAGCGCAACCTGCCGGGGTCGGACTATTTCCAGGACGGGCGTACAGACGCCAGCGTGGACGTGATCCTCTCCGCGGACTACAAGGAGCTTGCCCCGGCCGACCGCGTGGACCAGACCCCCGGCCAGCTCAGCTGTCCCCGCGAAAGCAAGCGGGTCGCCGACCCCGACAAGTGGCCTGTCATACCGACAGCAGGCGCCACGCCCTGAAACACGTGAGCGGGGACGGGCTCAGCCCGCCACCGCAGGGGACTGCCCGACTCGTACGGGACGGCCGTCGTCGTCGAATCTTGCTCCGGCGCCCAGCTGGATAAAACGCACTGTGCGGGCGATCCGGGCCTCAAGTTCGAGGGGTTCGTCGCTGCCGCGCGCCGCGCTGGAGGACAGGGTGCCGTGGATCAGTTGGGCCTGCTGGGCGATGTCGGCTTCAGGAAAGTATCCCTGCTCCATGCCGTCGCGCAGGATGCCCTGAAGCATGACACTTAGCTCGCTCACATGGTCGGCCAGCCTGGCAAAGGAGGACGGCGACATCACCGCTGCCATGGCCGGTCCAGGTGGCAGGTGGCGCCGGCTCAGGTCCTCCACCTGGGCGCGCACGTACAACGCCAGCCGCTCCACCGGATTGTCCAGCCGGTCCAGGGCTTCCCGCAGCTCTGCGAGGAACCGTTCGGTCTCGACCAGGGCATAGGCAATGAGGAGTTCTTCAATGTCCGCGTAGTAGTTGTAGACGGCCGTACGGCCCACACCAGCATGACGCGCGACGTCCGTCATGGTCAGTCCGGGGAGGCCATGGGTGAACAGGAGCTCGCCGAATGCAGTCAGGATCCTGCGCTGCGTCTCCGCGCGTTGGGCCCCGTTGCTGGCCGCCGTAATCTTGGGCATGCAGACACTTTACCCCGATGTGTCAGTAAACCACCGCATAGCCTAGACGGCGCAGCCATTGGGGCCGCAGGAGTCGCCGTCGGAGGTGTCGACCAGGACCAGCGGATGCGTCTCCTGCCACGCCTGGTTGAGTGCAGCGGTGAACGTCTCGGCGGGCTGGGCACCGGACAGACCGAACTTACGGTCGATCACGAAGAACGGCACGCCGCTGATACCCAATGCACGCGCTTCCTCGAAATCGGCCCGGACATCATCGGAGTACTTCTCCGTGGTAAACAACTCGGCCACTTCCGCGGCACCGATGCCCAGGTCCCGGCCCAGTGCAGTGAGATATTCCCGGCTCCCGATGTCCTTGCCGTGCTCGAAGTGGTCGCTGAGCAAGCGTTCCTTGGCGGCGTCCTGTTTTCCGTAGGCTGCCGCCAGGTGGATCAGGCGGTGGGCTTTGAAGCTGTTCGCAACCACGATGGTGTCGAAGTGGTAATCCAGCCCTTCGCCCTTGGCCTGGGCCGACACATGCTCGAACATCCCGGAGACCTGCTCCCGGGACAGGCCCTTGCGCGTGCTCAGGTAGTCCAGTTCAGTGCCGTCATAGTGGTCCGGAAGGCCGGGATCGAGTTGGTAGCTGCGCCACTTCACCTCCACTGAGTCACGGTGCGGGAACTCAGCCAGGGCAGCCTCAAAGCGTCGTTTGCCGATGTAGCACCACGGGCACGCGACGTCTGACCAGATCTCAATCTTCATGGTTGCGTCAACTCCGGAACCCCTTCAGCCATTCCATGCGCACCTGTTGCATTGGTCACATCGGGCCTTGTCTCGGGAGCATTTTCGGACCATAGTCGGAACCAGAGGTTAAGCAGATGCCTCCGCAACAACATTTAGGCGCTTGGCCTCGGGGGGAGACTGATCTGCCACTCTCCTGGAGGTTTGAATGCGGATAGGACTTATTGCCGCGCCCTGGATCCCTATTCCCCCCGTCACGTACGGGGGCATAGAAAGGGTTGTGGATTCGCTTGCACGGGGCTTCATTGCCGCGGGGCACGAAGTGTTACTGGCCGTAGCGTCTGACAGCACCTGTCCGGCGCCCATGGTCCCGGGTATGAGACCCTCAGAGCCGGCGGAACTAGGATTTTCGCTCTCTGAACTCAGCCACGTCATCAGGGCGTATGAGGGCCTGACTGAGGTGGACATCATCCATGACCACACACTGGCAGGGCCCCTTTGCGCCCGCAGACCCCCGGGTGTCCCGGTTGTCACGACCATCCATGGGCCGCTCACACCGGCAGCGGCTGATGTGTACCGTGCGATGGCAGGGGATACAGCCATCATAGGAATATCCCGGGACCAGGCCTCGCGGGTGCCTGATGTTCCTGTCACCCGGGTCATCCATCATGGGATGGATGTCTCCGCCGTCCCGTTCGGGTCCGGACAGGGCGGCTACGTCTGCTTCGTCGGGAGGATGTGTCCTGACAAGGGCGTGTACGAGGCCATCCAGATCGCACGGGCAGCGGGAATTCCGCTGCGGCTGGCCGCCAAAATGCGCGAACCCGAGGAAATTACCTATTTCAACGAGGTCATTGAACCTCTTCTGGGATCCAACGAGGAGTTCCTTGGCGAACTGGGCGACGACGACAAATACCGGCTGATGGGTGAAGCTATGGCCTTCCTCAATCCGATCCAGTGGGCGGAGCCTTTCGGCCTGGTCATGATCGAATCCATGGCTACCGGTACGCCGGTGGTGGGGACCCCCATCGGATCCTCCCGAGAGATCGTGGACCACGGAAGGACCGGCTACCTTGCCCCTACCGAGGAACTGGCGGCGCTGCTGGGCTCCGTCGGAGCTCTGGACAGGGGCCTGTGCAGGTCGCGGGCGCTTAAGTACTTCAGTACGGAAAGGATGGTGAAAAACCATCTGGATTTGTATTCCGCGCTCCTGGAAAAGAATCCGGCCAAAAGGGTGACGGCCAGCCCGTCCTTGCAGCAGAATCGTGTACCGGGAGCCGTGACCAGGCCCCCAGAATCGAGCGCGATCTCCACCCGGAGGCCATGAGGAAGGACCACCGGCCGGCGCGATAAACTGGATCATGACTGGTGCCCCTGCCCGTCTCCTGGCATGGCTCGTCGTCCTGGCGACCTTCCTTGGCGCCTGCGCGCCCTCGATCGGCCTCGACGACGCGACCAATCGGCCGATTCCCGCCACGTCTGCAGCGGCAACCGCCGACGGCGTCGCTCCCGTCCCTGACCGGACTGCCCCCGAGCAGACTGCGCCGCCCCCGACACCGGTTCCGGCGCCGGTGCCCCAACCGTTCGCCCTCAACCTCTACCAGGAGGGCGACTTCGTGCCGCAATACACCTTCGACTGGTGTGTCGGGGCGAGCATCCAGATCGCGCACAACCTCCTCGACGGCACGGGCGGCGGCACCTGGGCGGACCGCGCCCAGCAGGGCGGCCTGTGGGAGATGGCCCGGGCGCGGTCGTCCAACTCGTTCAACGGTGCCAACCCGTTCGGTTGGGCCCAGGTCCTGACCGAGGTCGGGATGGGGCCATACGGCGTGGTCAGTATCCCCGTTTACGAGGACGCGCTGCGGACAGCAGCGCGCGCCATGGCGGAGACCGGCAGGCCTGTCGGGCTGGTTATGTGGCGGGGCCGCCACGCCTGGGTCATGAGCGGGTTTGAGTCGCTTGGCGATCCTGCCCGGTTCCCGGAATTCTCGGTCACCGGCATCCGCGTTCAGGATCCGCTCCACCCATACGGCAGCGCGGAGTGGGGTCCGTCGCCGGCGCCTAACAGCCTGCTCGCCCCCGAGCAGTTGGCAACCCAATTCGTGGTGCGCGAGCCGCGGCGCTGGAGCAGCGATCTGCCGACCGGCTACTTGCTGGTGCTACCGCTTCAGGCCTGATAGGCCTATCAGGCCTATCAGGCCAAGCCCGCTGCTAGTCCTTGGTGCTGAAGGCGGCGTCGAAGGAGGTTTGCGAGGCCGGGTAGTCGTACTTTTTGAGGGCGGCGAGGGCTTCGGGGGCGCCGTGGAGGCGGTCCATGTCGGCGTCTTCCCATTCAACGGAGATGGGTCCGGTGTAGCCGATGGCGGTGAGGGCGCGGAAGGATGATTCCCAGGGGACGTCACCGCGCCCGGCGGAGACGAAGTCCCAGCCGCGCCGGGGATCGCCCCAGGGCAGGTGGGAGCCCATCACGGTGTTCCGGCCGGTGAACCGGAGCTTGGTGTCCTTGCAGTCCACGTGGTAGATCCGGTCCTTGAAGTCCCAGATGAAGGAGACGGGGTCGATGCCCTGCCACATGAAGTGGGAGGGGTCCCAGTTCAGCCCGAACGCTTCGCGGTGGCCGATGGCTTCGAGGGTGCGGACGGTGGTCCAGTAGTCGTAGGCGATTTCGGAGGGGTGGACTTCGTGGGCGAAGCGGACGCCGCATTCGTCGAAAACGTCCAGGATCGGGTTCCAGCGGTCCGCGAAGTCCTGGTAGCCGGCGTCGATGACTTTTTCCGGGACGGGCGGGAACATCGCGACGTACTGCCAGATGGAGGAGCCGGTGAACCCGACGACGGTGTCCACGCCCAGGGCTTTGGCGAGGCGGGCGGTGTGCTGCATTTCCTCTGCGGCACGGGTCCGGACGCCTTCGGGGTCTCCGTCGCCCCAGACTTTGGATCCGACGATGGCTTCGTGGCGGAAGTCGATGGGGTCATCGCACACGGCCTGGCCCTTGAGGTGGTTGGAGATGGCCCAGACCTTGAGGTTGTATTTCTCCAGTACGGCGAGTTTGGATTCGACGTAGCCGGGTTCCTCCCAGCGCCAGGCGTCCAGGTGGTCTCCGGAGACGGCGATTTCCAGGCCGTCATAGCCCCAGCCGGACGCCAGCCTGGCGACTTCCTCGAAGGGGAGGTCGGCCCACTGGCCGGTGAACAGGGTAAACGGGCGGGACATGTCAGGCTCCTTCGAAGGGGGCGGTGCGGGCCGGCGGGCCTGCCAGTTGGATGATTGAGCTTTTCGCGGCTGCAGATTCTTCGATCGCGTTCAGGACCCGCTGGACGGCCAGCCCGTCCTCGAACGACGGCGACGGCGCAGTTCCTCCGTCAATGGCCAGCAGGAAGTCACGGATCTCGTGGGTGAACGTGTGCTCCCAGCCGATGATGTGGCCCTGGGGCCACCATGCTTCAAGATACGGGTGCTCGGGCTCGTTGACCAGGATCCGGCGGAAGCCCTGCTCCCGGATGGGGGCGGTGGCGTCCAGGAATCCGAGTTCGTTCAGGGTTTCCAGGTCGAAGAGAATGGAGCCCTTATCGCCGTAGATTTCAAGCTTTAGCGAGTTTTTCTGTCCTGTCGCCACCCGGGAGACTTCCACTGAGGCGATGGCCCCGGAGGCGAGGGACAGCGTTGCCCAGGCGGCGTCGTCGACAGTCACGTCCTCAAGGCCCTCGGCGCCGGGCCTCCGGTTCACGAATGTGTGCGTCCGCCCGGAGACCTCTGTGACCTGGTCCCCGAGCAGGAACAGCACCTGGTCGATGGCGTGGGAGGCGATATCTCCAAGCGCGCCGGAGCCCGCGGTTTCCTTTTTCAGCCGCCACGTCATGGGGCTTGTTTCGTCGGCTAGCCAGTCCTGCAGGTAGGCGGCGCGGATATGACGGACTGTTCCGAGCCGGCCTTCGGCGATGAGTTCCTTCGCGAGGGCAAGGGCGGGGACGCGTCGGTAGTTGAAGCCCACCAGGGACTGCACGCCCCGTGCCCGGGCTGCCTGGGCGGCAGCGGTCATGGCTTCGGCCTCGGCCAGGGTGTTCGCGAGCGGCTTCTCCAGCAGGACATGCTTGCCCGCTTTCAGTGCAGCGATGGCTATCTCTGCATGCATCCAGCCCGGGGCGCAGATGTCCACGACGTGGATGTCGTCGCGTTCAATCACCGTGCGCCAATCGTTGGCTGTTTCAGCCCAACCATACTTTTCGGCGGCCTCCGAGACCGCGGCGGCATCCCTGCCCACCAGGACTTTCCGCTCGAACGCCGGAACGTCGAAATAACTGGCGACGTTCCGCCACGCATTCGAATGGGCCTTGCCCATGAAGGCGTAGCCGATCATTGCCACCCCCAAAGGTGACTTGCGGCGGGTTGTGGCGGCTGGCGCCGGTGATGGCGTGTTCGCCGTCGTCATAGTGGTGCTCCTCAATTGGGATGTTCTGTGGGTGGTGCTTGCAGCAGCTACGTTGGCTACTTCACGGCGCCGGCTGAGAGGCCCGCTACCAGATGCTTCTGGAC
This sequence comes from Arthrobacter pascens, assembly GCF_030816475.1. Lineage (NCBI taxonomy): Bacteria > Bacillati > Actinomycetota > Actinomycetes > Micrococcales > Micrococcaceae > Arthrobacter > Arthrobacter pascens. The sequence goes on along the minus strand of NZ_JAUSXF010000001.1, from coordinate 3,745,150 downwards.
CAAGATGAACCCGATGAGCACCGGCAGGCTGACTACCACGGAGGCGGCCATGAGCTGGTTCCAGAACACGTCGGATTCGCTGGCATAGGCCTTGAGCCCGAGCGAGAGCGTCTTGGTGGCTTCGTTTGTCAGGACCGACGCAAACAGGACTTCTCCCCAGGCGGAGATGAAGGAATACACCGCCACAGCGATGATGCCTGGTTTGGCGACGGGAAGAATCACCCGGATGAGCGCGCCCATCCGGCCGGTGCCGTCGATCATGGAGGCTTCTTCGAGCTCCTTGGGGATGGAGGCAAAGTAGCCGCTCAGCATCCAGATGGCGAACGGCAGGGTAAACGTCATGTACGTGATGATCAGCCCGAGGTAGGAGCCCTGCAGCTGAAGTCCGGTGAGGTTCCGGATCTGGGTGAAAATCAGGTACAGCGGGAGCAGGAACAGAATGCCGGGGAACATCTGGGTCGACAGGACTGTCAGGCTGAACGCCCGCTTGCCTTTGAACTGCAGCCGCGCGATGGCGTATGCGGCAAGGACTGCTACCGTCACCGAGCAGAGGGTAGCGCAGACGGTGATGATCAGGCTGTTCTGGAAATACTTGGCCAGCGGGACGGTGGTCCAGATGTCCAGGTACGGGGATGCTGTGATTTCGCGCGGGATCCACTGAAACAGTCCCGCGACGTCCTTGAGGGGCTTGAGCGACGTGGAAACCACCACGTAGAGGGGGATGGCGACCCAGAGGCACAGGACGGTCAGGACCACGTTCCTCAGAATGCGGAAGTTGCGGGTCTCAATCATTGTCGGCCCCCTTGGGCAGCACCATGCGGATGTAGAAGACGGAGGCGATGAACAAGGCGATCAGCAGCAGGACGCTCATGGCTCCGCCCAGGCCGAAGTTCCAGCTGCCGAACGAGTTCTGATAGATGAGCGGTGACACGAGGGTTGCTTCCTTGGGAGACGATGCACCGAATAAAACGAACGGGACGTTGAACTGGTTGAAGGTCCAGAGGGACATCACCATTAACAGCACGCCGTTGGCCGGACGCACCATGGGCAGCGTGATGGTGCGGAACTGCTGCCAGAGCGTGGCGCCGTCGATCGCCGCCGCTTCGTAGACCTCGTGGGGGACATTCTGCAGGGCCGCCATCAGCATCAGGAATGCGAACGGCCAGAGCTGCCAGATGTTCACCACAATCATGGCTCCGAAGGAGTTTTGGCCCAGGAGCCAGAACGGCCGTTCGTCTCCGAACAAGTGGAACGTATCGACCAGGATCTGGTTCACGGCACCGTCACGCTGGTTGAACATGAAGGCCCACGCGATGGTGCCGACGTAAGCCGGAAGGGCATAGGGGACCAGGAAGAACGTGCGCAGGATGGCCCGGCCCTTAAAGTTGGAGGACAGGAACACGGCTCCCGCCATGCCCAGGATCCAGGAGAAGCCGACTACCAGGACGGTGTAGCCGAGCGTGCGGCCCACCGTGCTGAAGAAAGCCTGCCCGATGGTGCTTTCCGGGTTGAGTCCATTGACGAAGTTCTGGAGGCCCACAAAGGGGGCATTGAGCCAGTTGGTGAGGTTGAGCTGCGTCAGGGAGATGAACGCGATCCAGATGCCCAACAGCATCGGGCCGATGTGGATCAGGATTTCGAGGATGGCGGCCGGGAGGATCAGGCCATACGGTAGGAACGAGCGGCGGGGCTTCCGTGGTGGCTGCCCTATGGCGCCTCGCGGCCGGCCGGGTGCGGGATCAATGGCAGGCTTACTGCCCTTAGCGGCGGTGCCGCTGTCCAAGGCTGAGTGGGACATGTGAACTCCTTTGCCGGGGTGCGGGGCCCTGAGTGACAGCGCCCCGCACCCTCCAGACTTAATTACTGGGCCGCAGCCATCTGGTTGTTGGCGTCCTTGAGGGCTGCCTCTATGTCTGCGTCGGACACGGATCCGGTTGCAGCCTTGGCAAAGAGGTTCTTGATGGCGGTGCCTGTCAGCGTTTCCATCTGCCCCTCCTTGGCGATGAGCGGCATGGGCATCGCGTGGTTGGCCAGGGCATCATTCTTGGCCTTGACTTCGGCGGTCTGGAAGGCGGTGTCGGACGATGCGCCTGTGACGACGGGCAGGGAGGAGTATGCCTTGTTCAGGGCAACTTGCTCGGCGTCGCTGGTCAGGAACCCGGCCAGCTTGATGGCGTTGTCCTTGTTCTTGCTGTTCTTGAAGACGCTTAGATTGATTCCCGCAACGTGGCTCTGAGTGCCGGTGGCGCCGGTCGCCCCGGCCTGCATCATCGGCATGGGGGCAACCCCCCAGTCCTTGAAACCCCGGGCGTCAAAGTTCTTAAGCGGGCTCTGGTCGAACATCATCGCAGCCTTGCCATTGATGACATTGTCGACCTTCTGGCTCCCCTGGCTGATTTCGGCGTCCGACGGCGACATCACTTTGTCTGTTGCCATCAGATCGATGAACTGCTTCACGCCTTCCACTTGTGGATCACTGTCAAAGGTCGGCTTGCCGTCCTTGTCGAAGAGACTTCCGCCGTTCTGCAATCCCCTGATGAAAGCCTGGTGCGAATTCGCCGAAACTGAAGCACCCGCGGCCGTGAACCCCCACTGGTCGGGCTTCCCGTCGCCGTTGGTGTCTTTCGTGAGCTTCTTGGCGTCGGCCACGAATTCGTCCCAGGTCACGGGTGCCTTCTCGATTCCGGCTTCCTTGAACAGCTTCGTGTTGTAGTACATGTTGTACGCCAGCCCGTATAGGGGCACCGACGTCGGGGTCTTGCCTTCTGCGCCGCCGGTGGACCAGCTGGTCTTCAGGAAGCGGTCTTTGCCGCCCACTGCCTCCAGCAGTTTCCCTTCAACCGGTTCGAAGGCTCCGGTTTCCTGCAGCGTCACTGCCCAGGTGTTGCCGATGTTCAGGACATCAGGGCCGTCGCCACTGGTGACGGCGGTCAGGATGCGGTTGTAAAGGTCCGTCCAGCTGATGACCTCAAGATTGACCTTGACTCCGGTCTTCTCGGTAAACCGGTCAAGAGAGGGCTTGAGCTTGGCTGCGGTGTCGTCCAGGCTGTTGCCCTGGTCGGACGCCCAGTAAGTGATGGTGTCGCTGGTGGCCTGCGGGCTGCCGCTGGCGCAGGCACTGAGACCCAGGGCCAGTGATGCAATGGCGGTCAGGGTCGATAAGACTTTCAGGGGATTCTTCATGGTTGCTCCGGTTTTCTCGTCGTCGAGCTGGTGCGGGTGTGGCTGGTGCATAAGCGAGTGATACAAGCGCCCATCCTGGGCGGTCCTGGCAGTTCGTAGCGGGCATGGTAGGCCCTGGTTGCCGGCCCGCTAACCGGGCCGGCAACCAATCCAGTCCTCTAGGCCGACAGTGTTGCTGCGGTGGGGTCCCAGTCCTCCGGCAGGGCCGGTACCGGCGCAGCGGAGCTCTCGACGTCGACGAAGGCACGCGTGTCGATGGACTCTGCGATGGAGGCCATGGTGTCCAGCACATGGAACGCCAGCTCGCCCTGGGCGCGGTGCGGGCGGCCTTCGCGGATGGCGCGGGCCATTTCCAGGACGCCTGCGCCCCGGCTTGCCGTGGAGCCGACGGAAGGTACTGTGGTCCAGTCGTCCGATCCCGTTGCACAAATCCTGACTTCGCCGTCGAACCTGTTGGGATCGGGGAAGGCGATGGTGGCCTCTGTGCCGGTGATTTCAACGAAACCGGCGCGCTTGAGGGGTGAATCGAAACTGAAGATGCTCTGCGCGGATTCCCCGCCCTCGAACTCCAGGATCGAGCTCACATGGGTGGGCACCGTGACAGCGAACTCTTCACCGGCCTTGGGACCCGAACCGATCACACGGGTTTCCTTGGACCTGGAGCCGAAGGCGGCAACCCTGCGGATGCTGCCGAAGGTCTGCACCAGGGTGGTCAGGTAGTACGGGCCGATATCGAAAAGCGGGCCTGCGCCGTCCTGGAACAGGAAAGCCGGGTTGGGGTGCCATGACTCCGGTCCTGGGGACTGCATCAGGGTAAGGGCCGTGAGCGGTGCACCGATGTCACCGCGCTCGATCATGCGGCGGGCTGTCTGCAGTCCGGCGCCCAGGAAGGTGTCAGGCGCGCAGCCAAGGCGCACACCTGCGGCGTCTGCGGTCTTGAGCAGCCCCAGGCCGCTTTCGCGGTCCAAGGAGAACGGCTTTTCGCTCCACACGTGCTTTCCGACGTTGACGGCTTGCGTTGCGACCTCGACGTGGGCTGCCGGAATGGTCAGGTTGATCACGATCTCAACGTCCGGGTTGCCCAGCACCGCCTCCACGCCGCCGTGGACCGGGACGCCATACTCAGCGGCCCTCGCGGCCGCCGATTCCTGGAAGAGATCGCCGATGGCCACCACCTTGACGTCCGGGAAGCTGGTGAGGTTGTCCAGGTACTCCTTGCTGATGACCCCGGCCCCAATGATTCCGACTCCAACCGGCCCTGTTTTCGCTGCGTCGCGGCTCATGCGGATACCTTTCCGGCGCTGAGGTAGTTGTAGCTGTCACGGACCGCGTCGAACATATCGCCCTGGAAGTCGTCGAGTTCAATGACCCCGGCCTCAATGGAACCTGCGGCGGCAATGACGTCCCAGATGGCCATCTTTCCGTCACCCACGGCGGTCTGGCTCGACGGGTCTGAGGTCAGCGGGCCGTCCTTGATGTGGATGAACTTGACGCGATCGCCAAGCCGCGCCAGGAGCTCCGCGGGGTTTTGGCCGCCAACAGCGGCCCAGTAGGTATCGAGTTCCAGCACGACGGCGGGATCAAGGTTGTCCGCCAGGTGCTCCAAGGCGGTCTTGCCGTCGATGACGGACTCAACCTCCCACCAGTGATTGTGGTAGCCGACCCGGACACCGTATTCGGCCCCTTTGGCGGCCGCAGCGTTGAGCTGATTTGCGGTCTTTTTGATGTCTGAGAGAGAGTTCCAACGCTCAACGGGCACATGCGGGTCAATGACAGTACCAATGCCCAGCTGCCGGGCGGCGGCAAAGATTTCGTCCTGGTTTTCCTGGAGCAGTGGCGCGTGGCCCGAGGGGGCGGTGAGATTGTTGTCTGCCAAAGCCTGCTTCAGTTCGGCGGCTTTGGCAACGAAGCGGTAGGGCTCAACCATGGTGAAGCCGATTTCTGCCAGGTGCTGGATGGTTCCTGCGAGATCCTCTTCAAGGGCCTTTCGGACCGTGTAGAGCTGGATCGAGTATGACACTGTCTCTCCTCGTCATTGGGGTTGGATGGCTGCTGCGGTCCTGGATCGTTCCCAGGCCAGTGGGCTGCCTCACACCCAAAGCTAGAGGGACTTCTGCCGAGCGTCAAGCGAAAGTTGAAAATCAATTGTCATACTTTTCAGGCGTGACATACAGAAGGGGCTGTGCTATCACTTGTTCATGAGCCTCATGCCCGGAACAGACACGACTGCCCCTGACAACGGCGGCACTCTCGCGCGGGCCGGAGACCTGTTCCAGCTACTGCGCGACGGCAAGGCGCGGACCCGCGCAGAGCTTGCGCTGACCACAGGTCTGGCGCGTTCCACCGTGGCCTCCCGGATCGATGCCCTGATTCTTTCCGGGCTGGTGGGGCCGGCGGGTGAGGCGAACTCCAGCGGCGGCAGGCCGCCGTCGCGCTTTGCCTTCAATCCGGCGGCCCGCGCGGTGCTTGCAGTCGACGTCGGGGCCACCCACGTCATTGTTGCCGTCACCGATCTGTCCGGGCGCGTCCTGACAGAACAGCGATTGGCGCAGGATGTGGCCGAAGGCCCTGAAACCGTGCTGGACAGGGTAGTTGAAGAGGGCCTTTCCCTCCTTGCGCTTGCCGGGCGGAGCCTGAATGACCTCGCAGGGGTGGGGATCGGCCTGCCCGGGCCCGTGGAGCATGCCACGGGCAGGCCGGTTAAGCCGCCCATCATGCCGGGCTGGGACGGGTTCGACGTCGTCCGTTACGTCCAGCGCTCCCTGCCTGTTCCCGTCCTGGTGGACAATGACGTGAACATCATGGCCCTGGGCGAGCGCACGGCGCACTGGCCCGAGCACGACAATTTCCTGCTCGTCAAGGTGGCCACCGGCATCGGCGCTGGGATCATCAGTAACGGGGAACTGCAACGCGGTGCTAACGGCACCGCCGGGGATCTGGGCCACGTCCGCGTCCCCCGCGGCGACGAGGTGCTGTGCCGCTGCGGCAACTACGGCTGCCTGGAAGCGCTCGCCTCAGGCCCGGCAGTGGCCGCCGGACTGAACCGGCAGGGGATTCCCGCGGCCAAGGGGAGCGATGTGCTCCGGCTGGTGGCTGACGGCAACCTGCAAGCCATCCAGGCCCTGCGCCAGGCCGGGCGCGATGTAGGGGACGTGCTCGCTACCGTGGTGAACCTGCTCAACCCTTCCGTCATTGTCATCGGGGGAAGCCTGGGTCAGGCCGGGGAGCACCTCATGGCGGGTGTTCGGGAAGTTGTCTACAGGCGCTCGCTGCCGCTGGCCACCACCCATTTGCGGATCGGGCCGTCCGTGGCCGGTGACCAGGCCGCAATCCTGGGCGCCAGCCAGATGGTCACCCAGTACATCTTGTCCCCCGCCGTCATCGAGGCCACGCTCCAGGCGACCGGCTAGCATGTCCCAAGCCGCTACCCGGAAATAACCCGGACGGGCGAGCCCGCCAGCCAGGCTTTGACGTCCTCGAAGGCCCCGCCGTAGAACTGCCGGTAGCTCTCCCGGGTGACATAGCCCAGATGCGGTGACAGCACCGTATTCGGCGCGGCGAGTAGCGGGTGCCCGGCCGGCAGTGGTTCCTGGTCGAAGACGTCCAGCGCGGCTCCCCCGATCCAGCCCTCCGTCAGGGCGCGGACCAGGGCATCCTGGTCAACCAGCGGACCGCGCGCGGTGTTCACCAGGATGCCTTCCGGCCCGAGCAGCCGAAGCTCCTGCTCGCCCACGATGCCTTCCGAGCGCGGGGACAAGCGCAGATGCAGGGTGGCGATGTCGGAGTTTCGAAAGAGTTCCTCCTTGCTGACCTTACGCACACCGGCATCCGCAGCGGTCTCGTCTGCCAGGTTCTCGCTCCAGGCCAGAACGTCCATCCCAAAGGCCTGTCCGTAGGCGGCAATTCTGCGGCCGATCTTGCCCAGCCCCACTACTCCCAGGGTCTTGCCCGCGAGTTCGAAACCAACAGTGGTCTGCCACGTGCCGGCGCGCAGGGACCTGTCCTCGGCCGGGAGGTTCCGTGCGATGGCCAGCAAGAGGGCCCAGGTCAGCTCGGGGGCGGCAGTGGGCGAGCCCGAGGTTCCGCAGACCGTGATGCCGTGTTCCGCCGCAGCGGCGATATCGATGGAAGCATTGGCCATGCCGGTGGTCACCAGCAGCTTGAGGCCGGGCAGCTTTTCCAAGACGGAGCGGGGAAAAGGCGTCCGCTCGCGCATGGCAATGACGATCTGCACTCCTGCCAGCGCCGCCACGAGTGCCTCCTGGGAGGCGAACGGTTCCCTGAAGACGGTGATGGACACGCCGTCCTGCTCGAGCGCGGCCCAGTCGGCGAATCCGTGCGCCACGTCCTGGTAGTCGTCCAGGATGGCGAGCCGGTGCTGCATGTGCATTCCTTTGTCCGTTTGTCTGGGCTGTGAGTTCCTAGGCCGTGAATACTGCCGGCGCTCCCGGGGCGCCGGGTTCATGACGTTGGGTTCATCGTATGGCAGGGATTCATCTTCCCGGCCGGTTGGTATGGGTGCCCGCGCGTCCGTGATAGCAATGGGAGTGATGAAATCATGTTTAAAGCCGGGAGAAACCTCATGAACGGACGGCTCCTAGCCAGGGTCCCGAACGGCTGGATCCTGCTGGCCTGCATCGGTCTGCTGGCCCTGAACCTGCGCGGGCCGTTTGTTGCGGTCGCCCCTGTGGTGCCCGTCATGCAGGTCGATTTGGGCTTCTCGCCTGTCATGCTGGGGCTCCTGACCAGCATCCCGGTGCTCTGTTTCTCCCTGTCCGCTCCACTGGCATCCCTGGCTGCCCGGAAGTTCGGGGCAGAGTTCGCCGTGACACTCACCCTCTTCGGAGTGCTGGCCGGGATCATAGTCCGATCGTCTGGCGGCCCTGTGCTGGTGGTCGCCGGAACTGTCCTGATCGGTCTGGCAATCACTATCGGGAACATCGCTGTGCCCCTGATCATCAGGCGCGATTTTTCAACTTTGCGCCAGGGGACAGCCATGGGTATCTACACGGCGGCCCTGAACATCGGATCCTTCCTGACATCGATGGTCACGGCCCCGCTGGCTGAGCTGGCCGGCTGGCGTGCTGCCCTTGCCTCGGTGGGCATCCTGGCCGTGGTGGCGATGGCGTTTTGGGCGACCGCCGTCGGGCCGCGGAGCGCGTTTGTGCCCTCCGATGCTGTGGTGCCGGGTGGGCAGGACCATCCGGCGGTCAAGGGTTCCGCCTGGATTACTGCGGGACTGACCGCGGGATTCGCCGGGCAGGCCTGCTCCTACTACGCCGTGACGGCCTGGCTGCCGAGCTACCTCAACGATGAGCTTGGCATGCCCGCCTCCGCTGCCGGTGCCGGATCCTCGATTTTCCAGATCCTCGCGATAGTAGGGGGCCTGGGTGTGCCCTTCGCCGCCAAATACTTCAGTACGACGACGACGGCGGTCACCTTGGGTATCCTCTGGACGGCAGTGCCGGCCGGGCTGCTGCTGGTTCCGGATTTGTGGTGGCTGTGGTCTGCCTTCGGCGGGGTTGCCCAAGGCGGCGGCATTACGTTGATTTTCATCGCAATCATCAAGCTGGCACGGGACCAGGCAGCCGCAGGCCGGATGTCCGCTACAGTCCAGGGAGTCGGATACTGCTTTGGTGCGGTGGCGCCGCCGCTCGTCGGATTCGTGCATGATGTGTCGGGTTCCTGGACGCCGGCGCTGCTGGTGGTGCTGGCCTCGGTCCTGATTTTCTTCATCTGCACCACCTTTTCCGTGCGGCTGGTGCCCAAAGGGCGCTGACCCGGCCCGCCGTCGTACGTTTCTTCCCCTTTCCCGGACGCTCTCTCACTTAATGCAGTTTAACGACCGACGCTCTCTTACTTTCTTGAGGAAAGTGAGAGAGCGTCCCTGGTTTTGTGACATTAAGTGAGAGAGCGTCGGTGGATCGCATGGAGTCGACTTGGCGGGTGCCGCGCCTTCTCCAAGTGGTTCCGTCGCCGGGCCGGCTCCCCGGATTTCGGGGTACCTGTTGCGAAGGGCGTGCCGGCCCGGCGAACGGAAGTCTGGACGGTTACCGGGACCTCAGGCCGCGGCGAGTTCCTCGACGGTTGCCTTTTCGCGGGCCTCGGTCAGGTACCTGGCGTAGGCGGGGAGGGTCAGGAAGGACGGGAAGTCCTGGGCCAGGGTGACTTCTTCGAAGATGTCGCGGGCGTCTTCGAAGCGGTCGCCGTCGAAGCGTTCGAGTCGGGCGAACTCTTCGTCGAGGAGCTCTTCGATCCACTGGTGGGTGATGATCTCGCCTTCATCGGTGATGGCGGAGGCGTACATCCATTGCCAGAGCTGGGACCGGGAGATTTCGGCGGTGGCGGCGTCTTCCATGAGGTTGTGGATGGCGACGGCGCCGTTGCCGCGGAGCCAGGATTCGATGTAGCGGATGCCGACTTCGATGTTGTTCCGGATGCCCTGTTCGGTGATGGTGCCTTCGGTGGCGGCTACGTTGATCAGGGCGGCGTCGTCGGGGGTCACGTCTTCGCGGGTGCGGTGCAGCTGGTTGGGCTTCTCGCCGAGGATGGAGTCGAATACTTCGCGGCAGATGGGAACGAGGTCGGGGTGGGCGACCCAGGAGCCGTCGAAGCCGTCGTTGGCTTCGCGGGTTTTGTCGGCGCGGACTTTTTCGAAGGCATTGGCGTTGGCGGCCTCGTCTTTGCGGTTGGGCACTGCTGCGGCCATGCCGCCGATGGCCATGGCGCCGCGTTTGTGGCAGGCGCGGACGAGTTGTTCGGTGTAGGCGCGCATGAACGGCTGGGTCATGGTCACCTGGGCGCGGTCGGGCAGGACGAACCGGGGTCCGCGGGTGCGGAAGTTCTTGATCAGGGAGAAGATGTAGTCCCAGCGGCCGGCGTTCAGGCCGGCGGCGTGGTCGCGCAGTTCGTAGAGGATTTCTTCCATTTCGAAGGCGGCGGTGATGGTTTCGATCAGCACGGTGGCGCGGATGGTGCCTTGCGGGATGCCGAGCAGGTCCTGGGCGAGGATGAAGATGTCGTTCCAGAGCCGTGCTTCGAGGTGGTTTTCGATCTTGGGCAGGTAGAAGTACGGGCCTTTGCCCTGGGCGAGGAGGCGGCGGGCGTTGTGGAAGAAGAACAGGCCAAAGTCCACGATGCCGCCGGCTATCGGGGTGCCGTCGATGAGCATGTGCTTTTCGGGCAGGTGCCAGCCGCGGGGGCGGACCACGATGGTGGGCAGTTCCCCGGCGGGGCGCAGCTTGTATTCCTTGCCCTCCGGGCTGGTGAAGTCGATGCGGCGTTCGAGGGCGTCGGTGAGGTTCAGCTGGCCCTTGATGACGTTGCGCCAGGTGGGGGTGGAGGAGTCCTCCATGTCGGCGAGCCAGACCCTGGCGCCGGAGTTCAGGGCGTTGATGGTCATTTTCTTATCCACCGGGCCGGTGATTTCCACGCGCCGGTCCTCCAGCCCGGGGGCGGGGGGAGCGACCCGCCAGGACGGGTCATTGCGGATGTCCTCGGTTTCCCGGAGGAACCGGGGGTCCTGGCCGCCGGCGATGTCAGCCCGCCGGGTCCGGCGTGCCTGCAGCAGTTCCTGCCGCCGCTCAGCCGTGGCCCGGTGCAGTCTCGCAACGAACTCGAGCGCGTCGGGCGTGAGCACCTCGTCCTGCCGGCAGATGGGCTGCGCAGTCAGGGTAATGCCATTAATAGTGAAGCTGTCAGTAAAGGTATTCATCTCAGTCTCCTTAAAGACGAAAAGAGGAGTTCGACGGCGGGTAGCGGCACTGCGGTGAGTGAGGCACAAGGCCGAAGGAGCCGGTACCGCGGCAGCGTGCGTAAAAGGGGCCCTGTGGCCGGCTTCGTCCTCGCTCAGCGAGGTAAGAAGCCGGCCATGGGGAATAGCACGCCGAGCGATGCCGGTCCGAAGGCCGGAGGCAAGGCCCGCCGTCGAACGCTAAGTTTTAGTGGAACTGGCCCTCTTCGGTCGATCCGACCAGGGCGAGGGTGGAGGCGTTCGGGTTGAGCGCGGTGGCGATGTCGTCGAAGTAGCCGGTACCGACTTCGCGCTGGTGCTTGGTCGCGGTGTAGCCGCGGGACTCGGAGGCGAATTCCTTTTCCTGGAGCTCGACGTAGGCGCTCATGCCTTCCCGGGCGTAGCCGTGGGCGAGGTCGAACATCGAGTAGTTCAGGGCGTGGAAGCCGGCGAGGGTGATGAACTGGAACGTGAAGCCCATGGCGCCGAGTTCGCGCTGGAACTTCGCGATCGTGGCGTCGTCCAGGTGCTTGCGCCAGTTGAACGAGGGCGAGCAGTTGTAGGAGAGCATCTGGTCCGGGAAGTCGGCCTTGACGGCTTCAGCGAATTTCCGGGCCAGTTCCAGGTCAGGGGTGCCGGTCTCCATCCAGATCAGGTCCGAGTACGGGGCGTAGGCCTTGGCGCGGGCGATGCAGGGTTCGATCCCGTTGCGGACCTTGTAGAAGCCCTCCGCGGTCCTCTCGCCGGTGATGAATTCCTGGTCCCGTTCGTCGACGTCGGAGGTGATCAGGGTGGCTGCCTCCGCGTCGGTCCGGGCAATGACCACCGACGGGGTGCCGGCGACGTCGGCCGCCAGGCGGGCCGCGTTCAGCGTCCGGACGTGCTGCTGGGACGGGATCAGGACCTTGCCGCCGAGGTGCCCGCATTTCTTCTCAGACGCGAGCTGGTCCTCCCAGTGCACGCCTGACGCGCCGGCCTGGATCATGGATTTCATGAGCTCGTAGGCGTTCAGCGGGCCGCCGAAGCCTGCCTCGGCGTCGGCAATGATCGGCACCATCCAGTCCTCAACGGTCTGGATGCCCTCGGAGAACTCGATCTGATCCGCCCGCAGCAAAGCGTTGTTGATCCGGCGGACCACGGTGGGAACCGAGTTGGCCGGGTAGAGGGACTGGTCCGGGTAGGTGTGGCCGGAGTTGTTCGCGTCCGCTGCGACCTGCCAGCCCGAAAGGTAGATGGCCCGCAGGCCGGCCTTGACCTGCTGCACGGCCTGGTTACCGGTCAACGCGCCCAGGGCGTTCGTGTAGCCACCGGTCCGGTGCTCCTCGGTGAGCTGCTTCCACAGCTTCTCCGAACCGCGGCGGGCAAGAGTGTGCTCTTCGGAGACACGGCCGCGGAGACGGACGACGTCGGAAGCCTTGTAGTCCCGGGTCACACCTTCCCAGCGCGGGTTGGCGGCCCACTCGAGCTCCAGGGCGGCAGCCTGCTCGCTTGTCGTTTCCTGGGTAGGCTCAAATGCTGCAGTCATCGTTGATCTCCTTGATTGAGCTCCGGGGTGGTTTACAGCGGCAGGAGCTGCGCCATTGCAGTCCCGCCGGCTTCCCCGGTGCGGTGTTTCTTTCCGTGATCACTACTTTTCAGCACTTCCAACCCTTTCAATAGGGGAAAAGCATGGAAAGAAATGCACTTCTTCGCGTATCCTCAAGAAATGTCGCCTTCAAGCTGGAACCGCAAAGCCCCTGCCCCGCCGTCGTCTGTTGCCGCCGGGGAACTGGACGTGATCAGCCTGGGCCGCCGCGTCCGCCACCTGCGCAAGGCGGCAGGCCTGACACTCGATGGCCTGAGCGCCGCCGTCGGGACTGCCCCGAGCCAGCTGAGCCTGATCGAAAACGGCAAGCGGGAGCCGAAACTGGGGCTCCTCCAGCAGCTCGCGGCAGCGCTGAATGTGGGGATCGACCAGCTGCTCGGGGCCGAGCCGCCCAACCGCCGAGCCGCCTTGGAAATCGAGCTGGAACGGTACCAGCGAAGCCCCCTCTACGAGTCACTCAACCTGCCCAAAATCCGCATCAGCTCGCGTCTTCCCATGGACGTGCTCGAGTCCATGGTGGGACTGCAGCACGAGCTCGAGCGGAAGCTGAACGAGCAGATCGCGACACCTGAGGAGGCCCGCCGTGCCAATGGTGAACTGAGGGCCATGATGCGGGAGCGGAACAACTACTTTCCCGAGTACGAGGCGGAGGCCCAGAAGGTGCTGACGAGCGTCGGGCACACCACCGGCCCGCTGTCCCAGCACGTCATTGCCGACATCGCCGCCCACCTCGGATTCAGCCTCCACCACGTGGGCGACCTGCCGCATTCAACGCGGTCGGTGACCGATCTTAAGAACCACAGAATTTACCTGACCCAGAACCAGCGGACCGACCACGATCCCCGGTCGGTCCTGCTGCAGGCGTTGGGGCATTACGTCCTGGGCCACCAGACACCCAAAAACTACGGCGATTTCCTGATGCAGCGCGTGGCCACCAATTACTTCGCGGCGGCCCTGATGCTGCCGGAGAAGGCCACGGTGGACTTCCTGCAGAAGGCCAAGCAGGCCAAGGAAATCGCCGTCGAGGATATCCGGGATGCCTTCGCGGTGTCCTACGAGACCGCCGCCCACCGGTTCACCAACCTCGCCACGCAGCATCTGGACATCCGCACACACTTCCAGAAAACGCACCAGAGCGGCATCATCTACAAGGCCTACGAGAACGACGGTGTGACGTTCCCGCAGGACCACACCGGCGCCATCGAAGGCCAGCCGTCGTGCAAGCAATGGACATCACGCGTGGTGTTCGACGTAGCTGACAAGTTCCGTGCCTACAACCAGTACACCGACACCCCGGCCGGAACCTACTGGTGCACCGCCCGGACTGAACGCTCGGCCAACGGCGAATTCTCGCTCTCCGTGGGGGTGCCGTACGCGCACGTGAAATGGTTCCGCGGCCGGGACACCACCGAGCGGTCCAAGTCCACGTGCCCGGACGAGAGCTGCTGCAAGCGTCCTCCGGCGTCCCTCGCCTCTGAATGGGCCGGCAACGCCTGGCCGTCGGCGCGGGCGCACTCGCACCTGCTCGCCGCCATGCCGCCGGGGGCCTTCCCGGGCGTGGACGAGACCGAGGTGTACAGCTTCCTGCAGGCGCACTCGGGGAGCTGAGGTCCTGTCTTAGGGCGGCCGGCGTCACGCAGGGCACGCTTTTGGGTCCTCGCTTCCTCCGTTGCCCGGGAATCCACGGATTGACGTGCCCGTGCGGTACAAAAGTCTGCTGTGCGTGATGCGAAAGGGCAGGGGAGGGCAGCCTTAGCCGTGGAGGGCCCTGTAGGCCTCCGCCGCCGCGGGGTGCAGGGGCAGTTCCGCCGTGTTGATAAGCGTTTCGGGACTCAGGAACTGGACCCCCAGACTGGACTTCGGAATGAGTTCCTGGGCATACCCCACCAGCAGCTCAACAGTCCTCTTCACAATGGTTTCATCCAGATCGCTGCGGCACAGGAGCAGGTTGGCCACGCCCACCGTCCAGACAGCCGGAATGCCCTCGTAGCTGCCTTCGGGGATCAGCACCCGATCGTAGAAAGCGCCGTAGCGTTTCCGCATTGCCGGGAGCAATGAAGAGAGATCGAGGAAAGCCAGCCCGGCTTCCCTGTTTGCGGCCGCGATGGCAGCGGTGGGCACGCCTCCGGACCAGAAGAGGGCATCCACTGAGCCGCTCTGCAGCGCGGCCAGGCCGGCATTGAGCCCGAGGTTCATGACGGTGATGGTCTTGCCGTTGCCACCCAAAGTGGCGCTCAGCCCCGCAGCCTCGATCAGGCGGGGAGTGGTCAATGACGTACCTGAACCAGGCTCGCCAACGGCCACGGTCCTGCCGACAAGCCCGTCAAAGTCCCGGATGCCGCTGTCCCTGCGGACCACGCAGTGCACATAGTTTTCGTACACTTTTCCCAAGGCAGCAATGTTTGACGGGCTTTTCGCTGCCGCCTGCTGGGCGGCTGCATCTGCCAGTGCGACGGCGAAGGTGGCCTTGCCGGTCAGAAGGTAATCCAGATTGTCCAGGCTGCCCCCGGTGGTCAGCGCAGCGGCGTGGTCAGCCACGCCATGGCGCTGAAGGGCATCGGCCAGCAGCGTCGAAAACTCAAGGTAGAAACCTCCAGCCTCGCCGCCTGCCACTGTCACGTTGCCGGGACGAGCCTCAGGGGTGCAAGCATTGATGGCCGGCATGAGGAGGCCCGTCAGCCCGGCGGCGAGCCCGGCCTTCAGGGCACTCCTCCTTGCCGGAAGGGAGCGGATCGATTCAGCCATGCCCATGCTCCTGGTCGGGCCAGGCCGACGGGCGTGGGAACTCGATGCGGGCCTCCAGGCCGTGGGGTGACCGTTCGGCCAGTACCAGGCGACCCCCGTTAGCCGCCGCCAGTTTGTCCACGATGGTCATGCCCAGGCCGTTGCCGCGGATCTCCCGGTGCTGGGGCGACCGCCAGAACCTCGTGGTGGCAGCAGCTCTTTCGTCGGCGGCAAGCCCGGGGCCGTCGTCGGATACTTCGATGACCGCTCCTCCCGCACGCTCGCGGACGGAAACCGAGATCCGCGCGCCGGGCGCATACTTGATGGCATTATTCAGCAGTTCCCCGACCATTTGGGCCAGTTCATGGGGGTTGCAGGACACCTGCACGACCGGGTCGGGCGGCGCTGCCAGCACGATCGAAGCCCCCGCGCGCCCCGCGGCGGGTCCTGCACGTTCCACTTCTCCCTGGAGGACTGGAAAGGGGTCGACGGCGGTCTTGTCACCTTCAGGAGCCGGTCCAAGTGTGCCTCGGGCAGAGTCTTCGGACACGCGATGCTCGGCTGCGGCCAGCTTTAGCACGCCGTCCAGGATCTCTTCCACCCGTTCAAGTTCTGCCAGCACTCCTGCCGCCGCGGTATGCTCCCCGGGCGTCTGCAGTTCCAACTGCAGCAGATCGATCCTCAACCGCAGGGCGCCCACAGGATTGCGCAGCTGGTGGGACGTGTCGGCTATCAACTGGCGTTGGGACTCGATGCTGTCACTGACGGTGCGCGCCATCGTGGTGAACGAACGGCTCAATTCCCTGAGTTCAGGCGGGCCGTCCTCCGGAAGCTGACTCGTCCGGCCCGTTGCCTCGAGTTCGGTGACGGCCGAATTTAGCCGGTGAACGGGTCGCAGTACCCAGCCGGACACACGCGCTGCACCCAGGAGGAGCACGGCCCCGAGCGCGAAGGCCGCAAGTCCGACGACGAGCCAGCGTTCCCGCAGTTTCTCCCGGGCCGCATCCAGGTTGACCTCGAGGACGGCCTCGCCCAGAACCTGGCTGGCGCTTCCGAAGGACCGGGAGATCACTTCAGACCCTGTTCCAAACGGTTGTAGCGGGGCGAGTGTTGTGTCGCTGAGGTTCAGGTTGGCCCTGGCTACCGCGTCCCGGACGTCAGCCCGGTCCTCGCCCAGGCCGCCGGATCGCAGGGTTCCTTCCTGCAGGCGGACCAGGATTCCCTCGCCGTAAAGCCCGGAGTACCTGTCCATCTCCCGCTGGAGTTGACTGGAATCGCCGTCCACCGCCGCATCGTAGGCTACCTGCGCGATCCGGTTGAGTGCGGCAACCCGGTTGATCTGGACCTCCTGCGTGAGCTCCCGGCTGGCAGAGGCCAGGATGGCGCTGCACACGACGATGACCATGGCCACGCACAGGAGGCTGAGGACTCCGAGGACGCGCAGCTTCACGCGGGATCCGCCTCGATCCGGTAGCCGACGCCGCGGACATTGATGATGAACCCGGGCAACTGGAGTTTTGCCCTCAGCCCCGTCAGGTGCACGTCAAGGGACCGGGAGGATGCGAGGAAAGCATCGCCCCACAGCGCGTCCAGGATTTGTTCCCGTGTGACCACCGAGCCTGCGTGTTGGGCCAACAGGGCGAGCAGGTCGAACTCCGTGGCAGTCAGGGGAAGCACCTGGCTGCCGAGGGCCGCCACGCGCCGGCGGAGGTCGACGTCGAGATCTCCCAGCACGATGTTCTGTTGCCTGTCAGCCGTGTGACGGTTGGTCCGCCTGGTGACGGCTTCAATGCGCGCCAGCAGCTCGACCAGCTTCACGGGCTTGACCAGGTAGTCGTCGGCACCTGACCTTAGCCCCAGCACCACGCTCCGTTCATCGTCACGGGCGGTGAGGATCAGGATGGGGCACTGCGTGACCTGGCGAAGCTTACGCAGCACGTCGAGGCCGTCGATATCCGGAAGCCCCAGATCCAGCAGGATCACTTCTGCCCTGCGGTGGGCGAGGAGGGCGTCTGCACCCCGTGCCACCCGGCTTGCTTTGTGGCCGGCGGAGACGACGGCTGCCTCCAGCGCGGACGCCATGGCGTCGTCGTCCTCGACGATGAGCACTTCCATGGCTTGGTCCCTTTTCCTTGATGGGCACCTGCATCCCTGCCCGCATTGGAGGTTACCCCTTTTCACACCCTGCCGGGGCGAAACCTAAGGAAGTGTTAGGAAATGCCCCGCAGCGTTGGCTGTGCCGTGGATCACCAATACCTTGAGGGGAGTCCCCGCCATTCAGGCGGCCTTCAATGTCGAGGAGGAACCATGAGCAATGTTGCCATGGACAGCACCACCCTAAATCCGGAACGGTTACCCGTGGCGGCGCCGCCAAGGAAGGTTCAGCGATGAGCACCCAGCAGACCATGCCCCTTAGTGAGGCAGCCCGGACCCGCAAGGCCGTCGGCAACATCCTCAAAGGCTCAGCCGGCAACCTGGTGGAGTGGTACGACCTGTACGTCTACACAGTGTTCGCAGCCTACTTCCAGTCCCATTTCTTCAACCCCACCGACGACCTCCAGGCCGGCCTCGAAGCGATGGCGGTTTTCTCGACGTCGTTCCTGATGCGCCCCATCGGCGCCTGGTTCTTCGGCCGCTACGCCGACCGCAAGGGCCGCAAGGCCGCGCTGACCCTCAGCGTCACGCTGATGTCCGCAGGTTCGTTCGCCATTGCCGTGCTGCCCACCCAGGATGTCATCGGGATCTGGGCCATGATCCTGCTGGTCCTGATCCGCGTTCTCCAGGGTTTCTCCGTGGGCGGCGAGTACGGCACCAGCGCCACGTACATGTCGGAAGCCGCGACGTCCAAGCGCCGGGGGTTCTTCTCCAGCTTCCAGTACGTCACCTTGATCGGCGGCCAGATGCTGGCGCTGCTGGTGTTAGTCATCCTGCAGGGTGCCATGCCAAAGGGCGACCTGGGCGGGTGGGGCTGGCGTATCCCATTCGCCATCGGAGGCGTGGCCGCACTGGTGGTCCTGTGGCTGCGGCGCTCCATGGAAGAAACAGTGTCCGCAGAGCAGGTCGCGGCCGCCAAGATCCCGGCCGTGCAGGGCGTGGCCCAGCCCGGAACCATGAAGTTGCTGTTCACCCAGTACTGGAAGCCGCTGCTGATCTGCATCGGCGTCACGCTGGGCGGCACCGTGGCGTTCTACACCTACACCAACTTCATCCTGAAGTTCATGAACGATACGTCCGGCATCGCCAAGACCGACACCTCCGTGATCAACTTCTGGGCGCTGTTCATCTTCATGCTGCTCCAGCCCGTCTACGGCATCATCTCGGACAAGGTGGGGCGCAAGCCGCTGCTCCTGTGGTTCGGCATCACCGGTGTCCTCTTCACCTGGCCGCTGCTTTCCACGCTGTCCAACACCAAGGACCCGTTCACTGCTTTCCTGCTCATGATCGGCGGGCTGCTGATCGTTGGCGGCTACACGTCGATCAATGCCCTGGTGAAGGCTGAGCTGTTCCCGGCTTCCATCCGTGCCCTTGGCCTGGGACTTGGCTACGCCGTGGCCAATTCCCTCTTCGGAGGCACGGTTCCGCTCATCGGTGCCGCCCTGCAGCAGTCCGGCCAAGTTAACCTGTTCTTCACCTACGTCACGGTGGCGATAGCCATTTCGCTGCTCGTCTACATCTTCGCGCTGAAGAACAAGAAGGCCACCCACCTGGACCGTGAGCAGGGCGACGCCTGGTCCCGGTTGCGCCCGGACAAGGACAAAGACCTTCTCGACGCCTAGCGATTGCTGAAGAACGACGGCGGCGGCCGGCTCCGCGGTGACGTTCCGCGCCGGAGCCGTGCCGCCGTCGTCGTCGTTCAGGGAGCGTTCCCATAGTCCTGCGAAAGGTGAGGGAGCGTTCGGCAAAACGGTGCGAAAGGTGAGGGAGCGCTGGAAGGCGAGACCGAACCGAGCGCAAAACGTGACCGAGTAGGCATCGTCTCCCGGCGCCGTCGCTGCTTCACTGGGAAGAGGCGGATTCCCGCCGTTGTCGGCCGGGGGTGGCAATGAAAAGGCTCCGCTTTTTGAGGATTCTGTCGCTGGGAGCTGTGCTGCTGCTGACGGCGTGTTCGTCCGGACCAGCGCTGCTGAAAGCCGACGGCGTTGAGCGGGTTTCGGTGGACCGTTCGGCTTTCAAGGGCGAACTGGCAGCGTTCCGGACGTCGGCCTTCAAGCTGGGCGATGCGCTGCTGAGTGACGGCGGAGCTGGCAATGTCATTGCGTCACCGGGCAGCCTGCTGATTGCCCTGGCCATGCTCCGTGCAGGTGCTTCGGGCGAAACGGCTGCGGAGATCGACGCCGTGCTGGGGCTTCCGGCGGAGAACCGCGACGAGGCTATGAACGCTCTCCTGGCCTCCCTTGAGCGTTTCGATGGCGATCCCGGCTCAGTGGACGAGGCGAACCCGCCGTTGAAGCCCTTGATGCACACGGCCAATGGACTGTTCGTTGACAAGAACGTTCCTACTGGTGATGCCTACCTGCAGACGCTGGCCAAACACTACGGGGCGGGTGTTTATCCCGTGGACTTCAGCGATGAGCCAGTCACCAGCCCGGCCATCAACGCCTGGGTGGATAAGAGCACCGGCGGCCGGATCAAGAAGGCACCGGCTGGCTACGATCGAAACAACACGTTCAGCCTGCTCAACACCGTGTATTTCGCGGGTGCGTGGAAAACGCCGTTCAGTGCCAATGCCACCTCGGATTCACAGTTCACGAAGGCGGACGGCGCGAAAGTCAACGTCCCGATGATGCATACGCTTCAGGATCTGGCGTACGCCGAGGGGACCGGCTGGCAGGCGGTGGATTTGCCTTTCGGCGAGGGGTTCGTCATGCGGCTCATCCTGCCGGAGACGGGCACTGACACCGCCAAGGGCTTCGCTCCCGGGCAACTGGCCCGGATAGCGGAAAAGCTTGAAGCTGCGGCGCCCGAAAGCGTCCAGCTCTCGCTCCCGTCGTGGGATCACGAAAGCAGCTTTGACCTACGGAAGGTCCTGGGCGCCCTGGGACTGGGCAAGACCCTCACCACTACCCGGGACTTCGATCCGATCCAGCACGGGATGAGGATTACGCAGGCAGCCCAGGCGGCCAACATCACCGTGGCCGAGAAAGGGACCATCGCCGCCGCTGTGACGCAGATCAATGCAGAGGCCGTGAGCGGAAAGGTGGCAGATCCTGCGCGTATCCTCGAATTCAACCGGCCGTTCCAGTACCAGATCGTGCATGTCGAGACCGGCCTGCCGCTCTTCATGGGCAAGATCGCCGACCCGCGCTGAGGGTGTGCCACTGCCGAGATCGCGGGAAACGCTCGGGCTCGCTGTAGCGCAACAGCGTTCCCGGGATTGGTCCCGCGAACTCGATGGCAGTCAGTCATCCAGCACCGGCAGCAGGCGGTTCCTGAACTCCAATTCCCGGAACAGGTCCTTCCATTCGATGCGAATGACCGTCCAGCCGTCCTCCGTGAGGGCTTTCTCCCGCTGCCTTTCCTCGAACACCACCTGCTCTGTAGGCCGGTAGTCGAAGTACTTGGTCTTCCCATCGAACTCGAGGGCCACCTTCCTTTGCTTCCAGGCGAAGTCCAGCCGGTAACGGCCACGGCGGGTCATCACCTCGACCTGCGGTTCCGGGGCAGGGATCCGCAGCCGGGAGATGACATCCCGCGCTAGCGTTTCGCCCGGTGATTCTGACCGCGGATCGGCGGCTGCGAGCACGCGGCGCAGATTCCTTATGCCCCGGCGTCCGTCCAGCCTGGCTGCCTCGGCGTCCAGCTTGATCCTGTCCGCTCCAAGGCGGAGCGCGTGGTCCATGAGGATGAGCGCCTGCCGATAGGGAAGAAGCAAGCCGCAATCGACGGCGGTCCGCTCCAGGGTGGTGGTTCGAAGGCCATTGACTATGGCGCGGTCGGTTTCTGCTACGTCCGCCGTATGGCAGACAACGTCACGACCATGTCGGTCCCCTGAGGGGGGCGTCCGCTGCGTCAGGTGGATCCGGTTGTCGACGTTCCAGAGGTAAAGGCCGCAGAGCCGCGCAGCCGAGGTGTGGCTATAGCGGAAGGCGCCTGCCGACGTCGTGCGTGTTCCATGTGCATGGGCATGGATCAGTTGGAGGCTGCGAAGACCCGGGGAGTGCTTCATCCAGACGCTGCCCCTGATATAGCAGCCGTGCCGCAGCCGGATCAGGATGCCCGACTCCACCAGTGCGGCGATTGAACGTTTTCCCACTCCCAGGTCCAGGAGTTCCTGCGTGCGCCAGAGGCTGCCGTTCCCGGGAAGCTGGGGGCGAGGGCTCGGCTGTAGGTGTGTCATGACCCCAGACTCGGCTACAGGCAACGCCGCCGACAGACGTGGCCTCCGCCATGTGGAAAACCGTGAGTTCGCGGGAGGGGTGACGAGCTCGCTGGAGCGATACAGCGAACTGTGGCGGCTCCCGCGAAGTCGGTCCGTCAGGAGTAGTACTGCGCCAGGGTCTCGGCCTTGAACTCGAAGAAGCGGCCGGATTCGATGGCCAACCGGGCGTCATCCACCATCTTCACCACGAATCGCTCGTTGTGGATGGAGATAAGGGTGGCCGAGAGCATTTCCTTGGCCTTGTACAGGTGGTGGATGTATGCCCGCGAATAGTTTGTGCAGGCGTAGCAGTCACAGCCTTCCTGCAGGGGGCCGAAGTCGCGCTTGTACTTCGCCCCGGACAGGTTGTAGCGGCCGGTGGGCGTGTAGAAGGCGGAGTTGCGGGCCACTCGGGTGGGGGAAACACAGTCGAAAGTGTCCGCGCCGTTCTCGATGGAGGTGAAGATGTCGTCGGGCTCTGAGATCCCGAGCAGGTGCCGCGGCTTGTCCTCGGGCAGTTCCTCGTTGCACCACCGCACGATGGTTCCCAGGTTTTCCTTCTCCAGCGCCCCGCCGATGCCGAACCCGTCAAACGGCATGGCCCCGAGGTCCCGGCATGCCTTCCGGCGCAGGTCCTCGTACTGCGCCCCCTGGATCACGCCGAAGAGCGCCTGGTATGGCTTTCCTGCCCGAGCCGAGGTCAGCCGGATGTGCTCGTCCAGGCAGCGCAGGGCCCACAGCCGGGTCCGCTCCAGCGACTCCTCTTGGTAGCCGCGGGAGTTCTGCAGCGTGGTCAGCTCGTCAAAGGCGAACATGATGTCCGCGCCGATCTGGTGCTGGACCTGCATGGAGATCTCCGGCGTGAAACGGTGCCGGTCACCGTTGAGGTGGCTCTTGAACCAGACGCCGTCCTCGTCAATGTGGGCCAGCCGCTCCTTGCCGGGAGCCACGGCGTCGTCCGGTCCGGTCGTGTCCACCTGCTTCATGTCGATGACCTTCTTGAAGCCTGATCCCAGGCTCATGACCTGGAACCCGCCGGAATCCGTGAAGGTGGGGCCAGGCCAGTTCATGAAGGTGCCCAGGCCGCCTGCCTCGTCCAGTATTTCCGGGCCAGGCTGAAGGTACAGGTGGTAGGCGTTGGCCAGGAGTGCCTGCGCCCCCAGGCCGGCCATGAATTCCGGCAGCACTGCCTTCACGGTGGCCTTGGTGCCGACGGCGATGAAGGCAGGCGTCCGGATCTCGCCATGCGGAGTGCTGATGATCCCGGTCCGGCCCAGGAATTCCCCGCCGTTTTGCTCAATCAGGGCAGCAGACGGCGCCGAGCGGTCGGTCAGCCGGGTGCCTACCCGGAAGGAGAACTCGGATTGTCCGGGGATGGCGGTACCGACGGCGGCGCCGGCAGAAGGTTCGGCAGTGGGGTCGGCAGAAGCCGGGGCGGGGTTGGCTGACACGGTTCCAGTCTGCCAGCTAGCCGCCCGGAACCCTCACCGGACCGACTGCGATGT
The DNA here is from genome assembly GCF_030816475.1 of Arthrobacter pascens. Taxonomy (NCBI): domain Bacteria; kingdom Bacillati; phylum Actinomycetota; class Actinomycetes; order Micrococcales; family Micrococcaceae; genus Arthrobacter; species Arthrobacter pascens. The sequence continues at coordinate 3,722,063 of NZ_JAUSXF010000001.1, read as the reverse complement.
GGGGTAGTTCTCAGCGCGCCAGCCTTCCCAAAGGGCGCGCAAGGACTCCAGCTTGTGGGCACCCAGATCGTAGGTGGAGACGATGACCAACGCGCCGCCGTCGGGCCGGATTTCATCGATGACCTGCTGATCGGCCACGATCAGCAGGCCGTCCCCATGTTCCGCGTAGCCGTGGACCGTGAGCCCCACCTGGTGGTTGCTGCGGTACCAGACCTTGCCCGAGATCTCCTCCCCGGTGCCCAGCGTCAGGTCATAGTTCTCGCCGGGCTTCGGTACATCGGCAAGCCCCAGCTTCTCAATGGCGGAGCCGGAACCTCCGGGAAGCTCGAACAACAGCGTGTGCCGTTTGCCGTGGGGGTGCCGTTCCAGGGCAAACCTGAGCTGCTGCAGGAAAGTCAGCCAGCCCTGGGTGATGTCCTCATCCCAGGCTGCCCACTCCGAGTTGTGGTCCTTGGCGGCCCGGGTCACGCTGACCTGGGTTCCGGTAGGAACCGGCTTCAGCTCGAAGACGTCGCCGCTGTTGGTGGTCAGGCTGGTGTGGTCCGGCGCCTCCACCACATCGCTGCCAAAATAGATCTCATTGATCTCGGCGGGCTGGTCATCGGCCTCCCACCCGTGCCATTGCGCCACCTTGGACGGCTCGCGGAGCATGGTCCAGACCTGCGCCGCGTCGGCATTAATCACTACGCTCAGATTGTTCGTCATAGCCCGAATGTACAACTCAGGGGGAGTACCGGGTAGGGGTAATTGCCAGGCCTGGTCAGCGCAACCGGGGGAAGGAACCCTCAGGCGCGGACGGCCTCAAGCTCATTGCTGATCCGGCGCTCAAGCTCGCCGAGGCCGATCGTCTCGGAGCCCCCGTGCGCCCGAAGAAAGAGGAGGGATTCCAGGCGGAGCAGCCGCCATTCGCGCTCGGCCTCGTGGTTGGAATTGTCGATGGAGCGGAAGATCTCTTTGTCGTACAGGTTGGGTTCGTTCAGCGAGCGCTGCCGGACTTTGGCGTTCATCCGGGCTTTGAACGGGTCCGTCTCCTGGTTCTCCGGGGTGCGCAGCAGCTTTTCGTACACCTCGGCGCGCTCCTGCCTCCCATCCTGCCTGCAGATGTAGCTGGAGAGCGCCAGCGACGCCTCCACGGACGCCCACCTGCCGGGATTGCCGTCGAAGGGCAGGACGTTGAGCAGGTCGGCCACGGCCAGCGCCCCCTCCGGATCCTTGAGCGCGATGAACAGTTCGTGGGCCAGATCGCTGAGGTCCTTGAGGCAGCTGCCGGACTTGACGTTGACCCCCTTGGCCAGCTTGTCGGCCAGCAGCAGGACTCCCACGGCATCCGGGTGGGCTTCGGCGACGGCCTCCACCACGGACTCCGGCGTTCCCTGCGGGGCCGGAATCAGCGCAAACTCTTCAGCGGTGGGCCCGCTGGCCGCGGGGGGCGTGGCAGGCAGGGGAGGCACGACGACGGCGGGAGCTACCGGGGCTGCCTCCGCTTCCCCGATGAGGTTCTCCGCGACCGGAAGCTGGGTGACGGCGTCGGGCGTCGGATCCAGGACGTTCACTGAGGAGCCAGCGGCAATGCGGACAGTCCCGCCGCCAGTGAGCGTGGCGACGACAAGTGCAGGGGAGCCAAAATCGTCGGACTCCAGCTCCACCCGCTGGATTTCGGCAGCGCGTTTGCCGTCGGGAAGAAGGAGCTGATCGCCGGTCTTCAGAGATCCAGCCTGCTGTTCGCTGTAGTGCCGGGCGGCTGGCGTTTCGGTCATGGGAGTCCTTAGGTTCTCTTGCGGTCCGCCCTACAGTCTACAAAGGAGGGTGCAGGAAGTCGGGGACCCCGGGCAGCCCGAGGGCGTCAGAAGCCCACTCCGGCAAACGCCAGCGCCTGGCGGATGAGCGCGCCCCGGCCGCCGCTGAATTCGAGCTGGACGCCCGGGCTGAGCACTTCCTCAGGGGTCATCCAGGTCAGCTCCAGGGCGTCCTGGCGGGGTTCGCATTCACCGGTTACCGGGATGACGTATGCCAGCGACACGGCGTGTTGGCGGTCGTCAGTGAACCCGGTTTGCGACGGGGCGGGGAAGTATTCGGCCACGGTAAACGGCACCGGGCTGATGGGGAGCTGCGGGAAGGCCAGCGGGCCGAGGTCCTTCTCCATGTGGCGCAGGAGTGCGGCGCGGATCGTCTCCCGGTAGATGACGCGGCCGGACACCAGCGAACGGATCATGGCGCCGTCCTCGTCGGCCTGCAGCAGGGTGCCGACTTCGTTCACGAATCCGAGCGGATCCAACCTGACCGGAACGGCTTCCACATAAACCATGGGGAGCCTCCCGCGTGCCTCAAAGAGGTCCTCCTCGGAGAGCCAGCCGGGATTGGGGTCAGGTGTGCGAACATTCATGGTTAAGTTCTACCCCATCGGACGCCTGCAGGCCGGTGGCGGGTGATTTCTCAGCTCTAAGCGTCGTCCGGAACGCCGTTGCCGGATCCCTCGATGCGGCGCTTCGAAATCCAGAGGGTAGGCGGTACATGCAGGCTTGCTGCGGGGGTTTGGCTGTCAGCATCGGGGTTGGCAACGTGTAGCGTCCGGCTGAATGCCTCCTCCGTCACGCCCGCCTCCAGGCCGCCGACGGTGAGCCGGTCCCGTAAAGCGTCCAGGTCGCCGTCGTACTCAAAGCCCAGTCCTGACCGCGGTGTGCCGGAGGCGGGGCGCACCATCAGCACCCCGCCGTTCTTGGCGGTGAAGTCGGCGGTTTCGTCGTCATCCGGAACAGGACGGTACCTGGCTCCGATGTCCCGCAGCGTCTGCGCGGCCGCGGCCGGTTCCGGTGTGAACCAGACGCCGACGACGGCGAGGGCCGGGTCCGCGTCTGCGCAGTTCGCGCCGTGGGCGGCCTTGTCGGCCAGGAAGCTGAAGCCGTCCGGGCCTGTGATCCGGCAGGACTCGCCGTGGTCAGTGCCGGTCAGCTCCGCGGACGTGGTCCCGGTTTCCTGCCCGGCGATGCTGGTGCGCCGGGCGAACTCGGCAACATCACCCACCTCGACGCCGAAGACCGTGGTTCCGTCATTGGGTGCGCCGGCTTCCACCTGGTGGAGGGCAAGCCTGCCGGCGCCGGCGTCGAACTCACGCCAGGCACCGTCATCCGTGGTTTTGGCCAGCCCGAGGGCCGTGAGCAGCTGCTCCCAGGGTTCCATCCGGGACGTGAAGTGGACGGGGCGGACACGCAGCATGGTTTCTCCTCGGATCCTGACGGCGCGGATACGGTCATCATGCCACGACTTGAATTGCGCGGCACCGGGGCAGAATAGGCCCATGGCGATTGAACTTCAGGAGCTGCTGGTGCCGGATGCCGCCGCGTGGCGGTCCTGGCTGGAAGCGAACCACCGGGACAGCCCGGGCGTGTGGCTGGTGCTTCACAAGAAGGGTGGCGACGTCACCGCGCTGGACTACGATGCAGCCCTGGATGAGGCGCTGTGCTTTGGCTGGATTGACGGCCAGGTGAAAAAACGCGACGACGGGAGCTACGCCCAGCGTATGACCCGCAGGGGCCCCAAAAGCCGCTGGTCAGTGCGGAACGTCGGGCACGTGGCCCGGCTCGAGGCGGCAGGGAAGATGACCGACGCCGGCCGGGCCGCCGTCGAAAGCGCGAAAGCGGACGGACGCTGGGAAGCGGCGTATCCGGGACAGGCGACGGCGGAGGTCCCGGCGGACCTGGCCGCCGCGATCGCCGCCGTCCCGGAGGCGCAGGCGATGTTCGACGTTCTCACCTCCGTGAACCGGTATGCCCTGATTTACCGCACGACCTCGGTAAAGAACCAGGCGCTCCGGGAGCGGAAGATTGCCGGTTTCGTGGAAATGCTGGCACGTGGTGAGTCGCCCTTCCCGCAGCAGAAGAAGCCGGAGGCGGGCTGAGGAATTCAGTCGTCCAGGGGAAAAGCCACGGCTTCGCCCACCACCCGCAGGCAGAGCTGCATCCCCGGCCGTGCGATGGAGGCGTTCCAGTGGCGGATGGTGATGATTTCCCCGCCGCCGGGGTAGCGGTGGTCGGCTCCGTTGGCCAGCTCGGGTGGCACGGCAAGTTTGAGCCGCACTGTGGTTTCCGGGCCGAAGTAGTCGGTGTCTACCACGACGCCACTGATGGGGCCGTCCTCGGCGATGCGGATCTGCTCCGGCCGCAGCATGAGCTGGACGCGGCCCTGCGCAGGCGGCCGGCGGACGGGAATGCCGCCCAATGAGCACGTGGCGAGAGAGCCCTCCATCCAGGCATCCAGGATGACGGCGTCGCCCAGGAATTCCGCGGTGGCCCGGTCCGCAGGACGCGTGTACACCACAAACGGATTTCCGATCTGGGCCAACTTGCCGCCCCGCATCACGGCCACCTGGTCCGCGAAGGACAAGGCCTCGGCCTGGTCATGGGTCACCAGGATGGTGGTGACGCCTGCCTTGTTCAGGACCTTTGCCACTGCCCGCCTGGTGGCCACGCGCAGCCCGGCATCCAGCGCGGAGAACGGTTCGTCCAGCAGCATCAGCTCTGGTTCCCTGGCCAGCGCGCGGGCCAGGGCCACACGCTGCTGCTGGCCGCCGGAGAGTTGGTGCGGGCGCCGCCTGGCCATAGCCGGGTCCAGGGACACCATCTCGAGCAGCTCGCTAACCCGGTCACCAACTGCCCGGCGGCCGTTCGGGAGTTTCGCGGCGTCGAGGCCGAAGGCAACATTCTGGCCAACGGTGAGGTGTGGGAAGAGGGCGCCATCCTGGGCCACGTAACCGATGTGGCGTTTGTGTGCCGGCACCCATTCGCCGTCGCCGGCAACCAGGGTCCTGTTGAGCTCAATCGTCCCCGTCTCGGGATGCTCGAAGCCGGCAATCAGGCGCAGCAGGGTGGTTTTGCCGGAGCCGGACGGGCCCACTATGGCCGTGGTCCCGCCTTTGGCCACCGAGAGGTTCACGCCCTTAAGCACGGCTTGGGTACCAAAGGTCTTGGTGACGGAATCGATCACCAGGTGGCTGTTGGTACTGGGCACCACCGAGGCTGCGATGCGCGGTTCGGGGAGGCGTGAGGGCGCTTGTTCTGTCACTGTCCCGCTGCTTTCTTGGACTGCTGGAAGAGGAGGTAGGTCATCGGCGCGGATACCAGGATCATGAGGAGCGCGTAGGGGGCGGCGCCGACGTAATCGATTTCGCTGCTCTTGCTCCAGAACTGGGTGGCAAGCGTGCGGGTGCCGTTCGGGGAGAGCAGCAGGGTGGCCGTCAGCTCGTTGACGATGCCCAGGAACACGAGGGCCGCACCCCCGGCTGCGGCGGGAGCCGTCAACCGGAGCGTCACCCGGATGAAGGACAGTAGCGGCGGTCTTCCCAACGACTGTGCTGCTTCCTCCAGTTCCTTGGGCGCCTGCGCAAGCCCTGAACGCAGATTCACCAGCGCCCGCGGCAGGAACAGCAGGACGTATGCCGCCACCAGCACCCCGGCCGTTTGGTACACGCCGGGGACCACACGGATGCTGACGGTGACGAATGCCAGGCCCACGACGATGCCGGGCATCGAGCTGGTGATGTAGTTGGAAAGCTCCAGCGCCTTGCTGAACCAGCTGGGATACCGGACGGCAAGGAAAGCCATGGGGAACCCGACGACGATGGTGACGGCAGCTCCCGCCAGTCCGTACCCAAGAGTCTGCAGCAGGGCCGGGATGAATTCATCCGCGGGCCAGCTTCCCGCTCCCGCGAGGGTCCAGCGCAGCACAACCCACAGGGGTAGCCCGAAGGCGAGAACTGTCAGCGCCAGCAGCGAGAGCTGGGCGGGCAGCTGATAGGAGCGCAGCGGAAGCCGCAGGGCCTTTCCCTGGACGCCGGAGCCCACCCGCGCATATCTGGCTGTGCCCCGGCTGCGGCCCTCGAGCAGGAGCAGGATCAGGCAGAAGAACACCAGCACGCTCGCCAGCATGTTGCCGGCGGTTCCGTTAAACGTGGACCGATACTGGATCATGATCGCGGTGGTGAAAGTGTCGAACCGGATCATGGCGAAGGCGCCGTACTCGGCCAGCAGGTGCAGGGCGACCAGGAGAGCGCCGCCGGTCATCGCGATGCGAAGCTGCGGCAGCACCACCCGGAAGAACGTCCGCCATGCCCCGAGGCCCAGGGACGCGGCGGACTGTTCGATGGCAGGATCCAGCCGGCTGAGTGCCGCAGCGGCCGGAATGTATACCAACGGGAAGTAGGACAGCGTGGCGATCAGGACGCCTGACCAGAGGCCCTCAAGTGACGGCACCGCCGAAACCCAGGCGTAGCTGTTAACGAAGGCCGGAACCGCCAGCGGGGCGGCCAGCAGGACGGCCCACCATTTGTTTCCCCGGAGGCCGGTCCGCTCGACGAGCCAGGCGCCGCCGACGCCGAGGACGAGGCAGAGGGGTACCGTGATCAAAATCAGCAAGACAGTGTTCAGGAGTAGTTCCCCCACCCGGGGGCGGAAGACCAGGGTGACGGCGGTGTCCCAGCCGGTCACACCCGTCATGAAGATGACGTAGCCGAGCGGGAGCAATGAAAACAGTGCTGTCAGTACCGCCAGGATGCCTACTGCAGAAACGCCGAAAGGCGGGCGGGGACGTTTGCCCCTGCCCGCCGTCGTCGTGTCTCCGGAAACTTGCGGAGCCGATAGATCAGTGGTCACAGATTTAGAGCAGTCCTGCCTCAGTCATCAGGTCGGTGACCTTCTCGGAGTTCAGTTTGGCAGGATCCACGGTGGGAGCCTGCAAGTCCTTCACCGGCACCAGCTTGTCATTGGCCGGGACGTCCGAGGCTATCGCGTACTCGAAGGATGTGCCCTTCTGCAGGATTTCCTGGCCCTTCTTGCCCGTGACGAACTTCAGGAACTCCTGTGCGGCCGCAGCGTTCTTTGAAGATTTCAGCACTCCACCGCCGGAAACCGAAAGGAATGCTCCCGGGTCCTGGTTCTTGAAGTAGTACTGGGAGACGTTCTTGGAGTTCTCTCCGGTCTTGGCCTGGTCTCCGAAGTAGTAGTAGTGGTAGATCAGGGCGGCATCAATCTCGCCGGCGTTGACTGCCTTCATTGCGGTGCTGTTGCCCTTGTAGGCCTTCGAGTTATCCTTCATGGCCTTGAGCCATTCCTTCGTGGCGGTTTCACCCTTGAGCTCAAGCAGCGCGGCGACGATGGCCTGGAAGTCGGCGCCGGACGGGGAAGCGCCCCAGCGGCCTTTCCACTCCGGGTTTGCCAGATCCAGCATGGACTTGGGCAGCTTGTCTTCGGTCAGCTTGGTCTTGTCATAGACCAGGACGGTGGAGCGGGCAGCGATGCCGGTCCACTTGTTGGTGCTCGGGCGGAAATTCGCGGGGACCTGTGCCACGGTGGCCTGGTCGACGTCGGCGAACAGGCCGGCGTTCTCAACCTGGGCCATCGCGGGGGAGTTCTCCGTGAGAAAAACGTCGGCCGGGGACGCCGCGCCTTCCTGGATGATCTGGTTGGCCATCTCCGGATCCTCGCCGTTGCGGACCGTGACCTTGATCCCCGTCTCTTTGGTGAAGGCATCCACCCAGGCCTGGGTCAGGTCTTCGTGCTGCGCGTTGTAGACCGTGATCTCGCCGGAGCCAGCGCCGCCGGCGGAAGCGGAACCTGAGGCTGCCGGTGTGGGGCCGCCGCCGCAGGCGGACAGTCCGAGTGCGGCGGTGGCGGCAAGTGCGATGCCGGCCAGGGCGTGGGAGCGGATCTTCATAAGGGGGCTGCTTTCTGGGGAAAAAGTCTGCTGGACCTGGTGTCCTGTGAGTCGGAAGTCAGGTGCTGCTCTCTCGAGAAACTGTAGGTTAGCCAAACCTAAGCATCCAAGCGGGAATGACCTTAAGTGATTAGGATCACATGAATTACGGAACTGTTGCGTGACTTATTTCCAGTGGGTCTTTCGCTGGATCGCCGCGGCGGCCTCCAGGACCATCCACGCCTGCAGCTGGGTGGAAAGTTCGACGGCGGCTCCCGGGGGATAGGTGACATCCGCGGGCGTCCGGGGGTGGACGGAGAAGATCAGGTTGCCTTGGTGTTTGCGAGGGTGCCCGGATACGTGCCCGGACAGGTGCCCTGACGGGTGTTTGGTCAGATGCCTGGCCAGGGGTTCCGTTGGCGAAATGTGGCGCCGGCCGGCCCAGAAGGCTTCGGCGGTGTCCAGGACGAGGCGTCCGGCCGCTGCCCTGACGGTCCCGGAAAGCCGCTGGTCGGCTGCGGCGAGTGCGAGGTAGCGGCACAGGATCCCAGTGAAGAGTCCGCCGTCGCCCGTGCCCGCACACTGTAGGACCAGGCTGTCCGGTGAGGCGCCGCTTTGCCTGTCCGCTTCGGGCGGGACTGTCAGGCTGCGGCCCACTGCCTCCACAATCGTGGCAGCGCGCGCCAGGTTCGCTTTCCCGCCGAGTTCCAGGAGCGCGCCGAGCACCGGCCCTTGGTTGTAGGTGTAGATGGCGGTTTCCACCACCACCCCGCCCGCGGGGTCGATCCGCAGCCCGTCCAGGTAGAGGCCCTGTGCCGGATCGAAGAGCCTGGCGTCCAGCCAGTCCAGCAGTGCCTGGGCCTTGTCCCGCTGGCCGGTCCGGGCATAAAAGAGCGCGACGGGGGCGGTGGCGGGGGTGTTCTTGAAATCCCGCTTCCTGCTCCAGAAGGTGCCGCCGCCAAGGTCGTCCGTCGAGGCCGAATCGAACTGCAGGGTCAGGGTTTTCCGGATCCTGGCAATGCGCTTGCTGTTCCTGAGTGGTGGCTTGCGGAATTCCTCCTGCTGGGTTGCTTCGGCGAGTTCATGCAGCCGGAGGGTGGCCAGTGCCAGCCAGGCCATGTCGTCGTAGTAGCTGTTGACGAAGGTGAGGAGGTTACGCAGCCTGATGCCCGTGAGCAGGCGGGAGGCGAGCCTGCCGGCGCCGGCCTCAACGGCGCCTGGAATGACGCCGGCCTTACCGCCGCCGTCGTCGGGACCTTCGCCGTCGGACGGTGCAGCGGACGTGGCTGCACTGCCCATCTCCCGGATTCCGGCATCCACCAGGCAGTCGAGGTACTGCGCCTGCCACCAGTAGTGCCAGGGGCGGACGAGGATCTCCGCGGGGCGCGAGGGCCGGAGAATGGCGCCGATGTGGGTGCCCGGCAGGAAGAGTAGCCGATGGCCGAACAGGGCCGTGACCGAGCATGCCGCCTCATTGGCACGGGCGGCCCAGCCGGAGACAGCCGGGCCGGAGTCCTGCGGGATCATGACTCCCAGCCTAGTATTCGCCGGTGCGGCCTTGCCGTTGATTCGAAGGAGCCGTTGGTGCGGGCGGCCGTTATTTCAGTTAACATTCACTAACTAATGTTCCCATGGGGCTGTTTCGCCGGGGCCCGCATCAAGGAGGATGTATGGACATCAATGGCAGCGTCGCAATGATTACGGGCGGAGCCTCCGGATTGGGGGCGGCCACCGCCAGGCGGCTGTTCGACGGCGGGGCTTCCGTGGTGCTGATCGACCTGCCGGGCTCTGCCGGTGCAGCCTTCGCCGAGGAACTGAACGGGTCTGCCGCCGGGCGATCCGGTACAGGCCGGACCGCAGTCTTCACCCCCGCGGACGTGACCAACGAGGCTGAGGTTCAAGGTGCCGTCGACGCAGCCGTGGCCTTGGGCCCGCTGCGGATCCTCGTGAACTGCGCGGGCATCGCCACCCCGGGCAAGGTGCTGGGGCTCGACGGCGTACTGCCGCTTGACGCGTTCAGCCGCGTCATCCAGGTGAACCTCATCGGGACGTTCAACGTGCTTCGCCTCGCTGCGGCGGCCATGGTCGCCACCGAACCCGTGAGTACCGACGTCGGCGGTCCTGAGCGTGGCGTGATCATCAACACTGCTTCCGTTGCAGCGTTCGAAGGCCAGATCGGCCAGCCGGCTTACGCGGCCTCCAAGGGCGCCGTTGCCGCGATGACCCTGCCGTTGGCGCGGGAGCTGGCGCGCGAACTGGTGCGGGTGGTGACCATTGCGCCGGGGATCTTCGAGACCCCGATGATGGCCGGGCTCCCGCAGGATGCGCAGGATTCGCTCGGCCGGCAGGTGCCGCATCCCTCCCGGCTTGGCAGGCCCGCCGAGTATGCCGGCCTCGTGGCCCACATTGTCGAAAACGCCATGCTCAACGGCGAAACAATCAGGCTGGACGGCGCCATTCGAATGGGTCCCAAATGAGCCCGGGGCACGAAGGCGCCCCTGATCCCGGCACTCGTCCGGCCCCTGATCCGGGCACGAAAGAGCTGCCAGCTGCGGACTTTTTCGCCTTTGAGGCGCAGCTCAGCCCCCGGGAGCGGGACAAGCTGGCAGAGCTGCGGGATTTCCTCGCTTCGGAGATCGCGCCGCACGCGTCGGACTGGTGGAACAAGGCGGAATTTCCCGCGCACATCCTCCCCAAGCTCGCGGCACTGGAACTGAGCACTCCCGCCCAGCGGGGTTACAGCCACCTGTTCGCGGGGCTGGTCATCGCCGAAATGACCCGCGTAGACACGTCCATCGCCACGTTTTTCCTGGTCCACCACGACCTTTTTGTGGAATCCCTTTATGCCTTCGGTTCGGAGGGGCAGAAGGAGCGGCTCCTCGCCGATGCCTCAAACCTGCGCATCACGGGGGCCTTCGCGCTGACAGAGCCCGGCCATGGCTCCGACGTCGCCGGCGGCATGGAGACCCGTGCCCGGCGGATCTCCTCCCGGACCGGGGAGCCCGACGTCGGCGGCGACAGCTGGCTGCTCAACGGTGCCAAGCGGTGGATCGGCAACGGGACTTTCTGCGACTACATGCTGGTGTGGGCACGGGACGAAGCCGACGGCGCCGTCCGGGGGTTTATCGTGGATGCTTCCCTGCCGGGCGTGAGCCGGAGCCGGATCGAGAACAAGATCGCGCTCCGGACAGTCCAGAACGCTGACATTGTGTTCAAGGACGTCCGCATCGCCGAGGCGGACCGCTTCGCCGGGATCAGCAGTTTTGAAGACACGAACCGGCTCCTGCGCGGATCGCGGATCATGGTTGCCTGGCAGGCCGTGGGGCAGCAGCTGGCGGCGTTCGACGTTGCCCGGCAGTACGCCGTCGAACGCCGGCAGTTCGGGCGGCCGCTGGCGCAATTCCAGCTCATCCAGCAGCAGCTGGTGACCATGTTGGGCAACGCCGTAGCGAGCATGGCCATGATGGTCCGGCTCGCCGAGCTGCAGGAGGAGGGCGCGGCGGGCATGCCCCAGGTTGCGCTGGCCAAGTCCTACATCAGCGCCCGGATGCGCGAGACCGTGGCGATGGGACGGTCCATCCTGGGCGGCAACGGGATAGTGACCGATTACCGGATGGCCAAGATCTTCGCCGACGCCGAGGCCATTTTCACGTACGAGGGCTCCTTTGAGATCAACACGCTGATCGTCGGCAGGGCCGTCACCGGAGTGTCTGCCATCGCCTAGGCCAGGCTTCCCTCCGGAACCTTCTCGCCTGCGGTCACCTCGACGTCGATCGAATTTCCCTTGACCGGCATGGGGCAGGTGCCGAAAGGCGTGAAGGCGCTGGGGTAGTTGATGGCCCGGTTGAAGTCGATGATCACCGTCGCCTTTCCTGATGGATCAACGCGCGGACGCGGGATGAAGACTTTGCGCCACTCGTCAGTGGAAATGCCGTTCGTCTCGTCGTGGAAGGTGACCGTCAGGGCGCCAAGTTTCTCTTCCTCAGCGTGGAGGCGGATCTCATGCGGGAGGCCCGGGACCCGGAACACCACCTCACCCACGGAGCGGTGCACCCCGTCCACGAGCGGATTTGCCGTGGCGATGGGAACGTCCACCGGCTCCGGGTAGGCCTCGAACCGTCCCTGGATCACCCAGGCGGGGTCGTAATCAAAGGTGGGAACGCCGTCGAACTCCATGAACACCGGCGAGCTGGAATCCCGGGTGCGGATGGCGTACCGGTCCGCGCGCATCGCAAGCTCCACCACCACCTGCCGGCCGTCGCTGCCGCCGAACTGCACCCACATGAGGGACTCCTCGTTCGCGAGGGTTGCAGAGATGGTGCCGTCCACGGGCTCCCCGGTTTCCACCAGCGTCAGGCCGTCGCGTGCGCCGGCGGTGAGTGATGCCGTCACACCGTCCGTCCACCACAGGCCGGGGACGAGTTCGACGGCGGCGGGCTGGGTTTCCAGCCACTGGAAGGAGGTGAGGGTCAGCCAGCCGTGCGGGCTGGCGAGGACCGAATTGCGGCTCTTGCGGAAGCGCTGCCAACGCTCCAGCTGGGCATCCGCGGGTGTGCTCATGATTCCTCCATGGTTTCTGCAGTGCCCGCTTCAACCCTGCCGGCGCTCCGTTCATTCCACCCCTGACCATAGCCTGCCGCCGTTCCTCGCTTGCCTTGAGGCCGACGGGGAGTAACGTCGGAACCGGCGTAGACCTGCCACATCACCAGCTGAAAAGAGTAGCCATGAAAATCGCGGTCCTTGGCACGGGAACCGTAGGCCGGACCCTGGCGGGCGCACTGTCCGGAATCGGGCACGACGTGGTCCTTGGCACGAGGGATCCGCAGGCCACATTGGGCCGCAGCGGACCGGCCGCCACGGGAGCCCAGCCCTTCAGCGAATGGCATGCCGCGAACCAGCACATCCCCCTGGAAACCTTTGCGGATGCTGCCGACGAGGCTGAACTCGTAGTGAACGCGACAAAAGGGGCAGGGGCACTCGCCGCACTGAGTTTGGCTGGGTCCGCCAACCTGGCCGGCAAAGTGCTCGTTGACGTATCCAACGCCCTCGATTCTTCCCAGGGCATGCCGCCGGTGCTGAATCCCGTGAACACGGACAGCCTTGGAGAACGGATCCAGGGTGCGTTTCCTGATGCCAGGGTGGTCAAGACGCTCAACACGATGAACGCCGGGCTGATGGTGGATCCCGGGAGGCTTGCGGGCGGGGACCATTCGGTTTTTGTGTCCGGCGACGACGCCGGCGCCAAGACGGTGGTCACTGAGCTTTTGGAGGCCCTGGGGCACCGTGACATTATCGACCTGGGTGACATCACCTCCGCCCGCGGCGCTGAGATGATGATGCCGGCCTGGCTGCGGCTGTGGGGCGTGCTGGGAACAGTCGAGTTCAATTTCAAGATCGTCCGCTGATGCTGGTGACAGGGCCGTCGTCACACTATCTGAGACGGATTCCCCGGCAGCGGCCCCCTGCGGGTAGCATCTTTAGCTAGTAACGTGGCTCACAGTATCCAGCGCAGTGTACGAGCCGAGTCCGAACCCTCGAAAGATAGTTTCCATGGCTGACACTGCAATAAATTCCGGAACCGACCTCGCCTCCGAACTGAGGGCGGACGTCCGGCGCGTTTCCACCCTGCTGGGGGAATCCCTGGTGCGCCAGCACGGACCGGAGCTCCTGGACCTCGTGGAACAGGTCCGGCTCCTCACCAAGGAGTCAAAAGAGGCGGCCCGGGGCGGCGCGCACGCTACCGGGCCGTGGAGCGCGCACGACGTCGTCGCCCAGGTCCGTGAGCTGCTGGGCTCCCTGCCCATTGAGCAGGCAACCGACCTGGTCCGCGCTTTTGCCTTCTACTTCCACCTTGCCAACGCGGCTGAGCAGGTCCACCGCGTGCGGGGCCTGCGGACCAGGCAGGAGAAGGACGGCTGGCTGGCCAAGGCGGTGACTGACATCGCCGGACAGGCAGGGCCCGCCGTGCTGCAGGAGGTGGTCAACGGGCTGGATGTCCGGCCCATTTTCACTGCTCACCCCACCGAAGCCTCCAGGCGTTCGGTGCTGGACAAGATACGCAAACTCTCCGACGTGCTGGCCCAGCCCACGAAGGAAGGCACCACTGCCCGCCGCCGCCAGGACCGTCAGCTCTCCGAGATCATCGACCAGATGTGGCAGACCGACGAACTCCGCCAGGTCCGGCCCACTCCCGTGGACGAGGCCCGCAACGCCATCTACTACCTCGGCAGCATCCTTACCGACGCCATGCCGGAGATGCTGGCCGAACTGTCCGAACTGCTCGGCGAACACGGCGTGAGCCTCGCCTCGCAGAACGCCCCCATCCGGTTCGGTTCCTGGATCGGCGGGGACCGCGACGGCAACCCCAACGTCACCGCCGCCGTCACGCGGGAGATCCTTCAGATACAGAACCAGCACGCCGTGCGGATCAGCATCGGCATGGTCGATGAACTGATCTCCATCCTGTCCAACTCCACAGCGCTGGCCGGTGCGGACAAGCAACTCCTGGATTCAATCGACGCCGACCTGAAAAAGCTGCCGGGCCTCGAACGCAGGGTGCTGGAGCTCAATGCCCAGGAGCCCTACCGGCTCAAGCTGACCTGCATCAAAGCCAAGCTCATCAACACCGGCAAGCGGGTGGCCTCCGGTTCCTCCCACGAGCACGGCCGCGACTACAACGCCACCGACGAACTCCTGGCCGACCTCGAACTGCTGGAGCTGTCCCTCCGCAACCACTCGGCGTCGCTCGTTGCCGACGGCGCCCTGGCCCGTGTCCGTCGGGCGGTGGCCTCCTTCGGCCTGCACCTGGCCACCCTGGACATCCGCGAACACGCCGACCACCACCACGACGCCGTCGGACAGCTCATGGACCGGCTGGGCGGCCCCGGCCTCCGGTACGCCGAACTAAGCCGCGCGGAGCGGTTTGAGGTGTTGGGGTCCGAGCTGGCCTCGCGCCGTCCGCTGTCCGGGCACCCGATCAAGCTCGACGGCGTCGCGGACGGTACGTACGACGTCTTCCGCGAGATCCGGCGCGCCCTGCGCACCTACGGTCCTGACGTCATCGAGACCTACATCATCTCCATGACCCGGGGCGCGGACGACGTCCTGGCCGCCGCGGTCCTGGCCCGCGAGGCCGGGCTGGTGAACCTGTTCGCCGAAACCCCTTACGCCAGGATCGGGTTCGCGCCGCTGCTGGAGACCGTGGAGGAGCTGCGGGCCTCAGCGGAAATTGTCGACCAGCTGCTCTCCGATCCGTCCTACCGTGAGCTGGTGCGCCTGCGTGGCGACGTCCAGGAAGTCATGCTGGGCTACTCGGATTCGAACAAGGAATCCGGCGTGATGACCAGCCAATGGGAAATCCACAAGACGCAGCGGAAGCTGCGCGACGTGGCGGCCAAGCACGGGGTCCGGGTGCGCCTGTTCCACGGCCGCGGCGGGTCCGTGGGCCGTGGCGGCGGTCCCACGTACGACGCCATCATGGCCCAGCCGAACGGCGTGCTGGAAGGTGAAATCAAATTCACCGAGCAGGGCGAGGTCATCTCGGACAAGTACTCGCTGCCGGAGCTCGCCCGGGAAAACCTGGAGCTTTCCCTGGCGGCCGTGCTCCAGGGATCTGCCCTGCACCGCAGCCCGCGTACGTCGGAGGACCAGCGCGAACGGTACGGGCACGTCATGGAGATCATTTCCGACGGCGCGTTTGACCGCTACCGCAAGCTGATCGATGACCCCGACCTGCCGGCTTATTTCGTGGCGTCCACTCCTGTGGAGCAGCTGGGATCGCTGAATATCGGCTCGCGTCCGTCCAAGCGCCCTGACTCGGGGGCCGGTCTCGAGGGGCTGCGCGCCATCCCGTGGGTCTTTGGCTGGACCCAGTCACGGCAGATCGTGCCCGGCTGGTTCGGCGTGGGCTCGGGCCTGAGGGCTGCCCGCGAGGCCGGACATTCGGCCCAGCTGGTGGAGATGATGGACAACTGGCACTTCTTCCGCTCGGTGCTATCCAACGTGGAGATGACGCTGGCCAAGACGGATCTGGACATCGCGGGGTACTACGTGGCCACCCTGGTTCCGGAGGAGCTGCACCGCATCTTCCGGACCATCCGCGAGGAATATGAGCTCACCGTCAGCGAGATCCAGAACCTTACCGGTGAAAACCTGCTCCTCGACGCCCAGCCCACGCTCAAGCGCTCGCTTGAGATCCGTGACCAGTACCTGGACCCCATCAGCTACCTCCAGGTCGAGTTGCTGCGCCGCATCCGCGCCGAGGGTGCCCGGGACGGAAGCATCAGCGGGGCTGAGATCGACGAACGGCTCCAGCGCGCCATGCTCATCACCGTCAACGGGGTAGCCGCCGGCCTGCGCAACACCGGCTAGCCACGACGCTCTCTCACCTCCTGTGGGTTTTTCCCAAGCGCTCTCTCACCCGGTGAGGGAGCGCTTGTGGTTTTCCTGCAGGGTGTGAGAGAGCGTTTCAGGGCTTCGGGGACCAGGCAGCTGCCGGGATAAGGTTGACGGCATGCCTTCGTTCCAGACCCGACTGAAGATCACCGGATTGAAACCCGGCAACCCGCCCGAATCGGTGATGGCTGCCGCCGTGGAGGCGCTGGGGACGCGGCATCACGTGGAGTCCAACAGGCTGGAGCTTGCCGGCGGCGTGCCGCAGCTGAACCTGCGGTTCCTGGTGGAGCCCACGGAGTA
Organism: Arthrobacter pascens; assembly: GCF_030816475.1. NCBI lineage: Bacteria > Bacillati > Actinomycetota > Actinomycetes > Micrococcales > Micrococcaceae > Arthrobacter > Arthrobacter pascens. The sequence goes on along the minus strand of NZ_JAUSXF010000001.1, from coordinate 3,705,686 downwards.
CCAAGGTGAGAATCAGCAGGCGCGTGAGTCGGCAGCGATGATGCGCGACGCCGTCGAACGCGTTGCGCTGACAGGCTCACTCATGGTGCTCCGCCGCAACCGCGGCCGCTGGGCGCCCGTTTAGGCTCCATAGACCCGGCTCCGGCCGGTCAGGAATTCAGGCCGGCCCGCCAGGCTCGTCCACCGGCGAACGGCTACCGCGTCGGCGCGTCACGATGACACCGACGCCAATGCCGATCAGCAGTCCCGCCGCCACCCCGATCAGGGAGCTGGCCCAGAACGGGAGCTTCGTGGCGGACCCGGTGAAGAAGCCCAGCCCCACCAGCCAGGTTGCCCATAACAGTGCGCCAAGGCCGGCGCAGAGGCTGTAGCCACGGACCGAAACGTCCGCGATCCCTGCCGCTGCCGAGGTAGCCAGCCTCCCGCCGGGGAGAAACCTTGCGCCGATGATCGTCCCGTACGTGGAGGAGCGTCCGGCCCGGGCAATAGCCAGATGGATGCCGCTGTGGAGTTTCCGGCCCCAGCGCCAGCGGTCCAGCACGTGGCTGAGGCGGCGCTTGAACAGCTGGAACACCACCATGTCCCCGATCCAGGATGCCGCTGCGGCGAGGAGAGCCACCAAAAACACATTGGCCCGGCCGTCCGCCGAGAGTGCTCCGCCGGTGATCACGACCATTTCGGACGGAACAGGCGGGAAGATGGCGTCGCCGAGCACCAGGGGGATGATCCAGAAATAGATCGCCGCCCCCCAGCTGTCGGCGTTGCCAAAGTCCATGGCCACAAGGTACCGCACTTTCCTGCAGGCGGCTCGGGCTGGCCTGCCGGTGCAGAAGTCGGGGCGCCAGGAGCCGGTGCCTGGCGGGGTCAGGCTTTACGGAAAATGCCGGGCGCCGCTTCCGTTGACGGAGCCTGGCTGAGGTGCCGGGCGGCCAGGTAATACCAGTACGGCCACGCGGCCCAGGCCGTGGCGCCCAGTGCGAAGCCGGCTCCGCCGATGCCCCAGCGGATCCAGCCGGGAGCCTGTTCCGCGAAGGCAAGCCCGGCGAAGGGCAGGCCAACCAGAAGCGCCCCGCCGATGAGCTTGTCCAGCCGTGCAAGCCGGCGGGGATAGCCTCCGTTCTTGAGCAGTGCCCGGTGGGCCAGTAGGAACCAGCCTGCCTGGACCGCCATGGCACCCATGCTGATGCCTGTCGACACACCGAAATCGAGCTGCTTGAAGACCAGGAGGAAGGAACTGGCAGACCCTGCGGCGCAAGCTGTTACCACCAGCCACTTCCCGGCCTCGGAGCCCGGTGATGGGGGCAGCCGCCGGTGGACCTGGAGGATCACGGGGATGACCACCAGGCTGAAGACCCCGCCTGTTGCGTCATTGATGGTGCCGAAGATGTACGGCCCGTTCCGCGGTACTTCAATGGCATACATGGCAGCCAGCGTCCCAACGCCTATCACGCCAAGTCCGGCCGCTGCGTAGGCGAAGTTGGCGGCCGTGCGGTCACCGGGGATTTCGATGAGCGTGTCCATGGGGCGTCCTCACCTCGCGCCGGCTGCAGCGGAAGCCTTTGCGGAACCTTCCAGGCAGGACAGCGGATACCCACAGGATATTCCTGCTCCGGCCTGTCATCCAGAGGCTGCCGGTGGGAGACTGTCGGCATGCGGACCCGGATTATCCAGGGCGACATTACCACCCGTGCCGTGGACGCGATCGTGAACGCGGCCAACTCCGGTTTGCTGGGTGGGGCCGGGGTGGACGGGGCCATCCACCGGGCGGCGGGACCCGAACTGCTGGCCGCATGCAGGGAACTCCGCGCGCGGGACCTGCCCCACGGGCTCGCGGCCGGCGCCGCCGTCGCCACACCGGGCTTCCGGCTCCCGGCGCGCTGGGTCATTCACACCGTGGGGCCGAACCGCCACGCCGGGCAGACCAACAGGGCGCTCCTGGTCTCGTGTTTCAGCGAAAGCCTGCGCCTGGCGGATTCATTGGGGGCCCGTTCGCTTGCATTTCCAGCCGTAGGCGGCGGGGCTTATGGCTGGGCCGGGCGGCAGGTGGCGGAGGCCGCGCTCGACGCCGTCAACGGGTTTGCTGCCTCCCATCCCGGGAGCGAGTTGGAGCTGGTGGAATTTGTGCTGTTCAGTCCCGAAATGGAGGCAGCCTTCAACGCCGTGTGGGCGCAGCCTCGCTGAGTTGCAGGCGGCTCCGGTATTCCACGGGCCTACCCGAGACGGGGTCGACAAAGCGGATGCCCCTGGCCAGTAGCTGCAGCGGCCTGGTGTAGTCATCCGGAGCCTTGTCCAGCAGATCGGGATAGAACGCATCGTTCACGATTCCGAGCCCCAGCGAGGCCATGTGAACCCGCAGCTGATGGGTCTTCCCGGAGTGCGGCTCAAGGCGGTACAGCCCACGGCGCGCGGCGCCGACGGAAGCACCGGCGGCGGAAGCACCGCCGTCGAACGTTTCCAGCAGTTCCACGCGGGTCTCCGCGTTCGGCTCGCCCTCGATGACTTCGGCCAGCAGGTAGCTGCGGGACTTGGTCATCCGGTTCCGGACCACTACAGGGAAGTCGACGGCGGGATACCCCGCCGCCGGCTCTGCGGCGGAAACGCACTCATATTCCTTCCGGACCTGGCGCTTCTCGAAGAGGACCTGGTACTTGCCGCGGGTTTCCGGGTTGGTGGAGAGCAGCAGGATTCCTGCTGTCATTCGGTCCAGGCGGTGCATGGGGATCAGGTCAGGCAGGCCCAGCTGGTTCCGCAGCCGGACCAGGGCCGATTCCTGGATGTAGGTGCCGCCGGGGGTGGTGGGCAGGAAGTGGGGCTTGTCCACCACCAGGAGGTGCTCGTCCTGGTGCAGGATGCTCAGCTCAACGGGGATCCGGGTCTCGGGCGGAAGGCTGCGGTAGTACCAGATGAAGGTGTGGTCCTCGAGCTTTGTGGCCCGGTTGAGGGGGATTCCGCCCTCGCCCACGATCTCGCCGGCGTCGAATCTGTCCTCGATGCCCTGCGGGTCGATATGCCCCCAGCGGTGCATCATGTAGTCCATCGCAGTTGCCCAGGGGCCGTCCTCCGGGAGGCGCAGGCGGGTGGCGTTGACGCCGTCGCGCACGGGGAGGGGGGATTGCATCACCGGTCCATTCTACTTTGCGGTTCCCCGGGTCTTCGGCGTCTCTTCCCGTCTCGGCGTCTTGGCGTCTCGACTCGACGTCGAGATCGCCGCAGCGGTGCGAGTTCGCTGGATCGTTCCGGCGAACTGGAACCCTTCCCGCGAACTCGCGGAACCGACAGTAAAAACATCCTTGACAAATAAAGTTGTCGGGGTCGACAGTTGAAGCATGTTGGACATCGAAGTGATTGAGGACCCGGCCGCGGCGGAAGCGTCCCTGGATCCGATCCGCACCCGCATCCTCCAGGAGCTGGCCGAACCGGGCTCTGCCACCCAGCTGTCAGTGAAGGTGGGCCTGCCACGGCAAAAGGTCAACTACCACCTCAAAGCCCTGGAGCGCCACGGGCTGGTGCGGCTGGTGGAGGAGCGGCGGAAAGGGAACGTCACTGAACGTGTCCTGCAGGCCACTGCTGCCTCCTACCTGATCTCGCCAGTGGCGCTCGCCTCGGTGGCGCCCGACCCGCACAGGTTCTCGGACCGCTTCTCGGCCTTCTGGCTGCTGGCGCTCGCAGGCAGGATGGTGCAGGAGATGGGCAAGCTGATTGCCGGGGCCGCCGCGGCCCGGCAGAAGCTGGCCACCTTTGCCATCGACGGCGAAATCACCTTCCGCACGGCGGCGGACCGAGCCGCCTTCGCGGAGGAACTCGCCGTCGCCGTCACGCACCTGGTGGACAAATATCACGACGGCGGGCCGGGCGCCGGGCGCAAGCACCGCCTCGTCGTCGCGCTTCATCCTGTCCTCAAGGCCCCGGCAGTACCCAAAGACACCCCACAAACCCCTCTCACCTAAGGAGCAGGACAATGACTGACAACCGCGAATTCGAAATCGTCTATGACACCGAACTGCCCGGCACGCCCGAGCGCGTCTGGGAGGCCATCACCGACGGGACGGCGGGCTGGATGTTCCCCACTGACCAGTGGCCGGACGTCCAGACCGTCAAGGAATACCCCACCCACCTTGTGTCCCGGATGGAGGGTCCGGACGGCTGGTTCAACCAGCTGGAGCACGTTCTCGAGCCGCTCGACGGCGGCCGGGCCCGCCTGCACTACGTCCACAGTGGCATCTTCGCCGATAACTGGGACGAGCAGTACGACGGCGCCAGCAAGCACACTGAGTTCTACCTGCACACCCTCGGCCAGTATCTGAAGTACTTCGACGGCAAGCCGGTGGTCTTCACGGACGTCCAGGGCCCGGCGGCGTCACAGCGGCCGGACGGATTCGTGCAGCTGAAGAAGGCCCTCGGGGTTGAATCAGCGGCGCAGGGTTCGCGGGTGGAGTTGGAGCTCGACGGCGTGGGGCGGCTTTCCGGGGAAGTGGACTTCTCCAACGAGCACTTCCTGGGCCTGCGGACGTCCGCTGCGATGTACAGGTTCTTCGGCCGGAACTCCTTCGGTGCGCCCGTGGGGATGACTGTGCACGATTTCAGCGGCAGCGGCGATCCGGAAGCCACGGCCAAGGCCTGGGGCGACTTCCTCGAGAAGGTGTACGCGTAGGCCGCTGTGCGCGGTGGCCCGGTTCAGGCTCTCCAGCCTCTGGCCACCGCGTCCAAGGCTGACTCATAGACAGCCTCCCAGTCGGTTCCGGGGGACCCGACCTGCGCCAGTTCCAGCCCGACAAGGCCGTGGACCTGGCCCCAGATGGCCGTGGCAGCGGCCTCCACCGGAGCCACCAGGAAGACTCCGGCTGACTGGGCCGCAGCGACGGCTTCCATCAGTGGCTTCATGGCATCAGCAGCGGCATCGGGGCTCGGCCGGCAATCGACGTAAGCTGCCAGCGCGCCTCCGAACATCAGCCGGTACAGGGCCTGGTGTTCCAGGGCCCAGGTCCGGTAGGCCAGGCCCAGTGCACGCAGTCCGTCCGGGGCTGCCGCGGCCTGGGAGTCGCGGAACGAGCGGAACCCGTCATCGACCACTGCCGTGAGCAGCTGCGATTTGCCGCCGAACAGTGAATACACGGCTGTGGTGGACGTCCCTGCAGCCGTAGCGACGTCGCGAAGGGTGACGCGGGCAGGACCCTCCCGGTCCACGAGGTCCGCGGTTGCAGTGAGGAGTTCGGCCCTCAGTGAGGCGTCGTGTATTACAGGTCTTGCCATGGAGTCCATTGTTCCATAACGTTGTTTCATAACGTTGTTTTGTAACTGCGTTATCAAATAAAAGAAACAACACTTCCTAGGAGCTTCCATGGCGCAGCAGGTATTCCCCGGCCGTTACACCGCTGATCTCGAAAGTGAGTCGGTGACCGTCTTCCTCATCGGAATGCGCGCGAACCGGTGGTGGAAGGTCAGAACCGTTGCAAAGGTCGCCGCCTCGATGCCCAGGATGCTCCAGCATCTCGCCGCCGATCCGGCGTCGGGCTTGCTGGGGTATGAGCAGTGGTTCGGGCGCACCACGGTACTCCTCAGTTACTGGCAGAGTCCGGAGCATCTTCGGAAATTCGCGGCGGACCGCGACTCACCGCACCTGGAACCGTGGCGGCGCTTCATGAAAGAGCTTTCCGGAACCGGGGATGTAGGCGTCTGGCACGAAACCTATCAAGTACCCGCCGGAGGCATCGAGGTGGTGTACAACGGCATGCCACTTTTCGGGCTGGCCAAAGCCACTGCGCATGTCCCCGTCGGCGCCGGAAGCAACACGGCAAAGCAGCGCATGGGCCGCTCCGCAAGGCCCGTTGCGGACAGCAGTTCCTAACGATCCGGTGCGGTGTTGCCCTTCACCCGGGGACAGCGACGGAGCCACCGTCCTTCATCAGCTCCGGAAAAGTCCCCGTCCCCGCTAACCGGAGGCCCGGGTTTTCTGCGGGAAGTCAGGCGATGGCCACGGCAGGGGCTGTCTTGAGCGTCCGGCGGAGCTGCGGGGCGGCGTCGAGCTTGTCCTGGGCCGATTTCAGGGCACGGACCGCCGTTTCCAACTGCTCCGGCGGCAAGGTGAACGGCACGCGGAGATAGCGTTCGAACGCGCCGCCGATTCCGAAGCGCGGCCCTGCAGCCAGCCGGATGCCAAAGTCCGGGGCGATGACCGTCAGCGCAGTACTCATCGGTGCGGGCAGTTTGCACCAGACAGACAGGCCCCCGGAAGGCCAGGCAGCTTCCCAGTCCGGCAGGTGCCCGTGAAGCAGTTCCAGCAGTGCGGACCGGTTCCGCCGGAGCGCCTCAAGGCGGCCGGGCAGGGGCTCGTCCATGGCCCTTACCAGGTGCGCTGCTGCCAGCTGCTCCATGACCGGGCCGCCCAGATCCAGGGAGGTCCGTGCGGCAGCGAACCGCTGGATCAGGGGTTCGGAGGCACGGATCCAACCCGTGCGGAGTCCGCCCCAATGCGATTTGCTGAGCGAGCCGATGGTGACCACCCCGGAACTGAAAGCAGCCACCGGAGTGGTCACGGCGCCGTCGAGGTTCAGCTCACGGAGTGTCTCATCCACCACCAGCACTGTTCCCGCAGCCTCAGCGGCGCGGACCAGCTGGCGCCGCTGGGCATCCTTCATCGCCTGGCCCGTGGGGTTGTGGAAGTCCGGCACCACATACGCAATCCTGGGCCGCTGCTGCATCATTGCGGTCTGGAGGGCGTGCATGTCCCACGCATACACATGACGGCTGCTGCTTCCGGGATTGCCGCCAGCGTCATCTGCGGCTCCGTGGACGGCCTGGCTGAACGCGACAGGAACCGGCCGGCAGCCCGCCACACGGATGGCATCCAGGGCATTGGGGTAGCTGGGATGCTCCATCAGGATCTTGTCCTGGCGTCCGGCGAGGGCACGGATCACGATGTTGAGAGCATGCTGGGCGCCTGACGTCACCAGGATCTGCGCGCTCGTGGTCCGGACCCCGGCGGAACTGTAACGCTCCGCGATGGCCTCGCGAAGGGGCAGCAAGCCGATGGCGTCGTACCCGAATCCCGGCAATAGGGCAGGAAGCTCGGTGAGGGCGGCGGCGAACGCGCGGTGCACCACTTCGCCGCTGGCAGGCATTGAGGCGTAGGCGAGGTCTATGAGCCCATCAGGCGCCGCCAGTCCCGGGGCTGCGAGCCCCGGTGCCGCTAGCCCTGGCGCTGAGGGGCCGGGGCCCGAGGGGCCGGGAGAACTGCGCCCGGAAGTCGTGAGCCCGTGGCCTGTCACCAGCGTCGTGCCCAGCGGCGTGATGCGGGGGATCCGAGTACGACCCCGGCTGCCCTGACCGCTGCTGAGGAAGCCCTGCTCCCGCAGGTGCGCATAGGCGGCCGTCACTGTGGTCCGGCTGATGCCGAGGGTTTCGGACAGAGCCCGCTCGCTCGGCAAAGCGGTGTCCAGCGGTACCCTGCCATCCAGGACCAGGAGGCGAACGACGTCGGCCAGCTCGCGGTAGGCGGGGGCGGCGCCGGCGTGCCAGTTGCCCAGCAGGCGGGCCAGGGAGGAGGGGTTCAAGGAGCCGGACATAAAGCCAGTATCTCAAACTGGCTATGTAAATCAATGCCAGTTCTCTGAGAGGGTAAGTGCATGATGACTCGCAGACTACTCCAGCTCTTTGCCGGCCTTGCCATGTACGGAATCTCCCTTGCCGTTTTCATCCGTGCCGGGCTTGGCCTGGACCCCTGGGATGTGTTCCATCAGGGACTGGCGGGCAAGACCGGCCTGAGCATTGGCGTAGTCGTCATCGCCGTGAGCTTCCTGGTGCTGCTCCTCTGGATTCCGCTGCGCCAATGGCCCGGTTTCGGCACCTTGTGCAACGCCGTGCTGGTCGGTGTGTTCGCGGATATCGGCCTGGCAGTGATCCCGGCTATCTCCCACCTTGGCGGCCAGATCGGGATGCTCGCAGGCGCCGTACTGCTGAACGGTATCGCCTCGGCTTGCTACATCGGCGCAAGGTTCGGCCCGGGTGCGCGTGACGGCCTGATGACGGGCCTGGCCCGGCGCACAGGGTGGTCCGTCCGTGTGTCCCGCACCTTGATTGAGGTAGTGGTGCTCGCAATCGGATGGCTGCTGGGCGGTTCGATAGGCGTGGGCACGGTCGTGTACGCCCTGGCCATCGGACCCCTGGTACAGCTGCTGCTGCCCCGCTTTATGGTTCCCGCTGTGATTGCCGGCGATAAGCAGGACCCTAGAGCCGCGGATAGTGCAGGGGACAGGGCCGTGGACGGTGCCGGGGATTCTGACAGGCAGGACGCCACTCTGCGCAGTTGATGTCTGCGTGGTTGATGACGGACCGCCCGGTCTTTAGCCGGGCGTGCGCCATCCCTAGGACAGTAACGGCTGGCACTGCGGGCAGAAAAAGATGTCCCGTTCTTCCTCGCCGTTGGGCTTGCCCAGGACATCGCGGCGGATCGGGGTTCCGCATCTCAGGCATGGCCGATGCTCCCGTCCGTAGACCCAGTAGCCGGCTGGCCTCGGCATCCGTCTCGCGGACATCCCCATGGGTATCCCGCCCGGGTTTCCACGGGGATTTCCACGCGGGTTTCCGCGGGAGTCGAGGACGGTCGTCCGGCGGCCCGAGCCGAGGTTGGCTTCGAGGAGCTGTTTGGCGTCGGTGATAAGGGCCACGAGGTCCGGAACGGCCGAAACGGGCGACGCCGGGTGGAGACCTGAAAGGAAGCAGGACTCGCAGCGATAGACGTTCCCGATGCCGGCGAGGTTGCGCTGGTCCAGCAGCGCGACCCCGATGGGCACATTCGGAGCTGCCCGGATCCGCCGTTCCGCCTCTGCCGGGTCCCAGTCGGGACCGAGCAGGTCCGGTCCCAAGTACCCTACGATCGAATCCTCGTCCGCGGTGCGGACCACCTCCACAATTCCCAGGGAAAAGCCGACGGCGTCCGCCGTCGCCGTCCGGAGCACGCACCTGGCAGTAAATCCCGGTTTCCGCCAGAGTCCACCCGGCGGATAGACCTGCCACGCCCCTTCCATCTTCAGGTGCGAGTGGATAGTGAGTTTCTGGTTGTCCGGCCCTTGCACCCGCATGAGCAGATGCTTTCCGCGGGGAACCACCTCTTCCACTGTCCAGCCGACCAGATTAAGGGTGGCGAACCGGGGCACGCGGAAGTCGGAGGCGATGAGCTTCTGCCCGGACAGGGCCTGGTGCAGCTGGCTGGCGGCGCGCCAGACGGAATCGCCCTCAGGCACTGATCCCCACCTCCCGCATCCCCGGTTCAGGCACGGATCCTCAGCCCCTTGGGGGTGGAGTAGGCCCCGGCAGCAGCCAGTGCTGCAGCTATCGGAGTGTCCAGGATGCCGTGGCCGTTGACCTTCTCCATGATCAGCTTGTCCACTGCCCCGCGGGTCACGACCCCTACCAGGGCTGAGCCGGCGGCCGACAGTACGGCGTCGTCGTCGCTAAAGGCCAGCAGCGTCTTTCCGCCGCGTTCCACATACAGGACCAGGGCGCCGTCAACGAGCACCACCAGGGCGCCGGCCTTCCGCCCCGGACGATGCCCCGTACCCGCCTCTTCATTGAGAGCCGGCCACGGCAGCGCGGCGCCATAGGGGTTGGCCGGATCTGTGGCCGCCAGGGCCAGCGCCACAGGGTCCGCCTTGGCAAGCTGGCTGTCCTCCGAGTAGGAGCGAAGCCTGTCCACGGTTGCCGGAACCGCGAACTGCGCCGCCCCCAGGTGTTCAATGAAGTACCCTCGCCGGCAGCGGCCAGCCTCTTCCAGCCGTGCGAGGACCTTGTACATCAGACCGAATCCCCCCAGTATCTGCTCGGCCATAACGGAGCCCCTGGTCACCACGCCGTAGCGGTCCAGTAGCAGTTCAGCGGTGGCGCGCGCGTGAATGGTGGGATCCAGTTCGGGCAGCGGCAGTGCGGACCACCGGCCCGCCGCCAGCGGGGGAGTGGCCGCGACTCCGGAAGCTGAACCGTTCCGTCCTCCGCCAAGGCCCGAGCCGAGCCCCGCTGAGCCGAGCAGTCCGGTGCCGTGCGAGCGGCCGAGCCGGCTGAGGCGCGGTGAGCGTGCCCGGGGCGTGCGGGCGACCTGGCGGTGGGCCGTGTGGCCTCCGGCGATGAGGGCGCGCACAGGCGCGAACGTGTCCCCGGTGATCCTTCCGGCCCAGGCAAGGTCCCAAAGGGCGGAGACCACATCCTGGTCCGCCAGCACAGAATCCATACCACCGGCAACGTCAGTCAGTTGCCGGAAGAAGTACCCACCGCCGTTGTTCCGGAGGTGGTCGAGCAGCCGCTGCTGCGCGTCGCCTGGTTCGTATTCGATGGCAGGGTTCAGCGTGAGCTCGGCGGAATCGGCCAGGTGGAGGCTAATCCAGCCGTCGTTTCCAGGCAGCGCCCCAGCCCCGGACCAGAGGATCTCACCGGCGGCCATGAGTTCGTCCAACATGGCAGGCTGGTAATCCGTGACCCTGCTCGCCAGGACCAGGGGCTCCCAGGCCGACGCCGGTACAGGCACCCCGGACAGCTGATCGATGGCAGTGACTATCCCATCCAGTCCACGCAGGGCAGGCTGGCTGCGTCCGGCCCCCGGCGTGCGGACATGCTGCCAGGCGGGAAGGAAACGACCGTATGCGGTAGCGTCTACTGGCTCTACTTCAGCGCGGAGGGCGGCCAACGAACGACGCCGGAGCCTCCGGAGGACCTCGGCATCGCACCACTCGCTGCTGGTCGGATGAGGAGGCACCATTTCGTGGAGTGCCTGTTCCTGCTGGCCCTCCTCACTGCCTGTTGTGGCGATATCCGGCGGAGGTCCGTGCGGCCGGAATTCACCTTCCACGACGCGGCCGTCAGCGGCGAGCCTTTTCAGGGCGGTGCCTACGACAGCCACCCCGAGTCCCAGCCGCGCCGCGGCTTCCGTGGCAGTGAAGGGCCCGTGCGTGCGGGCGTAGCGCGAGACGAGGTCGCCCAACGGGTCGGCCACGGGTTCGATGAAGGCGAGGGGAACGCCCATGGGCAGTGGAACGCCGATGGCGTCGCGCAGGCGGGCCGAGTCCTCCACGGCAGCAAAACGCTCCACCCCGCCGATGTTCACCCTGATGGCGCGATTGGCCCGCTGCAGCGAAACCAGGTGGGAGGTAGCCACCGCCGTGCTGGCCGGCGGAGGATCAGGTGCCGCGTCGTCTGCGTCGGGTTCGCCCATGGCGCTGGTAGCCATCTCCCCGACAAGACGGGCGGCCACTTCCTCTGCTGCCAGCGGACCCAGGAGGCGGAGCAGGTCCGCCACGCCCTCCACGCCGCGGGCTCGGCGGTCCGGTGCGAGGCGCTGGAGCTCGCGTTCCGTGGCTTCAATGACCTTGGCGTCCAGCAGTTCCCGTAGTTCAACCCGGCCAAGGAGTTCATTCAGGAGCGTCGAGTCCAGCGCAAGGGCGGCGGCACGGCGCTCGGCCAGCGGGGAGTCGCCCTCGTACAGGAACTGGGCCACGTACCCGAACAGCAGGGACTTGGCGAAGGGCGAGGGCTGCTGGGTGGTGGTCTGCACGATCCGCAGCTCACGGCGTTCCACGGACGCAGCAATCTCTTTAAGGGCGGGAAGGTCGTAGACGTCCTGGAGGCACTCCCGGACAGTTTCCAGGACGATGGGGAACGCTGGGTATTTCCTGGCCACGTCAAGCAACTGCGCCGACCGCTGGCGCTGCTGCCAGAGCGGCTGCCGTTTGCCCGGGGTCTGCCGGGGGAGCAGCAGCGCGCGGGCGGCGCACTCGCGGAAGCGGGAGGCGAAGAGCGCACTTCCGCCTACCTCAGCCGTGACGATCTGCTCCAGCTCGTCGGGGTCGAAGAGGAAAAGTTCGGCCCCCGGCGGCTCGTCCTCCATCATCGGGACGCGCAGTACGATGCCGTCGTCAGCGGCCATTGCGGAGCCGTCCAGCCCATACCGCTGCTGGAGGCGCTGCCCGACGGCGAGCGCCCAGGGCGCGTGCACCGGCATGCCGAACGGGCTGTGCAGGATGACCCGCCAGTCGCCCAGTTCGTCGTGGAAGCGCTCAACCACCAGGGTGGTGTCGCTCGGGACGACCTCCGTGGCCAGCTTCTGTTCGGTCAGGTATTGGATGAGGTTGTTGGCGGCGAATTCGTCCAGGCCGCTGGCCTTGCAGCGTTCGGTGGCAGGCCCGACGTCGGCCGCGGACAATTCACGGACGAAGGCACCCAGGGCGCGGCCCAGGTCGATGGGGCGCCCGAGGGAGTCGCCTTTCCAGAACGGAAGCTTTCCCGGCTGCCCGAACGCCGGGGATACGAGCACGCGGTCATGGGTGATGTCTTCGATCTTCCAGCTCGTGGCGCCCAGCGCGAAGATGTCGCCCACCCTGGATTCGTACACCATTTCCTCGTCCAGTTCGCCCACCCGCCGGCCGCCTTTCGCGGGCGTAGCCGTAGCTGTTTTGCCGTCGCCGGAAGGCGACGCAGAGCCTTCAACTTCCGTGCCGATGATGTAGACGCCGAATAGGCCGCGGTCCGGGATGGTGCCGCCGGATGTCACCGCAAGCCTTTGTGCCCCGGGCCTGCCCTCAATGGTGCCGGCATTGCGGTCCCAGATGATCCTGGGGCGGAGCTCGGCGAACTCGTCTGACGGGTAGCGGCCGGCCAGCAGATCCAGCGTGGCTTCAAACGCGGAGCGGGGAAGGGATGCGAAGGGGGCGGACCGCCGGATGGTGGCGAACCACTCCTCGACGTCGATGCTCCCCAAGGCAGTGGCCGCGACGGTCTGCTGGGCGAGGATATCCAGGGGGTTGGCGGGGATGCTGAGCCGCTCGATCTTGCCTTCGAGCATCCTTTCCACGGTGATCGCGGTGTGGACCAGGTCTGCGCGGTGCTTGGGGAACAGCACGCCCTGCGATATCTCGCCCACCTGGTGCCCCGCGCGGCCCACGCGCTGCAGCCCGCTAGCCACGGACGGCGGGGACTCGACCTGCACCACCAGGTCCACGGCGCCCATGTCGATGCCAAGCTCTAGGGATGATGTGGCAACAACACAGCGCAGCCGCCCCGATTTGAGGTCATCCTCAATCAGGGCCCGCTGGTCCTTGGAAACAGAGCCATGGTGGGCTCGGGCCAGGACGGGATCAGCGCCTGATGTGCTGCCGGCTTGCGCCATCATGTGCGCGGGTGTGGCAGTCGACGGCGGTACGCCGGCAGCGGGAGACGCCTCCCGCCCCATTTCAGCGGCCGGTTCGTCCCAACCTCCGCCGACGGCCGCCAGCTGCCGTTCGGCGTAGATTTCGTTGAGCCGGGCCGTGAGCCGCTCGGCGAGGCGGCGGGAATTGGCGAAGACGATGGTGGACTGATTGGCCAGCACCAGGTCAACTATCTTTTCCTCTACATGGGGCCAGATGGAGGCCTGCGGCTGCAGCCCGGAGGCGGGACCCGAATCGAAGGCGCCTGCTGCCCCCTGGAGATCGGACATGTCCTCGACGGGCACCGAGACAGACAGGTCCCAGTTCTTGCGCGAGGCGGGTGCCACGATTTCCACTGGAGCCGAGCCCGCGAGGAACTGGGCCACGAGCTCCCGCGGCTCCACGGTGGCTGAGAGCCCGATGCGCTGGGCAGGTTTGGGAAGAAGCGCATCCAGCCTCTCGAGGGACACTGCCAGGTGGGCGCCGCGCTTGCTCCCGGCCACCGCGTGGACCTCGTCCACGATGATGGTGTCCACCTCTGCGAGGGTCTCCCGCGCCCTGGATGTCAGCATCAGGAACAACGATTCGGGAGTGGTGATGAGGATGTCCGGCGGGTGGCTGAGCAACGCACGTCGGTCGGCCGCCGTCGTATCTCCTGATCTGACTCCCACGGTGATCAGCGGCGCCGGAAGCCCCAGGCGCTTGGCCGTCTGGGTGATGCCGATCAGGGGCGAACGGAGGTTCCGTTCCACGTCCACGCCAAGGGCTTTGAGGGGCGAGATATACAGCACCCGGGTTTTGCGCCGGGGCGTCTGCGGACGCCTGTCCTTCTTCCTGGCCGGGGCATCGGCCTCCGCGAAATCCTGATCCGGGGCGGGCGCCGAAACGAGGAGCCTGTCCAGTGCCCATAGGAAAGCAGCCAGCGTCTTTCCGGATCCGGTGGGGGCCACCACGAGGGCGTGAGAGCTGGAAGAAATGGCATCCCACGCCCCGTCCTGGGCAGGCGTGGGTTCTGAGAAGGCTCCGAGGAACCATTCACGGGTGGGCCGGCTGAAGCGGCCCAGGGGCGCTCCCCGGCGGGCTGTTAATCCCGCCTCCGATCCCGCTTCCGCTGGCTGATCCTCCTGCATTCCTCCATCATGCCCTAACCCCCCGACAGGAATGCTTGCCCAAGCTCAACGGACCCCATCCGCCTGCGATCCCCGGCAGCGGACCGGTTTGTGGCTGAAGCGGATTTGTAATGGGTCCGTTATATCTGGGGCGCGTCCTTGCAGCCGATTTGGTAAGTATACTTACCATGTTGGTGGAAGTGGATGATTCTGGCTCCGCCGACAGGCATTATCTGCAACCTTCAATGTCGACTAGATCCAGGAGTGATCATGACAAGCGCAAGTTCCGGCGGTCGGACGTTAGGCCGCACCAATATCCAGAAAGCGGCACTCGTCGTGGGCGCGGTTTTTGCCCTGGTTGGAATCCTGGGATTCATTCCGGGCATCACCAGCAACTATGGGTCGCTGGGCATGGCAGGCCACGATTCCGAGGCCATGCTGCTGGGAGTCTTCCAGGTCTCCATCCTGCATAACATCGTCCACCTGCTGTTTGGTGCAGCGGGTATCGCGATGGCACGCAGTGTAGCGCAGTCCCGGAATTTCCTGCTGGTGGGCGGGGCAATCTACCTTGTCCTCTGGCTCTACGGCTTGCTGGTGGGGCAAGAGAGCCCGGCCAATTTCGTGCCCCTCAACACAGCTGACAACTGGCTGCACCTGATCCTGGGCCTCGGCATGATTGCCCTGGGCGTGGCGCTCTCGCGTGGCACTTCCCGGGCAGGACGCACCACAACGGCGCACTAAAGTACGACGCACCCTTCCAGCCGTATCACTGGGCCGGCTGGAAGGCCCCGATCGTCAGCAGCTCGATTTGCGCGTTGCTGCAGGCTTTTGTGGGTTGCGGCAGGAATATGGATGCGGTGTCCTCCGGCGGATAAATCCGGTAGCCGGCAGCATCTGCCAAAGCACAGCCAGCGTAGTTCTCGGCGTGGGTGTAGCGCAGAACGGCTGATCCTGACTGGCCTGGCGCCAGCAGGACATCGGTGGCCGGAGTGGCTTCGTCGCGCTTCGCCGGGGCACCGATGGGCTCTCCCGCCGCGTCCGCCGCCAATGACACCCCGGGGAATCCCCTGAGCAGGCACGGCTCAGCGCCGGTGTTGGTGAGGAGCAGCTTCATATAGACGCTGCCCGCCGCCCCGCCGCCTGTCGCATCCGTGGCGGCGGCAAGGCTGCCCGCCTTGCACAGGGCCGGCCCTGTGGTGGCGGCAGGTACCGACGACGACGATGAGGGCCCGCCGGGGGACGCGGACGTCGTGGACGGGCTGGAGGAGCTGGTAGCCGGTTGCGTTGCCGTTTGGCTCTGCGGCTGGGAGGGCCCGCATGCGGTGAGCATCAGCGCCGCCGTAGCAACCGCCGTCGTGATAAAAAACCCGTGTGAAATACGCTGAGACCTCATGGCATAACCATTGCGGGCGGGGTTGCCGTAGTCAACGACGCCACGGGCAAGTGGAGCGATTTGACGCCCGGATCGTGATCATCCGGGCACGATCTCCTGATGCTACAAACCTGATTCGCCTGCCAGAAGTTCGGCCAGGACATCCGCGGCGGAGTCATGTCGGATCAAGGGCGCGCCCTGGCCGGCCCACAGGGACATGAGCTCCGTATTTCCCTGGGCGGCGGCCTCCGGGCGGAAGCGGCCGGTCAGCCAGTTCTGAGCAGGGAAGGGCGCGATCCTCGATGGGTCCCTGAGGTCGGCGATGATGCGGTTGGGGATTCCTCGTGCCAGCCGTCCGCTGAAGGCCCTGGTGAGCACGGTTTCCCCGGCGGCCGGGCTTTTGAGGATGGCGCGGTAGGCCGGAACGGCAGCCGATTCCCTGGTGGCGAGGAACGCGGTGCCCACCTGGACGGCGTCGGCGCCGAGCGCCAAGGCAGCCCTGTACCCGCGGCGGTCGGCGATGCCGCCTGCGGCGATGACCGGGATTTTGACGGCATCCCTCACTTGCGGAACCAGGGCAAAGGTACCCACCAGGGATTCCTCTGCGGGCTTCAGGAAGGAGACCCGATGGCCGCCTGCCTCCATGCCGGTGGCTACCACCGCGTCCACGCCGCCGGCTTCCAGGGCCGCCGCTTCCGCCGCCGTGGTGGCGGTTGCTGCAACCACTATCCCGCGCCGGTGCGCCTCCTCGATGATTTCAGGAGCGGGAACGCCAAAAACGAAACTGACGACGGCGGGACCCGCCTCCAGCGTCGCCGCCACCTGTTCGCCGAAGTCCGGGAGATAGCGGTCGGGCATCTCCGGGAGGGGGAGGCCCAGTTCATCAAAGTAGGGCCGGAGGACGCCCACGTAGCGGTCGAAGTCCGCCTGAGCGAGCCGGGTATTTTCGCTGCCGTCCGGCACCCAGAGGTTCAGTGCGAACGGTCTGGCCGTGGCTTCCCTGAGTTGCCCGGCCGTCTTGTGGATGGCCTCGGCGGTATAGCCGTAGAGGCCGAAGGAGCCCAGCCCGCCGCCGTCGCTGACCGCGGCCGTCAGCGGGACGGAGGACACGCCGCCGAACGGGCCAAGAACAACGGGGACTTCAATGCCGAAGAGTTCGGTGATCCGGTTGGGGCGGACTGAGGTGCGCTGCTCTTGCGCCATTGTGAGGCTCCTTTACCGTTACGGCTGCGTTCCGGTCCAGTCTCGCAGGACCGGGCCTTCGTCCCAAGTTAGTCCGTTTCAGGGCCGGAGCAGTAGTGGCCGGCCGCTTCTCCGGCATACCCAGTGGAGGACATGCCCGCCTGTGAGACGGGGCCTTGCGCAGGCTGCCGGGGCTATATACCGGGTCTACCGGCGGCGTTAGACTGCTCGCATAATTCGCCAATTACACCAGGGAGAACGCCATGAACTACACGGGGACAGGCAATGAGAAAGCGACGCTGGCCAGCGAACTCAACAGGACCCATATCGGACAGACGGTGAGTTTCGAGCCGGACGAATTCACCTTGGTGTTCGGGAAGATTGCCGCCGTTGCACGTAAAGAGGGCGGCGTGACCATTGCCCTGGAAGGGGTGGACGGTACGGGAGGCCTGCAGTCCAGCTACAGCCTTCCCGGCAGCCAGCACGTGTACCTCCAGCCGGATATGCTCACCAATACCGAATCCACCATCAAGGATCTGTTTGGCAAGGTGCAGGAGAACCTGCGCGGCGCCGGCCATAAGGGTGATGACAAGACTGACAAACTCTGACCCGGCCGGCACGTCTTGGGAGCACGTCATCTCGTAGTCCGTCAGGCGGAGGTTACCGCAAATCTGGCGATAATCCTCCTCTGATCTGGGTTAGTGCCGGACGAGCATGCTGATCCACATCGCGGCAAGCCATTCCGAGAACCTTTCATCGCTCCAGCCGCGCTGCCCCACTAACCGGGTCCAGAGCGTGCCGTCCATGGTCGCGAACAGCACATCGCGGCATTCCTCCTCCGTGACGCCAAGCTGCCCGGTGGCGGCCGCAGCGTGCGCGTAACGCGTCGCCACATCCAAGCGGCGGTCGGCCCATTCGGTGAGCATGGCGGCGGCGTCGGGCTCGCTCGCGGCGGCTCCCGTGAGGGCCCCCAGGAGAGGGGCGATCCGCCGATTGCTCGCGGTCACGAATGCGGCGTGGCGCCTTATCCTGGCCGGCAGGTCCGGTTCGGCCAGGATGGCCTGCATCTCCGCCCTGTCGTATAGGGCCACGTCCGCCTCGTCGCCGCGGAAATCGACATACCAAACGTGCCTGAGCAGCGAGGCTTTCGTGCGGAACGCCGCGTACACAGTTTCGACGGCGACGCCCGCCCGCTCGGCCACCTGCTTGACCGTGGTCTGCCCGTAGCCCTGCGAGACAAACAGCTCGTTCGCCGCCACGATGATGCTTCGCCGTGTCTCAGCAGCCTGCTCCTGGCGGCGGGTGGAGTCGTACTGCCTCTTGATTTTCGCGCCCATTGGATGCATTATAACAGTATTCAAAACAGTCTCACTGTAATGGAGTTGGTCATGTCTACTGAGACAGAAGCTTTCCTGGCCGAAATGGTTCCCCAACAGCAGGCCGCGGACGCCGCAATCCACGACGGCGACGCCGGCCCCCGCCTCGCTCTCTGGTCGCAAAACGATCCGCTAACGCTCTTCGGTGCGAGCCTGAGCGGCAGCGGCCGGGCAGAGCTTGAGCCCATGTTCCACAACGTCGCCTCGTGGTTCTCGCACTCGGATTCGTTCGATCTTGAGATCATCGCGGCCGGTGTAAACGGGGACCTCGCCTACACCGTCGGCTACGAGCACAGCGCCACCACCGTCGAAGGCACTCCCCGGAAATACAGCTTGCGGGTGACTCACGTCTACCGCCGTGAAGACGGCGCCTGGCGGATCGTGCATCGTCACGCGGATTTCCCGCCGGGGGAGGCCGGCGTCCCGTTGCCAGGCCGCACTGGCCCGTCATGACGGGTGAGCCGCCGGTCATGGGAAAGGAAACCGAGGCCTTCCTGGCCGAGATCCTGCCGAAGCAGCGGGACATGACCGTGGCGCTGCACAAGGGCGACGTGACACCCCGCATCGCTTTGTGGTCGCACAACGACCCCACCACGCTGTTTGGTTCGCACATCTCCGGAGCAGGCTGGACGGATCTCGAGCCCAAGTTCCGCAAGGAAGCCTTCCGGTTTGCGGGTGCAACCGGGTTCGAGTTCGAGGTCATCGCGGCCGGTACCAGCGGAAGCCTCGCCTACACGGTCGGGTTCGAGCACAGCCACGCCGTTGTTGACGGCGTCCCGGCTGACTACACGATGCGCACAACCCACATCTACCGCCGCGAAGACGGCGCCTGGCGAATCATTCACCGGCACGCGGATTTCCTTCCAGTTCAAAGTCCGTGACGAGGCCATGTGCAGGGGAACCCGGGATTTCATCGGGGCGCAGACGCTCTGCCCGGCTTCCAGCTAAAGGCGCGCTTTTCCCGAGCCGGTGCTGCGCCTCTTTGACCAGGCGATGAGCGTGAAGATTCCACACAACGCGTTCGCCGCGTGGATGGCCGGTCCGCTGCCCGCAGAGTCCCGTTCCAGCCCGTCGACATGTCGGACAGCTGACACCTGCTCCAGAAAGTCTCTGGCTTCATGCTCGCAGGGCACCTGCTACGCACAACCCCACCAACGCAGAAGTCGAAAACGCCCTGTGAATCGCAGTGATAAATGGCGGCATTCTCGCGATGCAAATGTTGCCCCTTGATGCCCGTACGTGACAGGATCGCTGCGATTCACACCTCCGCTCACGCCCGAGGAGCCCGAACCGCGTCCCGAGCCATCGCGTAGCATTGCTGCCAGTTGACCAGCAACGTAAGGGAGCAGCGTCATGCAGTACGTCGTCCTACAGGTGATCCTCAAAGAGAAACTGTGGGGAACAGGTTCAGGCAACCTGACCTCCCTGGAGAAGGCCATCAACGATCAGGCCGCGAAGGGCTACCGACTCCACACCATCACTACCGCGAGCAGCGGAAGCAAGGGAATGATTGGCGGCGGTGACCGTATTCAGGCAACGATGGTGTTCGAGCGCCTCGGATAAATCCGGGTTCGTGAACCTCTACAAACCTGCTCCGCCAGCTGGCCGTCGGCATCGTGGCTAGCTGCTCGCCCTCAGTAAACATCCGATCGTGAAGCAAGGTCGCTGGCAAGGGATGTTACCGACTCGGCTCGGTCCACACCCATGGGATGTTGCCGTGACTGACGAGACCCCGCAGCGCCGCTTCGGTCACGGTCGAGCAGGCAGCCGACGAGCTTAATGTGTCGGGCCTTATCCGGGGGCGGATCAGCACTGAAGAGTTGCGCGCCATGCACTATGAGCTCGGTGATGGGGCGGCTGTCATTCTCACTGAGGTCCTACCGCTGGCAAAATGCTCCGGAGCCCGGCTCAGCGAATCGACCGCAAGCTGCGCTTTGCTCTCCGGCGCCTGCCGACGCAGAGCGCTTGCAGAAATCTTTGTTACCGCTGCGTTATGGCGTGACCGTTCGCGGCAACGCAAAACCCCCACTGCCCTTGTCTATAAGGGAAGCAGGGGTCTTGCTGCTTGGCGGTGACGGTGGGATTTGAACCCACGTTGGCTTTGACACCAAACAACATTTCGAGTGTTGCACCTTCGGCCGCTCGGACACGTCACCAACCTGACTAGGGTACCGGAGCGGAGCGCCCATCCCCAAACTGCGGGCTACCCTCCTGGCAACTGCCGGTGCCCCAAGACAGAATCCATTTTCATATGAGCCGGGATTTCCACATAGGCCATCTGCTGGGCCGTTACTGATGCTCCTATAGCTGTCAATGTTCGTTGAGCCAGTGTTCGTAGCGTTGGTGGAAGAGGTCGTCGCGGGTGTGCCCCCGTTCGAGCCGGGACAGTGCGGAGGGCCAGACGTGGAGGTTGTCCGCTGCGGCCTGGAGGGTGATGTTCTTGGTTTTGCGCAGTGCCCGGAGGGCTCCTGCGTCCGGTGCCGGTTGCGGATGGAGGAGCTGGTTATAGATTTCACGGGCGATGTAGCGTTTGAGGCAGCGCATGATTTCCTTGGTGCTTTTGCCTTCGCCCCGCCGTCTGACGACATATGTTTTCGTGCGGGTGTCGCTCATCATCCGGACCAGAGCGACGTGGTGGACGGCTTTGTTGGCCTGCCGGTCGCCGCCGCGGCTGAGCCGGTGCCGGCTGGTCTTTCCTGAGGATGCGGGGATCGGTGCAACGCCGACGAGGGCCGCGAATTGCGCTTCGGTCCCGACCCGTTCGGGGTTGTCTCCCACGGTGACCAGCAGCTGGCTGGCCACGTCTGTGCCAACCCCGTGCAGGTCACGGAGCATGGGTGCGTGGATGGTGAGGATCGCGTCGAGTTCGGCATCGATCAGCGCCAATTCCTGATGCAGTGCCCGGTAGCGGACCGCGAGGCGTTTGAGCGCGGTGGCGGTGGCGTTTAAAGGTTCTGATATGTCCCCTGCCGGGCGGGTCTTCTCCAGCGCGGCCATCATCGCGGCGCTGGTCAGGCCACGGTATTTGGCGCGCAGCGCCTCGGGGGCGGAGACGAGGAAGCTCTGGACCTGGTTCATGACCGCGACCCGCGCCCGCATCGCCGTGGACCTCTCGGCCCGCAGGACGCGCAGGGCTTCCACGGCTCCGTCCCGGGCTTTGGGTGTGGCGGTGCCTCGGCCGGCCAACGCGGACTCGGCGGCCTGGTAGGCATCCAACGGATCCGACTTCCCTTTCAGCCGGCGCCCCTGCCGGTTTGGGCGCATGACCTCCAAGACCTCGATGCCCTCTTTGGTCAGGACACGGGAGAGCTCGGCGCCGTAGCTGCCGGTGCCTTCGACTCCGGCGGCGAGGACCTGTCCGAAGCCGGTGATGAACGCGATAATCTTTTGGTAGCCGGACCCAACGGCCAGGAATTCCTTATCGGCGACATGGACGCCGGTTTCGGTGATGACGGCGACGTGATGCGTATCGGCGTGGGTGTCGATCCCGACGATGACTTTCCGGTGCTCGTTTGCCATGATGAAACTGGCCCTACCTTCCGTTGCGTGCGGTGGGACATAAAGGGCACGCCGGCCGGGTGGGCAGACAAAGACGGTAATGGGATTCCACTGAACAGGCTCCTATGAGGTCATGTCCACCTGGCCGCCGCGTTTTACTGCAGCTGTGCTGCGGCGGACAGATCATTTAGAAGACAAACCCTTCGGGCGTCAGTCGTACCCAGAGTCACACCGCAACACAGCCACTTCCATCATTACCGTCATACCCTCCTGAAATGCTGAGGGTATGAAGAACAGGGCGGCAGTGGAGGCGTTTGAGGCCATTTGGGCTTCTGTCGCTGCGCTTGCTGTCGTTTTCGATGGCGGAGATGCGGACGCAGAGCCATGGGTGACCAGGTCATCTGATGCTGATCCGCTACGGCAGCTGGCTGATGATTACCTGGACGGGCTGGGCGCGGTTGCCCGGGCGGAAGCCCAGCTGGCCGGGCTGAAGGTCTTGTTGGCTAAGGGGTTTGAGCAGGCAACCCAGGCCATGGGGCTGCCGGCCGCTTCACCGCAGGAGCACACGGCCCAGGAGATGGCCCTGGTCGCGGAGGTCGCGTGCGTGCTGACCGTGAGCGAACGCGCCGCTGGTGCCCTGCTTGCCGCGTCCCGCGAGCTCACGACCACCCTGCCGCGGACGCTGGCCGCGCTGCAGGACGGGTCAATTTCGTGGCAGCACGCCCAGGTGATGGTCGATGAAACCACTGGCCTTGACGCGGCCGGGGCCGCTGCTTTGGAGTCACATTTCCTGGCCCCCGACCTGCTGAACGTGGACCCTGAGAAACCAGGGTCTGTGTGGAGCTGTCCGGCCGGGGAGCTGGTCCCCTCAAGGTTCCGGGCCAAAGCCAGGACCTGGCGCGAGCGCCACCACCCCGTCAGCATCGAGATCCGCCATACCCGCAGCATTCTGGACCGGCGGGTCGAGTACGTCCCGGACCGGGACGGCATGGCCTGGCTCTCCGCCTACCTGCCCGCCGATACCGCGGCCGGGATCTGGGACCGGACCACCACCGCAGCCCGCGCCATGCAAGGCCCGGACGAGGACAGGACCCTCACCCAACTCCGCGCCGACACCATGGCCACCTGGCTCCTCGAAGGCACCACCACCGACACCGACACCGGCAACACGGCCACAATTACCGGCACCGGCACCACGACAGCCACCACCGGAGCTATGGACGCCGGCACTACTATCTCCGGCGGGGTGCCATCACCCAAAGCCCAGGTCCTGGTCACTGTCCCGGTGTTCGCCCTGATGGGCCTCACCGATGAACCCGCCATCCTGGACGGCTACGGCCCGATCCCTGCCTCCATGGCCCGCAGGCTCGTCGCCGACGGCGCAGACTCCTTCCACCGTGTCCTGACCGACCCCCGCGACGGCGCACCCCTGGAAATCGGCCGCACCAGCTACCGCATCCCCACAGCCATGCGGCAATGGCTAAGGCTTCGGGACGGAAAATGCCCCTTCCCCGGCTGCAACAACCACTCCCTGGACAACGAAGCAGACCACCTCCTCGCCTGGCACAAAGGCGGAACCACCGGCATCACCAACCTCGGCCAACCCTGCCGCAAACACCACAGGTTGAAACACAGCACTGCCTGGAAACCAACCCAGGCCACCAAAGACAAACCACCGGGCTGGACCTCACCTACCGGACGCCACTACCAAAGCGAACAACAAAACTGGGAACCACCTCACTGGCCCAACAACGCCAGGCACGAAATCCACAACCTAGACGAGCTCAACACCAATCTGCGCGAGGATCCCGAGCCACGCAAAGATCCAGAGCTGCCCAATGTTCCCCTCCCGGACTGGCGGAGCTCCATAACACCTAGTACTCCGAGCGGTGTCAAGGGCCATCACAGCATGCCCGTTGAGTGAACGTCGCGCCCGTACGGTCCTGCGCTCCTGGCTCACAGAGGGGTTGTACTCGTGGGGGCTGGAGCCGCTGCAGTGAAGGCTCCGGAATGCCGGGCGAAGCGCCCGTGTAGCGCGGGGTGAGGAGCCGAATGCGGGGACGCAAGCAGGGACGAATGCGTTAGTTCGTGGTGAGGCTTTGCCCTCCACCCGGAGCGGGCTAGATTCATAAGCAAGATGACTAAATCAGGTAAAGCAGCGCAGGCAACCGCATATTGGACCACGGGCCCCGAGCACGGTGAGCTCCGATCCGAGGAGCTGCACGCGCCGGGACCGGGCGAGGCATTGGTTCGGACGCTCTACTCGGGTATCAGCAAGGGCACGGAGATCGTGGTCCACACATGTTCAGTCCCCCCGAGGGTCGCTCAGGAGATGCGCGCCCCACACCAGGAAGGCTCCTTCCCCTCACCCGTGAAATTCGGCTACCTCTCAGTGGGCGTGGTGGAGCAGGGGCCCGAGGGCTGGGCAGGCCAGAAGGTCTTCTGCCTCAACCCCCACCAGGACCGCTACGTCGTCGCTACGGATGCCCTAACCAGGATTCCCGACGGCGTGCCTGCCCGCCGGGCGGTGCTTACCGGAACAGTGGAAACAGCCGTCAACGCTCTCTGGGAGGCCGGCCCCCGACTGGGGGACCGGATCGCAGTCGTAGGTGCCGGTCTGGTAGGGGGCATGGTCGCCACCCTCCTCCGCTCGTTCCCGCTGGCCCGCCTGCAGCTGGTGGACCTGGACCCGGAGCGCCAGCACCTGGCGGACCGCCTCGGCGTGGCGTTTGCAAGCCCGGATGACGCGCTGGGCGACTGTGACATCGTGTTCCACTGCTCGGCTTCGCAGGAGGGATTGGCCCGCAGTCTGCAGCTTGCCGGCGACGAAGGCGACATCATCGAGTTGTCCTGGTATGCCAACCACAATGTCACCCTGCCATTGGGCGAGGACTTCCACGCCCGGCGGCTCTCCATCCGTGCCAGCCAGGTGGGCGTAGTGTCGCGGGCCCGGCGCCACCGGCGGACCAACGCGGAGCGCCTGGACCTGGCCGTGTCGCTGCTGACTGACCCGGTCTTCGACGCCTTCCTTACGGGGGTGTCGCCGTTCGCAGAGCTGCCCGAAGTAGTTCAGCGGCTCACCGACGGCACGCTCGAAGCCCTCTGCCACGTGATCGAGTACCCGGACACCGAACCCGAAGACGCGACACCCGAAGACCAGAAACCTGAAGACCCGAAATCCGAAGCCCTGAAACCCGAAGACCAGAGGTAGCCCATGTTCAGCCTGACCGTCCGCCGCCATTTCATGATCGCGCACAGCCTTCCGCGGGAGGCCTTCGGCCCTGCCCAGTCACTGCATGGGGCGACCTTCGTGGCGGAGGTGACGTTTCGGCGTCGTGCGCTCAACCGGGACGCCATCGTGCTGGACATCGGTGCGGCCGGGTCGCTGATCGACGACGTTCTTGCGGGGCTCAATTACCGCAACCTCGATGAGCACCCTGACTTTGACGGCCAGCTCACCACCACCGAAGCCCTCGCCGAATACATCGCCCGATCCGTGGCCGCTCAGCTTAAGGCCGACGACGACGGCCGCGAGCTCGCCGGGGTCGACGTCACGCTGCGCGAGAATCCTGACGCCTGGGCAACGTTCGCGTTGGACTTGGCAGGCTGACATATGCTCAGCCTCCGCCTCCTGGTTCCCGCCAACATCCGTCACCACTCAGGTGGCAACGCCTACAACGCGCGGCTCGCCCAAGGGCTGAAGGCGTTGGGTGCACGGGTTGAGGTGCTGGCAGTGGAGGGCTCATGGCCGGCCGCCAGCGCAAAGGAACGACGGCGGCTGGGGAGCCTTTTGGGGGCGTGGGAGACTTCGGCGGAAACCACCTCTGGAACGGTCACTCTGGTGGACGGCTTGATCGCCTTGGGCGCCCCCGACGAACTCGAGTATGCCGCGGCTGCTCGAAGGCCCGTCTGGGTCCTGCTCCACATGCCGTCCGCCGGCGATCCGGGGAGCGAGGCCCGGGCCTTGTGTGCCGCTGCCGGGGTGATCAGCACCAGCAGTTCCACCGCCGCTGCGATCAGGTCACTGCACGGGCTGCCGGGCAGCCACATTGCGCTGCCGGGCACTGACCCCGCACCCGTCGCCAAGGGCTCGGACCCCCCGCACATCATCGCGGTGGCCGCGCTGCTGCCCAACAAGGACCAGTTGCTGAGCGTGGAGGCACTGGCGCTGATTCACGACCTGGACTGGACGGCCGCCTTCGTGGGGTCAGACGAAACGGATCCGGAATATGCCGCCCAGGTCCGTGCCGCAGTGACCGCCCATGGGCTAGGAGACAGGGTGCAGCTGACCGGCGAACTGAGAGGTGAGGCGCTGGACAACGCATGGGACCGCGCCGACCTGAGCCTGCTCGTGTCCCGGGAAGAGGCCTTCGGGATGGTCGTCACCGAATCGCTCGCCCGCGGCGTCCCGGTCCTCGTGCGGGAGGGTACCGGCACCGTGGAGGCACTAACGTTGGCCAGCCCCCGCCCAACCGAGACGGACCCAGGGGAGACGGACGATACTCTGCCTGGCGCCGTCGTCGGCCTTTCAGACAACCCCGAACCGCTGGCGGCGGTGGTCCGGCACTGGCTGGAGGAACCACGGCTGAGGCTGGCCTGGCGCGAGGCGGCCATGTCCGCACGCGTGCGGCTCCCCGGATGGGATGCCACGGCACGAACGGTGCTGGAGATCATGGGAGGCCACGGGACCGGGAAACCGGCGTCGGGAGCGGATACCACTGCCATTGCCGCTGATGGACAATGAGGCCATGACTACGCAAGCGCCGGCCGCCACCGGATTCGACCTGCCCGAGCCTGAACAGCTCACGCCCGCCCTGCTGCGGGCGTGGGCCTGGCATAGGCAGGGACTGGACGGCAGCCTCAAGGGTGCGGATTCTGCGGAGGTCTTCAGCATGGCCGGCTGGGCCCGCTCGGTCGGGGGAGCCAACCCATACCTCACCCTGTTTGCGCGAGCAGGGATCAGCCGCGCGCAGGCAGATGACGATGTCCTGTCCTTGAAGATCCATGAACTCCCCGCCGCCCGGGGCTGCACGTACGTCCTGGGCCACAACGATTTCGCCTGGGCCCTTCAGGTCGGCCGGGACGCGGCGGTGGCGCCGTTCCGTGTGCTGGCCAGGATGGGCGTGGAACGTGGCGAGATAACGCTGCTGGAGGAGCAGATCCTGCACACACTGGCCGAAGCGGGCGGCCCGCTTGACCCCAGGCAGCTCAAGGACGAGCTGGGCGATTCGGTGCGGAACCTCGGCGAGGAGGGAAAGAAGAAGGGCGCCGCCACCACGCTGCCCACCGCACTGGGACTCCTGCAAGCGGACGGCCGGATCCGCCGCGTGCCTGTCAACGGCAGGCTGGACCAGCAGCGCTACGCCTACACACTGTGGGGACTGCCGGCAGTAACCATGGACGATGCCTCCGCCCGCAGCCTCCTCATGGAGCGTTACCTCGGCTGGACCGGCGGCGCTACTTTCAAGCAGTCGCAATGGTTCACCGGCTTCACTGTGGCGGCCAGCAAGGCCGCAATCGCTGCCGTCGGCGCCGTGGAGGTGCGCACCGGAGCGGGCGAGGTGCTGTGGATGCTGCCCGACGACGTCGCCCGGCTTGCCGCCTTTGAGGCGCCGGATGAGGAACAGATCCAGTTGCTTGCCGGCACTGATTCGATGGTCTTGCTGCGGCGGAATTCGGCGGACTTGTTCGACGAGCGGGACAAGGGCAGGAAGGTGCTGGATTCGACCCTGGCGCTTCAGGCCGACCTCCCTGACCACCCCATCCTGGACCGCGGCCGAATCATCGGACTCTGGCAATACGATCCGGCGAAAGAACGCATCGCCCACTGGCTCTTTGACGGTGTCACTGCCGCTACCGGTCAGCGGATCGCCGAGGTTGAAGCCTGGATCCGCGCCGAGCTCGGTGATTTCCGCTCCTTCAGCCTGGACTCGCCAGCGTCCCGGAAGGACCGGATCGATGCGCTGGACGCTGCCGGCTAGGAGCCGCTACGGCTGTGTCCGGTGTCCGGCGAAGAACTCCCTGAGCAACGCCCCGCATTCCGCTTCGCGGACGCCCGCATAGACCTCCACCCAATGGTTGAGGCGGCGCTCCCGGAGCACGTCAAAGACCGAACCGGCGGCCCCGGCCTTCTCGTCCCAGGCGCCGAAGACCACCCGGGGAATGCGTGCCAGCACCACAGCACCCGCGCACATGGCGCAGGGCTCCAGTGTCACCACAAGGGTGCACTCGGCAAGCCTCCAACCGTCGTGGGGGCTGCCATCCTCGGCCGAGAGCCCACGCAACCGGTCCGCCGCCTGACGGATCGCCACCACTTCGGCATGGGCGGTGGGGTCTCCCAGGGCCTCCCTTTGGTTCCGCCCGGAACCCAGCACGGCGCCGTCGGGCCCTATCACGACGGCGCCGATGGGCACGTCGTCTGTGGCAAGGGCGCGTCTGGCCTCGTCCAGCGCAAGGCCCATCCACTCAGCGTATTTCTTTTCTGCCGGGATCATGGCTCAATGATAGTTTCGAAGGATATTCAGCCTTGAACAGCGCGGACTCAAGGAGGCAGCCGTGGACACCATCACAGAACGGCTCAGAGAGTGGTTCAAGCCGTATGCTGCCCTAACCATCACCATCCTGGTCGGCGGCGTGATCGTGGTAGTGCTGGCGCTGCTCGGGGCTGAGGTGTACTACAACGTGGTGGACGACGCCGGCCTGGCCAACCTGGACAAACCTGCGCTGAGGTTCGCGGAAGAACTGCGGAGTCCGGAGCTGGATGCTGCAGCAACGGGATTTACGAATATCGGCGGCGGTATCGGTATGCCCATCCTCGCAAGCATCCTTACCGCTTGGCTGACCTTCCTCGGAAGGACCTGGCGGCCCATCGTCCTGGTAGGGGGCGCCGCAGCCTTTTCGATCTCGGCAACCACTTTTAGCAAGAGGCTCGTTGGCCGCACCAGGCCGGACTATGCAGACGCCGTGCCGCCGTTCGAAACCTCACCCTCCTTTCCCAGCGGCCATACACTGAACACCACGGTGGTGATCGGGCTGGTGGTCTACCTGGCGTGCCTCCAGTTTCACCGGACCCTGGTCCGGGTGTCCGTGATCACCGCCGGAGCGCTCTTTATTGTCGCCATGGGGCTCAGCAGGGTTTTCCTCGGACACCATTGGCTCACGGACGTTATTGCCGCCTGGCTGCTGGGCCTGGCGTGGATGTGCATCGTGATTCTGGCACACCGGCTCTTTCACATTGTCAGGCGACGCGAACACCGAGGGCCCGCTCCGAGCTTCGACCGGCCGATTGTGCGTGATGTGGTACAGAATGACGGTATTACCGGGCCCGAGAAGGGGGGCGCCGGGTGATAGTTTTGAGCCCATGCGCACTCTCGTTGTGGACCACCCGCTGGTCGCCCATAAACTCACTGTCCTGCGGGACAAGAACACCCCGTCGCCGGTCTTCCGGCAGCTGACGGAAGAGCTCGTAACGCTCCTCGCCTACGAGGCCACACGCGACGTCCGCACCCAGCCCGTAACCATCGAGACGCCGGTCAGCAGCACCGTGGGCACGGCGTTCACCAAGCCGACGCCGCTGGTGGTCCCCATCCTTCGAGCAGGGCTTGGCATGCTCGAAGGCATGACCAAGTTGGTCCCCACCGCCGAGGTGGGGTTCCTGGGCATGGCCCGGGATGAGGAAACCCTGGACATCATCACCTATGCCGAGCGCCTGCCTGAGAACCTCACGGACCGCCAGATCTTTGTCCTGGACCCCATGCTCGCTACCGGCGGCACCTTGCGCGAAGCTATCAAGTTCCTCTTCAAACGGGGCGCCTCGGATGTGACCTGCATCTGCCTCTTGGCCGCGCCGGAAGGCCTGGCCAAGCTGGAGGAGGAACTTTCCGGCGCGAATGTCACTATCGTGCTGGCTTCCATTGACGAGAAACTCAACGAGAAGTCCTACATCGTCCCGGGACTGGGCGACGCCGGAGACCGCCTCTACGGCATAGCCGGCTGACCACTGTCCCGTTCGCACAAAACCTGCCCGGATTTCAAGTCTTCCGGATCCGTCACCACGCCGTTAGCCTGTGCGGATGGACTGGAAACTTGAACTTGTTTTTGTCCCCGTATCCGACGTGGACCGTGCCAAGGACTTTTACGTCAACAAGGTGGGGTTCATCGCCGACTACGACGAGCGGCCCACCGACTCCATCCGCTTTGTCCAGCTCACCCCGCCGGGCTCCGCCTGCTCCATCTGCATCGGCGAAGGCATTAACGACGCGCCTCCCGGCACCGCACCAAGCCTGCAGATGGTGGTCAGCGACATCCAGGCAGCCCACGATCACCTCAAGGGCAACGGCGTGGACGTGAGCGAGGTTGACGTCCAGGCGTGGGGGCATTTCGTGTACTTCGCGGATCCTGATGGCAACAAGTGGGCGGTGCAGTACATACCGTGGCGCGAACAGGCTGCGCCGTCGGCGTAGTAGCCGGCTTCCCCGAGGCGGGACGTATAGACCAGGGCCCGCCCGTAAACAATCTGGCCCGGCTGTAAACATCCTTGGCCACAGGCCGCTGTAGGGCAGGATGGGACCATGAGCATCCCCGCGTCGGCCACCACCCGAACCCTCACCTGCCGCGCCGTCCTGTTTGACATGGACGGGACGCTGGTAGATTCCACGGCTGTGGTGGAACAGGTGTGGAGCGAGTTCGCCGGGCGCTATGGACTGGATTTTGCCGAGATCCTCCGCACCTCCCATGGTGTCCGGGCGGGTGATACGGTACGGCGTTTTGCTCCCGACGGAGCCGACGTCGCCGCGCTGACGGACGAACTCGGGGCCATGGAAAGGGTTCGGACGCATGGCATCGTGGCGCTTCCCGGCGCTGCGGAACTGCTGCGCATTCTTCCAGCGGATGCCGTTGCCCTGGTGACATCAGCCGACAGGATCCTGGCCGATATCCGCATGGAGGCTGCCGGCCTGGCCATGCCCGCCACCGCTGTTACCGCTGACCTCATCACCTATGGCAAGCCCCACCCCGAAGGATATCTCCGGGCGGCCACGCTGCTGGGCGTTGCGCCGGCGGAGGCGCTGGTGTTCGAAGACGCCCCGGCCGGGATCACCGCAGGCCTTGCCGCCGGAATCCGAACGGTGGCGGTGGGCCCGAACACGGGCCCCCTTCCCGACGGAGTGCTGCATATCGCCGATTACAGTTCGGTCTCAGCCACACTGGACACGGACGCTGCGGGACGCAGGGTTATTTCTTTCCTGCTTTGAGATCTGCCACTACTTTGGCGATCCGCCGGGCCCTGGTTTCTTCGGTTTTTGCATCGCCGACGGGCTCGACATACCGCCGCTGGGCACTGTAGTTCAGGGTTCCGTAGAAGGCCTGGGCCTCCGGTTCCGCGGCGATGGCAGCAGCGAGATCGTCAGGAACTTCGACGATGCGCGGCTGGGTGTCGAGTTCCAGGTCCACCTCCACCGTGTCCCCGGCAGCAACACCCACGAATTCCCTGTTGACAGCACTGACCCCGATCAGGCTCTGTCCGCCCATGACGGCGATGCTGCTCCGATAGCTTTTGCCGTTGATCGTCACAACCACCGCCGGCCGCTTGCCTGCATCCAGCGCCGAAATGATCTCCTCCGGAACTTCAATGCCGGCCTTGTTGCCGCTGCCAAGGATGGTGGTGGTGAATTTCATGGTCCAAGTATGCAGCCCGGCCCTGTCTATCGACAGAAGGACCGGGCTCAGCGGGACGTCAAGCCGGGCTTAGTACCAGTTGTGCGAGAGGTGGAAGTTCCAGGCACCGCACGGTGACTGGTAACTCTGCTTGATGTAGTTCAAGCCCCAGTTGATCTGGGTGCGGTAGTTGGTGAGGTAGTCCGCCCCGGCGCTTGCCATCTTCTCTGCTGGCAGCGACTGGACGATGCCGTAGGCGCCGCTGCTCGCATTGGTGGCGGTGGTGGTCCAGTCCGACTCCTTGGTCCACAGTGTCTTCAGGCACTGCATCTGGTCGGGGCCCCAACCATAGGATGCCAGTTGGCTGGCAGCGTAGGCCTGGGCGCCGGCCGGATCGTTGACCGCAACAACTGGCGCAGGAGCCGGGGCAGGGGCAGGGGCTGGCTCGGGGGCAGGGGCCGGCGCCTGCACTGGAGCGGGTGCCGGTTCTGCTGCCTGGGGCGCAACGCTTACTTCCGCCGGCGCCGGCGACGGGGAGGCCGGAGCCTGGATCTCGCTCTTTTCGAGGCTGAGGTTTGACTGTGCACCAGCCTGGGCGTCCGCCGAATGAGGGTTGGTGGCACCCGCCCTGGCGATCGAGTCCGTTGCCTGGCCTGCCGCGGCCACTCCCACGAGGAGGGCACATGAGGTGGCGATCACCGCGGCACGTTTGCCCAAAGAGGGAATCTTGACCAGCCGGGACAGCTTGGACAGTGCGGATCCGGATAGGGGGGATCCGGACGTGGAGGACCCGGATTCTGACAGTTGAAGTGCCGCCTCCGTGGGAGAGAGTTTATGGCGGCCGTGGGACGTTGACCCGCGCTGCGGGCGTGGTTCTACCTTGAATTCAGACATGAAGAATCGCCTCTCACACCTGCGGAGTTAGCTGTCGGGTTCGGATGAGGGCATCCGGCCACACGGAAATTCACGTGCTGGCTTAACCCCAAGGGCACTAATAGCCCGGGACGGTGGGTCCCCCGCCTCTGCCTGGTCAAGAAGGATCCGGTAAGCGGCAGAGTTTGGCGTCATCCGGATGTACGGCCCGAACGGGAACCGCACCCCCACGACGGTACAGGAGTCTGCCCCTTAAGTCACATTTCGGTAACGGAGATCACGACGGCGGCGTGTTGCCTTGCGTTATCAGGCCTTCATGGGGAGGTGCAGGGTGAACTGTGTTCGGCCGGGCTTAGACCTCACCTCGACGCGGCCGCCGTGGGCTTCGACGATGGACTGGACAATGGCCAGGCCAAGGCCGCTGGTCCCTTCCGAAGCGGCAGGACCGGATGCGGGTGCCTTGCCCGCGCGGGACGCGTCTGCGCGGGCGAACCTCGAGAAAACATGGTCCACGAACTCTGCGGGGATGCCGCCGCCGTCGTCCGTTACTGTCACCACTGCACTGCCGTCACGGGACTTCGCTACGCCGGTGACCACCGTGGTCCCGGGCACAGTGTGCTTGCGTGCGTTGGAGAGGAGGTTCACCATCACCTGGCGCAGCCGGGCCGGATCACCGCTGACCGCCACCGGCTCATCCGGAAGCTCGAGATGCCAGTGGTGGTCCGGGGCTATCACTTTCTCATCGCTAACGGTCTCGATGACCAACTGCGTGAGATCCACCTCGCTGAGCTTCAGCGGCTGACCTTCGTCAAGCCGGGCGAGCAGGAGCAGATCCTCCACCAGCGTGGTCATACGCTCGGACTGGCTCTGGACCCGGGCCAGGGACTTCCGGCCGTCCGCCGTGAAATTCTCGGTCATCCGCATCAGTTCCGTGTAGCCGCGGATGGCCGTCAGCGGCGTTCGCAGCTCATGCGACGCGTCGGCCACAAACTGGCGGACCTTGGTCTCGCTCTTCTGCCTGGCCTCCAGTGCATTGGCCACGTTGTCCAGCATGAGATTGAGCGCGTGGCCCACGCTGCCTACTTCGGTTCCGGGATTGGAGTTCGACGCCGGGACTCGCACCGCGAGTGCCACCTCGCCCGCATCCAACGGAAGCCGGGAGACGCGGGTGGCAACCTCGGAGAGCTGCTCCAGCGGTTTCATCGTGCGCCGGATCAGTACCGTCCCCGCCAGCCCGATCAGGACGAGCCCTCCCAGCGAGACAAACACGAACGTCCACACAAGGGAAGCCAGCGTGCTCTCCTTAGCGGCAAGCGGAAGGCCGGTGACCAGGACGTCGCCATTGCCGGTCTTGCCTGCTATCAGCCGGTAGTCGCCGTTTGAGAGGGTCCGGTCAACGGGCTGCGCGTTCGCCGCCAGGGCCAGCAGGGCCTGCTTGTCCTCGGCAGAGAGGGCAGAACGAGTGGTGTCGGAGGCCAGGAACCCGGCGCTGTTGACCTGCCCGTTCAGGATGCGGGCGTTCAAAGTCCCGACGCTCTGCCCGCGGGCGTCCAGAGGGTCTCTTCCGTTGTTGAACCCGCCCATGGACGGTCGGCCGGGATCGTTGGACAGGTGGGCGGCCTGGCTTAGCTGGTCGTCCAGCTGGCGGGTGAGGAAGGCGTCCATGGACGCGAAGCTGAACAGCCCCACCGCGCCGCAGATGCTCACGAGCAGGGCCATGGCCACCAGGACAAGGCGGGTGCGCAGGTGCCAGGTGGCTGGCTTGAGCCAGCTGCGGCCGCGTGTGCCGGCCGGCTCGGAGATCAGAGGCACGGCTATTCCGCCGGCTTGATAACGTACCCGGCACCCCGCACGGTGTGGATCATGGGAGGGTGCACGGCGTCCACCTTTTTGCGCAGGTAGGAGATGTAGAGCTCCACGATGTTTGCCTGCCCGCCGAAGTCATAGTCCCAGACGCGGTCCAGGATCTGCGCCTTGCTGATGACGCGCCTGGGATTCTCCATGAGGTACCGGAGCAGCTCGAACTGGGTGGCCGTCAGCTGGAGTTCATGGCCGGCCCGGGTCACCTCGCGGGTGTCAACGTTGAGGACCAGGTCTCCCACCACCAATTCGGCGGTATCCATTGCGGCTACGCCAGACCGCTGCACCAGCCGGTGCAGCCGGAGCAGGACCTCTTCCATGCTGAACGGCTTGGTCACGTAGTCATCGCCGCCGGCCGCCAGGCCCACGATTCGGTCCTGAACGGCGTCCTTGGCGGTCAGGAAGAGCGCAGGGACCTCCGGCGCAAAGGCACGGATCCTGCTGAGCAGCTCAACGCCGTCGAACCCCGGCAGCATCACATCCAATACCAGGACGTCCGGGCGGAAATCCTTGGCGAGTTTCACGGCCTCGGGGCCGTCGGCCGCTACGGCCACAGACCAGCCAGCCATGCGCAGGCCCATGCTCATGAGTTCTGAAAGGCTGGGCTCGTCGTCCACCACCAGGGCGCGGATGGGGGAGCCGTCCGGGTGGGCGAGTTGCGGAAGGTTATTGGTCATGGAGTGCGAAGTGGCCATGGGACAACTCTCCGATCTGAGGGTTAGCCCCCGCTTTGGGCTTCCTGTGCGCAAGCTGTGAATCCCAGCCTAGCCAGCTGGAAAGGTGCGGCGCCGCGTTCTCAAGCCCGTTCCAAGGGCAGCGCAGCAGGCCAGATGATCCTCAGCCCCGCCCGCGGGGCCTGCAGACTGAGGTCGAAGGGGAATTATTTTTGTCCAGATCGCGGCACGGCTGGACACAGCTCGAATATAGGCGGCGAATTCCGGCAATCGAACGCTCCATGAATTGAACCCGGAAATGGCGTCCTCTTGTCGAATAATATTCGCCTAAACCCTGTTTTCAACCGGTCGTTCTGGAAAACAACTGTTATATTATCTGGGTCCGCAGAATCGTGATCTAGAACACATTCAGAGATTTCGTCTCACGATGCGGACCGCCTCGTCCATTGTTACTTGCAAGTTCGCATTGTTACGTTGCACACTTCTTACTGTGAACAAGTACTCAACAGCACCTGCAGCCGCAGAATATTGGCCCAGCACACCCGCTGCTGCCGACATGCGCTGTTGTCGAATGCACGCCTGACCTTCATACCCCAGGAAGTTCTTAGGCATTCGCCCCCCAGCCCAGTGTCGGGCGCCCTCCCCAGGTCTCATTGCGGGGAACACCAGCATTCGAGCCGCGATGACGGCCATTCACATTGAGGTAAGCATTCATGTCAGTTGCATCCGGATACGTCCACATCTCTGTCCGTAACGCCAACAAGTCCGGCCAGCCGTCGGGTCTCCGCCAAGGCTTTGGTGCTCGCCCGGCGTTCGCCCCGGCAGCCCCCGGCACCAGCTTCCCTGCCCCGGGCTACACGCCGCAGGGCTACAACCCCAACTCCTACGGGCAGCTCCGGGCAGTCCAGCCGGCAGAAGTCTCACCCCTGACGGCTCCCACTCCGGTAGTGGCAGGGCCCAACGCTGTTCGCCCGGTGGCCAATGACAACGTAGCCAGGGGCTTCGTGCTGTACATGGGCATCGACGAGGAGACGGCCGCGGCCGCCGGAACCTCCATCGCCAAGCTCGCCCAGGAAATCCGCGCCTACGCCCAGTCCCTGGTCACCGGGGCGGAGAGCTATGCCGCAGTCGCGGTGGCGCCCGCCGGCACTCCCGGTTCCGCTCTCGACGTCGTCCGTTCCACTTTCGGTGACCCCACCGTGAACGCACGGCAGCGCACCGAAGCCTCCCGGCTGCAGCAGGCTCAAGACCCGCGTCCGTCAGGCGTCCTGATCGACCTCGCCCGGCGTGAAGTGCACCTTGATGGCGAATCCCTGAACCTGACGTTCAAGGAGTTCGAACTCCTGAACTACCTCGTGGAGAACGGCACCCGCACCGTGGGTCGCGACGAGCTGCTCGAGGGACTGTGGCGCAATGCCGAAGAGGTCCCCAACGAGCGCACCATCGACGTCCACATCCGCCGCCTCCGCTCCAAGCTTGGCCGCCTCGCCAACACCGTTCGTACCGTGCGCGGCCAGGGATACCGGTTCTACGAGCACCCCGAAGTTGTGGTCTGGGCCGCTCCGGAATACTCGATCTAGCTCTTAGCAACGCGGAAAAGCGGCATTTCGCCGTGCCTTAGACACCTCCTTCGTTCCTCAGTCGGCGATGCGGCACTACGCGAAATGCCGCTTTTCCGCGTCGGAGCCGTGAGCATGTGTCTCCGCGGCTGATGGGAGTGCGTCGGGTGTCACTCCGGGCAGCCTTTTGGCATGCCCGTGCTGACCCTGGCCGGTCATTTCGCGGGTCCCTGCCTCTGCGTCCAGCCGTAAGCGTGCTCTGCGTGACGCGCGGGCAGGCTCGACGGCGGCATTAGGCTTGGGGGCATGAGCGACCACCACATCAAACGCCTGGTGATCATGCGCCATGCCAAGGCGGACTGGCCCGGCGGCATCGAGGATCATGAGCGGCCACTGGAGGAACGCGGCCACCGGGAAGCGCCTCTGGCCGGGAAATGGCTGGTCAAACACAACATCGTTCCCGACTTCATCCTGTGTTCGAGCGCGCTCCGGACGCGGCAGACGTGCACGTGGGTGTGCTCGGAACTCGGTGACAAGGCCCCGACGCCGAAACTTGAGGACGGCCTGTATGCCGCCTCAGCCCTGCGCATGCTCACGGTGGTCAACCATGTCCCGGACACTGTCACCACGCTGATGCTGATCGCGCACATGCCAGGAGTGCAGGATCTCGCCATGCACCTGGCCTCGCGCGACTCCGACCATGACGCCTATATGGATGCTGCCACCAGGTATCCCACCAGCGCGCTCACAGTCCTCGAAACGGAAAAATCGTGGTCTGAATTGGACGGCCAGGACGCCAGGCTCACCAGATTCAAGGTTCCGCGCGGGCACTAGCTGCACGTGAGCGGGACTGGCGTCTACTGTCATTGATTGGGTGAGCCGGCGATCTCCCGCAGCAGACCCGCGACGTGGCGGATCCCCGGGCTCGCCGTCATGGTCCTGCGGTGCACGATCCCCACATGGCGCACCTGCATCGGGTTGACCACAGGCACGGAAACCACGTCCGGCGGAAGGCCTGGCCTGCCGAGGCGGGGGACCAGTGCCACGACTGCAGCCTGGTCCACCAGCGCGATGTGGGTGGCGAAGTCCGGATCGTAGACCCTGATGTCCGGCACCCGGCCCAGGTCTGCGAAGATCCGCAGCAAGGCTTCGTTGCAGATGGCCCCATGCGGTGTACTGACCCAGCGCTCGTCCAGCAGGTCTGCCGGTTCCACCGCGGCCTGCCCGGCCAGCGGATGGCTGCGATGCACCAGCAGGTCCGCAATGTCCTCGCACAGCCACTCCAGGCTCATGTGCTCCGGGATCACCAGGGGAACCGAATTCCAGTTATGCACCACACCCAGGTCAGCTTCGCCGTTGGCAACACGCGCCACAGCTTCACGCGGATCCTCGGCCAGCACGCTGACCTCCAGCTCGGTTTCGGAAGAGGCCAGCCTTCCGAGCATCGGCCCCACCAGCCCGCGGCATGCCGTGGAAAAGGCAACCACCTTCAGGCGCCCGCTCGGCTTGGCCGGGTCCGCCAGCAGCGTTGAGTGCAGTTCCTCAAGCTCGGCTAGGATCCGGCGGCCGTAGGCGGCCAGGGCCAGCCCGCGCTCAGTCAGCAGCACGCCCCGGCCGCGCCGCTCCAGGACAGCAAAACCTGTCTGCTTCTCCAGCTTCTTCACCTGCTGGGAGACTGCGGACGGACTGAAGCCCATGATTTCCGATGCAGCTATGACAGAACCGTGCTGCTCTATAGCCGTGAGGGCGCGCAGGGAACCAATGTCGATCATGAAGCAAACGTACATGATGAGGTGCAGAATACAACGCTGGTCCTTCATTGGGTACTCTGCGAAAGTAGCACTGTGAGCATTCGCCATTCCCTCCTTGCAGCCTTGGTCGCCGTTCTGTGGGGCCTGAACTTCGTCGCCATCGATTTCGGCCTGCATCCGGATGGCCGCAATGTTCCGCCGCTGCTGTTCGTCGCCATGCGGTTTGTCCTGGTGGTCCTACCCTGGATCTTCTTCATCAGGAAGCCGGACGCCAGCTGGAAGGCGATCATCGGCGTCGGGCTCTTCATGAGTGCCGGGCAGTTCGGGCTCCTCTACCTCGCGATGGCGCTTGGCATGCCCGCAGGTCTTGCTTCACTGGTGCTGCAGGCACAGGTGCTGCTCACCGTCCTGCTGGCCGCCGGGTTCCTCGGTGAGAGGCCCAGCGGCCGTCAGCTTGCCGGCGTCGTGCTTGGCGTCGCAGGACTGGCCGTGGTGGCCGTGGGGCGCAGCGCAGTGGCTCTGATACTTCCGCTGATCATCGTGCTGGCGGCAGCGCTGTCATGGGCCGCCGGCAACATCATTGCCCGCAAGGCGAAGGCGGCCTCGGGGCTGGGGCTGGTCGTCTGGTCCGGGGCCGTGGTGCCGCTGCCCCTGGCGGGACTTTCGCTGATCATTGACGGCCCCGCGGCGGTCCTGGGAACGCTCGGTGACCTGCAGCCCGCAACCATCCTCAGCGCGTTGTATACCGCCGTGTTCGCGTCGCTGGTGGGGTATGGAATCTGGAACCGCCTGCTGGCCAGCTACCCGTCGTCGGCTGTGGTTCCGTTCACGCTGCTGGTGCCTGTGGTGGGGATGAGTGCTGCATGGCTGGCACTGGGGGAGGTGCCGGCGCCTGCCGAACTGGCCGGTGGGGGGCTCCTCCTCGGCGGAGTGGCGACGGCGGTACTCACCCGGACCGGTGCGCGGGCTCAGCGACGGGAAGCTGTTTTGGAACCGGGTTTCGGCGCGGGCTTGGCGGCCGGTTTGGACGCTGACGTGGTCCTGCC
Organism: Arthrobacter pascens; assembly: GCF_030816475.1. Lineage (NCBI taxonomy): Bacteria > Bacillati > Actinomycetota > Actinomycetes > Micrococcales > Micrococcaceae > Arthrobacter > Arthrobacter pascens. The sequence goes on along the minus strand of NZ_JAUSXF010000001.1, from coordinate 3,666,566 downwards.
TGCCGTGGAGGCCGACGACGCCGGCCGCTTTGCTGCCGCAGCGGGAGCCCGGGCAGCGGGGTTGCGGGAGCCGGAAAAACGCTGAGCGGGGGAACCCTGGGGATTGCTGCGCTGGGAGTTGGCGGGCTGCCGGGTGCCGGCTCCCTTGGCGCCGGTCCTGGCCGCGGGTCTGCGGACGGCAGAAGGTGGCCGGCGGCTGGCGGATTTTTGTCGTGAGGGCCGGAGGCGCTTGCCGGCAGGCCAGACGACGCCCAGGAACAGGACCACCAGCGTGGCCATCGCGGAAGCGGCCGCGAGGTAGAAGTAGATATCCGAATCCTTGCTGGTTACCGCAGTGCCCAGGGCGGCAGCATCCTGGTTGAACGCCAGGCCCCACATTCTCAGGAACGCGATGGAGAAACCGAGGGACATGCTGGTGCCTGCACCGGCGGCCACCACGGCAAGATAGCGCCGCCGTGCGAAAACCTCGGTCACCGCCGCGACGTAAGCCACGGCCACTAGGCCCAGGAACGTGAACATCACGGGCTCTTCGAGCGTGACAGCCGTGAGCACCAGCATCCCAACGGCAGCCAGAGCAGCTCCGATGGCAACTTTTCCGCTATTCCCCATGGGGCAATCATCTGCGAGGAGAAAGCTACTGCCTCACGTAGCCGCGCATGATCGTCATGATTGCTGCAACACTTTGGTCACGGGTCCGGTCAGGGTGATAAGTCTGGCGGTCCAGTCCCACCACAAAACAGGCACCGAAGATGGCCGTCTCCAGGCTCCCGCGGGCGATGGACTCATCCACGGGATACACAGCAGCCACCCGACCGATGGCCGCACCGATGATGTCGAGCAACTCGGCCCTCAGCACCGCAAACGTGTCCTGCCATTCACTGGGTATCCGCCAGTTTTCACTCACCCACAACCGGGCAAACGACGGGTACTCCGCCATGAAATCCATGGCCTGGCCGATCATCGCCTCCATGGCCAGGAGCGGATCCTGTCCCGGGCTGCCTCCCGGGGCGGCCTCGCCAGCACTGCTGCCAGCACTGACCAGCCGGGCCTTGAGGATGTCCACGCCGTGGCGGAGCAGTTGTGCGATGAGGTCAGCCTTGCTGCCGAAGTTGTAATAGACAGTGCCCTTGGACACCCCGGCTGCGGCCGCGATCTCGTCCATGGTCACTCCGGCGGCACCCCGTTCGCCGATCAATTCCATGGACGCCTCGAAGAGCTTCTGGCGGGTGACGTTGGTGCGCGCGGGGCGAAGCTCCCTCCCGTTAGGTCCTGGCGGCCGGGTGTTCATACCGCAATCTCAGGCTTGAGCGTCTTCAGGGTCCAGAACTTGTGCTTCCGTACCGCCAGCGTTGTCATGGCCGCACCCAGCACGGTGTAGCCCAGCAGGCCCAGGACGGTGGGCAGAATCATGGACAGGTCGGCGCCGTAGATGAGGTGCCGCATGCCTGTGACGACGTAGCCCATGGGCAGGACCTCGTGGACCACATGCAGGGGCTGCGGCGTGGTCTGCCAGGGGAAGGTGCCGCCTGAGGACACCAGTTGCAGCACCAGCAGGATAAGTACCACCAGCTTTCCGGGAGATCCCAGCAGGGCAACCACGCCCTGAATGATGGCACTGAACGCCATTGCTGCGGCCAGCATGAAGAGCCACATCAGCACGGGGTGCGCCGGGTTGAGTCCCAGTCCCAGGTCCACAACGAGGGTCAGCAGGGTTGCCTGCACCACTGAGACCGCCAGGAACGGAAGCCAGCCCCCGACGGCGATTTTCCAGGCAGGGGCGTTTGACGCCAGGGCCCGCTGGGTGATGGGCCGCATGGCCTGGATCAGCATGAAGATCCCGATCCACAGTGCGAGGGTCAGGAAGAACGGGGCCAGCCCCGCACCATAGGAGCCTGCCTTCGCCTGGGAGACATTGCTGACCGCCACAGGATCGGCGATCACCTCGGAGAGGCTGCTTTTCTGCGAGTTGTCAGGGTTGGGCACCTGGCCCGTGCCCTTCGCGATTTCGTCGGCAAGGGTCCGGGAGCCCTCCGCGGCAGTTCCGGCGCCCGCCTCAAGCTGCGCCGCTCCGGCGTCGAGCTTCCGCGCGCCTTCCGCGAGCCGGCCGGCTCCGTCCAGGGCAGCCTGCTGGCCGGTGGCCAACGTTGCTGCCCCGGTGTGGAGCTGGTTGGCGCCGCCGGACGCCTGGGCAATGGCGTCCCTCAGTGCGGGCGTGGCGGCGGCGAGCTGTGAAGCACCAACACTCACGGCCTCGGAACCGTTCGCAAGCTGCTGGATCTGCGCGGCGTCGGTCTGGATTTTGGTCTTCGCGGCCGCCACCGGGCTTGAGGCCGCCACAGTGTCAAAGTCGGCAAGGATCTTGTCAGCCTGCTCCTGTGTGAGGACCCCGGAGGCGATCAGCCGGTTGTTCGATTCGATCACACGGGTCCGAAGCCCCTGGTCGGCGGCATCGAGCTGGGCCACCACGTCCTGGACCCGGGAGTTCAGCTGGGCGTTTCCCGTGGCAACCTGTGCCGCACCGTTGGCGAGCGTCTGCGAGTCAGTGGGCAGCGTGGCCGTTTTGTCCTTCAGGGTCGACAGGCCGCTGCTCAACTGGCCGGCGCCGTCGGTGAGCTCGTTGGCGCCGTCACGCAGTTTCAGCTGGCCGGCGTACAGGTCACCGGCCCCGGTGCTCAAATCGGTCGTGCCCTGGTGCAGGGTGGTGGTCCCGTCGCGAAGGGTGGCCACGCCGTCGGCTAACTGTCCGGCACCATCGGCTGCCTTGAGCATCTGCGCGTGGATGGTGCCAAAGCCGGTGAGCAGCTGGTTTGCTGTCTCCTCACCCACGTCCTTGGCTACGGTGTTGTGCACGGCAGTGGTCAGCTTGTCCACGACGGTGCTGAGGAGGTAGTTGTTGGCATCGTTGGTGGTGACGTCAAGCATGGCCTGGCTCGCTGAATCGAAGCTGCCGGGCGAGACGAGGTTCTTGGAGAAATCCTGCGGAATCTTCAGGGCAAAGGCGTACTTCCCGCTACTGACTCCCTGGTCGGCTTCTTCGGCAGTGGAGACCGACTTCCAGTTGAAGACGTTCCCCTGCACCAGGCTGTCCGCCACCTTGGTGCCGGCCTGGAGCCTGGTGCCGTTGCTGGAGGTCGCCCCGGTGTCCTCGACCACGAGCGCGGCATCGATTTGGTTCAGGTTGCCGTACGGATTCCAGTTGGCGTAGAGGTACACCGCCCCGTAGAGCAGCGGCACCATAATCAATGCCAGGATGGTCAGCTTGGGCAGCAGCCCGCCGGTCATGCGTTTGAGTTCGGAGCGGGCCAGCCGCAGAACAGTCACTTGGCGTCCTCAGTTTCGAGTCGGAGTTCATTGTCTGGTGCAAGCGCCGGCGTACCGTGCGGGCTGTGAACCGAGTTGCCGATGACGGCGGCTGGACCGGTCCACTCCGGCGGGAGGGCAGAAACGGTGACGACGACGGCCAGCGGCCGCCCGCCGTCGTACGCCAGCCGCTCAAGCCGGGGGAGCCAGTCGGAAGAATGGGAACTATGCCGGTCCGGGGAGTCCACAACGAGAAGGTCGGCATGCGGGTTGGCCAGCGCCAGGGCGGTAAGGAGTTCCATTCGCCGGTCCGGGGGGAGCTGTTCCGTCCAGAGGTCCGCGATATCCTCGAAGCTGTTGACTTTTAGCCAGGGCTTGCTGAGCAGTGCGCCCCGGTAGCGGCGTGGGATCAGGGCAAGGTCCTCTGTGACGAGGTCGCGGACGCTCAGGTGCTGCTCGGGCTCGTTGACCCCGGGTGAGTCGACCAGGGCACTCGCCAGGCGGAGGGAATGCGTCTTCGGGCTGCCGTCCCAGACGATTCGGCCGCCGCTGGATTTCATTCGGGCGCTGAGCGTGAGGGCCAGCGCCGTCCGCTGATACTGGCGTTCGCCTGCAATGAGGAGCAGTTCGCCCCGTTCGACCTGCAGCGAGGTGGGCGGAAGCAGATCGTCCCGCCGGCCTTTCACGTGGAGCTGCTGTACGGAGAGCAAGGATGGCCTTTCGCAGGGAATGTTCCGCCCTGAGTCTAACTGAACTGACCGGTCAGTTCAAATAGAGAGCCCGAGCTCAGCCGCCAGCTATCCCTCGGCGCGAGTCAGAGGCCGTATTTTTCCAGCAGCCTGAGCCAGACTTCGCTGACAGTCGGATACGAGGGCACTGCATGCCAGAGACGGTCCAGCGGGACCTCGCCCACCACCGCAATAGTGGCAGCGTGCAGCAGCTCCGCCACGTCCGGACCCGCGAACGTGGCACCCAGCAACACCTTGCGGTCCTCGTCGATCACGAGCTGCGCCCAGCCTTCGTAGTGCTCCGAATGGAGGGAAGATCCTGCCACTTGTATGGGAAGCTCCACCGAGGAAACGCTATAGCCGTCCTTTTCGGCCTGCTCCACTGTGCGGCCTACTGTTGCCAGTTCCGGATCGGTGAACACGACGCCGGGCACGGCGTGCTGGTTGGCCGTCTGGGCGTAGCGGCTCCACTCCGCCGGGGCGCCGTGCAACTCCCCCTTGGCCCGGGCTGCGATGGCGTCTCCGGCGGCCCTTGCCTCGTACTTGCCCTGGTGCGTGAAAAAGTTCTTTCCGGCCGCATCGCCAACGGCATAAAGCCAGGGTTCGTCGCGGGCTCCGTTGACAAGGCCCGAGGAATCGGTAGTGAGCTTCAGGGGCTGACCGTCAGGTGCCGCGAACCCCACGCTCTCCAGCCCGAGTCCTTCAAGAGCGGGATGCCTGCCGGTGGATACCAGGACCTTGTCAGCCGTAACCTTCGATCCATCGCCCAGGGCCAGGGTGAAGGTGCCGTCGCCGTTCTCGCTGACGCTGTCAGTTGAGGTGTTGAGGTGGAGCTCCACGCCGTCCGCACGAAGCCCGGCGGCTACGAGCCTGGCCGCTTCCGGGGGAAAACTGCCCAGCAGCCTGCTCCTGGCCACGAGTGTCACGTTCGAGCCCAGCCTGGCAAAAGCCTGGGCCAGTTCCGTCCCGGCCACTCCGCCGCCCAGCACCGCAAGCCGGGCCGGAATTTCCTTCGCCGAGGTCGCTTCACGGGTTCCCCAGACCTGGAGATCAGCGAGGCCGTCGATGGGCGGGATGTTCGGTGTGGAGCCGGTCGCCAGGACGACGGCGTGACGTGCCGTGAGCTGGTAGGAGTTGCCGTCCCGGCCCGCAACCTGAAGAGTCCGTGGAGCTGTGAGCCAGCCGTGGCCCCGGATGAGCTCGATGCCCGTCTCCTCGACCCACTTCACTTGGCTGTCGTCCTGCCAGTTGGAGGTGAAGTAGTCGCGGCGTTTCAGCACGGCAGCGACATCCAGCGTCCGGGTTACTGCCGCCTCCGCACCCGGGACAGCCTGGGCTCCATGAAGCGCGGTACCGGGCCGGAGCAGGGCTTTAGACGGCATGCATGCCCAGTAAGAGCATTCGCCGCCCACCAGTTCCGCCTCCACCAGAACGGCTGTCAGGCCGCCCTGGACCACGCGGTCCGCCACATTTTCCCCGACAGCGCCGGCTCCGAGCACGATGACATCAAATTCGCGTTCCAGGGGCTCAGGCGTCATGGAAACAGCCTACGCCGGGTGGCCTGGGACCCCGGCCGGCCTTGCCCGGGAAAGCACGCGTCGGGCTGCGCAACTCTTGGCGGGGCCCCGCCCTGGGCGGCATGTGCCCGGCCGGTCGGAGCCGGCGGAGCTAAGGGGCCCGCGGAAGTTTGTGACAAAAAGTGACACATTCACGACAGGGGGAGTCCGTCAGCACATGCAAAAAGGTCCGCACCGGGGAACCGGTGCAGACCTTTGATCTGTGCGCCCAAAGGGATTCGAACCCCTGACCTTCTGTTCCGTAGACAGACGCTCTATCCAGCTGAGCTATGGGCGCATATTGTGTCTCGCGGAGTATCTCTCTCCCCGAACCTCGAATAACTTTACGCGAGGGGTGCCTGTACTGCCAAATCGGAAGCGTGTAATGTAGGCGACTAGACCGGTCTAGGTGACCTTCATCACTTAATCCCCGGGTTTGGGAAGCTTCTTTGTTGAATTTACGCGGATTCCGGATGAAATGCCTGCCAGTTGGCCAACCGGACCCCAGAAACAGCCGTTCCCCGGCCCATAGCATTTAGCTCACACCGATGAACCCGAGGAAGGGAACCGCAATGGGCGATCTGGCGCAGAAGCCGCAGCTTGAGAATGCACCCACCACACATGCCGCCCTGCTGGCATGGGTCGAAGAGGTTGTTGAGCTTACACAGCCGGACCGTATCCACTGGGTTGACGGATCCGAAGAGGAAAACCGACGCCTGACTGACGAGCTCGTGGAAGCGGGAACGCTGAAGCGCCTGAACCAGGAGCTGTTTCCCGACTCGTTCGCCGCGTTCTCTGATCCGGCAGACGTGGCGAGGGTCGAAGAGCAGACCTACATCTGCTCCGAAAAGGAGCACGACGCCGGCTTCACCAACAACTGGATGGCTCCGGCCGAGATGAAGCAGAAGCTGCGCAACCTGTTCGCAGGCTCCATGCGCGGCCGCACCATGTACGTCATCCCGTTCGTCATGGGCCACCTGGACGCCGAAGACCCCAAGTTCGGCATCGAAATCACCGACAGCGCCTACGTTGTTGCTTCCATGCGCATCATGGCCCGGATCGGCACCGACGTCCTGAACCGCATCACCGAGACCAACGCGTTCTTCGTGCCGGCTCTGCACTCCCTGGGTGCGCCGCTCGAAGCCGGCCAGGCTGACGTGCCGTGGCCGTGCAACCCGGACAAGTGGATCGTGCACTTCCCCGAAGAGCGCTCCATCTGGTCCTACGGCTCCGGCTACGGAGGAAACGCCCTGCTGGGCAAGAAATGCTACGCCCTGCGTATCGCGTCCGTGATGGCCCGCGACGAAGGCTGGCTGGCCGAGCACATGCTCATCCTGAAGCTGACTTCCCCGGAGCAGAAGACCTACTACATTTCGGCAGCCTTCCCGTCCGCCTGCGGCAAGACCAACCTCGCGCTGCTTGATCCCACCATCGAAGGCTGGAAGGTTGAGACCCTGGGTGATGACATCACCTGGATGCGTTTCGGCAAGGAAGGCGAGCTCCGCGCAGTCAACCCTGAAGCCGGTCTCTTCGGTGTTGCCCCCGGAACCGGCTGGGGCACCAACCCCAACGCCATGCGCGCTATCGCCAAGGGCCACAGCATCTTCACCAACGTGGCGCTGACAGACGACGGCGGTGTGTGGTGGGAAGGTATGACCGAGGAAGTTCCCGCGCACCTGACAGACTGGCAGGGCAACTCGTGGACGCCCGATTCGGGCAGGCCGGCAGCACACCCCAACTCGCGCTTCTGCACACCGATCGACCAGATCGACATGCTGGCTGAGGAGTACAACAACCCCGACGGCGTGGAACTCTCCGCGATCCTCTTCGGCGGCCGCCGCAAGACCACCATCCCCTTGGTCACGGAGGCACGCAGCTGGTCCAACGGCATCTTCATGGGCTCGACGCTGTCCTCCGAGACCACTGCCGCCGCAGCCGGCCAGGTTGGCGTGGTCCGCCGCGACCCCATGGCCATGCTCCCCTTCATCGGCTACGACGCCGGGGATTACCTGAACCACTGGGTCAACCTGTCCGCCAAGGCCAATCCGGAACGCCTGCCCAAGATCTTCCTGGTCAACTGGTTCCGCCGGAACTCCGAGGGCGGCTTCGCCTGGCCCGGATTCGGCGACAACGCACGCGTCCTGAAGTGGGCCATCGAACGCCTCGAGGGCAAGGCCGACGCCGTGGAGACACCCATCGGGTTCGTTCCCACCGGTGATTCCATTGACCTCAAGGGCCTGGACATGACTCCGGCTCAGGTTGAGGAGGCCGTCCGTGTCGATCCGGCCGAGTGGGCCACCGAGCTTGCTTCGATCGAGGAATGGTTTGCCAACTTCGGGGAGTCACTGCCCGAGGCACTGAAGTCCGAGCTGGCCGGCCTGAAGTCCCGCCTGGGCTAGCCCACCGCCAGAAAGTACGACGGCGGCCCCGCACCTTTTCCAGAAAGAGGTGCGGGGCCGCCGTCGTTCTTGCGTTGACGGTCGTTTAAGCCTGGTGCTTAAACGACCGTTTACGCATCTCCAATCAGGAAGCCAGCCAGATGTCCGGTCCAAAAACCTCGTAGTGGATGCGCGTGGCAGGGATGCCGGCGTTTATGGCTTCGTTGCGGATATTTTTCATGAACGGCAACGGCCCGCAAAGGTAAAGGGATGCGTCGGCCGGCAGATCCACTTCGCGAAGGGACATGAACCCCTCGAAGGATCCCGCGCGCGGTTCTTCGAGCCAAAGCTTCAGTTCCGCACCTTCCAGGCGTTCGACGTCGTCAGTCATCTGTCCGCGCAGCGCCCAGCTGTCCAGTGTGCTTTCGGCGTGAAGTACCAGCACTCTGCGCCCGGATCCGGATTCGGCCAGAGACCGGAGGATGGACGCCGTGGGGGTGCAGCCGATGCCTGCCGAGGCCAGGACAATCGGGCCCTCGCCTTCCCTCAGGGTGATCTCGCCATACGGATTGGAGATTTGCAGTACGTCGCCCACCTCTACTGAATGGTGCAGGACAGGGGAAACCTCTCCGCCGTCGTCGAGCTTGGTGGTGAAGGTCCTGCTTGTGCCGGCGTCGCCGGAGAGCGAGTACTGGCGGACCTGGTGCAGCCCCTCCGGGAGCTTGACCTTGACGCTGACGTATTGTCCAGGAAGGGCCGGAGTGATCGGGGTGTCGTCGGCGGGCTCAAGGGTAAAGGTCATGGCGCCTGTGCCCGCCGGGGCCTTCGCGGCAACCCGCCACGGCGACCACATCTTGCTGTTGGCCTGGATGGAGTAGAGATCCTTTTCGATCTTGATCAGGGCGTCGGCCATCAGCCAGTAAACCTCGGTCCAGGCTTCGGCTATTTCCGTGGTGATCACATCGGCCAGGTCCTCGGCAATCGCGGCGAATAAATGCTCATATACCACCTGGTATTGCGGCTCCGTGATGCCCAACGAGGCATGGCGGTGGGCGATGCGGGACAGCACGGCCTCGGGGAGGGAATCGGGATTGTTGACCAGGTGCGCGGCGAAGGTGGCGATGCTTCCGGCCAGGGCCTGCTGCTGGTTGCCCGAGCGCTGGTTGGAACGGCTGAACACGCCGTCCAGCAGCTCAGGGTGGGCGGCGAACAGCCGGGCGTAGAACTTCGGTGTGATCGCCCCGATCCGCGATCCGACCAGCGGCAGTGTTGCCTCAATGACAGGGCGGGATTTGTCTGAAAGCATGTGTGCTCCTGAGCTAAGGGACCGGGGCCTTTTGTCCGGCCTGGAGAAAACCAATATCTCAAGTACTAGTTTTCCTACTCCCAGTTCTACTCCCTGTAGAAGACGTGCGCAAATCCAGCGACGCTAGAGTCCGGGGCGCAGCCCGATCAGCTGGAAAACCGGAGTCATCTGCTGCGAGTGAGGCAGGTCTGCCACCACTACGTCGTCCAGTTCCCGGTAAAACGCCTCACGGGCACGTCCCAGCGCAAGCCGCAGCCTGCATTCGTTGATCAGCGGGCAGTTTCCGTTCGGCGTCACGCAATCGGCCGCGTCCTGCCGGGTGTTAAGCTGCCGCAGCATCTGGCCCACGGTGACCTGACGACCCTCCGGGCTGAGCCGCGCTCCGCCGCTGCGCCCGCGCTCCACTTCGATGAGGCCCAGGTTGCGCAGCTTTGCCATGGCCTTGCTGACGTGGTTGTACGGCGTGCCTATGGCGTCGGCGATGCTCTGTGTCGTGAGGAGGCTGCGGCCGGGGGCGGAGGCCAGCACCATGAGGGCCCGGAGGCTTACATCTGCAAAGGCGTTGATTTTCATGAGGCCGGGCTGGTCTAGTCCACCCAGATGGCGGGTTCGTTGGTGTCAGCGGCGAGCTGGCCGAATTCCAGTTCATGGCTGGCGGGATTGGCGGCGTAGGGGAGCACTACGGCGAAGACGGACCCGTCACGGTGCTCTGCGGCCACATGAATGGCATCTGACTCTTCCTCCACAAGGAGGATGTCGCAAACCACGGCGGTCGCCCTGAAGTCGGCCCGGTTCTGGCGGAGCAACTGGGTGAGGTCTTCGATCATGGTGTCCGCATCGAAGTCGGCGTCGGAATCTTGCGCGGTATCTGCCGGAGTGACTGCCATCAGGCGGACTTCGCCGTCGTTCTCCACTACCAGGGCGAACGGCAGGAAACCGCCGTTGCGCTGCAGCTGTTCCTGCGCCGCGCCAACGCCGGTGCCTAACAGGTTCTCCAGGTCCGTTGCCGCAGCCTCGGGGATGGAGTCCCGCCAGGAGGATGCCGCTGCAGGGCTGCCGGCCGGATGATCAGTCACGTTGATTAGCCCCGGACGAGCGACAGGACGCGGTCCCGCACGCGTTCCATGGTTTCCCGGTCAGTGGCTTCGGCGTTCAGGCGCAGGAATGGTTCCGTGTTGGACGGGCGCAGGTTGAACCAGTAGCTGCCGTCGTTTGCCGTGAACGTGCTGCCGTCCATGGTGTCGACTGTGATGTCTTCAGCGGCGAAGTCTTTGCGGACACGCTCCACTGCCGCGGCCTTGTCCTCGATCTCGGAATTGATTTCCCCGGAAGAGACGTAAGGCTCGTACTCACGGCCGAGTTCGGAAAGCGGGCCGTCCTGTTCGCCGAGGGCTGCCAGCACGTGCATGGCGGCCAGCATTCCGGTATCGGCGTTCCAGAAGTCGCGGAAGTAGAAGTGCGCCGAGTGCTCGCCGCCGAAAACTGCCCCTTCCTCCGCCATGACTGCCTTGATGAAGGAGTGGCCAACACGCGTACGGACCGCACGCCCGCCGTCGTGCTCCACAAGTTCCGGCACGGCACGGGAGGTCAGGAGGTTGTGGATGATGGTGGGGTTGGGCTCACCCTGCGCCTGGGCGCGCGCGATCTCGCGGCGCGCCACCATGCCCGTGATGGCCGATGGCGAGACGGGGTGGCCCTTTTCGTCGATGACGAAGCAGCGGTCGGCATCGCCGTCGAACGCCAGGCCGATGTCTGCACCCTGCTCAATGACGGCCGCCTGCAGGTCGCGGAGGTTCTCCGGTTCCAGGGGGTTGGCGGGGTGGTTGGGGAAGGAACCGTCCAACTCGAAGTACAGCGGGGTGATCTCGAACGGCAGCTTGGGCAGCAGGGTATCGCCGAGAACCGCAGGGGTGGTGAGGCCGGCCATTCCGTTGCCGGCGTCCACCACGACCTTGAGCGGACGGGAACCGGACAGGTCCACGAGCTCGCGCAGGTACTCGGCGTAGTCCTTCAGGACGTCCCGGACACCAATGAGGCCGCGGGTGGCAGCTGCCGGAATGGAGCCGTCGTTGAGGTACTGCTCGGCGAGGGCCTGGATTTCCTTGAGCCCGGATTCGGATGAGATGGGCTGTGCCCCGGCTTTGGACATCTTGATGCCGTTGTATTCGGCGGGGTTGTGGCTTGCGGTGAAGGTGGCACCGGCTGCGTTGAGGGAACCGCATGCGAAGTAGAGCTCATCGGTTGAGATCAGGTCCAGGAGCTCGACATTGGCCCCCCGGATGGCGGCGCCGTCAGCGAACGCCTTGCTGAACTCAGGGGAGGAGGGGCGCATGTCGCCGCCCACCAGGACAGTCTGGCCTTCGAGTTGCAGTACGTCCACGAACGCGGCTCCGACGGCTTCGACGATTTCAGCGGTGATGGAATCACCCACAATGCCCCGGACGTCGTAGGCCTTGAAGGATGCCGAGAGGTCAAAAGTCTTTGTCTGTTCGCTAGTCACGGGTCTTATCTTACGTGGATGCGCGGTGATCGCTGTGGAGGGAAAGTGCCGGGCTGGCGGGGAACGGCCGTCCGGCCGGATGCCTGGGCACCAGGGCGCGGTAATCCACTTAGGAGAGCTCCGGCTTTTGGGTGTCAGTGGTGGCTGGGATACTGAATCAATGGCCGATAACCAGAACGCCCTCCTTTCACCCGCCACTCCCGCGCAGGCACCTTCAGCTTCCCCTACCCGCACCCAGGCCCTTGAGGTTCTTCGCGAGCTCGTGGGGCATGAGGGGGCGGAGTTCCATGACGGCCAGTTTGAGGCGATTGAGGCACTGGTCGACGGCGGCAGGCGGGCTTTGGTGGTCCAGCGCACCGGGTGGGGGAAGTCCGCGGTCTATTTTGTGGCGTCGCTGCTCCTCAGGCGCCGTGGTGCGGGCCCCACGCTGATCGTCTCGCCGCTGCTCGCCCTGATGCGGGACCAGGTGGCTGCGGCTGCCCGTGCCGGCGTCCGGGCCGTAGCCATCAACTCGGCCAACCAGCTGGAGTGGGACAGCGTCCGTGAACAGCTCGCGGCGGATGAAGTAGACGTGCTGCTGGTATCGCCCGAACGCCTCACCAACCCGTCTTTCCGGGAGAACCAGCTGCCGGAACTTATCCGGCGCACAGGCCTCCTGGTGGTTGATGAGGCACACTGCATTTCTGACTGGGGCCACGATTTCCGGCCGGACTACCGCAGGATAGCTGACCTGATCACGCAGCTTCCGGAGACTGTCCCTGTCCTTGCCACGACGGCCACCGCGAATTCCCGGGTAGTCCACGACATCGAGGAACAGCTGGGCGCAGGGGTCCTGACCATCCGGGGCGGGTTGGGCCGCGACTCGCTGCGGCTCGGTGTACTGGCGCTGCCGGATTCACGGGAACGGCTGGGCTGGCTCCTGACGCACCTGGCGGATCTGCCCGGGAGCGGCATCATCTATACGCTCACGGTCTCGGCGGCGGAAGACACTGCGCGCCTTCTCGCGGAGGCGGGGCACCGGGTCCTGGCCTATACCGGCAGGACCGATCCCGCGGACCGGGAACGGGCGGAGCAGTTGCTGAAAGACAACCAGGTCAAGGCCCTGGTGGCCACCTCTGCGCTCGGCATGGGCTTCGACAAGCCCGACCTCGGCTTCGTGGTCCACCTTGGTGCGCCGTCCTCCCCGGTGGCCTACTACCAGCAGGTCGGCCGTGCCGGCCGCGGTGCTGCCAACGCGGACGTCCTGCTGCTGCCGGGGTCGGAGGACCGGGATATCTGGCAGTATTTTGCCACCGCTTCCATGCCCTCAGAGGAGAAGGCCACGTCAGTCCTGACGGCACTGGCTGAAGCCGGGACAGCCGTTTCGACGGTGGCGCTGGAAGCGCGCGTCGACCTCCGGCGCACCCCGCTGGAGCTGCTGCTGAAGGTCCTTGCCGTGGATGGGGCCGTCGAGCGGGTCGGTGGCGGGTGGCGTTCCACCGGCCAGCCCTGGTTCTACGATGCTGAGCGGTACCGGCGGATCGCCGAGGCCCGGGTGGACGAGCAGGACTCCATGGTGATCTACCAGGACACTGCCGGTTGCCGGATGGAGTACATCACCTCGGTCCTGGATGACGAAACGGCTCGGGCCTGCGGCCGGTGCGACAACTGCGCGGGCCGCTGGTTTCCGGCCGACATCGCGGCGGATGCAACGGCGGCAGCGGGCCAGACCCTTAGCCGGGCCGGCGGAGTCCTGGAGGCACGCCTGCAGTGGCCAAGCGGTATGGACCGACTGGGTGTCCCGGTCAAGGGCAAGATCAGGCCGGACGAAGGTGTTGCGGACGGCCGTGTCCTGGCCAGGCTCACCGACCTCGGCTGGGGCGGGGCCCTGCGGGAACTGTTTGCAGCCGGAGCGCCGGACCGGGCGGTAGACCCCGGCATGCTGCAGGCCTGCGTGCAAGTATTGCGGGAGTGGGCAGCCGGGGACGGACGCAGCCCGGGATGGAGCGGTGCCGGCAGGCCTGCGGCCATCGTCAGCATCCCTTCGCGAAGCAAGCCGGAACTTGTCCGGACCCTCGCGCAGGGAATCTCGGAAATTGGCCGGATCCCCAACCTTGGGGAACTCCAGCTGAATCACGGCGGACCTACGGGAGGCCGCGGCGGCAACAGCGCTTATCGGCTGGCAGGCGTATGGGACCGACTGGTGGTGGGTCCGGACCTTGGTGCTGCCCTTGAGCCACTGCGAGGCCAGAGCATCATGCTAATCGACGATCTTGTGGACAGTCGCTGGACGGTCACCGTCGCCGGACGCGCCCTGAGGCAGGCGGGAGCGGGCGCTGTCCTTCCGCTGGTGCTGGGCCAGGCCGGCTGACCTCTGCCCCAGCATGCCTGTGCAATGTCAGGCTGTCTGCCGTACTGAACAGCATGAGGACAGCCATGGCCAGGAATGCCCCCCGGAACGGACCGGCGGGATCCTGGGAGAATACGGCCAGTTCCTCAAAAACACGGATCAGCAGCGCAGCAAGGGCAATGCCCGTGCCTGTCGCGAGCTGTACCAGTGTTGCAGAGACGGTGTTGGCCGACGTGAGTTGGCCCGGGACGATGTCCGCATACTGCACCGAGGCATAGGACGAAAAGCCAATGGACCGGAACGCTCCGCTGCACACCAGCAGGGCAAACATGACGGGTTCGGGCGTGTCGGCGGTCAGCAGGGAGCACAACGCAAACGTCACGGCTGAGGCCAGGGACGCGAACACCAGCATCACCTTGAACCCGAACCGCCTGATCAGCGGTGTGGTGGCGGGTTTGATGCCGATGTTGCCAATGAAGACTGCCGCCACCATGATCCCGGCATGCAGGGGCGTCCAGCCGAACCCCGCCAGGAACATCAGGGGCAGGAGGAAAGGCACAGAGCTGACTGTGAGGCGGTATACGAAGCCGCCGGTTGCCATGGCTCGGAACGTCCGGGTGGAAAATACGGTGAGGTCAAAGAGCGGATTCCTGGAGCGCCTCATCCACAGCGCCGCCCCGGATAGTGCGGCCACGCCCGCGGCCGCCCAGACAGCGGCCCATTGCGCTTCAGCATGGCCGGAGGCCAGCTCCAGGCCAACCACCAGGGCACCCACTCCCGCTGTAGTCAGGACCAGTCCCAGCCAGTCCAGCCTGCGGCTGCTGTTTCCGGCTTCTCCGGGCACCAGCCGCCAGGCCGCGAGGAACGCAGCCAGGCCGAGCGGCAGGTTGATGAGGAAAATCCAGTGCCAGGAAAGGTAAGTTGTCAGAGCCCCGCCCACAAGCGGTGCCAGTACAGGCGCCAGCAGGCCCGGCCAGACCAGGAAAGCGGTGGCTCGTAACAGATCCGATTTGGGCGTGCGCCGCAGCACCACCAAGGTGCCCACCGGCACCATCATTGCCCCGCCCGCGCCCTGTACGACCCGGCTGAGGGTCAGCACGGTGAGATCCTGGCTGAGCGCACAGCTCAACGAGGCGACGGTGAACAGGGCAATGGCCAGGCAGAACACCTGCCGGGCGCCCATCCGTTCCGCAAGCCAGCCGCTGAGCGGAATGCCCATTGCAACTGTCATGAGATAAGCGGTCATGGTCACGTTGACGTCCGGGGCAGGCACCCGCAAGTCGGCGGCGATACTCGGAATCGCAGTGGTGAGGACGGTCCCGTCAAGGAATTCCATGAAGAACGTGGCCGCAACCAGCAGCGCCAGGCGCGGGTTCCACGCCTGCAGCCGATGGTCCTCGTCCGTCACGTTGCTTGCCGCCATCCATCTATCCTGCCACTGGCACCGTGCGGGGCGTGCGTGCCCGGACCGTGGATAAGCCTTCCGGCCCAACTAGGTCGCAGCAGGGGTCGTTTTGCGCCTTCAAAACGACATCAGCTGCTACCTGGTTGGGTGCCGGCAAACGCAAAAGGCCCCGGTCCAGGACCGGGGCCAAACGCGGAGACGGGGGGATTTGAACCCCCGGTGGAGTTGTGCCCCACACTTCATTAGCAGTGAAGCCCATTCGGCCGCTCTGGCACGTCTCCAATTGCTATTCCTAGCCCACCAAGGATACGCAGAATCGGGCATGCAGCGCAAAACGGCTGAGGGTCGCGAGTGGTATGCGCCGCATGAAAGGGCCGTGAACTGACGGGGGAGTGATGGCTAGTTGTAGATCTCGACGGCGCGTGGTGCGGAAACAGACCCCCTCAGCACCAGGCGGGCATTAAGCGGTTCCGCAGTAGCCGGCGCCTTCCGGCCTTCAATCTGGCGTATCAGGGCGGTGGCAGCTGCCATCCCCATCTCATATACAGGCTGCGAAATGACCGTCAGCGGCGGAGTTGTAAGGCGGGTCCAGGCGAAGTCGTCGTACATCAGGAAGGAGACATCGTCCGGGATGGACAGGCCGAGTTCCTGGATGGCTTCCACGACGCTTAGTGCGACGAGGCCGTCGGAGGCGATGATGGCTGTCGCGGCGTCGGGGCCCTGCAGCAGTTCCACGGTGATCTTCCTGATGGATTCCGCATCCCCCGAGTTGAGCCGGACCAGGTCTGCAGGGTGAGGCAGGCCCTGTGCCTCGAAAGCCCTGGTTATTCCGTCAAGACGCTCGGAGATCTGGGACGAGTCGAGCTCCATGCCGGCCACGTAGGGCTCCTCCGTTTTCAGGGTTGAGACGAAGGCTATGCGCCGGTGTCCGGACTCAAGCAGGTATCGCGTTGAGTCGTAAGAGATGTCGGCCATGTCCACGGCGACGGTTTCGACGTCCAAACCTCCGGCTTTCCGGTCCAGCAGGACCAGCGGGCGTCCGGACTCACGAACCTGTTGCAGATGTTGTGTTTCCACAGACGAGGCCGGAGCCACGATGAGGCCATCTACCCGTTTATCCAAAAGCACACGGACTGCCTCAACTTCCGCGGCCGTTTCTTCATCGGTGTTGATCAGGATGACGTGGAATCCGCTCTTCTTCGCAATGTCCGTGATGCCCCTTGTCGCGAGGCCGAAGTGGGGGTTTTCGATGTCACCCACCACCACGCCTATGGTGTGCGACTTGCCCGTGTTCATGCTGCGGGCGAGCTCGTTGGGCCGGTAGTCCAGTTCCTCAGCTGCAGCCAGCACGCGCTCCCGCACATCCTGGCTGACGGCGCCATAGTTACCCAGGGCCCGGGCGGCCTGGGCTTTGGACACTTGCGCCTCCCTTGCAACATCCGCCACGGTGATGTCCCGGCGCCTCGAAGTGTTACTGCTCATATCAGCCTTTCGAAAGAGGGGCCTTGACGGTCCGTGTGTCATGGGTTACATTTTTTAGCAACCCCGCTGTGAGTCCGGTCTCAATCGTAAGGCCTGAGACCGGACTCAACAAGGGATTCTGATAATTCATTCAATCCGGCCGCAGGGCCACACCTGCTTCCCAAGATAGGAAAAACGCTGTGACTCATCGACCTAAATTCCGGCCCGGGGCAATTGTCGCGGCCGCCGTAGCAACCGTCCTGGCACTTTCAGCATGCGGGGGAACGACTGCCTCGTCGTCCCCGAACGCCGAGAACCCCTACGGCTTGATCCAGCCGGGCACCATCCGGGTCGCCAGCCTCGGTGACGCCAAGCCGTACACGTTCGCCGATGCCCAGGGAAACTTCACCGGTTTCGACATTGAGCTCTTCAAGGATGTCGCCCACCGTGCCGGAGTGGACAACGTGGTCTTCACCGGTCAGGACTTCTCCGGATTGCTGGCCGCCGTGGCGAACGGCCAGTTCGACGCCGGCGTCGCCGCGATCGGCATCACCGACAAGCGCAAGCAGACAGTGGACTTCTCCGACGGTTACCTCGCCGGTTACCTGACCGTCATCACTACGAAGACGTCGGGCATCAACAACGCGGAGGGCCTGGGCGGAAAGCGTCTCGGCGTCGTGCAGGGAACCCTGCAGGAGGCTTACGCCGTCAAGAACTTCACGTCAGCGAACCTGGTGCGCTTCCCGGACAACAACACGGCTATTTCAGCAGTCAACAGCGGCGCCGTGGACGCTCACTTCCTGGATTACGAGGCCGCCAAGGCCTACCAGGAGCAGTTCGGCCTGGTCAGCGCTGCCGATATCCCGTCCTTTGATGCTCCCGCGGGGTTCGCCGTGGCTAAGGGCAAGACCGCCTTCAAGGAAGCCCTGAACAAGGGCCTGGCAGAGGCCATGGAAGACGGAACCTGGAAGAAGCTCTACCAGAAGTGGTTCCCTGGCTCGCCGATGCCCGAACAGTACCTGCCCAAGGCCGAGCAGACAGCCACTGCCACCGCCAGCAAATAAGCCAAAGGCTTTGCCTGTTGGCCTCTGAACGGGCGGGCCGCGCCGAGCGGTCCGCCCGCCACTCACAAGCAAACGACGTCTGAGAGTAACCATGGACTGGTT
Organism: Arthrobacter pascens; assembly: GCF_030816475.1. Taxonomy (NCBI): domain Bacteria; kingdom Bacillati; phylum Actinomycetota; class Actinomycetes; order Micrococcales; family Micrococcaceae; genus Arthrobacter; species Arthrobacter pascens. The sequence goes on along the minus strand of NZ_JAUSXF010000001.1, from coordinate 3,648,437 downwards.
CAACACCATCATCCGCACCTTCTTCGACTTCGGCGCAATGGCCGAAGTCCTGCCCCAACTCCTTGGAGTAGGGCTCCTGAACACGCTGATCATCTCCATCGCTGCCACCGTCATCGGTCTCGCGCTGGGCATGATCGTGGCGATCATGGGCATTTCGCCGTCGAGGTGGCTGCGTATTCCGGCCCGGATCTACACAGACCTCTTCCGCGGTCTTCCGGCCATCCTCACCATCCTGCTGATCGGCCAGGGCTTCGCCCGGCTGAGCCAGTCCATCTTCGGCCCTTCCCCGTATCCCTTGGGAGTCATCGCGCTGAGCCTGATCGCCAGCGCGTACATTGGGGAAATCTTCCGGGCCGGCATCCAAAGCGTGGACAAGGGCCAAGGAGAAGCCTGCCGTGCACTGGGTATGAGCTACGCCAAGTCCATGGCCCTGGTGGTGGTGCCGCAAGGCGTCCGCAGGGTCCTGCCGGCTCTTGTCAACCAGTTCATCGCCATCGTCAAGGACTCGTCACTGGTCTACTTCCTTGGCCTGCTGGTCAGCGAGCGCGAGCTTTTCCGGGTCGGCCAGGATGCGGCCGTGCTCTCCGGAAACCTCTCTCCGCTGGTCATGGCAGGAGTCTTCTACCTGGTGATTACGGTGCCCCTGACTCACCTGGTCAATTACTTTGATAACCGCTTCCGCACCGGAAGGCGGCGTCCCTCCGCTCCAAGCAGCGGCCTCAAAGAAGTCAAGGAACTCGACGCGGCCTCGCCGCTGATCACCGGGAGCAACACATGAGCCTCACAAGCAGCACGGGCCAAGCCGCCGCGGAAAGCCAGACCTTTCACGGCTCCAGCCTGGAGCTCAAGAACCTGACCATGGCCTACGGCGACATCGAGGTGCTCCGTAACGTCAGCCTCACCGTCGCCCCCGGCACCACAACCTGCATCATCGGCCCCTCCGGTTCGGGAAAATCCACGCTCCTGCGCGGCGTCAACCGGCTGCACGAACCCAAGAGCGGCGACGTGCTGCTGGCCGGTGAAAGTGCGCTGGAGGTCAAACCCGACATTCTCCGAAGCCGGATCGGCATGGTCTTTCAGCACTTCAATCTCTTCCCCGACCACACGGCGCTTGACAACGTGGCGCTCGCTCTCTGGAGCGTCAAGGGAATGCCCAAGGCTGAAGCACGGGAACGGGCAAGGCAGCGCCTCGCCGAGGTCGGACTCGCGGAGCGCGCTGACCACCGGCCGCGGGATCTCTCCGGAGGCCAGCAGCAGCGCGTCGCCATCGCACGGGCCCTGGCAATGGAACCCGAGGTCATGCTGTTCGACGAAGCGACCAGCGCCCTGGACCCGGAGCTCGTCAAGGGCGTACTGAACCTCATGGCAGGGCTTGGCAAGCGCGGAATGACCATGCTCGTCGTTACTCATGAAATGGGCTTCGCCCGCAAGGTCGCCGACCAGGTGGTCTTCATGGACGAGGGCGAAGTGGTGGAGGCCGGAACCCCGGGCGAGCTGTTCGACAACCCGAAAAGCGAACGGCTGCAGCGCTTCCTGTCGGAGGTGCTCTGATGCCCAAGGCGGCAACAGGGCGTATCCGCACCGGCCTCGTCGGATTCGGAATCTCGGGCAGTGTCTTCCACGCCCCGCTCCTTGCGGCCGATCCGGACTACTCACTGGACGTCATCGTGACGGCTGATCCCCGGCGGGCCGCCGAGGCTGCCCGGCGTTACCCGGGGGCGCGGGTGGTCCCGACGCCCGCGGCGATGTTCGCGCTGGCAGGGGAACTTGACCTCCTCGTCCTGGGAACGCCGCCGCTCACGCACTTCGATCTGGCCGGCACGGCCATTGCCCGTGGCCTCCACGTGGTGGTTGACAAGCCGTTTGTCACCACCTCGGCCCAGGGTGAGGAGCTCGCCGGCCGGGCGTCCGACGCCGGTGTGCAGCTGACGGTATTCCAGAACCGCCGGTGGGACGCCGACTTCCTGACCCTCCAGCGGCTCATCCGGGAGCGGGCCCTCGGGGAAATCCGCACCTTCGAGTCGCGGTTCGAGTGGTGGCGGCCCGAGGGATTCGGTAACTGGCGGGACACTGCAACCCTTGCGGAAGGCGGAGGCATCCTTCACGACCTCGGCGCGCACCTGATCGACCAGGCCATCCGGTTGTTCGGAACCGTGGAGGAAATCCACGGGGAGACGGCAAACCACGGGCCGTATCCGGACAGCGCCGAAACGGAGGCCTTCGTGTCCCTGCGCCATGAATCCGGGGTCCGCTCCCGGCTCTGGATGAACGGCATGGCGGCCCGGGTTGGCCCGCGCTTCCATGTACTCGGTTCCACGGCCGGGTATACAAAGTGGGGCCTGGACAGCCAGGAGCCTGCCCTGGCGGCCGGTATGTCGCCGTCGGACCCCGCCTACGGCATTGAATCCCAGGACTCTTGGGGGGTCCTGGGGATCGACGGAGCCACCGAGCCCGTACCGGCCGAAAAGGGGGCCTACCCCAGCTTCTATACGCAGCTGGCCACAGCCCTGCGCGGGGAGGGCCCGCTGCCCGTTTCACCGGCCGAGTCCCTGGAGGTCCTCAGGGTCATCGAAAAAATCCATGCCTTTGCGTAGCCCGCAAATTCCACCAAACAAACCTGCGCCCAAGGCGCCCACGTATCAAGGAAGGGGAGAACCATGTCCTCCATCGCTCCAACCAAACACGTCGCCATCATCGGAGGCGGCATCCTGGGGGTTTCCACCGCCGTACACCTGCTTCGGGAGGGCGCGTCCGTGACCCTGCTGACCGAGCGGGGCCTGGCAAGCGAGGCTTCCGGCCGCTCATTGTCCTGGCTGAATTCGGCAGGGGAGAGGTCCACTCCATATCATCAGCTGCGCCTGGCCGGTGTGGATCGCTACCGCACGCTCTATGCAACAGATCCCGGCCGCGACTGGCTGCAGTTCGGCGGCGGGCTCATGTGGAACGCTGCCGGTCAGCAGGACGTCACCGTGGCCCGGCACGCCTATGAGAAGTCCGTCGGATATGACTCCAAACTCCTGACCCCGGCCGAAATCGCGGCCGTAACGCCTGGCATCGATGAAACGGCCGTGCCGGAAAACGCCATCTTCAACCCCGGAGAAGGCTGGGTCAGCCTGCCGGACCTGGTGGATTTCCTGATGGAGGAATTCCACGCACGCGGGGGGAAACTCGTGCTGAACGCCGGCAAGGCCTCCGTCATGGTCGACGGCGGCCGGGCCACCGGCGTCGAGACGGCCAACGGCGACACGTACGAAGCTGACGCTGTCCTGGTTGCCTGCGGGGCCGCAACCCCCGCCGTCCTGGCACCGCTCGGCGTCGACATCCCCAACAGTTCCCCTGTCTCCATGCTGGTGGTCACCAAACCGGTTGACCACGAGGTCAAGGCCGTGCTGAACACCCCGCGGGCCGCCGTCCGTCCCAACCCCGGAAGCACTTTTGCCCTGGATCACGACTGGTACGAGGAGCACATCACCGAACACGCCGACGGCTCCTTCGATATCCCCGACGCCGTGGTCCAGGAGCTCGCCGACGAAGCATCCAAGCTCATCGCCGGCAACCCGGAACTCAAGCCCGCGTCCTGGAAAATCGGCTACAAGCCCATCCCCGGAGACGGCGAACCCGTCCTCGGCGAAACCGGGCAGGTGCCGGGCTGCTTCGTTGCCTTCACCCATTCAGGGGCCACACTCGGACTCATCGCCGGCGAACTGCTCAGCGGTGAGATCCTGACCGGAAACAAGCATCCGATGCTGGCCACCTTCCGGCCCGGACGCTTCTCCTAATCGCCAGCGTCAGGCCCCGGCCGCGCTAGGCAGGTCCGCCGGCGCTAAGCAGGCCCGCCGGCCAGCGTCCGCCACAGGAAGTGCTGGCTGCGGGCCTGCAGCGCAGCGGCCTGCCGGTTGTCAGAGGCCCCTGCGTGGCCGCCCTCGAGGGCTTCGTGGTACCAGACGTTCGGGATGCCCATGGCTTGCATACGCGCTGCCATCTTCCGTGCCTGGACGGGCCCCACCCGGTCATCGGAGGTGGCTGTCCAGATGAACGTTTCCGGGTACTCCACACCGTCCTTCAGCAGGTGGTACGGCGAGAACGTCCGGATGTACTCCCACTCTTCAGGCACGTCCGGGTCGCCGTACTCGGCAATCCAGGAGTGCCCGGCCGAAAGTTTCGTGTAGCGCCGCATGTCCAGCAGGGGGACGCCGCAGGATACGGCAGCGAAGAGTTCCGGGTACTGGGTGAGCATGTTGCCCACCAGCAGCCCGCCGTTGGACCCGCCGACGCAGCCGAGCCTCTCCCGCGAAGTCACACCGCGGGAGATAAGGTGCCTGGCGACCGCCGCGAAATCCTGGTACGCCCGGTGCCTGTTCTCCTTCAGGGCGGCCCGGTGCCACGAGGGCCCGTATTCGCCGCCGCCCCGGATATTGGCCACCACGTAGACGCCCCCGCGGGAATGCGGGCCTTCGCCGTCGGTTCCGGCGGCTTCCGCCGTCCGACGTTCGAGCCACGCCCTGCCCACCGTTCCGCTGTAGGCAGGTGTCCTGGAAATCTCGAAGCCGCCATAACCGGAGAGCTGCGTCGGGTTCTGCCCGTCGAGGACCAGGTCGCGGGAGGCCACCTGGAAGTAGGGGACCCTCGTGCCGTCGGCCGAGACGGCGAAGTGCTGCTGCACCTCATACTGTCCGTCGTCAAAGAACGACGGCGACGCCTTGACAGCCGCGTGACTGCTCACCACGGCCGGCGCCCCGGCAGACTTCTCTTCGGCTGCGGCCCGCCTGAGGGTCCCCCGCATCAGCGTGCTGGGCGTGGTGAAGCCGGTGGCGACCAGCCAGAAATCGTTACCTGCACCGCCGTCGTCCGGGCTTTCGTCCTCATCGTCCACGGCGTAGGCGTTCACATCGTGGAGCGGCGGGCAGGCATCGAGCAGGGAGGATGCCCACGCGCCCGAACTGCCCCCGGGAAGGGACGGATCAAGGACCCGGAGCTCGGACGAGACGTCCCGCAAGAGGTTGAGCAGCAGGAAGTCCCGGGTCCAGCTCCAGGACTGCAGCGACGTGTGCTCGTCCGGCGTGAACAGGACCGAAAGATCGCGTGATCCGGCGAGGTAGTCCTCAAATCCTGCTGCCAGCAGGGAACCGGCCGGGTACGTGGTCCCGTTAAGCGGCCAGTCGCGTTGCGGCCGGAACAGCAGCCACTCCCGGTGGGCGCTCAGGTTCACGTCGGTCGGGGCCTCGATCTCGAGCCACGAGCCGTCCCGCTGGACGAAGGTCCTCCGGTTGAAGAAGTCGATGTAGTCCACGGCGAAAGTGCGCTCAAATCCGGGCGTGGAATCGTGTGCCACCACGGCCATCATGTGGTCCTCGGCGACGTCGAACAGCCGGGGCGCCTGGCCCAGGGATTCACCGCGCCGCAAGGTCACAGCCGTGCGTGCGTACGAAGACGCCGTCCGGGGCAGTCCCTCGGCGGTAGAGGCCACCAGCAGCGTGTCCGGGTCCAGCCACGAAACGTTGCCCTTCGCCGTCGGCAGGTCAAAGCCGCCGGCAGCGGGGTCAACGAAGGTGCGGGTTCCGACGTCGAACTCGCGGTATCGGTTGGCGTCACCGCCGTCGGGGGAGAGGGCCAGAAGCGCGAGCCGGTGCGGTTCACCGGTGGCCGGGCGGAGCAAGGTGGCGCCGTGGAAGACCCAGTCTTCACCCTCGGAGGCGGCCAGCGCATCGACATCCAGGAGGACATCCCATTCGGGCGTCTCGGTGCAGTAGCTTTCCCATGTGGTGCGGCGCCACAGCCCCTTCGGGTTCTGCCGGTCCTTCCAGAAGTTGTAGTACCAGTCTCCGCGTTTGCCCACCATGGCAATCCGGTCCGTGGAGTCCAGCACCTCCAGGATGCTTCCTTCCAGGCCTGCGTAGTCGGCGTCCTCCAGCAGGTCCTCAGTGCGGGCGTTTTGCTCCCGGACCCACGCCAGTTGCTCCTCACCGTATATCTCCTCAAGCCAGACGTTCTCGTCCGTGGGCTCGGGAGCCACCCGCGCAGCCAAATCAGCGGAAGAAGCGGCGGAGGAAGCCGGGGCGGAGGGAGAACCTGGTGCGGACGCTGGATCAGCTGCAGTGGTGGTCATGCGCCCCATCCAAACAACATCTGCGTGCAGGTAGCAAGTCAAGCGTCGAAGGCACATGCCGATACTCTGGATGCCGTGGGTAGATCGCAGAGCATCCGGACGGCCATCATCGGCGCCGGCCCCCGGGGCACCAGCGTCCTGGAGCGCCTGCTCGCCCACTCCGCGGCCCAGCCCGGATCCCGGCCGCTCCACATCGACGTCATCGACCCCTACCCGGCAGGGCCGGGACACGTGTGGCGGCCGGACCAGTCCCGGCTGTACCTGATGAACACCCAGGCCTTCTACCCCACGCTCATACCCGAGGATCCCCGGCTGGCCCCGCCGCTGGCCGGAACCACTTTCGACCGGTGGCGGGCACGGCAGCAGCGTGATCCGCTGCCGTCCCTCACTGCCGACGAACGCTCCGAGCTCGCTGCTTTGACCTCCAAGGACTTTCCCAGCCGTGCACTGTACGGCCGCTACCTTCGCTGCGCCCTTGAGGAGCTGACGGCGAACCTTCCCGACGGCGTGAGCATCCGGTTCCATGAAACGTCCGCCCGGTCGGTGCGCCCGGCAGGCAACGGAACGTTCGACGTCGGGCTCGCCGACGGTGGGTCCCTCCCCGCAGACTCCGTGGTGCTGGCCCTCGGCCACATTCCCTCCCGGCTCAGCCCGGAGCAACGGGACCTGCAGTCCTCGGCCAGGCAGCTGGGCCTGCGCTACCTGCCGCCTGCCATACCGGCGGACGTGGACTGGTCAGAGCTTCCGGCTGGAGAGCCGATACTGGTCCGCGGCATGGGGCTGAATTTCTTTGACGCCGTGGGACAGCTCACGGAGGGCCGCGGCGGCAAGTTCATCGACGCCGGAAACAGGCTCGAGTACGAGCCCTCCGGCCAGGAACCGCTGATTATTGCTGCCTCGCGGCGCGGCACGCCGTACCGTGCCAAAGCGGCGCTGGACGGCTACTACCCGCTGTCCGTGAAACTCCGGTTCCTGACGGAGGCCGCTCTGGAGCGGTTTGCGGCTGCCGGGATCCGCCCCGGCTTCGACCACGACCTCTGGCCCCTGCTGCACCGCGACGCTCTCTGGGCCCACTATTCAACGCTGGTGCGCTCGCAGCCCGTGGCGGTTCCGGACCGGTCAGAATTCCTGGCTGCCCTCGATGATGCGCTCCGGCCGCATGCCCACAGCTCGGCCAACTGGGAGCAGGCGGTGCAGGGCGTCATAGCCCTCCATGTTGATCCGCGGCACCGGCTGGACCTTCTGGGCCTGGCATCCCCGCTGGCGGGCCGATCTTTCGCCTCGCGCGCCGAACTTGATGCCGCCGTTGTGGATTACCTTCTCGATGACGCCCGCCGATCCGCCCTGGGGGAGCAGGATCCGGTGAAGATGGCCATCGGCGCGCTCCATCACGGGCGGGCGGTCCTGAAGACGGCAGTGGCCGACGGCGGGATCACGGATGAGTCATGGGTCGCCGGGCTCCGTGGCTGGTTCGAGTCGTTCGTGGAGGGGTTGGCCAGCGGGCCGCCCGCACTGCGTTCCGAGCAGTTGGCAGCCCTCGCCCGCGCTGGCGTGGTCAGTTTTGTGGGGCCGGATCCCCGGTTCGGCGTCGACAGGGGGACCGGGATGTTCACTGCACGCTCGCCTTGGGTGAAAGGCCCGCCAGTGCAGGCGAAAACCATGCTGGAGGCGCTCGCACCCGCAAACCGGGTATCCGCCAACGCATCCCCGCTTCTGGAGCAGCTCCTCGCGGACGGACTGGTCCGCCCCAGGCTCATGATGACGGCGGAGGGCGCTCCCGTGCAGGCGACCGGCCTGGACGTGACTCCGCACCCGTATCGCCCGGTGGCGGCAAGCGGTTCAGTCACCCGGAATCTCTACGTGCTGGGACTGCAGCTCTCGGCGGCCCAGTGGGGCACGGCCATCGCTGCGGAGGCGATCCAGCCCGGACGTCCGGCCTATCGCAGCGGCCAACGCACGCTCCGTGACGCCGACGAAATCGCACAAGCCATCCTGGGGCACTAACAGGGCACAAAATGGGTCCCTTAGCGGTGCCGTCTGCGGCCGTCCCCATAAGAGCCGATAGGCACCGCTACGGGCTCCCGGAACCAGCTGCCCGCACCGGCAGGATGACCGCAGAGGGGTGCTGGGGGTCGTGGTACACGGCCTGGTCGGCTGCCCGGAGGATGGTGGCGGTGGCAAGCGGTTCGCCGGTTCCGGTATTGCGGGCATAGCGGGGGAACGCCCCGCTGGAGACCTGGACCCGGATGCGGTGCCCGCGCTTGAAGCGGTACGCGGTGGGCCAAAGACGGACAGTTGTCTGGGACAGCGTGTCCGCGCCGGTCAGGCTGGTCAGCCCGTCGCAGACATTGTGGGAGCGGCCATCCGGACCCACGTCGCAGAGCCTGACAAAGACGTCCGCGTTGGCGAGGCTGGAGCGGAACCAGATGTTCGCGCTGACCTCACCGATGACCTCGACGTCCTCGGTGAGCGTGGCAGTGGTGTAGGTCAGGACGTCCGGGCGGTCCTCCAGCTCCGTGTTATCGACGCGGCCCCCGCTGCTGATGCTGATGCCGCCTGCTGCGGGGGTCGGGTCAGCCGGGTCGTAGCGGTACGTATCCGCGGCCGATTCAATCGCAGGCTCCGTGGACAACCCGCCGTCGGGCTGGAGCCGGAACGCTTGCGGCTCGTACCCCTTCGGCGGCCAGGAATCGAAGTTCCGCCAGGCTTCCTCGCCCATCACGAACAGCCGTACGGGAGGGCGTTCCGGCGGCTGCTCGCCGCGTGCATGCGCGAGCCCGAATCCCACGGCTTCCAGGACGGCCGCGTTGGTGAACTCAGAATGGGTCCAGGGACCGACGGTCAACCGTGCCGGCCGCGCCGCGTCCTGCAGTACCTGGAAGTCGCGGAGCTGGCCGGGCAGGAAGATGTCGTACCAGCCGCCGATCGAGCTCACCGGCACGTTCACCCCGGCCACACGGTGGGAGTGATCGACGGCGGCCCAGTATTCGTGTTTCGCGTCGTACGTGAGGATGTCCTGGATGTATTTTGAGCTGCGCCCGATGGCTGCGACGTCACCCTGGTTCAGCGGCAGGGTGCGCAGCGCGCGAACCGTTTTCCTGGCCTGGCCCCGGCTCCTGAGCATGGCCCAGCGCCGCTCCTGAACCGCGGTCATGACGCCCCATTCGAACGGCAGCTCAAGTGACATGCCGTCGTCGCGAAGGAACTCAAGGGTCAGCGCCGACTCGGTCATGTGCGGGATCATCGCCTTGACCTGCGGAGGCAGGCGATCCGCCACCGCCCACTGGACAAACCCCAGGTAGCTGAGGCCGACAAGCACCATCGAGTCCCCGAACCAAGGCTGCTCCACCACCCAGTCCAGTGTGGCCAAACCGTCCTCCCGCTCCTGGCGCATGGGGTCAAGGGTCCCCCCGGAACCGAAACCGCCCCGGACGCTTTGGATCAGCACCTGGTATCCGCGCTCGGCAAGCGGCCTGGCCATGGCGGCGGCGAACATGCCCGACCGGCCGTAAGGGGAACGCAGGAGTGCTGTCGGCAATCCCTCGCCTCCTCCCCGCGGTGCCCACCTGTCCGCCAGTAGTTCTACGCCGTCGGGCATCGGCACGCGCAAGTCCTTTTGCACCACAAGGTCCCGGGTAAGGGGCGACGGGAGTTCCAGTTTGCGCTGCAGGATGTGGCTCATGAGGTTCATCGGACCGGCTCCTTGTGATGTTGTGGTGTTCCAGGCATACGCAGTAGATCGTTGACAAAGGGCGGTATCCGCATCAGCCTGTCCGCGAACGCTTCGGGGTCGAGCGGTTCGGCGCCCTCGATGATCCAGGTGTTGACCAGGGCTGCTCCACCGCCAGTGATGAAGGCGGCGTAATCGTCTGCCGCTTCCGGCTCCAGCGCGGGGCCGAACACCTCCTGCACGAGTTGCCTGTTGATCGGCATCAGCAGGGCAGTCAGTGATTTGTTCAACGCGAACGCGCAGGAGCTCGTCAGGACCGCCCGGTAGAACGCCCGATGGTCCGCGAAGTGCTTGACCAGAGTCAACGCCCCGTCGCGCCTCGTTAGTGAGCCAGTAGCATCCGCCATGCCGGGAAGGAGTTCGCGGGTGGCGAGGTCAATGGCCGCCTCGAGGAGGAGGTTGTCGCGGTCACCGAAGTGCTGGTACACCACCGGACGGCTGACGTTTGCGGCTTCGGCGATGTCCGAGACCGGAACAGCGGCAGTGCCCCGCTCGCCAACCAGCATGATGGTGGCCTTGATCAGGGCGGCTTTGGAACGCCGGACCCGGCGGTCCTGGATCGGCACATCTGCGGGTTCGGGCTCCATGCCCAAGATGCTATACACCTGTAAATTAATTATCAATAGGCAAGAAAAGAATGCGGTAACAAAGTCGGGCCGTGGGGGGAAATCTTTCGTCGCCGGTACTCGCCATAACATGCGTCCGACGCCTCGCCGGCGGAACCGCCTGCCCTTGCTGCCTTTGAATCCCGGCACCTGGGGGCCCGTTGGATGTCTCCTGACGGCAAAAGATGACGGCTCATGACCGTGCGCGCACGGCAAAAGTGTCGTTTCGTTGCCCCGCATTTCGCTTCGTTCCCCGGTATTTCGTGGTGTGTCCCTGTTGCCCTCCGAGACGCCGTGTGCAGTCCCGTTACGTGCGGTTTCCCTCGATTGCACTGCATGAACCCGGGGCTTCAGCCCGCTGATCCATCTCTGCTCTGATGGTGGACACGAGCCAGCCGGCCGGGATTCATCCGTCAAGACCCGCACCCCAAGCGCAGAAAGTATCCCCATGAAAAACCGTCCCTTAAGCCGAAGAACCATACCCGCCGCAGCGAAGGCAGCTGCCGTGACTGCAGCCATGGCGGTCTCTCTCGTCTTATCCGGCTGTGGTGGCCCGGCGACCGCAGAGGGGGGCGGGGCTGGCGGTGCGGGCGGCTCGGAAGAGAAGACCGTCCGCTACCAGGGCTCACCTAACAACGTTGCGTTGCTGGAACTCGCCGAAGACCTCGGTTACCTGGGCGACGTCAAGCTTAAGTGGGTCAGCAACACCACAAGCGGCCCGCAGAGCATCCAGTCCGTCGCCACCGACCAAACAGACATCGGGGGAGCCTTCACAGGCGCCGTGATCAAGCTGATCGAGGCAGGTGCACCTGTCCAGGCCGTCATCAACTACTACGGCGAGGATGCGCAGACCTTCACCGGCTACTACGTGGAGGAGGGCAGCCCGATCCGGACTGCCAGGGACCTGATCGGTAAGAAGGTGGCCGTCAACACGCTCGGCGCCCACCACGAAGCCGTCATCACCACCCACCTGAAGAACAGCGGGCTGACACCCGAGGAGATCAAGCAGGTGCAGCTGGTGGTGGTCCCGCCCAACGAGACGGAGCTGGCACTGCGCAAGAAGCAGGTCGACGTAGGGACCCTGGGCGGTGTCTTGCAGGACCGGGCGCTCGCCGAGGGCGGCATCCGGGCCTTGTTCACTGACACCGGTGTCCTTGGCGGCCCTTTTGACGCGGGACAGTACGTCCTCCGCAAAGACTTCCTGGCCCGGAACCCCGAAACCAGCCGGACGCTGGTCACCGGCGTCGCCAAGGCCATCGAGTGGGAGCGCACCACTCCCCGGGAAGAGGTCATCGCCAAGTTCGAAGAAATCCTCGCCAAGCGCGGCCGGAATGAGAGCGCGGAGGCGCTCAAGTACTGGAAGAGCGTCGGGGTAGCGTCAACCGGCGGCCGGATCCAGGACAACGACTTCACCCGCTGGGCCGACTATCTGAAATCAGCCGGCATCATCACCGGCGAGCTCGATACCCGCAAGCTCTACACGAACGAGTTCAACAGCCTGCCGGCCACGGCACCGGCCGCAACCTCGAAAGGATAGCCATGACCCCCAAGATCAGTCTGAAAAATGTCACGAAGGAGTTCATCGTCCGCCAGGGCGGCAGGGGCGCGCGCCGGAGCAGCGAACCCTCTGTCCTCACTGCGCTCGATGATCTCAGCCTGGACGTGGCCGACGGCGAATTCCTCACCCTCGTGGGCCCCAGCGGTTCCGGAAAGACCACGCTCCTTGACCTGCTGGCCGGTCTTTCCCGCCCCACGTCCGGAAGTGTCCTGGTGGACGGGAAAGACGTGACGGGACCCGGGCAGGACCGGGCGGTGGTGTTCCAGCAGTACGCCCTGTTCCCATGGCGCACCGCATCGGCCAACGTCTCCATCGGTCTTGAAAACAAGGGTCTGTCCCGGAAACAGCGGGCCGAGATTGCCAGCCGGTTCCTCGATCTGGTGGGTCTGGCGGGCTTCGAGGACCGGTATCCCCACGAACTGTCAGGCGGGATGAAGCAGCGCGTCGCCATCGCCAGGAGCCTCGCCTATGAACCTGACGTCCTGCTGATGGACGAGCCGTTCGCGGCGCTGGACGCCCAGACCCGGGAGCAGCTCCAGGACGAACTCCTGCGGATCTGGAAAGCGACGGGAAAAACAATCGTGTTCATCACGCACGGGATCGACGAGGCCGTGTACCTGGGCCAGCGCGTGGCCGTGCTCAGCGCCAGGCCCGGCCGGCTCAAGGAAATCGTGGACATCAACATCCCCGATCGTGACAGCGACGCGGACATTCGCTCGCATCCGGCCTTTGTGGAGCACCGGCACCAGGTCTGGTCCCTCCTGCACGACGAGGTCCGCCTCGCCCAGGACTCCGGCCACCGGAAGATCCTTCCGGACGGCACTGCCCCCGACGAACAGCCACGTGAAAGGAGCGCAGCCTGATGGCAACCGTTCTGACCGAAACAGAAGTCCCGGAATCATCAACTGCTGACACATCAACTGCAGCCACATCGTCTGACACCCGCCCCCATGGGAAAGGGTTCCGCCGTCAGGCGACCCGCTCCCGGGACTCCCGCCGGAGGGGGACGGAAGGCAGCAGGAGCACTGGCCATCCTTGCTGGCCGCGTTAGCCGGGCAGCGTGGAAGTCCCTGGCCGTCCTGCTGTTCCTGGCCCTCTGGGAAGTAGGCCCGCTGTATTTGGCGGGTCCGTCCACCCGCGTGTTCCTGCCTCCGTTGCATGAAGTGCTGGCCGCCGGCGTGAAGCTCGTGCAATCAGGCCAGCTGCAGAACCACCTGCAGGCCAGTCTGTCCCGCTCCGTCTCCGGCTTCAGCATTGCTGTGGTGTCGGCAGTGACGCTGGGACTGCTTATCGCTTGGTACAGCTGGCTGAATTCATTCCTGAACCCGTTGCTGGAACTCTTCCGGAACACCGCCACCCTGGCCCTGCTGCCCGTGTTCACGCTGCTGCTGGGCATAGGCGAGGAATCCAAGATCACCATCGTTGCCTACGCCGCGTTCTTTCCGGTTCTGCTGAACACCATTGCAGGCGTCCGGACCGTGGACCCGCTGCTGATCCGTGCCGCCAAGTCGCTGGGGCTGAACAGCTTCCGACTGTTCCAGAAGGTGATCCTGCCCTCCGCCGTCCCGACCATTTTCACCGGCATCAGGATGGCGGGCACCTCCTCCATCCTGGTCCTGATCGCTGCAGAGATGGTCGGAGCGAAGGCCGGGCTGGGCTACCTGATCGTCAATTCACAGATGAGCTTCCTCATCCCGGACATGTACGCCGGCATCCTGACAGTCTCCGTGCTGGGCCTGCTGGTGAACCTGCTGCTCGTGTCGCTGGAACGGCACTTCTCCCGCTGGCGCACCGCCGTCGGCTCCACCTCCTGAATACCAACCCTCCTGAACTGCAATCACCTGAACTGCCAACCTCCTGAACTGCAAAGGAAACAACCATGACCGCCATCACTGAAACCAGGCTCCAGTTCACCAAACTGGGATCCCGCATTGGCGCCGAAATCCGGGGGCTGGACCTCAGCGCGGATCTCAGCGACGCCACCATCGCCCGGATCCGCGAGGCCCTGAACGTCCACAAGGCCCTGGTCTTCCGGGAAGCAAACGTGCTCGACGACGACGCCCAGGTCCGCTTCGCCAGCCGGTTCGGCCCGCTCACCAACGCCCATCCCACGGTGGCGTCGGTGGACGGCAAACCAGCAGTCCTCCCGGTGGACAGTGAAAACGGCAGTGCCAACAACTGGCACACTGACGTCACGTTCGTCGTGAACCCGCCCCAGGCCTCGACTCTGCGCAGCATCACGCTCCCCGCATATGGCGGCGAAACGCTGATCGCATCTTCGGCCGGCGCATATCGGGACCTGCCGGAGGAGCTTCGTCATTTCGCGGACACCCTGTGGGCCATCCACACCAACGACTACGACTATTCGGTGCCCAAGAACCTGGAACACGCTAACGCCGAGGAGCGCCGCAAGGAGTTCACGCGTATCCACTTCGAAACTGCCCACCCCGTGGTCCGGGTGCATCCGCTTACCGGGGAAAGGGGGCTGTTCATCGGCGGGTTCGCCCAGCGGCTGAGGATCGTTGGCTTGTCCAATACCGAATCCAGGGACATTCTTCGGCTCCTGCAGGCCTACATCACCCGCCCGGAGAACGTGGTCCGGGTGAACTGGGAACCCAACCAGCTGGTCCTCTTCGACAACCGCATCACCCAGCACTACGCCCCGGACAACTACGACGGGCAGGCGCGCCAGCTCAACAGGGTAACTGTCGCCGGCGATATCCCCCGCGGCGTGGACGGCCGTGCCAGCACCTCCATCAAGGGTGATTCATCGGCCTACTCCGAGACCGTTGTCCTTGACGAAACCGTGTACGCCGGGGTCCAGCAGTGACCGAACAAAGGCAGCTTCACCTCAACGCCTTCCTGATGAGCACAGGCCATCACGAGGCATCGTGGCGGCTGCCGGAGAGCAACAGCCACGCCGGTACGGACGTGGGGCATTTCCAGAGGCTGGCGCAGACGGCCGAGCGCGGGAAGCTGGACTCCATCTTCTTTGCCGATTCGCCGGTCCTGCACGGGGACGTGGCCCAGCGGCCTTACGGCGGCCTGGAACCGACAGTGCTGCTCGCCGCGATAGCTGCCGTCACGGAGCGCATCGGGCTCATTGCCACGGCATCCACCACGTACAACGAACCGTACAACCTGGCACGGCGCTTCGCTTCCGTGGACCAGATCAGCGGAGGCAGGGCCGGCTGGAATGTCGTGACCACTGCGGGGGACGCAGCGGCCAGGAATTTCTCCCTCGCGGGTCAGCCTGCCCATTCCCAGCGGTACGAGCGCGCGGCGGAGTTCCTGGATGTCGCCAAGAAACTCTGGAACAGCTGGGAGGATGACGCCATTGTGGCGGACAAAGCGGCAGGGATCTGGGCGGACAGTTCCCGGGTGCACCGGGCCGAGCACGAGGGCCGGCACTTCCAGGTGGAAGGCGCCTTGGACGTCCCGAGGTCAGCGCAGGGGTACCCCGTGATTGTGCAGGCAGGCTCATCGGAAAACGGCAAGGAGTTCGCCGCCCGGTATGCGGAGGCCGTCTTCACCGCACACCAGACCCTGGCCGATGCCCGGGCCTTCTATTCGGATCTGAAGCAGCGCACAGCCGCAGCCGGCAGGGATCCGGAAGGAATCAAGATCCTGCCGGGCATCGTTCCGGTCATCGGCTCAACAGAGGAGGAGGCGCGCCGGCTCGAGCGGGAACTGGATGAGCTCATCCTGCCCGAGCACGCCCGCAACCAGCTGGCCGGGTTGCTGCGGGTTCCGGCCGACTCCCTGAAGCTGGACGCCGAACTTCCGGCCGACCTTCCGTCGGAGGACGAAATCGAAGGCGCCAAGAGCCGCTACAGGCTGATCGTGAACCTCGCGCGGCGGGAACGCCTCACCGTGCGGCAACTGATCGGCCGGCTTGGCGGCGGTCGCGGGCACCGGACCTTCTCCGGCACGCCGGTGCAGGTGGCGGACGCCATCCAGGACTGGTTCGAGGCCGGAGCGGCCGATGGCTTCAACATCATGCCGCCCGTGCTGCCTACAGGCCTGGACATCTTCGTCGACCAGGTGGTTCCGATCCTGCAGGACCGGGGACTCTTCAGGCGGGAATACTCGGGACGGACACTCCGGGAACACTTCGGACTGACCAAACCGGCCAACCCGTTCAGCGCGGTGCCGCAGCTGATCTAGGGCAACTGTTTCGGGCAACTGTTTTGGGGCAACTGCTTTAGGGCAATTGTTCCACCGCAACTGTTCCAGCGCAGGCCGGACGAAAAGGAGGATGCCTTCTCCGCCGCAGGCGGGGAAGGCATCCTTTGTCATCCCAGGCCTTTGTCATGCCAGGCAAGGCATGCAAACGAAGAACCCCGGCGCACCAGCCATGCTGGCGAACCGGGGTTCCATTCGCGGAAGGTAAGAGATTCGAACTCTTGGTACGGGGTTACCGCACACTAGTTTTCAAGACTAGCTCCTTCGGCCGCTCGGACAACCTTCCCTAACGAGTAGTGTTTCATAGGCAGTTGGCTGCAACAAAACAGAGTCTGGCGCACGTCCGGTGCACACTGGTTCTGCGGAACGAATCAGCTAGAAACGGGAGTTCTCCATGAAAGCCGTCTACATATCAAAACCTGGCGGTCCGGAAGTGCTGGAGGTCCGTGACGTGGACCCTCCGGTTCCCGGGCAGGGCGAGGTGTTGATCGCCGTCGTGGCCGCGGGGCTCAACCGTGCAGACGTCCAGCAGCGCAGGGGATTCTATCCGGCACCGCCGGGCGCCTCCGAGATCCCGGGACTGGAGGTTTCGGGGCGGATCGTGGGCTTCGGGCCCGGTGTCACCAAGCCGTTCTCGGTGGGCGACAAAGTGGTAGCGCTGCTCGCCGGCGGCGGATATGCGCAGCAGGTCGCCGTTCCGGCCGAACAGGTGCTGAGGATTCCCGACGGCGTCGACGTGGTGACCGCCGCTTCCTTGCCTGAGGTTGCCGCCACTGTCTACTCCAACCTCTTCATGACGGCGCAGTTGCAGGAGGGCGAGACCGTGTTGATCCACGGGGCAACCGGCGGCATCGGCACCATGGCGATACAGATGGCCAAGGCATTTGGTGCGAAGGTGGCAACCACTGCAGGATCAGCGGAGAAGGTAGGGACCGCCAAGGCCTTCCTCGGGGCGGACATCGCCATCGACTACACCGAAGAAGACTTTCCGGAAAGCCTCAGGCGGCAAAATGGCGGCAAAGGCGCCGATGTGATCCTGGACGTTGTGGGCGCCAAGTACCTGCAGCAAAACGTTGATGCGCTCGCCGACTACGGACGGCTGATCGTGATCGGCCTGCAGGGCGGCTCCAAGGGTGAACTGGACCTTGGCCAGCTGCTGAAGAAGCGCGCCGCGTTGGTGGCCACAGCCCTCCGGCCCCGGCCGGTGGCGGAAAAGGGCGCCATCCTGGATGCCGTGCGGCAGGCGGTGTGGCCGCTCATCAGCAGCGGCCAAATCCGCCCGCTGGTGGCCAAAACCTTTCCCCTGGACCAGGTCCAGGCCGCGCACCAGTACTTCGACAGCGGTGAACACGTCGGAAAGATCCTCCTGGTCACTTAAGGTTTAGATACTGAGTATTGCTTCCTCGGGAGAACTTGGCTAGTCTCATCCATACGCGGTATGTACGGGTCTTGGGGGTTCGTACATGCCGCGGCAACCGGCCAGCGCTAGGAGCACCATGTCCATCCGTCACAGCCTCCTCGCCCTGCTGCAGGACCAGCCGCGTTATGGCTACCAGCTCAGGGTCGAGTTCGAGAACCGCACGGGGGCCACCTGGCCTCTGAACATCGGCCAGGTTTACACCACCCTGGACCGGCTGGAACGGGACGGCCTGGTCAGCAACGAAGGCGGGGATGGCGAAGGCCACGTGGTTTACAGCATCACTGCCGCGGGCAAGGCCGAAGTACAGGGCTGGTTCGCCGCCCCGGTGGAGCGCGCCAACCCGCCGCGGAACGAACTCGCCATCAAATTGGCCCTCGCGGTGACGCTGCCAGGGGTAGATGTGCAGGCCATCATCCAAGCCCAGAGAGTCGCTTCCATCCGGGCCCTGCAGGATTACACCAAGGCCCGCCGCGAGACTGCCGCCAACCAGCGAGCCGCGGACACCGCCTGGCTGCTGGTCCTGGACTCGCTGATTTTCCAGACGGAAGCAGAAGTCCGCTGGCTGGACCTCTGCGAGGCCCGGATGGTGCAGCAGGCGCAGTCTGCGGGCCACCGTGCAGCAAGTAAACCGTCCAACGGGGTCACTGTGGAAGAGGCTGCCCCGCTTATCGCGGACAGCCGCCGGTGAGCGTCCAGGGGCCGCAGCAGGTCCTGGAACTGGCCCGCGTCAGCAGGACTTTCGGTGAAGGCGCGACGGCGGTCGCGGCGCTCCGCGACGTAGACCTCACCATTAGTGCCGGCGAGTTCGTTGCCGTGATGGGCCCGTCAGGTTCTGGAAAATCTTCGCTCCTGGCGCTGGCCGGCGGTCTGGACCTGCCGACGTCGGGGGATGTCTTTGTGGAGTCGACACCCCTGGCCGGGCTGGGACTGAACGAACTGGCACGGCTGCGGCGCCGCGCCGTCGGCTACGTCTTCCAGGATTTCAACCTGGTTCCCACCCTGACTGCCGCCGAAAATGTTGCCTTGCCACTGGAACTCGACGGAACAGGAGCAAAGAAGGCCCACCGGCAGGCGCTGGACGCCCTGAGGCAGGTGGGGATGCCCGAACTGGCGGACCGGTTCATGGACCAGATGTCCGGCGGCCAGCAGCAGCGGGTGGCCATCGCCAGGGCCATTGTCGGAGAGCGCCGGCTGATCCTTGCCGATGAACCCACCGGAGCCCTGGACTCCACCACAGGCCAGGGTGTCATGGAAGTACTGCGGGGGCGGGCAGACGCCGGCGCCGCCGTCATGCTCGTGACCCATGAAGCCCGGCACGCCGCCTGGGCGGACCGCGTGGTGTTCCTGAGGGACGGCCGCATAGTGGACCAGGCAGCCGCCATGCACGATCCCACGATGCTCCTGACCCAGGCCGGGCTCTGAGGTGGCGCTCGACCTCAAGCCGGTGCCCGGCGGGCGCCGGCATTCCTTCCGTGTTGCCATGCGGATGGCGCGGCGGGATATCCGCCGCCACAAGGGCCGTTCACTCCTCATCATCCTGCTGATCATGCTGCCCGTGGGCGGCATGACAGGTGCCGCCACGCTTGTCCAGAGCATGCAGGAGACTCCCGCGGAACGGGTCCAGTACCAGCTCGGCAGGACCCAGGCGCGGTTCCAGCCGATGAACGCCGTGAACAGCGTGATGGTCCAGGACCCCGTCATGGAAACGATCGTGGCATCCAATTCCCAGGATGTCGATCCGGACTTCACGGCGGCGGATCCCAAGGATGTCCTGCCAGCCGGGTACACCGTGCTGACTGAATCCCCGATCGCCCTGACTACCAAAGTGCGGAACGCGGACGTTTCGCTGGAGGGTAAAGCGGTGGATGCGCTTAACCCTGCCTTCGAGGGAAAATTCAAGCTCCTGGATGGCAGGCCACCGCAATCCGACGCGGAGGCCCTCGTTTCACCCGGTCTCCTGGACCGCTTCGGCATGAAGTTGGGGGAGAACCTGACGACGTCGGCCGGCACCTTTACCGCCGTCGGCATGGTGCGTGACTTCGGTGCTTCCGACCGGAGCGAAGTCCTCTTTGTCAAACCTGGCCAGGCGCGGGGAGCCGTCGCGCCCGCACAATCACCCCTGCCGGGTGCCCAGGCACAGTATTACCTGATCGGTCCTGAGCCCGTTACCTGGGCCCAGGTGAGGAAAGCCAACACTGTTGGCGTGGCCGTGCTCTCACGTTCCGTGGCTCTTAACCCGCCGCCCATGGACCAGCGCAGCGTTGACGGTTCGCGTCCCCAGTACGAGCAGTCGCCTCCATATGCCGCCTACCTTACCGGCGCCTTCATCGGTGCCCTGGCACTGCTGGAGGTCGGGTTGCTGGCGGGAGCGGCGTTTTCCGTGGGGGCAAAACGGCAGATACGGGAGCTGGCGCTTCTGGCCGCCTCCGGCGCTGAGGCTCCGACTGTCCGGGCGGTGGTGACCGCAGCGGGCGTATGGCTGGGGACCCTGGCCGTCGCCGCTGGTGCCGCTGCCGGGCTAACTGGCGCCGGCGGTGCCGTACTCTGGGCCCGTCATCTTGGCTACACGAAGCTTGCAGGTTTCCACCCCGACATCCTCCTCATCGCCATCGCGATGCTCATGGGTCTGGGCGCATGCATCCTCGCTGCCCTGGCACCGGCCAGGCAGGTTTCACGGCAGGCGGTCCTGGGGGCCCTCAAATCCGGACGGGCACCCGTAGTTGTAGGCAAATGGCCGCAGCGGGCCGGCGCACTCATGCTGCTGGTGTCCGCTGTGCTCTTGTTCTCCGGCAACGCCCTGGCGGACGTCCGTGACGACCCCGACCTTCTCAGCGAGAGAATGCCGTTGGTCTCATCGCTGGTGATCGCCGGAGCCGTGCTGACCGTGACCGGGCTGGTGCTCGTCACGGGATCTGTCGTGTCGCTCATGACCCGCCGAACCGGAAGGCTGCCGCTTCCGTGGCGGATGGCTGCCCGCGATTCTGCCAGGAACCGAAGCCGTACTGTTCCTGCCGTCGCTGCCGTGCTGGCTGCGGCCACCCTCGCCAGCGCGGCGATGGTCCTCGCGGCCAGCCAGGACCTCGGGATGCGGGAAAACCACCAGTGGCTGGCGTTGCAGAACCAGGCGGTGGTGCCCTTGACTGTGTACGCTCCGCTCCTGGCTGACGGCAGCAGCCCGGTGCCTGTAGCCGTTGATCCCCTTAAGCTCAGCAACGCCTTGAAGAGCGCCGTTGACACTGTCTCGTGGACGCAGGTGCTGAGCTCGCCGGGCGTCGCAAATTGTGCCATGGGGCCCACGGCGGACCTCTCGGTGCCCGCCGTGACTCCGACGTCGAACTGCCTCCTGTACTCCCTGAAGGTCCCCGCAGGCAACGAATGCGCACTGACCGCCGGCCAACGGGTCAAGGACCCGGAGGACTGGCGCTGCCAGGGCTCCATGCGACCGTCCAATAGTGGCTCGCCCAGGTCGCTGGTGGTAGGAGGAGAGGCCGAGATCCGCGCCATGCTCGGGACGGCGCCTTCCGAGGAGGCATTGGAAGTTCTCAGGAGGGGCGGAATGGTGGTGACCAACCCTGCCTTTGTGCGGGATGGACGGGCAGTCGTGGAAGGCGCCGACATCCGCAAGGGCAATACGTCAGCGTCGCAGTTCGGCGCTGCCTACGAGGTGGTCACGTCCACGGAACTGCCCGCCGTCGTGGTTGTTCCCGAGGTCCCGGTTCCCTACTTCGGCGTCATCTCACCGGCTGGAGCGGAATCTGCAGGGATACGGGGAACGGAATCT
Organism: Arthrobacter pascens; assembly: GCF_030816475.1. Classification (NCBI taxonomy): domain Bacteria; kingdom Bacillati; phylum Actinomycetota; class Actinomycetes; order Micrococcales; family Micrococcaceae; genus Arthrobacter; species Arthrobacter pascens. Next base: position 3,627,052 of record NZ_JAUSXF010000001.1, on the reverse strand, counting down.
TCGCTGCTGATCCAGTTCAGCTCCTATCCCAGCGCTGCCGAGCATGATCTGATGACGGCCACGGCATCCGCCTTCTTTGGCAAAGCCCAGGTAGGTATGTACGCCGAGCCCGGCGTGGACCGGGATTCGTCATGGGTCATCTGGACCATCGTGGGGGTCAGCGCGCTGATCACGCTGAGCGCTGCCGGGATCACCACCGGGTTGTCGCTTGCCGATTCACGCAGCGACCATATGACTCTCGCGGGAGTAGGCGCGGCGCCCAGGCTGCGCAAAGCCCTGGCAGGAGTCCAGGCCCTCATGACAGGCGGGCTGGGTTCGTTCCTGGGATGCCTGGCCGGGATAGGCCCCGCGATCATCATCGTCAACGCCACGGGACTGGCGGCGGCCGCCGTCGTACCGTGGCTTCAGTTGCTGGCTCTACTCGTCGCTGTGCCGCTCACCGGTTCGGTTTTGGCATGGGTGTTCACGCGGGCGCGCCTGCCGATGTCCCGGCGCAGCCTGGAAGCCTGACACCCGAAAAGGCGGACCGGGCCGGGCGGCCGGCCGCTCACCGCGTTCGGCCTGCCGTCCACCGATGGCCACTGCGCCACGCCGGAAAAAGATACGCGTGGCGCCCCTGCGTTGTGTAGGGTGCCCAAGGGCAGACCACTGCAGCAACAATCTCAAGGAGGAGATATGGCCGGAACGGCTGATGAACTCGCAGGTGCAACGCATAAGGGCAGCGCTTTGACCGCAGACCCGGCCCTTCCCGCAACCGCGGTGGATGAGGCCGTTCGCGAAGCCGAAGATCAGAGATGGACTCCCGCAAAGATTGCCCTCTGGGCCGCTATCGCACTGTTGGGAGGCGTGGCGTGGCTCATGCTGGCCATTGTCCGGGGTGAAACCGTCAATGCCATCTGGTTTGTCTTTGCTTCGGTCTGCACCTACCTCATCGGCTACCGGTTCTACTCCAAGGTCATCGAGAAGCTCCTCCTCAAGCCCGACGACCGCCGCGCCACGCCGGCCGAGTACAAGGCGGACGGCAAGGATTACGTCCGTACGGACCGGAACGTGCTCTTCGGCCACCACTTTGCAGCCATAGCCGGTGCCGGCCCCTTGGTTGGGCCGGTGATCGCGGCGCAGATGGGATACCTCCCGGGCACCATCTGGATCATCGTCGGCGTCGTATTTGCCGGTGCGGTCCAGGACTATCTTGTGCTGTTCTTCTCCATGCGCCGCGGCGGGCGTTCCCTCGGGCAGATGGCACGGGAGGAACTGGGCGTCATCGGCGGTACCGCCGCCCTGGTAGCCACGCTGCTCATCATGGTGATCATTGTCGCCATCCTGGCGCTCGTCGTCGTCAATGCCCTTGGAGAGAGCCCGTGGGGTGTGTTCTCCGTAGGCATGACCATCCCCATCGCACTGTTCATGGGTGTCTACCTTCGCTACCTCCGCCCCGGGAAGATCCTTGAAGTCTCCATCATCGGGTTTGTGCTGCTCATGGCGGCCATCATCGGCGGCGGTGCCGTAGCCGGCACCGAATGGGGTGCCGCGTTCTTCCACCTCGATAAGGTCACCATTGCCTGGGGCCTCATCATCTATGGTTTTATTGCCGCCATCCTTCCCGTCTGGCTGCTGCTCGCGCCCCGCGACTACCTCTCCACCTTCATGAAGATCGGTGTGATCGTCATGCTGGCCCTGGCCATTGTGGTGGTCCGTCCCGAAATCAGCGTGCCCGCGTTCAGCGAATTTTCCGGCAAGGACAACGGGCCGGTGTTCTCAGGTGCCCTGTTCCCGTTCCTTTTCGTGACCATTGCCTGCGGAGCCCTGTCCGGCTTCCATGCCCTGATTTCCTCAGGCACCACACCGAAGCTCATTGAAAAGGATCGCCAGACGCGCTTCATCGGCTACGGCGGCATGCTGATGGAGTCCTTCGTGGCCATCATGGCCCTGGTTGCAGCGATCTCCATCGACCGTGGCATCTACTTCGCCATGAATGCACCGCTGGCCCTCACCGGTGGAACTGTTGAGTCCGCCGCCACCTGGGTCAACAGCCTGGGTCTGGCCGGAGTGAATATCACGCCTGACCTGCTCGCCCAGACGGCAAAGGACGTGGGCGAGGGGAGCATCATCTCCCGCTCGGGCGGTGCCCCCACCCTGGCCGTCGGCCTGGCCCACATCATGCATCAATTCATCGGCGGAACAGCAATGATGGCCTTCTGGTACCACTTCGCCATCATGTTCGAGGCACTTTTCATCCTCACCGCGGTCGACGCCGGGACCCGGGTGGCGAGGTTCATGCTGCAGGACTCCATCGGCAACTTCGTCCCCAAATTCAAGGAAGCCTCCTGGCGTCCGGGTGCCTGGCTCTGCACCGCGGTGATGGTGGGCGCGTGGGGAGCTGTGCTGCTGATGGGTGTCACGGACCCGCTGGGCGGCATCAATACACTGTTCCCGCTGTTCGGCATCGCCAACCAGCTGCTCGCAGCGATCGCGCTGGCCGTCTGCATGGCCATCGCAGCCAAACGCGGGGCCTTCAAGTACCTGTGGATCGTGGCGCTCCCGCTGGCCTTCGCCGCCGTGGTCACCATAACGGCCAGCTTCCAGAAAATCTTCTCGCCGGTTCCGGCCGTGGGATATTTCGCCAACAACGCCGCCTTCTCAAAGGCTCTGGCGGACGGGAAGACCGAGTTCGGCACAGCCAAGACCGCGGCGGCCATGGAGGCCGTGGTGCGCAACACCATGATCCAGGGCTGGCTGTCCATCATCTTCGTGGTCCTGAGCATCATCGTCATCGCCACGGCCATCCTCGCCACCATCAAGGCCTTCCGCAACACCGCTGCCGGAACTGCCAACACTGACCACGAGGACGAGCCGCGGCCCTCCCGGGTCTTCGCACCCGCGGGGCTCATCCCCACCGTTGCGGAACGTGGGCTCATGGCGGAATGGGACAAAGTGCCGGCCGAGCTCCGCTTCGAAAAGGCAGGCCACCATTGAGCAGGCCACCATTGAGGAGTCAGGGACTGGCCGCCGTCGCCACCGGGTTCCGGAGTTTCGCCCGCTACTTCCAAGGGGTGCTGGGCGCGGACGCGTACACAAAATACGTGGAGCACCACAGGGTTACCGGACATGGGACGCCGCCTTTGAGTGAACGCGAATTCTGGCGGGACCGCACCGACCGCCAGGAGACCAATCCGCAAGGCAGGTGCTGCTGATGCGGAGGTCAAGGAGCTTCATTGACTGGACTGCGCGTTGCGGACTCGTGAGAGTATGAACGCATGAGCGACCCAACAGACACTCAGCCCGATGACGTCCCGGTTGAGGGCACAACTCTGGACAACGGGGAACAGCCGGCGCCGGCAGTTGCCGCTGCGGGACCTGCCGCCAATGGGGCACGAGAAAACAAACCCAAAGGCAGCAGCCTGCAGGACCTCGTGGACCAACCGGCCAAAGTCATGCGGATCGGGACCATGATCCGGCAGCTTCTGGAGGAGGTTAAAGCCGCGCCGCTGGACGACGCCGCTCGCGGGCGCCTCGCCGAAATCCACGAGCGGTCCATCAAGGAACTGGAGGACGGGCTGGCTCCGGAGCTGGTTGCAGAACTGGACCGGATCAGCCTGCCTTTCCCGGAAGACGGCACTCCGTCCGACGCCGAACTCAGGATTGCCCAGGCGCAGCTGGTGGGCTGGCTGGAGGGTCTGTTCCACGGCATCCAGACGGCCATAGCCGCCCAGCATGCAGCCCGGGAGCAGGCCGCTGCACAGCTGCAGCTCAGGCAGCTTCCGCCAGGGACCATGATTGCCCCCGGAGTCGTGATCGGGGAGAACGGCGAGCCGCAGCGGGCATCAGCAGGTCAGCAGCGCCCCGGCCCGGGTCCCGGAAAACAGGGCCGCCCGGAGGACCCGGACCACGGTCCCGGCCAGTACCTGTAGGTTCCGTTTGGGATTCTTCACTGCAGCCCGCCAGGGCCGGAAAGACGACGCCGAACTCGGCAAGGGCCTGTGGCGCCGCGCCCATGACCGTTTCCACCGGGGACTGGACCGTTACCACCAGGTCCTCGAAGGCGTTGAAGACGATCAGCTTTACGCTGAACTGGTTGAGGTAGCCAACGAGTTGGCAGCTCTTTTGGAACGGGTACGGGCGGTCTGCGTGGAGGCCCAGCGGCGCTCGCCCAGCGAGGGCCTGGACATTCCGGGAGCCCTGGCCGGAGTGCACCGGTCGCTGTCCAAGGCGGGGAACTCCCTGGCCACCACAGCCGAGGCAGCCGCCATGCTGAGGCTCGCCGTCGGGCCGGTCCCCGTGGGGGCCGCCTCCGTGCGCCGGCGCGCGGAATCGGTATTTGAGCAGGTGGCCGACGCCGAACGCCGCCTCGTCGAGGATGCCGCCGGGCAACAGGGGGAGAATATTCCCGGTTAAGCGGCTGGCTTAGCATGTGCCGTCCGGCTTTCCCGAAAGAGGGTGCTTTGGCACGATGAATGAATGACTCTTTCACCCACACTGACATTCAATGACGGACACACGATTCCCCAGCTCGGGTATGGGGTGTGGCAGGTCGAGGACGGCGTCGCGGAGAAGGTTGTCCGCCAGGCTTTCGAAGCCGGCTTCCGGCACATCGACACGGCCAAGGTCTACGGCAACGAGGCTGGCGTGGGCAGGGCAATCGCAGGCTCCGGTCTCAGCCCCGAGGAAATCTTCATCACCACCAAGCTTTGGAACGCCGATCAGGGCTATGAATCCACGCTGGCCGCATTCGAAGAGTCCATGGACCGGCTGGGGCTGGAAACACTGGACCTCTACCTGATTCACTGGCTGCAGCCCCGGCAGGACAAGTACGTGGACACCTGGAAGGCGCTCATCGAACTCCGGAAGCGTGGCCGTGTCAGGTCGATCGGCGTCTCAAACTTCACGGCAGAGGGGCTGCAGCGCCTCATCGACGAAACCGGCGTCACTCCGGCCATTCATCAGATCGAACTGCACCCCTACTTCAACCAGCGCGAACTGCGTGAGTTCGGCGCTTCCAAGGGAATCCTTACCCAGGCCTGGTCACCGCTGGGCCAGGGTGGTGCCCTCCTCGAGGATGTCACCGTCAGCAACATTGCTGCCAAGCATCAGGCCACCCCGGCACAGGTGGTCATTTCCTGGCACCTGGCCATCGGCAACGTCGTGATTCCGAAGTCGGTCACGGAGTCCCGGATCCAGGAAAACTTCGCGGCTCTGGATGTCACCCTGGACAGCGAGGACATTGAGGCCATCAACGGCCTGGACCGGACGGCTAAGGGTGAAGGCCGTATCGGCCCGGATCCGGCAGTTTCTGACTTCGCCTAGCCTCTTGAAGCCGACCCGCACCTCCCGGCCAAGGCCAGGAGGTGCGGTTGTTGTTTTAAGCCGCGATCCTGCCCTGCTCCAGTGCAACGGTGTCAATGACGGCCCAGCCATCCTCGCCAATGCAGTTCCTGTTGGCGAAGCGCTCGGCTTCTGCCAGGGTGTCGAAGCTTTCCGCGCGAATCCGGCCGCATGCGGCGTCGAAGTACGTGACGTGAAATTCCTGTACGAGTTGCTTTTCCATAAATCCAGTGTGCAACCGGGGTCTGACAATAACGCCGCATCAGTCCCGCGTGTTGCCGAGCCGGAGCACCCGCTCCTGTGCCAGAACTGTGGAACGCCGTGCTTTGTCTGCAGCCCTGGCTGACTGTTTGGCCTCCGCCGAGGTGGTTTCCAGCCGTTTCCGCGCCCTCTCCAGCTGCTCCTCGGCGGCCTTGAGCCGGGTGCGGAGTTCCTGAGTCTCGGCAGTCAGCCGCGAGGCTTCCGATTCGGCGTCCTCCAGCTGCTCTCGCCGCTCCTGTGCCACCCGGGAGGCCTCCTCCTCCGCTGCCTTGGCCTCGGCCAGGACAGCCTCGGCTTTTTCCAGAGCCGGTCTGGAAGCCGGACGCGGTGTTTGCCGCACCGCCTGAAGCCGCGGCTTCTCCGCTGGAGGGCGGACGGTGCGTTCCGCCGTCGTAGGTTCCTTCTTTTCCGATCCTGCCGCTCTGGTCGTGGCCGCGCGGGCAGGTGGCCGGGCAGTCCGGGCAACCTTCAGGGCCTCCGGCACCGCCACCGTGCCGTCCAGGTCAACAATTTCCATTCCGTCAGCGGAAAGGGCCTGCAGGAGCCGGCCGCTGCGTGCGGCTGCTGCCGCGCCCTCGTCTGCCGTAAGGGCCCGGAGGGTCCGTTCGACGTCGGACGCGATGGCATCGCTGATGCCGCGCCCCTGCTGCTCGGACACCGAACGGGCGGCGTCGACGGCGGTGGCCAGCAGGGTGCGCCGCTCCCGGGCCAGCTCCCTTAGGCCTGCCGCGTCCAGTGACGATTGGGCTGCCCGCATCCGTTCGCCAAGCTCGGCGAGCTGGTCAAGGATGTCGGGTTGATGAATGGCCAGCATGTTGACCGCCCACGCAGCCACTGACGGCTTAGGCAACGCCCGCACCGCAGCCGGAAGGCCCGGGGCGGAGTCCGTGGCGGCTTTCGCGGCCGCGGTCCTGGCCGCCATGAACTCATCGAATGGCAAGGCATACAGCTCGTTTGCGATGTCCAACAGCCCCGTGTCATCCATGCTCGCCATCATAGGGCGGAGAGGCAGGGCAGCGCCGCAGGTCTCAGAGTGCGATCCGGTAGGCGTGGTGCGTGTATTCGAAGGGAAAGTCATCACTAAAAGAGCCGTGGACGACGTCGAGTGTTCTGCCTTCGTCCACCACGTCGACTGTCGTTCCCCTGATGGAAGGTGGCAAGGTGAAAGTCCTGGTGCCGGGCCCGGTGGCCAGTGCGATCTCCGCGAAGATGTATGCCGAATCCCCGGAGGCCTTCAGCATGGTTTCCACGTCCGGACCGAAACTCCACTCGTAGGACTGGGTGTTGATGATCGGAGCCAGGGAGGTGATCCTGGCGTTTGACGCCCTGATGACTTCCTTGCGCGCCTCACTGCAATCCACGAGCGAGTAGCCGCCGTTGACGCCGTCATTGTTGTGCTGGAAGAACATGATGCCGCGAGCCTCGTGGATGATTGCCGACCAGCATGCGCCCTCAATCTCCTCAGGACTGATTGTGCGTGCACCGGTGTCGTTGAGGAACGGCATGGCTGTTTCCACGAACATCCAGTTCGGCTGTATTCCCGGCGGAGACTGGTAGGCGCGCATCCGGTCGGTCAGCCAGCCATAGGTGGCGGAGCGCATCGCGGGGGTGCCTTCCGGCCAGGATTCTGACTGGGTAATGGCGTAGCCGGTATCCGGAGAGGTGTAGGCGTAGTTGTCAACGCTGACCACGTCGGCAGCCCGCATCAGATCGGGCATGGTGTTCGAAGCCCACCAGGTGCCGAGCACTCCCTTGGAATAGTTGGAGTTCACGAACCGCCCATCGTTGCGTGCGCGGATGTCGCTGATTGCCCTGTTATGGTCCGCCAGCCGCTCGTACTCGTTCCCGCCTGAGCAGCTCAGGCCCATGTCGCATTCGTCGTGGACGAAGTGGGCGACAACCATCGGGTTGTCGCCCACTTCAGCTTCCGTCCATTCGTCGTGGGCGATGCAGTAAATTCCTTCCGTCGTGGCCACGGACAACGGATCGTTGTGCTCGACGCACTGGAACGTGTTGATTCCGACGGACTTCAGCTGCCTGGCATGGGCGGGCCGTCCGAAGAACACAGCCAGAGGAAAGAACGCAGGATCCGTCCAACCGGCGTCCGCGGCTTTCGGGAAGTCACGCCAAAACTCTGGGCCTCCTTCCCACGGGATCCGGGGAAGGTCCAACAAAGGGGGTTGATCCGGCGGAGATCTGCGCAACGAAGGAGTGCCGCCTGACCAGGCTGTGCCGCCAAGGCCGGCCGTGCCGTTCCGGCTGGAGGCGTAGCCGGCTACGCCCACAGCTGCAGATGTCAGGGCAGCGGCGCCGACTCCGATGAAGAAGCTGCGCCGCCCCATGGCACGCTCCATGAATTCTCCCATGATGCAGTCCTCGTCCGTCCGGATCATCCAAGTGTGGACTGGCCTGCGGACATCGGTCCATGGGTCCAGATGCCTGCTGTGGGAAATCGGCGGATCTGGCGGCTCGCCCCCAGATGGTGGCAGCATGGCCTCGGCGTACGGGCCGTCAAGTGTTCCGGGAAGCTGGTCTAGGGAGACGAGCGGGCCCCCGCCGGAGTCTGCCCATGACAGGGGTGTCTGTGTCGACCATGTAGCTTGCTCGAAAAGGCAGATCCCGCGTTAACCAGCGAAAAACCCCCCAAAGCCCTAAAAGTAGGGGCAATGGGGGGTTTATCCCGAGCTTCCTATCAGAATCGAACTGATGACCTTTTCATTACGAGTGAAACGCTCTACCGACTGAGCTAAGGAAGCACCGCATGGATTCGGCCGGAAGAACCGGGCGGATCATGCAAGAGTCAACTGTAATAGAGTCCCCGCATCCGGGTCAAAATGGACCGGCAGGTCCGCGGGCAGACAGCGCGCCGGAACCCTTAGCAGACGGTGTTGTCGGCGGGGTCCTTGCCGCCCACCAGATAGCCATCCACAGCATCTTCGATGCAGCTGTTGGACCTGCCATAGGCGGTGTGACCCTCGCCCCGCCAGGTCAGCAGCGAGGCATTCTCCAGTTGCTTTCGCAGCGAGGCGGCCCATTCCACGGGCGTGGCGGGGTCGCCGGTGGTACCAATAACCACGATGGGGGACTTGCCCGTGTACTTCACAGGCGCCGGGGTCCGGACGTTTTTATACGGCCAGTCAGCGCAGTTGGTTCCGCCGTAGGCGAAGAAGTATCCAAGGGTGGGGGAGTCCGCCTTCAGCCGCTGCTCTTCGTCGCGCATACCTGTGGTGTCGGAGACCATGGGGTAGTCGAGGCAGTTGATGGCGTTGAAGGCGAACGTCGAGTTGGATGTATAGGATCCGTTGGATGAGCGGTCAGCGCCGAGGTCCGCCAGGCGGAGCATCAGGGTGACGTCGCCGGTCATGGCGGCTTCGAGCGCCTGGGTCAGGGCGGGCCAGCTCTCGTTGTTGTACAGCGGGGTGATGAGCCCGCTGACGAACATGGTCCCGTTCACAACCCGTCCGTCCTTGGCGGTACGCGGGGTTGCCTGGACAGAGTTGATGAGATCACGGATCTGCTGTACGCCGGCGTCAACATTCCCGTTGAGGGGACAGCCGTTCTTCCCCTGGCAATCGGCTACGTAGGAGCGGAGGGCCTTTTCGAAGGCGTGGGCCTGGCCGCTGGTCAGATCCTCATTGCTGATCGACGGGTCGAGGGCGCCGTCGAGGACCATCCTGCCCACGTTGTTCGGAAACAGCGAAGCATAGGTGGACCCGAGGAACGTGCCGTAGGAATATCCCAGGTAGTTGAGCTTGGTGTCATTGACAACCGCACGCAGGATGTCCAGGTCCTTGGCGGAGCTCACGGTATCGATGTGTCCCAGCGAAGGCCCCGTTTTGGCTGCGCACGCGGCCCCGATGGCCTTGTTGTCCGCCAGGGCGGCAGCCAGGCCGGCGTTGCTGTCCAAGTCATAGTTCTTGGCACGGGCGGCGTCACGCTCGGCGTCCGTCATGCAGGTGACAGGTGCGGACCGCTTGACCCCTCTCGGATCGAAGCCCACGATGTCGAAGTTGTCCCTCACGGACTGGGAGAAGTGCGTGGCGACTGCGTCCCTGACGAAGTCGTAGCCGGAACCGCCCGGCCCGCCGGGATTGACCAGCAGGGTCCCCGACTTCCTGCCCGTGCTCGGAGACTTCAGCGCGGCAATCTGGATGGTGTCGCCGTCGGGCTTGTCATAGTCCATCGGTACGGTGACCTTGGCGCACTGGAAGCCGTTTTCGCAGGGCTGCCACACAATCTCCTGCGAATAGAAGGAGCCGAGGCCAGCGGGTGCGGAGGCGACAATCGAAGGATCCGCTTTGGCAGTTGCGCTGCCCTTGTCCTGGCTGCCGCCGCCAAGGAGGCCGCACGAGGCCAGCACCACGGCCAGAACCAGGGCGCCGGCGGCCCGCAATCCGATCACCAGGGATCGGGCGTGTCGGTGCGAAGGGTGGGCAGTCATCGTGAGGTCTCCTTGGAAGGGGGCTAGATCAGGCTGGCTGCCATGGACTCAATAGTCAACAGCGGGGCAACGTTGGTGGTGGTGATGCGTTCGCGTGCTTTGTTGATGGCGTCCATGCGGGCGAGGGTGGCTTCCGGCGTGGACCGTCCGGCGAAATCCTCCAGCTCACCCCTTAGCTCAACGTTCACCAGCTCCACGGCATTCCCGAGCTGGATAATCAGCACATCGCGGTAGAAGGACAGGAGATCCGTCAGGGTGCGGTCGAGCGAATCCGTGATGGATCGTTTGGCACGCCGTTTCTGGTCCTCCTCCAGCTGCCTGACCTGGCTTCGCATTGGCGGAGGAAGCGTGCCGGATTCGGGAGCGCCCAGAGTGGCCAGGAGAGCTGCCTTCTCGGCGGCATCACGCTCTTCATTGGAACTGTTGGCCTCCGCAGTAGCGATCTTCACCAGCTTGTCCGCCATCATCACCGCCGCAGTCACGCCACGCAGCCCTAACGGGAACCTCACGGTTTCCAGCCGGCGCTCCCTGGCCTCGGGGTCCCGGGCAAGGCGCCGTGCAATGCCCACATGGCTTTGGGCTGCCCGGGCTGCCCGCTCCGCGAGGTCAGGTTCCACGCCGTCGCGCTTGACCAACAGTGCGGCGACGTCGGCGGCCGGAGGCAGCCGCAGCGCGACCGCGCGGCAGCGCGAACGGATGGTCACCAGGACATCCGCAGGCGACGGCGCGCACAGCATCCAGATGGTGCGCGGCGTGGGTTCCTCAATGGCCTTCAGCAGCACGTTGGTGGTGCGCTCGGCCATCCTGTCCGCGTCCTCCACCACGATGATCCGCCACCGCCCGGACGACGGTCTGTTCCCGGCTGTGGACACGAGGTCCCTGGCCTCATCGATGGTGATGGTGACCTTCTCGGTCCGGACGAATGTGACGTCAGAATGGGTCTCGCCGAGAATGGTGTGGCAGGCAGCGCACTCGCCGCACCCGCGCAGTCTGACGTCGTCCTGATCGCAGTTAAGGGCGGCGGCAAACGCCTTGGCCGCATTGGAGCGGCCGGAGCCGGGCGGTCCGGTGAACAGCCAGGCATGGGTCAGCCCGTCGCCCACAGACGCCTGCCGGAGCTGTTCGACGACGGCGGGCTGGCCTTGGAGGTCATCCCAGACAGTCACGCGGCACCAAGGCCTGAGGACGCCAGGAGTCCGTCAACGCGCGCCAGGATCAGCGCCGCGAGTTCGTTCACGGGCAGCTGTGCCGGCAGCACCAGATACGCGCCCGGACGGTTTGCCGCGAGCTTAAGGAAGGCCTCCCTGATGCGGATATGGAACTCGTCCGCTTCTGATTCCAGCCGGTCTTCCACCGCCTCTCCGGCCGTACGGCGGAGGCGGCCATCAGCTGGATCCACGTCCAGCAGCACCGTGAGGTCAGGCTGCAGCCCGGCCGTTGCCCACTCGTTCAGCGACCTTACGGCGTCGGTGCCAAGATCCCGTCCTGCCCCCTGGTAGGCCACCGAAGAGTCGATATAGCGGTCGGTGAGGACAATCTCACCGCGCTCCAGGGCCGGGCGGATGACCTGGCTCGCATGGGCGGCGCGTGAAGCCGCGAAGATGAGGGCCTCAGTGTGGGCGTCGATATGGCCGTGGCCGTGGTCAAGGACCAGGGAACGAAGCTTTTCGCCGATCGGTGTTCCACCCGGCTCACGGGTGCGCAGGACAGTGAGGCCACGGGTCTCCAGCGCCTCGGCCAGACGGGCCGCCTGCGTGGACTTGCCCGCGCCGTCGCCACCTTCAAACGCGATGAAGAGCCCGGGGCTGTGGTTAGTCACTGGACAAGCCTACCGACCCCTGCTGACAATCACCCATCGGAGGAGCGCTGGCTTGTGAGACCAGCAAAACAGACTGAGCGAAGTGAAAGGTGTTTGACGTTCATAACGCGGCAGTGAACGGAAGACGGGGCTTTCGAGGGATTCACAAGAAAAGTGCCGCAGTGAGGTATACGCTTCGAGTAATTTCAGGCCTGGGACGGGGGACGATGAAGGCTCTGCGCGGGATTGCCTGCATTACTGCTGTTGTCTTCCTGGGCATGGGAGTTGCCTCCTGCGGTCCGGAAGCCGGCCAACTGAATCCGAAGCAGACGTCGGCACCACCGAGTGAATGCGCTCACTTCCTGCCCGAGGCGCCGTGCGGCCGCTACGCCAGCATCGCCGGGTCTGAAAATGGTCAGGAAATCCCCTGGGTGACGGCCGGCGAAGTTACTGCAGAACTGTCCAAACGCGGGGCGGATACGCACCTAAGCGTTGTGATGCCTTGCGGTCCCCTGGATGCCGTTGTAACGATCGATGGCAAGATCATGCGGCTCACGGGACAGAGAGCCCTTGGCGCCTCAGGCTGTGTAGAGGGCCAGGGGGAAAGACAGGACTGGATCCTGAAGCTCCTGGAGCGAGGCGTAGAGCTGGGCTACAACAACACCTTGACCCTGACGAACGGCGGGGACTCGCTTTCTTTCGCGCACCCGGGGACGATGCCTGCGTCACCCCGGTGAGGCAGGCCCGTCCTGGAGCCGTATTTTTGGCCGTACTTGTGACAGCCAAATCTCCGCTTCGCGGGGGTGATGGAACACCACGACGGGCGGCAGGTCCGGATCCGCTTGCAGGTCCCTTATTGACCGTTTGCGCTGTCACAACTTTCTCTGACCAGGATCCCTTTCAGGCGGACACCGGGCTCCAAAGTACGCTTTCTCCATGAGTCTTTCGGAACAGCACGCAGCATCCCTGTCAGCAGAGACGGTGGTTGTTGCCGCCGGCCGGCCGCCGCGCGAGCGGGACGAACCGGTGAACCCGCCCATCGTGCTGTCCTCCACCTACTTCGGCAGCGGGCCACTGTCCGACGACGACCGCGGGTACGGCCGGTACTCCAACCCCACCTGGGACCCGTTTGAAGAGGCACTGGCCCAGCTTGAGGGTTCCCAACTCCCGGGCCTGCTTTACGCGTCCGGGCTGGCCGCGGTCAGCTCAGCACTGTCCCTGGTTCCGGCCGGAGGCATCCTCGTGATGCCCTCGCACAGCTACTCCGGGTCCCTGGTCATGGCCACCGAGCTTGCCCGGAAGGGCTTCCTGGAGCTCCGTACCGTGGACATCGCGGATACGGACGCCGTGAAGGAACAACTGGCCCCGCAAGGGGCCGATGCCCGGCCGGCCAGCATGCTGTGGCTCGAAAGCCCCACCAATCCCATGCTGGGCATCGCGGACATCCGGGAGCTCACCGCCGCCGCGCACCGGGCCGGCGCCATCGTCGTCACGGACAACACCTTCTCCACCCCTTTGGTGCAGCGGCCCCTGGAACTGGGTTCCGACGTCGTGCTCCACTCGGTGACCAAGTACCTGGCGGGGCATTCCGATGTGGTGCTCGGGGCCCTGGTGACGTCGAATCCGGACATCCGGGCGGCGCTCCTGCACCACCGCATCGTCCACGGCGGGATTGCCGGGCCGTTCGAAGCATGGCTCGCCCTCCGCGGGCTGAGGACGCTGGCCCTGCGCGTCGAACGCTCCCAGTCTTCGGCCGCGGTACTGGCAGAACGCCTGAGCGGCGACCCCCGGATTGAAAGCATCCGCTTTCCCGGGCTTTCAACGGACCCCGGCCACGAACGTGCCAAGACCCAGATGACAGGATTCGGCTCCATTGTCTGCGTCCAGATCGCCCCCGTGGGCAGCCTCAGCGGTGCCGACGCCGCCAACAAGCTGGTCGGCGCGCTGCGGCTTTGGCTGCCGGCGACATCGTTGGGAGGTGTGGAGTCGCTGATCGAACGGCGGCGCCGCCACACCGCCGAGCCGATCAGCGTGCCGGAGAACCTGGTGCGTCTGAGCGTCGGAATCGAGAACGTCGAAGACCTCTGGGCGGACTTGGAGCAGGCGCTGGACTCGCTGGGCGGCTAGTCTTGGATGGTGGACGGTCAAGTGATGATTGCGTATGTAGAGCGGGCAGTGTACTTTATCCTTGCCTTGGTGGCACTCGGACTGGAGCTGTGGGCTCTGCTGGATTGTGTTCGCCACAGGGCCGGCGCTTTTGAGGCCACAGGCAAACGGACCAAGACCTTCTGGCTGGCACTGACGGGTGGTGCCGCGCTGATCGGTATCTTCTCCCTCTATAACAGCGGCGGCGGGCTGTTCGGCACGCTGGGCCTGTTCGGCCTGGCAGCCGTCGTGGCCGCGTCCGTATATCTCGCCGATGTCCGGCCCGCCGTCAAGGACGCCGGGCGAGGGGGAACCCGCAACACCGGGCCCTACGGCCCTTGGTGACCTAGGCTCCCAGACCGCCCGACGGCGCCACGGCCTCCCAGCCCACCGTCAGTTCCCCGAGCCGCCAACGCGACGGCCCGTCATGAACCGGCCATCCGGCGTCGAGCAGCGCACTGCACATGGCCTGCCAGCGCTGACGGTTCCCGAACGGCGCCAGCGCTGCTGCTTCCAGCCACGCCCGGTCCATCGCCTGCATCAGCTCATGGACCGGTTCGCCCGGGACATTGCGGTGAATGAGCGCCTTGGGCAGCCTTTCGGCAATTTCTGAAGGCAGGCTGAAGCTGCCGAACCGCACAGACAGGGTCAGGGACAGAGGCTGCCGGGCATCGAGGGCAATCCACGTCACCCTGCGCCCGATCTCATCGCACGTGCCGTCGATGAACAGCCCGCCGGGGGAGAGCCGATCCTGGACGAGGCGCCAGATCCCCTCGACGTCCGCCTCCTCATACTGCCGCAGCACATTGAATGCTCTGACCAGCACGGGTCTGCCGGGCACCGGAAGTTCAAAGCCGCCCACCAGGAAGGTCAGTCCGGGCCTTTCCAAGGCCGTTGCCACCCGGACACGCTCCGGTTCAATTTCGATCCCGCAGACGCGGACGTCGGGACGGACAGCGGCCAGGCGATCGAAGAGTTCGACGGCGGTGGCAGGCGTTGCGCCATAGCCAAGATCGACGACGAGGGGGTCTTCCGCTGCACGGAGCCGCCATGCCTGCGGCCCGGTAAGCCACCGGTCGAGACGGCGCATCCGGTTGGGGTTGGTGGTGCCGCGGGTGATGTTTCCGACCGGCCGGCCAGGCCGGTTCTTGCCATGGGTCCGCGGGGCCGCGACCCGCTCAGCTTTTTGCACCACCGCCCAACCTTATCTTTGCAGCACTGGCACGGTAGCACTGGCTCTGTAACCTTGGCCCTTGTAACGCCTGCTGTAACGCTGGGCGGGCCACAGTGCGCCTCGGCTAGGATGAAAATCATGACTTACAAGCTGATTCTGCTGCGCCACGGCCACAGCGAATGGAACGCCAAGAACCTGTTCACCGGCTGGGTGGACGTTGACCTCAACGACCAGGGCCGCACGGAGGCCGTACGCGGCGGTGAGCTTCTGGTTGAGCATGATGTGCTCCCGGACATCCTGTACACCTCCCGCCTGAAGCGTGCCATCAATACGGCAAACCTTGCTCTGGAGAAGGCGGACCGCGGCTGGATCGACGTCAAGCGTGACTGGCGCCTGAACGAACGCCACTACGGCGCGCTGCAGGGCAAGGACAAGGCACAGACCCTTGCCGAGTACGGCGAGGACCAGTTCATGGAGTGGCGCCGCTCCTACGACACCCCGCCGCCGCCCCTCGCCGATGATTCGGAATTCTCGCAGGTGGGCGATCCCCGCTATGCGAACATCGGGGACGCCATACCCCGCACCGAGTGCCTCAAGGATGTCCTGGTCCGTCTCCTGCCGTACTGGGAGTCGGATATCAAGGAAGACCTCAAGGCAGGCAAAACCGTCCTGGTGACAGCCCACGGCAATTCGCTGCGTGCGCTGGTCAAGCACCTGGACGGCATCAGCGACGACGCCATCGCCAGCCTGAACATCCCCACCGGTATCCCGCTGGTTTACGACCTCGACGAGGACTTCCAGCCCATCACCCGCGGCGGCACCTACCTTGACCCGGAGGCCGCAGCAGACGCCATCCTTGCCGTGGCCAACCAGGGCAAGAAGTAGGCACGTCCTGCATGAATGACAAGCGGCCGGTCACCCCCACTTGAGTTCTAGCGGTCGTTGCAACACCCATACATTTTGGGAGTTGCAACGACCGTGCCGCATTTAAGCGATATCTCAGCGGAGTCCCGGAAGTATGCGAGATCGACTGTTCAGCAGAGGGAAGCGTTCTTCCGAGTTTTTGACCGACTCGGAAGTGCGACATTGGCCGCGGCAGAACTGGGTTTGAACCGGAACAGCTGCTATCAGTGGCTCCGCAAGGCTGGCCTCACTTCCGGGAACACCGCATCAACCCGGCAGGCAGCCAGAGCCAAGTACACACCCGAACAGAAACGGGAGTTCTTGTCCGTTCTCGAGCGGGAAGGGAGCGTCACTGTTGCCGCTGCTGAGCTCAGCCTGAATGTAAACACCGCATTCCGCTGGGCACGCGAGGCGGGCATTTCCAGCCGACCGGTGAGTCATCGCAGGCGGGCGGAGTACCTGCGCTTACGAGACCAAGGACTGAGCCGGCGCGATGCGGTCCAGGCCCTGGGCGTCCCCCGCAGCAGTGCACGGGAGTGGGAGCTCGGGGTGAGGAAATCCGGCGGTCGACGCATTTATCCAGCTGGACGGAGAATGCACTACAACCATGATGTGGATTCTTCGACACTTCCTGCCGTCCCCGACAAAAGGCGGCAGACCCGGCCTGTATCGATCTCGGTGCTCGAACGGCCCATTGACCCGAGGTTTCTGTCGCTGCAAGAACGCGAAACCATCCGGGACCTGAACGCCGCTGGGGCTTCGCTGCGTTCAATCGCGGCAGTGTTGCAGCGATCGCCGTCGACCGTTAGCCGGGAAATCGCCCGTAACGGCCACCCGGGCGTTGGCTACCAGCCGTATGCGGCGCAACGTCAAGCTGCCTCACGCCGCGCCCGGCCCAAGACCGCGAAACTCGCTGGTGAATCGGACCTGAGCAACTACGTGAAAGAGAAACTGCTCATACGCTGGTCTCCAGAGCAGATCAGCCACACGCTGGTCGAAGATTTCCCCGAACTGCCGGAGATGCGTGTGTGCCCAGAGACGATCTATCAAGCCCTCTACGTCCAGGCCCGAGGCGGACTCAAACGCGAAATTCAGGCGGCCCTGCGCACCGGCCGGACCCGCCGCAAACCCCATATCACCGGCGAACAGCGCACCTCCCGCTTCACGGACCGCATGGTCATGATCTCCGAACGACCGCCCGAGGTCGAGGACCGTGCCGTCCCCGGCCACTGGGAATCTCAATGTTTCTGTCAAGCTGCTTGAGCGCTGATTCTGGCCATCGGTTCCTGGTAGATGGTGTGGTCGCGGAGCATGGCCCAGAGGACGTTCATGCGGCGTCTGGCGAGGGCAATGAGGGCCTGTTTGTGAGACTTTCCCTCGCTGCGTTTCCGGTCGTAGTAGGTTCTGGATGCGGGACTGTTTTTCAGGCTGGAGAGCGCGGCAAGGTAGCAGGTCCGGAGAAGTCTGCGGTTGAAGCGGCGTGGCCGATGCAGATTTCCGCTGATGCGTCCGGAATCGCGTGGGACCGGGGCCAGGCCTGCGACGCTGGCGAGGCGGTCGACGTTGTCGAACCCCTTGAGGTTACCGCCGATATTCGCGAGGAAAGTCGCCGCGAGAACCGGCCCGAACCCGGGCATGCTTAGTAGAACGTCGGCGCTGTCGTGTTGGTGGAACAGGTTGGTGATCTGGGTATCGACGTCGTCGATCTCTGCGTCAATGGCGCTGATCTGCTCGGCCAGCCGGACAGCCAGGGCAGAGCCGGTCGATTGTGTTGGCAGGACCGTGTGCTGGGAGTTCGCGGCTATCAGTGCCTTCTCGGCCATCTTGGCACTGTTCCGGCAGCCACGTTTTTTGAGCCAGCCGGCCAGCCGGCTCAGACCTATCCGCCGGATGGCCTCCGGGGTCTGATAGCCGCCTAGGAGGATCAGAGGCGCCTTCTTCGAGTAGTCGAACGCCCCCTCGAGCGCCGGAAAGTATTCCAGCAAGGTGGCGCGGAGCCGGTTGATTGCTCGGACTCGGTCACAGATCAGATCCGTGCGCCGCGCCGTAAGGAGCCGCAGGTCCACACTGATCTGGTCCGCACGACGGACGGGCTGCAGATCGGTGCGCATCCGCGCCTGATCGGCGATGATCCTGGCGTCTTTCGCATCCGTCTTGCCATCACCGCGGTAAGTTGCTGCGGCGTGGTGCACGATCCGTCCGGGGATATAAAGCAACTGCTGTGCATGCGCGGCCAGTAGCTCGATCAGCAGCGCGGCGCCTCCAGCGTTCAAATCCGTCGCCCAACAGACCTCTCCACCGGCCGCGACCTCCGCAACCTTGGCTATGAGGCCGAGGAGCACGCCCTCGTCGTTTTCAACCCGTGTCGAGAGCAGGACCTTCCCGGCCTGATCGATCACTACGCAATGATGAGCCCGCTTGCCCGAGTCGATTCCCACCCAAACCGCCGGCATGCTTTATCCCCCTTCAATCAGCTTCAATTTTTCATAACCCTGTCGATAACTACGCCGGCACGTCCTTACCCAACGATCAATGTCGTAATTCTCAATCAGCGGTCGAGTCATCGGCGGGCAGCGGGCGGCCATTCCCAGTGAGCCGTCCAAGCGGCAGGGAGACCTGTGCCATACCCGCCACCCGAGGGTGATCGAAACACTACGACAGCTCCGAAATCATCCACAACAACACCGTAAGGAAGGCGACCTGATCACCGGGACACTAAACCAGTCCGCCATCGCAACCCTGGTCGAACGCACCACCCGGTACGTGATGCTCGTGCACCTGCCCGCAGACCACACCGCTGAAACCGTCCGCGACGGCCTCGTCCGAACCATCAGTACCCTTCCAGCGCACCTGCGCGGCTCACTGACCTGGGACCAAGGCGCCGAAATGGCCGGACACCGATCCTTCACCATGGCCACCGACATGCCCGTCTACTTCTGCGACCCCGCAAGCCCCTGGCAACGCGGCTCCAATGAGAACACCAACGGCTTATTGCGCCAGTACTTCCCCAAAGGCACGGACCTGTCCGTCTACGGCCCGGAAGATCTCGAACACGTCGCCCAGGAACTCAACGGCCGCCCACGCAAAACGCTCGGCTGGAAAACCCCAGCCGAGCGCCTGCGTGTTCTACTCTTGACTACTTAGCCACCAGCGGTGTTGCAACGACCCATGGAATCCGCCCCAAGGTGACCGGCCGTCGTCGTTAGCTGAACTCTCCCGGAAGCAAAGGACGTCAGGCGTGGTCGAGCCCGTTGGGCTGCCACGCGCCGGTCACCAGGTACGTGACCTTTTGCGCCACGGAGACGCCGTGGTCGGCGAAGCGCTCGAAGTAGCGGCTGGCCAGTGCCACGTCCACAGTGGTGGAAGGGGACTCCTGCCAGTCGCTGCCGGCGATCGCGCGGAACACGCTCAAGTGCAGATCGTTGATGGCACTGTTCGCCTTCAGGATGTCGCGGGCGACTTCAAGGTCCCGGGTTTCCAGCAGCACGGTCAGCTTGTCGGCGATCAGCTGGTCCAGTTCCGCGAAGCTCTTAAAGGTCTCTGTCATGGACGCCGGTATCACGTTGGACGGGAAGCGGAGGCGCGCCAGTTGGGCGATGTGCCGCGCCAGATCGCCCATGCGCTCGAGGGAGGCGCTCATCCGCAGCGAGCCGACAATCATGCGCAGGTCGCTGGCCACCGGCCCCTGCAGGGCGAGGATGTCAATGGCGCGCTCATCCAGGCTGTTCTGGAGGAAATCGATGCGGGCGTCGGCGGCGATGACATCCTGGGCAAGATCCACATCGGCCACCTCGAAAGATGTCGTGGCCTTCCCGATCGCCTCGCTGACCAACTTCGAGATCTCCACCAGCTGGTCGCCCACCAGGGTCAGCTCTTCCTGAAAAACCTTACGCACGTAGGCGTCCTTTCTTTGAAACCCCGGCCAGGAAAACTGCGGCAGGAATTCATGTCGCCGTTCGGCACTCCAACGTATAACTGTGCCAGCACCCGGTGAACGGTTAGGCACCTGTAGATGAACGTTAGCTGAACCGTTGGTACAGGAGGCCGCAACCGGCGGACAGGCATTTCTTAGAGCATAAGCTGGAGCTGTGGATCCTATGCTCATCGGTGTCATCGCCGGCCTCATCGGCCTGTCGTTCGGCACCTTCGGCGTGCTTGCGTTCAGGGTCAGCGAAAGGCAGCGGCAGCTGGTGGATATCGACGCCGATGAACTCGCCTTGCCAGCCGGCGCAGCTGAGGTTCTTGCCGTCGTCGGTCGGGCCTTTGTGGTGGTGGACGCCGTGGACGGCGTGGTCCGTGCCAGTCCCGCGGCCTATGCCTACGGGCTGGTGCGAGGGCACACAGTCGTCCACGAGCAACTGCTCGACATGACAGCCGGTGTCCGCCGTGACGGAGTGATCCTGGAAAAACAACTGGAGCTTCCACGCGGCCCGCTGGGCCACGGAACCATCATTGTGCAGGTCCGCGCAGCCATGCTAGGGGAGGAATATATCCTTCTGCTGGCTGACGACCGGACCGAGATTACGCGCACGGAGGAGATCCGCAACGACTTCGTGGCCAACGTATCCCACGAACTGAAGACCCCGGTAGGTGCCATTTCCCTGCTGGCCGAGGCCTTGGAATCATCCGCCGACGACGAGGAGGCCGTGCGCCGGTTTGCCAAGCGCATGCACAAGGAATCCGGCCGGCTGGCTGCCCTGGTCCAGGACATCATCGAACTATCCCGCCTCCAGGGTGCCAGCGTGTCACGGCAGGGAACGCCGGTGGACATCAACACCGTGATTACTGAAGCCGTGGACAGGTCGCAGCTTCCCGCCGAGAGCAAGAACATCCGGATTGTCGTGGGCGAACGGGTGGAGGCGATGGTGTTCGGGGACCGGGACCTGCTGGTGACAGCGCTGCGGAACCTGATCGACAACGCCATCCGCTACTCCCCGGAGAACACGCGTGTGGGCATTGGCGTCCGCGCCAAGGAGGGCCTCATCGCCTTGTCCGTCACCGACCAGGGAGAAGGACTCAGCGCCGAGGACCAGGAACGGGTATTTGAGCGGTTCTACCGGGTGGATGCTGCACGGTCGCGCCATACCGGCGGAACCGGGCTGGGCCTGAGCATCGTCAAGCACGTCGCCTCCAACCACGGCGGCGAGGTGACCCTGTGGTCCCGGCCCGGCCAGGGTTCCACCTTCACGCTCCGGCTCCCGGAGATGGAAACCCTGGAAGAACCAGCGGCCTCAGTCCCAGCAGAACGAGGCCCCAATGAACAGGTGCCCAGTGAACAAGGCCCCCATGAACAGGGCCCAAGAGAACAAGGCCCAAGTGAACAGGCCCCTTACGAAAAAGACGCCAGAGAACCCGGCGTCGAAGAACCCCGCGTCAATGAACAAGGAGCCAGCGCTTGAGCAGGATTTTGATTGTCGAGGACGAAGAGTCGTTCAGTGACCCGTTGTCGTATTTGCTGGGCAAAGAGGGGTTCGAGGTGGAGGTCGTGGACAACGGCGTGGACGCCATTACCGAATTCGACCGCACTGGGGCCGACCTGGTCCTGCTCGATCTGCAGCTCCCTGGCCTCTCAGGTACGGAAGTCTGCCGTCAGCTGAGGCAGCGGTCCAGCGTTCCGGTGATCATGCTGACCGCCAAGGACTCCGAGATCGACAAAGTGGTCGGCTTGGAGCTGGGGGCAGACGACTACGTCACCAAACCGTATTCGTCACGGGAGCTCGTGGCGCGGGTGCGGGCTGTGCTCCGCCGGCAGGGCGAGCCGGAAGAACTGGTCTCCTCCACAGTCCAGGCCGGACCGGTCCGGATGGACATCGAGCGGCACGTCGTCAGTGTCGCTGGAGAGCAGGTGCTGCTGCCGCTGAAGGAATTCGAACTGCTGGAGATGCTGCTTCGCAATTCCGGGCGGGTGCTGACGCGGGGCCAGCTGATCGACCGGGTCTGGGGCTCGGATTATGTGGGCGACACCAAGACATTGGACGTGCACGTCAAGCGGCTCCGGGGCAAAATCGAACCTGACCCGTCGGCGCCCCGGTACCTGGTGACCGTACGCGGCCTCGGCTACAAGTTCGAGCCGTAGGCCGTCGGGGCTTTAGCTCCGGACGCAGGCCTGTCTAGTCTCAGGCACCAAAGGAGGGGCTCCCGTAGTTTCGCTACGGGAGCCCCTCCTTGCGTTGGCGAGCGGGACCTTAGTGGCCGGCGCCTGATGTAGAAGCCGAGGGCGAGGGCGAGGCGACATGGCCGGCAGAAGAAGACGGCGACGGCGTCGATGACGCGGTACCGGTGGCCGTGGCACTGCCGGGGAGGTACTCCTGGTATTCCTTCAGCGTGGCATCCAGGACGGGAACCTTGATGGTCTTGTCCACGTTGGTGCCGTCTTCAGTGACCTTGATGTCCACCAGGGAGCCGGGGGCTCCGCCGCTCGTGCTGAGGATGGCTTCGTCCGTGGAGTCGTTGAGCAGCGTGTAGGAGTTGGCTTTCACCGGCACCTCTGTCTGCGAACCCTTAGCGCCGTTGACCCTGAGCTTGACGTCCTTGGAGGAGGAGTTGTAGACGGCGCCCAGGAGACGGCCGGGCTTGTTTTCGCCTGCGGAGACAATCAGGATGTTCCGGAGCTCCAGGGGTCCAAGATCCGCACGGATACCGTCCGAGGCGCTGTACTGCTGAGTGGTCTGCTGGGGGGTGATGTAGCCGCAGCCCGTCATGGTCAGCAGGCCCAGACCCAGGGCTGCTGCAGCCAGCGCCACTTTGTTGCGCCGGGCCCGGTTCATCGCAATGAAACGCACGTCACGTACTCCTCGAGAGTCTTGAAACATTATTCAGCCCATAGCCTAGCCGTAAACCCCTCCAAACGAGGATTCAGGGCGGTCATAATACCCTTGGCAGGACCCTCCGCATGCACTATTATCTACGTCCGTCAAGGGGTCCGAGGGGGTTGATTCTGCCCGTTTTCCGCGTATTCATGCGCTTCCAGGCGCCTTTCGAGGCCAGTCGTATGCCTGAATCGTGATAAACTGGTCTGCGGGAAAGGGGAATGTCCACATGGTATTTGAGGTCGGCGAGACAGTAGTTTACCCTCACCACGGTGCTGCAAAAATTGAAGAAATCAAGATGCGCACCGTCAAGGGCGAAGAGAAAATGTATCTCAAGCTCAAGGTGGCCCAGGGTGATCTGACCATTGAAGTTCCAGCAGAAAACGTTGATCTTGTTGGGGTCCGTGACGTAGTGGGCAAGGAAGGCTTGGAGCACGTATTTGATGTGCTTCGGGCTGAGTTCACTGAAGAGCCCACCAACTGGTCACGCAGGTACAAGGCAAATCTGGAGAAACTTGCTTCCGGTGACGTCATCAAGGTGGCAGAGGTTGTCCGCGACCTTTGGCGCCGTGATCACGATCGGGGCCTTTCCGCAGGTGAGAAGCGCATGCTGGCCAAGGCCAGGCAGATTCTGATTTCAGAACTGGCGCTGGCTGAAAAGACCGACGAAGAGAAGGCAGCAAGCGTTCTCGACGAGGTCCTGGCTTCCTAAGAATTGACCCCGGAGGCGCGCAAGCGCCGCCGGGGTTTCTTTTTGCCCAATTTCAGCGGCACGAGGCTGGATGAGTGAAGTGCCGCGGTGGCCGGGGACGTAGGCTGGACCGCATGAGTAACGGACTGCCCCGCCCTATCACCGCCGTCGTTTTGGTGGCTGCAGGTTCCGGCGAGCGGCTGGGTTACGGCATGCCGAAGGCAGCCGTCCCGCTCGGTGGCGAACCGCTCCTTCTGCACGCCCTCCGCGGCGTCGTGGCAGCCGGCGTCGGAAGCCAGATCTGCATAGCCCTCCCAGCGGGTCATGACGGGCTGCGGCAGCTGGTGGATGATTTCCGGCTGGAGCTCGCAGACGCGGGCCCGCTCCTGACGGTTGTCGACGGCGGATCCACCAGGGCCGATTCCGTGCGGTCAGCGCTGGCCGCCTTGGAAGATGGCACCGAGGCTGTGCTGGTGCATGATGCCGCCCGCGCCCTGGCGCCGGAGTACGTCTTCGAACGCGTCGTCGATTCCCTGGCCGCCGGTGCCCTTGCCGTGATCCCGGCGGTTCCCGTGGTGGACACTGTCAAGACCGTCGTCGCAACTACGGGGGAGGACAGCAAGGTTGCCCCTGAACTGGTGACGGGCACAGCTCCGCGGGAGGAGCTGCGCGCTGTGCAGACTCCGCAGGGCTTCCACCTCCCCACACTGCTGCGGGCGCACCAGGCAGCACAGGCTTTGGGCGAGAAAGAGTTCGCCGCCGTTACGGACGATGCCATGCTGGTGGAAATGCTGGGGGTTCCAGTCCATGCAGTGCGCGGTTCCACACAATCGTTGAAGATCACCACGCCGCTGGACCTGATCATTGCCGAGGGCCTGCTGGAAGGTCCCCTCGGAGTGCGCTGGGTGGAAGGCTAGGGAATGAGTACTGGCAAGATGATCCTCCCGCGCACCGGAATCGGAATCGACGTACATGCCTACGCCGCGGATGAGGAGCCACGCCCCCTCTGGCTTGGCGGGCTCCACTGGGACGGTGAGCGGGGCCTGGCCGGGCATTCAGATGCGGATCCGGTGGCCCACGCCGCGGCCGACGCCCTGTTCTCGGCCGCCGGGATAGGCGACCTGGGCACCCACTTCGGGACCGACCGCCCCGAGTTCGCTGGCGCCTCAGGCGTCACCCTCCTGGCTGAAGCGGCGAGGATTGTCCGCGCGGCCGGCTTCGAGATCGGCAACGTCGCCGTGCAGTTCGTGGCCAACAGGCCGAAGTTCGGTCCGCGCAGGCAGGAGTCCCAGGACGCCCTGAGCGCAGCGGCCGGCGCGCCGGTGAGCGTTACGGCCACCACCAGTGACGGACTGGGGTTCGCAGGGCGCGGCGAGGGCATTTCCGCCGTGGCCACGGCTTTGGTTTATCCCAGTCAACCCACGGGCATCGGCTAATCTGGAGCGGTGACTCTCCGCTTTTACGACACAGCATCCGCCGAAGTCCGTGACTTCGTCCCCCTCGTAGCGGGTAAGGCTAGCGTCTACTACTGCGGGGCTACGGTGCAGGGCATGCCGCACGTGGGCCACATCAGGTCCGCCATAGCCTTTGACCAGCTCACCCGCTGGCTGAAGTACCGCGGCTACCGCGTCACTGTGGTTCGCAATGTCACGGACATTGACGACAAGATCCTGGCGAAGTCCGAAGCGTCCTTTGCTCCGGATTTTGTGCCTGAGCCGGGAGAAGTCCGTGAGGAGGAGTGGTGGGCACTGGCCTACCGCTATGAACAGGAATTCCTCCAGGCCTACGACACCCTTGGCGTGTCCCGGCCCACCTATGAGCCCCGGGCTACCGGCCACATCCCGGAGATGCACGCCCTGATCCAGCAGCTGATCGAGCGCGGCCACGCCTACCCTGCCCTGGACGGCTCCGGCGACGTGTACTTCGACGTCCGGTCCTGGGATAAGTACGGCTCCCTGACGCGCCAGAACATCGACGACATGCAGGGCGCCCAGGACGCTGATCCGCGCGGCAAAAAGGACGCCCGCGACTTCGCGCTGTGGAAGGGCTCCAAAGAGGGAGAGCCGACGACGGCGAGCTGGGCTTCGCCGTGGGGCGCCGGCCGGCCGGGTTGGCACCTGGAATGCTCCGCAATGGTCACCAAGTACCTCGGCACTGAGTTCGACATCCACGGCGGCGGACTGGACCTGCGCTTCCCTCATCACGAGAACGAGATGGCCCAGTCCCAGGCGGCGGGTCACGGCTTCGCCAACTTCTGGATGCACAACGGCATGGTGACGTACCAGGGCGAAAAAATGTCGAAATCCATCGGCAACACCGTCAGCCCCGCGGAGATGCTGGAACTCGCATCCCCCCGGGTCGTCCGCTACTACCTGGGCCAGGCCCACTACCGTTCCGTGCTGGACTACCGGCCCACGTCGCTGGAAGAGGCCGCCGCCGCCGTCGAGCGCATTGACGGGTTCCAGGCCAAGGCCGCCGCCCGTCTCGGTGCCGACTTCGGTTTTGTGGCGGGTAATTTCGGGCCGTCAACTGAATCAGTGCAGGCCTTCTCGGCAGCCATGGACGATGACCTGAATGTCCCGCGCGCGCTGGCCGCCCTGCATGAGGTCGTGCGCGCCGGTAACACCGCGCTGGCCGAGGGGGACGACGACGCCGCGCGGCATGCAAAGAACGCAGTCATGATCATGACCGAGGCCCTGGGCCTGAACGCGGCCGCAAGCACCGACGCCGGGAACAGCCGGGAAGCGGCAGCGCTGGGTGTCCTCGTGGAAGCCCAGCTGGCGGCCCGGGCGGAAGCCCGCGCCAGCAAGGACTGGGCTGCCTCGGATGCCATTCGGGACACGCTCAAGATGGCGGGAGTCGTCGTTGAGGACGGACCCGACGGCGCCACCTGGAGCCTGCAGAGGGACTGAACCGGCGATTTTACTTGATTCAGTAGACTGGTAGGCAGACTCAGTCAAACAATCAAGGGTGGAACTCATGGCCAACAACGGTCGCCGATCGGTCAAAGCGAAGAAGGGGCCAACCATCGGAACCGGTGGACATGGACGCAAGGCCCTGGAAGGCAAGGGCCCCACGCCCAAGGCGGAGGACCGCCCCTACCACAAGGCCCACAAGAGCAAGCAGCTGGCCGAACGGTCCGCCGCCAAGCGCGGCACGGGTGCGCGTAGCGCCGGCGCCGCCCGCTCCGGCCCCAAAGGGCGCGCCACCGAGGAAGTCGTCACCGGCCGGAACTCCGTCGTCGAGGCGCTCCGGGCGGGCATTCCCGCGAAAGCCCTGCACATCGCCATCCGGATCGAAATGGATGACCGCGTCAAGGAGTCCCTCAAGATTGCTGCCGAGCGCGGCATCCCGCTGCTGGAAACCGGCAAGCCTGAGCTGGACCGGATGACCGATGACGCCGTCCACCAGGGCCTGGTCCTGCAGATCCCGCCGTACGAGTACCAGGACGCTTACGACCTGGCCGAGGAAACCGTGGACCGCTGGAAGAAGGGCCACGTCGCAAACGCGCCGCTCTTTGTCGCCTTGGACGGCATCACCGATCCGCGTAACCTCGGCGCCATCATCCGCTCCGTCTCCGCCTTCAGCGGCCACGGTGTCATTGTGCCTGAACGCCGCTCGGTCGGAGTCACGGCGTCAGCCTGGAAAACCAGTGCAGGTGCGGCCGTACGTGTTCCGGTGGCGCGCGCCGCTAACTTGAACAGTGCCCTGAAGCAGTTCAAGAACATGGGGATCTTCGTCCTGGGGCTCGACGGCGACGGCGACGTTTCCCTGCCCGACCTCACCCTCGCCACCGAACCGGTGTGCATCGTGGTTGGTTCCGAGGGCAAGGGCCTGAGCCGGCTGGTCCGCGAAAACTGCGACCAGATCGTTTCGATCCCGATCGACTCCGCGATGGAATCGCTGAACGCCTCCATGGCCGTAGGCATCTCCCTCTACGAGGTCTCCAGGCAACGCGCCGCCAAGTAGTCCCTGGACGCTCTCTCACATCATGCAGCCAAAACAGTAACGATCCCTCACATCCTGCAACAAAAACAGGAACGCTCCCTCACATCCTGCAGCCAAAACAGCAACGATCCCTCACATCAAGTGAGGGATCGTTGCTTTTGGTGTGCGAAAGGTGAGGGAGCGTGCTCAGAAGTCGCGGCGGTTGGCAAGGACCGGGAGGTTTCGGCGGGCTTCCTCCACCACGGCCGCATCCAGGTCCGCGAACAGGAGCCCGCGGGCCCCTTCCAGCTCGTCCAGCACCTCCCCGAACGGGGAGATGACGGCGGAGTGGCCTACCCCGGTAGGTGCCGCGCCGCCGGCACGGATGCCCTGGCTGACGGGGTCACCCTGACCGCAGGCCAGGACGTAGGAGGTGGAATCCAGTGCGCGGGCGCGCGAAAGAAGCTGCCACTGCTCCACCTTGCCCGGACCGGATCCCCAGGATGCGCAGATGATGTTAGCCACGGCGCCACGCTCCGCGTTGGCGGTGAACAGGGCAGGGAAGCGGATATCGTAGCAGGTGGAAAGACCAAAGGTGAGGCCGCCGGCGTCGAACGTTACCGGTTCGGTTCCCGGATCAACTGTGTCCGACTCGAGGAACCCGAAGGCGTCAAAAAGGTGGACCTTGTCATAGCTGGTTTCCACGCCGGGGCCGGTGACGAGGAGGGTGTTGCGCACCTTCCGGCGGCCGTCGCCAGACAGCGAGCCCGGGGTGAACATGCCGGCCACGATGACCAGGTCCAGGGTTTCTGCAACGCTGCGCACCCGCCGGGCCCACGGCCCGTCCAAGGGTTCGGCGATGTCCGTCAGCGGGTTTCCAAACGCCCTCATGGTGGCTTCCGGGAAGACCACCAAATCCGCACCGCCGGCCTTGGCCTTGTGCGCGTACGCATCCAGCAGGGACAGGTTTGCGGCCAGGTCCCGGCCGGTGATGATCTGGGCAAGCGCAACCCGCACAGTTGCCTCCTCCATGTAGATGCGTACCTCCAGTATGCAACGCCGGGGCAGGCGGCCGTGGCGACGTCACGGTTAGGAAAACCGGTCATTTGTTCCGGGCAGCTAAGATTTAGGTGATGGTTATGCCGCTCTTTGACACTGCTTCCACCATGGATGCCTCCACGGCTCTTCCACTCGGTGTCAGCGTTCCGCGCCCGCACTCGGGTGGACCCAAGGCTTCTCGATCGCGGGCCAACGTGGCCGTTTACGCCCCGGGCGTGAGTAATCTCGAGATCGCCTACAAGGCTCCCGGCGGCGAATGGCACTGCCAGGCGCTCCCGAATGTGACCCAGGGCGTGCATCACGGACTTGTGGATGGATTTCCCTACGGGTCCCGATATGGCTTCCGGGCCATATCCAAGGCGGAGTCGTTGCCGCTGTCCGTGCCCACACTGGACCTTGACGACGACGGCGGCCAGCCGCTGCTGCTCGATCCGTACGGCCGCGCCGTGGACCAGCGGGAGGGATTCCTGACGAGCGTCCGCACGGCCGATGATTTCGACTGGGGGTCCGACCAGCGGCTTCGGCTGCCGTGGCGCAACACCATCATCTACGAGGCCCATGTGCGCGGCCAGAGCATGCAGCATCCGGATGTACCTGATGAATTGCGGGGCACCTATGCGGGGATGGCTCATCCGGCGGTCGTTGAGCACCTAAAGAACCTGGGTGTCACGTCCGTCCAACTGCTCCCGGTCCATTTCCACCTGGACGAGCCGCACCTGCAGAATCTCGGGCTGACTAACTACTGGGGCTACAACACCGCCGCTTTTTTTGCCCTCCATCCCGGTTATGCCACCCGCGCCGCCCAGGAGGCCGGCCCGCAAGCCATCCAGGATGAGTTCAAGATGATGGTTAAGCTCCTCCATGAAGCCGGGCTGGAGGTCATTCTGGATGTCGTCTACAACCACACCGCGGAGGGCGGCCCGGACGGCCCGGCACTGAGCTTCCGCGGACTTGGCGAGGACACGTACTACCGCACGGACGGCAACGGCAGATATCTGGACACCACGGGATGCGGCAACAGCCTGAACTTCGGGGAACCCCGCGTCGTCCAGCTGGTCCTGGACTCGCTCCGGTACTGGGTGGATGAATTCCACATCGACGGGTTCCGGTTCGACCTCGCCGTGACGCTCTGCCGGAATGCGGCAAACGAATTCGATCCGCGGCATCCGTTCCTCATCGCCATTGCCGCTGACCCTGTGCTGTCCGACGTGAAGCTCATTGCCGAACCCTGGGACGTGGGCTACGGCGGCTGGCAGACGGGACGGTTCCCCGCTGACTGGGTTGACTGGAACGATCATTTCCGGGACGCCGTCCGTTCATTCTGGGTCGCGGACCGAGGGGCTATCGATGCCGGAGGCGATGGTGGATCGGTGGCGAAACTGGCCGACGCGCTTTCCGGATCGGCAGGGCTGTTCGAAGGCTCCGGCCGCTCTCGGCTCGCTTCAGTCAACCTCGTCACCGCCCACGACGGGTTTACCCTGAATGACCTGGTGTCCTATGACCGCAAGCACAATGAGGCCAACGGGGAACAGAACCGGGACGGCCACGGGGACAACCGCAGCTACAACCACGGATTTGAAGGCCGGACCGAGGACGAGGACATCCTGGCGCGGCGGGCCCAGTCCCGGCGCAACCTGATGGCCACCCTGATGATTTCCCTGGGCGTGCCCATGATCACGGCAGGGGATGAACTGGCACGCACCCAGCAGGGCAACAACAACGCCTACTGCCAGGACAACCCGCTCGCGTGGCTGGACTGGACGATGACGCCTGAGTCGCACGAGATGCTGCGCAGCACCAAACGCTACATCCGGCTGCGCAAGGAGTTCCTCGCCAGCCAGCCTGACGACTTTCCTGCAAAGGACGGGCACTCGTATCTTCACTGGTTCGATGAGTCGGGCCAACCCATGTCGATGGAGCGCTGGAACGACCCCCGGCGCCGGGTCATGCAACACCTGCTGGGATCGGATGACGGCACGCTCACAGGGCTGCTGGTGGTGAACGGCACCGGCTCGGACGTAAAGGTCACCTTGCCGCGGCTCACCAAGGACGACGGAACACCCTTGCACACGACGTTCGAGCTTAGGCTCACCACTTCAGCCCAGCACGAGCTCCGCCAGGGCAGCCGGGTGGCAGCCGGGGAAAAAGATCTCGTGGAGGCCTTCTCGATGAACATCTACCGCACCTAGGGCGCGAACCGGCAACTAATGACCCCAGCCGGGCTGTGGAGCGTCATTAGCTGCCGGGTCGTGCCGGTGCTAGGCGTTGACGATCAGTCCAAGTTCGGCCTTGGACGCCAGCGCCTCGTGCCGGGGCAGGACGCGCACGGTGTAGCCGAAGGAGCCGGAGCGGTCGATCACCAGGGAACCGGTGAACAGGTGGCGCCCGCTGCCCAGGTCTTCCTGCGCTTTCAGCTCCATGATGGTGATATCCGCCAAGGTATCGCTTTCCTCGGCGCGGCCGTAAGCAACTTCGACGGCAACGTCATCCGGGGAAAGGGTGTGCAGAGCCACGTACGCGTTCACCTGAAGGGTGTCGCCAATCTGCGGATCCTCGGATACCCCAACGGAATCCACATGTTCCACATGGAGCAGTGGCCAGGCGGAACGCACGTGCGCGATCCAGGCCGCGAGGGTGCGGGCCTGGGCATAGGAGTCCGCCACGGCCCTGCGTCCTGCCTCCGCGGCAGGACGGTAGAGGGTATTGACGTAGTCGTGCAGCATCCGCTCCGCGGAAACGGCCGGGCCGAGGTGCGACAGGGTGTGCTTGATCATGGACACCCAGTGCGTGGGGACCTTCTCCATCCCGGAGAGGGACGGGCCGGCCGCCCCGGCGTCCTCGGAGACTGTACTGCCATAGAAACGCGGCGCCACCTGGGTTTCCAGCAGCTCATAGAGTGCCGCCGCTTCAATGTCGTCGCGATCCTCCGGGGACGCGCCGTTGTTGGCGGTGGGAATCGCCCAGCCGTTTTCGCCGTCGTACATCTCATCCCACCAGCCGTCCAGGACGGAAAGGTTCAGGGAACCGTTGATGGCTGCCTTCATCCCCGACGTGCCGCATGCTTCCAGCGGACGGAGGGGGTTGTTCAGCCAGACATCGCAACCGGGGAAGAGCGTCCTGGCCATCGCAATGTCGTAATTCGGCAGGAACGCGATCCGGTGCCGGACTTCGGGATCGTCCGTGAAACGCACCAGGTCCTGGATCATCTTCTTGCCGGCGTCGTCGGCCGGATGCGACTTGCCGGCGATCACCAGCTGGATGGGGTGTTCCTTGTGCAGGAGGAGTGCCTTCAGCCGCTCGGGCTCCCGCAGCATCAGGGTGAGGCGCTTGTAGGTGGGGACACGGCGGGCGAACCCGATCGTGAGGACATCGGGATCGAGGACGTTGTCCGTCCACCCGAGTTCGGCGTCCGCGGCGCCGCGCTTCTTCCAGGCGGCGCGGAGGCGGCGGCGCACATCGTCAACCAGCGCGGCGCGCATTTCGCGCCGGAGCGCCCAGACATCGGCGTCGCTGACGTTGTAGGCGAGATCCCAGCGCCCCATGGCTTCGGCTTCGGCACCAAACTGGTCCCTGGCGAGCTTGGAAATTCGCCCATCCACCCAGGTGGGCACATGCACACCGTTCGTCACCGACGTGATGGGCACCTCGGAGTGGTCGAAGCCCGGCCACAGCGCGGAGAACATGCCGCGGGACACCTCGCCATGGAGCTTGGCCACACCGTTGGCGCGCTGCGCCAGCCGGAGGCCCATCACTGCCATGTTGAAGACCGACGGGTTTCCATCGGCGTAGTTTTCCTGGCCGAGTTCGAGGATTCTCTCGACCGGCACGGCAGGCGCCAGCCCCGCCTGGAAGAAGTGCTGGATCTGGGAAACTTCAAAGCGGTCGATGCCGGCCGGCACCGGAGTGTGCGTGGTGAACACTGTGGAGGCCCTGCCGGCAGCAAGTGCCTCCTCGAAGCTGAGGGCTTCCTCGCCGGCCATGAGCTCCTGGATCCGTTCAATGCCGAGGAAGCCGGCGTGGCCTTCGTTGGTGTGGAACACCTCCGGCGCGTCGGTTCCGGTGAGCCGCTGGTAGAGGCGCAGCGCCTTCACCCCGCCCATTCCCAGGAGGAGCTCCTGCTGGAGCCGGTGGTCTCCTCCGCCGCCGTAGAGGCGGTCAGTGATGCCGCGTGCGGCGTCGTCGTTGCCCGGAACATTCGAGTCGAGCAGCAGCAGGGGGACGCGCCCGACGTCTGCACGCCAGATGTGTGCCAGCAGCCGGCGGCCGTTGGGAAGCGGCAGCGAAACCTGGAGGGGACGGCCGTTGCCGTCCCGTGACGGCTCGCGGAGCAGCGTCAGCGGGAGTCCGTCCGGGTCCAGCACAGGATAGGTCTCCTGCTGCCAGGCGTCGCGGGAGAGCGACTGCTTGAAGTAGCCGGCCTGGTACAGCAGGCCGACGCCGATCAGCGGCACGCCCAGGTCGGAGGCAGCTTTGAGGTGGTCACCGGCCAGGATGCCCAGGCCGCCGGAGTACTGCGGGAGCACCTCGGTGATGCCGAATTCGGGCGAAAAATAGGCGATGGAAGTCGGGGCGTCGCCGCCCAGGCCCTGGTACCAGCGGGGTTCCTCGAGGTACCGGTCAAGGTCGTTCTCGGCAGCCCTGATCCGTTCCACCACCGACTGGTCGGCGGCGAGGCTCTGGAACTCTTCGCGGCTGACCAGCCCCAGGAAGGTGACCGGATCCTGTCCGCTTTCCTCCCAGATGCGTGAGTTCAATCCCGCGAACAGCTCGCGTGTCGGCCGGTGCCAGGACCAGCGGAGATTCGTCGCTAATCGGGCCAGTGGCCTGATCGGCTCGGGGAGAACAGTTCGTACGGTAAATCTGCGGATTGCCTTCACCTGCGCCACACTAACCGACAACATGGGCGGCAGGAACCGGTTTGGCTTTCTTTTAGGTAAATGACAGATAACGCTTGCAGGAAAGTCGAAACGCGGCCCGAAAAAACTGAGCAGGCTTAGCAATCTCGTTGATTTCTCGCTAACGTCGAGCATGTGACGACTAACTTAGGAACCAGTGCCGCATCCATGCAAAAGCCAAAAGGCCGGATCTTTGACGGTCTGAGGTTTGGCCGTTTTCCTATCGCCGCCGTGCAGCCGGTGGTGGAAGGTGGAAAGTTTCCGGCCAAGGCCTTGCCTGGTGAGGGAATAGTGGTGGGCGCCACCGTATTCCGCGAAGGACACGACCGGCTGGGCGTAACTGCCGTCCTCCTGGATCCCGCCGGCCAGGAGCGCCAACGCGTCAGGCTGGCCCCGCCGAGGGGAGAACGCGGGATGGGGACGGACCGCTGGGAAGGTACCCTCACGCCGTCGGGCACCGGCAACTGGTCCTTCCTCATCGAGGCGTGGCATGACAGGTACGGAACGTGGCATCATAATGCCGAGGTCAAGGTGGCCGCCGGGATCGACGTCGAGCTGATGCTCGCCGAGGGTGCCGCCTTGCTCCATGAAGCTGCCGGGGACGACTCCCGCAGCGAGTGGGACAGGGGCGTCCTCCGAGAGGCCGCAGACAAGCTGGCTGACCCTTCCCTCAGCACGGAGGAGCGCCTCGGGGCCGGATTCAGCCACGCGGTCACCGGCGTTGTCGCTCACCAGCCGATCCGCGATCTGGTCACCGTCTCCGAGCAGTACCCCTTGCTGGTTGAGCGGGACCTGGCCGGCCGCGGAGCCTGGTATGAGTTCTTCCCCCGCTCCGAAGGCGCAGTCAAGGACCACACCACGGGCGCCTGGACTTCAGGAAACTTCCGCACGGCAGCCAAACGCCTCGACGCTGTGGCGGCCATGGGCTTCGACGTGATCTACATGCCACCCATCCACCCCATCGGCGTACAGCACCGCAAGGGGCCGAACAACACACTGATCGCCGGCCCCAACGATCCCGGTTCGCCCTGGGCAATCGGGGCCAAGGAGGGCGGCCACGATGCCATCCACCCGGATCTAGGCACGTTCGAGGATTTCGATGCCTTTGTCGCCCGGGCCAAAGAGCTGGGACTCGAGGTGGCACTGGACCTGGCGCTTCAGGCCGCGCCGGACCACCCGTGGGTGGAATCCCACCCGGAATGGTTTACCACCCGCGTGGACGGCAGCATTGCCTACGCGGAAAACCCGCCGAAGAAATACCAGGATATTTATCCGCTGAATTTCGATAATGATCCGGAGGGCCTCTCCGAGGAAATCCTCAGGATTGTTCTTCTGTGGGTCAGCCATGGGGTGAAGATTTTCCGTGTGGATAATCCCCACACCAAGCCCGTATGGTTCTGGGAATGGCTCATCGGCCAGGTCAACACCAAGGCACCCGGTGTGGTGTTCCTGGCCGAGGCCTTCACCCGTCCGGCCATGATGCACGCTTTGGGCCGGGCCGGTTTCCAGCAGTCTTACACCTACTTCACCTGGCGGAACACCAAGAAGGAGCTGGAGGCCTACTTCACAGAGGTCAGCCACGACTCGCCGGCCTACTTCCGGCCCAACTTCTTCGTCAACACCCCCGACATCCTCACCGAATACCTGCAGTACGGCGGCCCGCCCGCGTTCAAGATCCGAGCGGTCCTGGCGGCAACAGCCAGCCCGCTGTGGGGTGTCTATGCAGGCTACGAACTGTACGAGCACGTCGCCCGGCCGGGCGCGGAGGAGTACATCGACAACGAAAAGTTCGAGTACAAGGCCCGCGACTGGGAGGCCGCGGCAGCATCCGGCCGGACGCTGGCCCCGTACCTGACCCGGCTCAACGAGATCCGGCACAGCCACCCTGCCCTTCAGGACCTACAGAACCTGACAGTCCACGAGAGCACGGACGAAGCCACCGTGGTCTTCTCCAAGCACAAGACCCTCGCGGACGGCACCAAGGACACCATCATCGTGGTGGTCAACGTCGATCCGCACGGGACAAGGGAGAGCAGCGTGTCGCTCGACCTGGCCGCACTGGAACTTGACCCGGAAGACCTGTTGCACAATGGAGGCTTCCGCGTGGATGACCTGATTTCCGGCGAAAGCTGGGAATGGGGCGAATACAACTACGTCCGCTTGGACGCGCACATCGAACCCGCACACATCCTGAGCGTGAGGAGATCGCATCCGTGAGTTTTAACCCGCAGGGCTCCGGCCAGCATTTCACCCCCAAGAGCACGTTCGAGCTGAACGCACCGGGTCTTCAACATGATCCGTTCTGGTATCGGAAGGCAGTGTTCTACGAGGTGCTCGTAAGGGCCTTTGCGGACGCCAACGGCGATGGTTCCGGGGACTTCCACGGACTCATCGACAGGCTCGATTACCTGCAGTGGCTCGGCGTTGACTGCCTGTGGCTGCCGCCGTTTTTCCAGTCACCCCTGCGCGACGGCGGATATGACATCTCCGACTACAACTCGGTACTCGATGAGTTTGGCACCATCACGGATTTCAAGCGTCTCGTTGCCGAAGCCCACGCGCGCGGCGTCCGGGTCATCATCGACCTTCCGCTGAACCACACCTCGGACCAGCACCCATGGTTCCAGGAGTCACGCAAGGACCCTGACGGTCCCTTCGGCGACTTCTATGTGTGGAGCGACACGGACGAGAAGTACCAGGATGCCCGCATCATTTTCGTGGACACCGAGGAATCCAACTGGACCTTCGATCCGATCCGCCGGCAGTTCTTCTGGCACCGGTTCTTCAGCCACCAGCCGGACCTGAACTTCGAGAATCCGAAGGTCATCGATGCACTCTTTGACGTTGTCAGGTTCTGGCTGGACCAGGGCATCGACGGCTTCCGGGCGGACGCTATCCCGTACCTTTTCGAGGAGGAGGGCACCAACTGCGAAAATCTCCCCGCCACCCATGACTTCCTGCGCAAGCTGCGGAGAATGGTGGACGAGAGCTACCCCGGGCGTGTCATCATTGCCGAGGCAAACCAGCCTCCCAACGAGGTAGTGGAGTACTTCGGGACGGAAGAAGAGCCCGAATGCCACATGGCCTTCCACTTCCCCATCATGCCGCGCCTCTATTACGCACTGCGCGACCAGAAGGCCGCTCCCATTATCGAAACCATGCATGACACCCCCGAGATTCCCGAGGGGGCGCAGTGGGGGACGTTCCTGCGGAACCATGATGAGCTCACGCTTGAAATGGTCACGGCGGATGAACGTGCCGCAATGCTCGGCTGGTACGCGCCGGACCCCCGGATGAGGGCCAACATCGGTATCCGTCGACGGCTGGCACCGCTACTGGACAACTCCAGGGCTGAGATCGAACTGATTCACGCCCTGCTGCTGTCGCTCCCGGGGAGTCCCTTCCTGTATTACGGGGACGAGATCGGCATGGGTGACAACATCTGGCTTGAAGACCGGGACGCCGTACGCACACCCATGCAGTGGAACCCGGACCGTAACGCAGGCTTCTCGGACGCGGATCCCGGCAAGCTGTACCTTCCGGTCATCCAGTCGCTTGTGTACAACTACAGCATGGCCAACGTCGAAGCGGAGGCCGCCCATTCGGGTTCCCTGCTCCGCTGGACCCGGCAGATCCTGAGCGTCCGCAAGAACCATCCGGCGTTCGGCCTCGGAAACTTCAAGCACGTGGAGGCGGATCATGACGCCGTCCTCGCGTACCTGCGGGAGCTGTCCGACGACAACACAGCGGGGGCGGACGGTGAATCCATCCTGTGCGCGTTCAACCTCTCACAGCACCCTGTGGCTGCCCGGTTGAAGCTCCCGCAATTTGCGGGCCGCGGGCTGCGTGACGTTTTTGGCGGGCAGCCTTTTCCGGGCATCGACGACGACGGCACACTGACGCTGACCTTGGGAAGCCACGATTTCTTCTGGCTCAGGATCCGCTCCGCGGCCTCCAACCCGACCTCCCCTTTTACCCAGGCGATGCCCATCCTCTCCATTGAGAACTGATTATGAGAACTGACATGAGCAGACCCGTCCTCAGCCCGGCACTCAGCGGACTCCTGCGGGGGTGGCTGCCGCGTCAGCGCTGGTTCCCGGTGAAGACCGCCGATTTTGAGCTGCAACAGGTAGGCAGCCTGGGCCTTGAGGATCCCGCCGGCCATGCCCACCTTGAGGTCTTCCTGCTGGCAGCAACGTCATCTACCGCCGACGGCGGACAGCGTACCGACGTCGTCCAGGTTCCGGTCAGTTACAGGACGGCGCCGCTGACCGGAATGGAACGTGCCCTGGTCGGTCAGTTCACCGAGACGGGGTCCGGACCGGAATGGATCTACGACGCCGTCCACGATCCAGCTTTCGTCTCCGCCTGGCTGGAGCTGATCCGCAGCGGGTCCGGCTCCGCCACGGGCAGGGCCACGGGCCATCGGGCCCCGTCCGACTACCGGCTGCCTACTGCCCACGGCATGGTCAAGGTTCTCTCCGGCGAGCAGTCCAACAGCTCAGTAATAGTCGACGACGGCGAGTCCGCAGCCATTGTGAAATTCTTCCGGGTCCTCTCTGCAGGGAAGAATCCCGAAGTAGAGGTGGGCGCTGCCCTGACAGCGGCCCACACGTCCGAGGTCCCGGCTACGCTCGGATGGGTCACGGGCGAATGGGAGCTGCCGGGCGGTTCCGGCCTGGCCGAGGGCGAGTTGGCCGTCGCGCATGAGTTCCTCGCCGGTGGCCGGGACGCCTGGCGTCTGGCCGTGGACGCGGCCAGGACCGGAACCGACTTCAGCGCCGAAGCACACGCCCTGGGAGCCGCAACAGCCACCGTCCACCGCCGGCTGGCCGACGCCCTTGGCCAATCCGAAGAGAGGGTCGCGGGCCAGGACATTGTTCCGGGAGTAGCCCAGCGGGTCCGGCAGGCCTGGGCGGAGGCGGGCGCCGCCGTCGGGCCCTACGACCAGACCGTTAACGCGTTGCTCGCCGGACTCGACGGCGTGGCCGCGGGACCCCTGCAGCGGATCCATGGCGACCTCCACCTGGGGCAGATCCTGCAGGTTCCGGGCCACGGCGGGGAGCCGGAACGGTGGGCCATCCTGGATTTTGAAGGCGAGCCCCTCCGCCCCATCGCCGAACGCAACTTTCCCGACGTTCCGCTCCGCGATGTAGTGGGCATGTTGCGTTCCTTCGACTACGCCGGGGGTGCGGCGGAACGCGAATATCAGGGAGCACGTGTGCCGGAATCCTGGGTGGAGGACTGCGCCGACGCGTTCCTCGCCGGCTACTCGGGCGTCACAGCGGGCACCATCGACCGCCGTTCGCCGCTCTTTGTGGCATTGTGGCTGGACAAGGCGCTCTACGAAGTTGTTTATGAATTGCGGAACAGACCGGATTGGCTGGCCATACCAGTGAACGCGGTCCGGAAGCTCCTCAGCGGTAAAGGCACCGGCGATCAGGCCGGGGCGGCATCGGAAGGTAACAAAATGACAGGCTCAGCACGCACAGATCGGCCGCACGTGCCGCTTCACGTGGACGCAGACACCCTTGCACGGGTGGCGAACGGCGAGCACCACGCACCGCACTCCGTCCTCGGCGCACACCTGGACGACCACGGCCACGTCACCATCCGGACGGTCAAGCACCTTGCGTCATCCGTGTCGGTAGTGACGGCGGCGGATACCGTGCCCATGACTCATGAGGCCAACGGCGTTTGGGCCGTGGTGCTGGATCCCCTGCAGCCGGGCCACGTTCCCGATTACCGGCTGGAGGTCACCTACCCTGGCGGCGAGCCGCTGACCGTGGATGAGCCCTACCGCTACCTGCCCACGGTGGGTGAAGTGGACCTGCACCTCATCAGCGAGGGCCGGCACGAGAAGCTGTGGGAAGTGCTGGGAGCCCACGTGCAGCACTACAAGTCCCCGCTCGGCGATGTCGATGGCGTCTCCTTCGCTGTCTGGGCGCCCAATGCCGAGGCAGTACGCGTCAAAGGCGACTTCAACGCCTGGGACGGCCGCGAGCATTCGCTTCGTTCCCTGGGCTCTTCAGGAGTGTGGGAAGTCTTCCTGCCCGGCGTTTTAGCAGGGGCGTGCTACAAATTCGAGATCAAAACCAAGGCCGGCCACTGGGTGGAGAAGGCCGATCCCCTGGCCTTCGGCACCGAGGTCCCGCCGCTGACGGCCTCCAGGGTGGTGGAGCCGTCCTATTCCTTCAAGGATTCCGAGTGGATGGAAGCCCGCGCCCAGCGGGACCCGCACAATTCGCCAATGAGTGTCTACGAAGTCCACCTTGGTTCGTGGCGGCTAGGACTCGGTTACCGCGAGCTCGCCAAGGAACTGGTGGAGTATGTCAAATGGCTGGGCTTCACCCACGTCGAGTTCATGCCGGTTGCCGAGCATCCGTTCGGCGGATCATGGGGCTACCAGGTCACGTCCTACTTCGCTCCCACCTCGCGGTTCGGCCACCCGGACGAATTCCGCTTCCTGGTGGACACTTTGCACCAGGCCGGGATCGGGGTGCTCCTTGACTGGGTACCCGCACACTTCCCCAAAGACGCCTGGGCCCTTGCGCAGTTCGACGGGCAGCCGCTGTACGAGCACGCCGATCCCAATCTGGGCGAACACCCGGACTGGGGCACGCTGATCTTCGATTTCGGCCGGACCGAGGTGCGGAACTTCCTGGTGGCCAACGCGCTCTACTGGCTCGATGAATTCCACATCGACGGGCTCCGGGTGGACGCT
This sequence comes from Arthrobacter pascens, assembly GCF_030816475.1. Lineage (NCBI taxonomy): Bacteria > Bacillati > Actinomycetota > Actinomycetes > Micrococcales > Micrococcaceae > Arthrobacter > Arthrobacter pascens. The sequence continues at coordinate 3,586,903 of NZ_JAUSXF010000001.1, read as the reverse complement.
GTCGCCTCAATGCTGTACCTGGACTACTCCCGCGAAGACGGGCAGTGGTCGCCCAACCGTTTTGGCGGACGCGAAAACCTGGAAGCAATCTCCTTCCTCCAGGAAGTCAACGCCACGGTATACAAGACCCACCCTGGCGCGGTGATGATCGCTGAGGAATCCACAGCCTTCCCGGGAGTGACGGCGCCAACCAGCCATGGCGGCCTGGGCTTCGGCCTCAAATGGAACATGGGCTGGATGCACGACTCCCTCAAGTACGCCTCCGAAGATCCCGTCAACCGCAAGTGGCACCACGGCACCCTGACGTTCTCCTTGGTCTACGCCTTCACCGAGAACTTCCTGTTGCCCATCAGTCATGACGAGGTAGTGCACGGCAAGGGCTCCATGCTCCGCAAGATGCCTGGCGACCGCTGGCAGCAGCTCGCCAACCTTCGGGCTTTCCTGGCGTACCAGTGGGCGCACCCCGGCAAGCAGCTGATTTTCATGGGCACCGAGTTCGGGCAGGAAGCGGAGTGGTCCGAACAGCACGGCCTCGATTGGTGGCTTGCCGACATTCCCGCGCACCGAGGAATGCAGCTGCTCACCAAGGACCTGAACGAGCTGTACAGCTCGACGCCGGCCCTCTACTCACGCGATAACGAACCCGGCGGATTCCAGTGGATCAACGGCGGGGACGCAGACCGGAACGTCGTGACATTTGTCCGTTGGGACACCAAAGGCAACCCTCTTGTATGCGCCGTCAATTTCTCCGGAGGACCGCACGTCGGTTATGAGCTGGGCGTCCCCTCAGTGGGTGCGTGGACCGAGGTGCTCAACACCGACGCCGCCGCCTACGGAGGTTCGGGTGTCCTGAACTCAGGGGAGCTGAAGGCAAGCCCTGAAGGACTTCATGGCCAGCCCGCCACACTCACTGTCACGCTGCCGCCGCTGGGTGCGGCGTACTTCAAGCCCGGCGCCCCGGCTGCCGATTGAGTACTGCGGATTGACCAAGACGCTGTGAGTCGGTGATGAAGAAGCCCGGAATCCTTGCGATTCCGGGCTTTTTCGCGCTCCTGCCTGCGCCTTGGAGTCACTCAGGAATCGTGCGGTCTTAGTTCAGTAAACCTTCAGCTTACTTTCAGCTGTCTTCGGATCATCCGGGCAGTCTGGACGGGGGCTGGTTGGCCATAGCCGCCAAGTGGTGGTAGAGTTTATTTCCGCGCTGCTCCCCGGAGTCAGTCGGTGAAGGTGACCCAGATGCCCATGGCAAAACGGAGTCAGGAACGCCGATTTGACCAGGACGAAGCTAGCGGGTAAGTTTGAAAAGTTGCTCCGGAGCGATCCATGGCTGGTTTTTGGTTGTGGTGGTGTCGGGTGTGTCTGTTGTTTGAGAACTCAATAGTGTGCCAAGTTTGTTGATACCAATTGTTTTTTGATTGGTTGTTTTGGCCGGGTCCGCCACCTCGTGGTTGGGTCTGGTTTTTACAGCTGGTTTCAAATTTTTGCAGTGTGGTTGCCGCGTTTTCCCGTGGTTTCCATGTTGTTTTCGTTTTTGTTTTACTTCAACGGAGAGTTTGATCCTGGCTCAGGATGAACGCTGGCGGCGTGCTTAACACATGCAAGTCGAACGATGAACCTCACTTGTGGGGGGATTAGTGGCGAACGGGTGAGTAACACGTGAGTAACCTGCCCTTAACTCTGGGATAAGCCTGGGAAACTGGGTCTAATACCGGATATGACTCCTCATCGCATGGTGGGGGGTGGAAAGCTTTTTGTGGTTTTGGATGGACTCGCGGCCTATCAGCTTGTTGGTGAGGTAATGGCTTACCAAGGCGACGACGGGTAGCCGGCCTGAGAGGGTGACCGGCCACACTGGGACTGAGACACGGCCCAGACTCCTACGGGAGGCAGCAGTGGGGAATATTGCACAATGGGCGCAAGCCTGATGCAGCGACGCCGCGTGAGGGATGACGGCCTTCGGGTTGTAAACCTCTTTCAGTAGGGAAGAAGCGAAAGTGACGGTACCTGCAGAAGAAGCGCCGGCTAACTACGTGCCAGCAGCCGCGGTAATACGTAGGGCGCAAGCGTTATCCGGAATTATTGGGCGTAAAGAGCTCGTAGGCGGTTTGTCGCGTCTGCCGTGAAAGTCCGGGGCTCAACTCCGGATCTGCGGTGGGTACGGGCAGACTAGAGTGATGTAGGGGAGACTGGAATTCCTGGTGTAGCGGTGAAATGCGCAGATATCAGGAGGAACACCGATGGCGAAGGCAGGTCTCTGGGCATTAACTGACGCTGAGGAGCGAAAGCATGGGGAGCGAACAGGATTAGATACCCTGGTAGTCCATGCCGTAAACGTTGGGCACTAGGTGTGGGGGACATTCCACGTTTTCCGCGCCGTAGCTAACGCATTAAGTGCCCCGCCTGGGGAGTACGGCCGCAAGGCTAAAACTCAAAGGAATTGACGGGGGCCCGCACAAGCGGCGGAGCATGCGGATTAATTCGATGCAACGCGAAGAACCTTACCAAGGCTTGACATGGACCAGACCGCTGCAGAGATGTGGTTTCCCCTTTGGGGCTGGTTCACAGGTGGTGCATGGTTGTCGTCAGCTCGTGTCGTGAGATGTTGGGTTAAGTCCCGCAACGAGCGCAACCCTCGTTCTATGTTGCCAGCGCGTTATGGCGGGGACTCATAGGAGACTGCCGGGGTCAACTCGGAGGAAGGTGGGGACGACGTCAAATCATCATGCCCCTTATGTCTTGGGCTTCACGCATGCTACAATGGCCGGTACAAAGGGTTGCGATACTGTGAGGTGGAGCTAATCCCAAAAAGCCGGTCTCAGTTCGGATTGGGGTCTGCAACTCGACCCCATGAAGTCGGAGTCGCTAGTAATCGCAGATCAGCAACGCTGCGGTGAATACGTTCCCGGGCCTTGTACACACCGCCCGTCAAGTCACGAAAGTTGGTAACACCCGAAGCCGGTGGCCTAACCCCTTGTGGGAGGGAGCTGTCGAAGGTGGGACTGGCGATTGGGACTAAGTCGTAACAAGGTAGCCGTACCGGAAGGTGCGGCTGGATCACCTCCTTTCTAAGGAGCACCTACGGATTGTTCATGCCATGTATGTGGTGTGGGGGTTTGTCAGGAGTATATGCCCGTTGCGCAGACGCAAGTTCTGCGGCGGGTGCTCAAGGGTGGAATATCAACGAATAGCGGCTGCCTGGTTTATGCCTTGTCTAGTACGGATGTTTTGTTCTTCCTTTGGGGAGTGCGGGTGTCCTGGAACGTCGGGGTGTGGTTTGGGTGGTTTAGTGTTTGGCACACTGTTGGGTCCTGAGGCAACAGGGCCGGTGGGATGCGTCATGGCTTACGGGTTGTGGTGTGTTTTTCCGGGTTTGTTTGTTTCTGGTTTCCTGGCTGCACTGATCGCACGGTTTGCTTGTCCTTTGGGGCGGGTGGTGTGTGGGGTGTGTGGTTTGGGGTTGTTGTTTGAGAACTACATAGTGGACGCGAGCATCTTTTATAAGAAGCAATTTCCAAGAATATGAACCTGGATCTGTCCGGGGTGCTGTTGCTGTGGCTCTTTTGGGTTGTGGTGGTGGTTCCCGGGTGGTTTTCGTGGTTCTCTCGTGAATTAGTTTTTTGATCTTTTGTGGTCAAGTTTTTAAGAGCACACGGTGGATGCCTTGGCATTAGGAGCCGAAGAAGGACGTAGGAATCTGCGATAAGCCTGGGGGAGTCGATAACCGGACTGTGATCCCAGGGTGTCCGAATGGGGAAACCCCGCCAGACGCGCGAGTGATCTGGTGACCCGCATCTGAACACATAGGGTGCGTGGAGGGAACGCGGGGAAGTGAAACATCTCAGTACCCGCAGGAAGAGAAAACAATAGTGATTCCGTTAGTAGTGGCGAGCGAACGCGGATCAGGCTAAACCGTTCCATGTGTGATAGCCGGCGGGCGTTGCATGGTCGGGGTTGTGGGACTTTCCATACTGGTTCTGCCGGACCGGTGGGGTGTGATGTGCAGGCATAGGTGAACGGTCTTGAAAGGCCGGCCAGAGAGGGTGTGAGCCCCGTAACCGAAATGTTGTGTACCGCCTGTGAGAGTATCCCAAGTAGCACGGGGCCCGAGAAATCCCGTGTGAATCTGTCAGGACCACCTGATAAGCCTAAATACTCCCTAATGACCGATAGCGGACCAGTACCGTGAGGGAAAGGTGAAAAGTACCCCGGGAGGGGAGTGAAACAGTACCTGAAACCGTGTGCTTACAATCCGTCGGAGCAGCCGTGAGTAATCACAAGTAGCTGTGACGGCGTGCCTTTTGAAGAATGAGCCTGCGAGTTAGTGTTACGTCGCGAGGTTAACCCGTGTGGGGAAGCCGTAGCGAAAGCGAGTCTGAATAGGGCGTTGCAGTGGCGTGATCTAGACCCGAAGCGAAGTGATCTACCCATGGCCAGGTTGAAGCGACGGTAAGACGTCGTGGAGGACCGAACCCACTTCAGTTGAAAATGGAGGGGATGAGCTGTGGGTAGGGGTGAAAGGCCAATCAAACTTCGTGATAGCTGGTTCTCCCCGAAATGCATTTAGGTGCAGCGTTGCGTGTTTCTTACCGGAGGTAGAGCTACTGGATGGCTAATGGGCCCTACAAGGTTACTGACGTCAGCCAAACTCCGAATGCCGGTAAGTGAGAGCGCAGCAGTGAGACTGTGGGGGATAAGCTTCATAGTCGAGAGGGAAACAGCCCAGACCACCAACTAAGGCCCCTAAGCGTGTGCTAAGTGGGAAAGGATGTGGAGTTGCGAAGACAACCAGGAGGTTGGCTTAGAAGCAGCCATCCTTAAAAGAGTGCGTAATAGCTCACTGGTCAAGTGATTCCGCGCCGACAATGTAGCGGGGCTCAAGTACACCGCCGAAGTTGTGGCATTCAGATTTTTGCTAAGCCCTTGTGGTTCAGGCGTCTGGATGGGTAGGGGAGCGTCGTGTGGGCGGTGAAGTCGCGGTGTAAACCAGCGGTGGAGCCTACACGAGTGAGAATGCAGGCATGAGTAGCGAAAGACGGGTGAGAAACCCGTCCGCCGAATGATCAAGGGTTCCAGGGTCAAGCTAATCTGCCCTGGGTAAGTCGGGACCTAAGGCGAGGCCGACAGGCGTAGTCGATGGACAACGGGTTGATATTCCCGTACCGGCGAAAAACCGTCCATGCTGAACAGGGGATACTAACTGCCCGAGACCTGCCCGATCACCCTTGTGGTGTGAGGGTTTTGGTGGAGCGCGGGACCTGATCCTGGGAGGTAAGCGTATTAACAGGTGTGACGCAGGAAGGTAGCCAAGCCGGGCGATGGTTGTCCCGGTCTAAGGATGTAGGGCGAACGGTAGGCAAATCCGCTGTTCATGATGCCTGAGATCTGATGGGACCCCCTCACGGGGGGATTTGGTGATCCTATGCTGCCGAGAAAAGCATCGACGCGAGGTTTTAGCCGCCCGTACCCCAAACCGACACAGGTGATCAGGTAGAGAATACTAAGGCGATCGAGAGAATTATGGTTAAGGAACTCGGCAAAATGCCCCCGTAACTTCGGGAGAAGGGGGGCCCCAACCTTGATGGACACACGCTGTCCGGAGGGGATCGGGGCCGCAGAGACCAGGGGGAAGCGACTGTTTACTAAAAACACAGGTCCGTGCGAAGTCGCAAGACGATGTATACGGACTGACTCCTGCCCGGTGCTGGAAGGTTAAGAGGACCGGTTAGCCGCAAGGCGAAGCTGAGAATTTAAGCCCCAGTAAACGGCGGTGGTAACTATAACCATCCTAAGGTAGCGAAATTCCTTGTCGGGTAAGTTCCGACCTGCACGAATGGAGTAACGACTTCCCCGCTGTCTCAACCATAAACTCGGCGAAATTGCAGTACGAGTAAAGATGCTCGTTACGCGCAGCAGGACGGAAAGACCCCGAGACCTTTACTATAGTTTGGTATTGGTGTTCGGAGTGGCTTGTGTAGGATAGGTGGGAGACGTTGAAGCCCGGACGCCAGTTCGGGTGGAGTCATCGTTGAAATACCACTCTGGTCACTTTGGACATCTAACTTCGGCCCGTAATCCGGGTCAGGGACAGTGCCTGATGGGTAGTTTAACTGGGGCGGTTGCCTCCTAAAAAGTAACGGAGGCGCCCAAAGGTTCCCTCAGCCTGGTTGGCAATCAGGTGTCGAGTGTAAGTGCACAAGGGAGCTTGACTGTGAGAGAGACATCTCGAGCAGGGACGAAAGTCGGGACTAGTGATCCGGCGGTACATTGTGGAATGGCCGTCGCTCAACGGATAAAAGGTACCTCGGGGATAACAGGCTGATCTTGCCCAAGAGTCCATATCGACGGCATGGTTTGGCACCTCGATGTCGGCTCGTCGCATCCTGGGGCTGGAGTAGGTCCCAAGGGTTGGGCTGTTCGCCCATTAAAGCGGTACGCGAGCTGGGTTTAGAACGTCGTGAGACAGTTCGGTCCCTATCCGCTGCGCGCGCAGGAAATTTGAGAAGGGCTGTCCTTAGTACGAGAGGACCGGGACGGACGAACCTCTGGTGTGTCAGTTGTACTGCCAAGTGCACCGCTGATTAGCTACGTTCGGATGGGATAACCGCTGAAAGCATCTAAGCGGGAAGCTCGCTTCAAGATGAGATTTCCATACACCTCGTGTGTGAGAGGCCCCCAGCCAGACCACTGGGTTGATAGGCCGGATGTGGAAGCGAGGACTAACGACTCGTGAAGCTGACCGGTACTAATAGGCCGATAACTTACACCACACACCACCCCGCAAACGAACTTCAAAAGCGTTTGCACCACGGGGCTGGTAAAAAGAAACAAGACTGCTTGCGTCCACTATGTGGTTCCCAAACAACAAACCAAACCGGTTAGTTGCAGGGAACAAAACCACAACTACATAACAACACCACAACTGCCCCTTAACACGGGCACGAATGTTGTAACCACAAGATTTCCCAACCCCGCGGCACAGCCAACGGGTCCGGGTACAAGGGTTACGGCGGTCATAGCGTGGGGGAAACGCCCGGTCCCATTCCGAACCCGGAAGCTAAGACCCACAGCGCCGATGGTACTGCACCCGGGAGGGTGTGGGAGAGTAGGTCACCGCCGGACACTATTTAGGCTCAGGCCCCGACAATCACGTCGGGGCCTGACGCATTTAACAACCAAACCACAAGACAACACCCCCCCCCACAACCCGGCCAGCACCGCCGTCGAGCCCTACCAACACAAACTGAGAGAGCATCCCCCGGTTTCCTGCAGGATGTGAGGAAGCGTCGGGATAAACCCTGCAGGACCTGAGGAAGCGTCGGGGGACGGGTGCGACGTTCGGCGCGGCGGGTAGAGTTGACGTCCATGAACAGCCTCTTCAGCCATGCGGATGATTCCATCCCGGACCCTGCCGAGTCGCGGGATGACCTGGGACCGGTGATCTGCACGGTGACCGTTCCTGGATCAGTTGTCCAGGCGTTCGCGGGCTTCACCGATCACACCCATTTGTGGTGGCCCCTGGAATCGCACGGCGTCTACGGGGCAGGTTCCTATGTGGAGTTCGAAGAGAACCTGATCCTTGAGACAGCTGAGGATGGCAGGACAACCATCTGGGGCACCATCGATGACTGGCAGCCGCCACTGTCCTTCCATGCCACCTGGCACCCCGGAACCACCGCGCTCTGGTCCACGGAGCTACGCGTGGCCTTCAGGGCCGTGGAGTCCGGGACCGAGATCAGGCTGGTCCATGACGGCTGGGAGGGTGCCGAGGATCCATCGGCAACGCGCGCGGCCTATGCAGCGGACTGGCCGGACGTCCTCAGCCGCTATGTTCGGTTCATGGGCGGAACGGTCCCCGAAGGGAAACCAGCCTAGGCAGGCGGTACCGCTGTGCTGCTCCGGATGATGAATTCCGTCCGGTACTCCCTGTCCACAGTGGCGGGAACCGCAGAAGTTTGCCCGGCGTCATGCTTGGCACCGGGGTCGAGCCTTTCAAGCAGCAGCTTGGCCGCGAGCGCGCCCTGGCCACGCGCATCCTGGTCAATGGTGGTCAAACCGAAGACTTCACCCAGTTCGTGTCCGTCCATGCCGATCACGGAAAGGTCCTGGGGCACGCGGAGGCCGAAATCGCGGGCGGCCAGAATAGTGCCGATTCCCATCTCGTCCGACGCCGCAAAGACCGCTGTGGGGCGCTCGGCCGTGCCAAGGAGGCGGCGGGCACAGGCATAGGCGCCCTGGATGGTGAAATCCGCTGACACCTGCCATTCCGGCCGGACACTGAGGCCGGCGGCTTTCATTGCTTCTTCAAAACCGCCCTGCCGGATCCCGGGCAACTTAAAGTCCTGGTTAAGCTCGGCGAGGCCGGTCATGTGGGCGATGCGAGTGTGACCCAGGTTGATGAGATGGTCGGTTGCCATCCGGGCTAGCCGGGCGTCATCGATTCGGATACTTGAGGCACCCTCCAACGCGCCACCAATTCCCACAATCGGCCGGTGTATGGCATGCAGCTGCTTGATTTCGCTATCGCTGAGCACCAGCGCCACCGCAATCACTGCGTCCAGCCGTTTGCGGAGCAGGAAGTCGTTCAGGAGGCTGTGGCGGCGTTCCGGTTGAAAACCCACGTTGTAGAGCGTCAGGTCATAGCCGGCGTCCAGCAGCGCGACGGACACACCCTCCATCACGGACGAAAAGTACCAGCGGTGCACCGAGGGGACCACCAGCCCCACATTGTGGTTACGGCCGGAGGCGAGGCTGGAGGCATGATAGGACGGCACAAAACCGAGTTCTTCCGCGGCTGCCTGCGCGAGCTGACGGCTCTTGGGCGAAACGTTTGCCTTGCCACTGAGCGCGCGGGAGACCGTGGCAATGGACAGCCCTGCCCGGTCTGCTACGTCCTTGATGCCCGCCAGTCCCACTACTCGTCGCCGCTCCCATCGATCCGCAGCCACACGGTTTCTCCGGAAGCCAGGAAGTGCCCTGCGTCTGGTTCCGCGCTGCGGACCAGGACGTCCCCCGCAGGCATCTCCAGGCGTTCGTGGTTCAGGTTCATAAGCACCAGCGTAGCGCCGTTCACATAGCCCAGCGACGAGCCCGTGCACCATTCCTCTGCCCAAGCGAGAGATCCCCGGCCCAGGGCCAGTTCCCGACGAAGGGCCAGCATTTTCCGGTAGAGGGACAAATGCGACGACGGCGACGCCGCCTGGGTGTCCCTGGCCAGTTCAGCGAAGCTCGCCGGCAGCGGAAGCCAGGGATCCTGGCCGGAACCGAAACCGTTGTGACGCTCGGCGGCACGCCAGGGGAGCGGCACCCTGCAGCCGTCGCGTCCCAGCCGGGTTCCGCCGGTACGCGCAAACGTCGGATCCTGCCGCAGGCCCTCCGGGATGTCGATGCCGTCCGGCAGGCCGAGCTCTTCACCCTGGTACAGGTAGGCGGCACCTGGCAGCCCGAGCATGAACATGGAGGCCGCGGCTGCACGCCGGCGACCGAGGGTTGTATCCGGCTGAGGGTCCGCGGGGCCAATGCCGTCCCCGTCGCGCGGTCCGGGGCCGTTGTAGCCGAATCGGGAGGCATGCCGGACGACGTCGTGATTGGAAAGCACCCACGTGCTTGGTGCTCCTACGGCATCCAGGGAAGTCAGCGAATCGGTGATGACGGACCGCAGACGCCAGACGTCGAGCCCGGCATGCAGGTAGGGGAAGTTAAAGGCCTGATGCATTTCGTCGGGCCTTACCCAATCCGCCAGCCGTGGCAATGGATCGACGTTGGCTTCGGCACACAGGATGCGGTCCGGACCATACTCGTCAAGGATCAGGCGCCAGGCACGGAAGATGTCATGCAGGGCAGGCTGGCCGAACATGGGGGCCTCATGGCCCGGGAAGCCGTCCGAGCTGCTGCCGTCAGCCCTGCCGCCCCCATTCCGGGAGCCCGGGGGCCTTGACCAGGGCATGGGCCACGTCCACGCGGAAGCCGGAAACGCCGCGGTCCAGCCAGAAACGGAGCACCCGTTCAAATTCAGCGTGGACGGCGGGGTTGTCCCAGTTGAAGTCGGGTTGCGAGGAATCAAAGAGATGCAGGTACCACTGGCCCGGCCGGCCATCCGCTCCGACTGTGCGGGTCCACGCCGGACCGCCGAAGTGGGACTGCCAGTTGTTGGGCGGTTCGTGGCCATCGGGGCCCTGCCCGTCGCGGAAAATAAACAGATCCCGTTCGGGGCTGCCTGCCGGCGCGGCGAGGGCGGCCTGAAACGCCACGTGCTGGGCCGAGCAATGGTTGGGAACAAGGTCCACAATGACTCTCAGGCCCAGGCGGTTTGCCTCGGCCATCATGACGTCGAAGTCGCCCAAAGTGCCGAAGATCGGGTCCACGTCGCAGTAGTCGCTGACGTCGTAACCGGCGTCGCGCTGCGGGGACCGGTAGAAGGGGGACAGCCAGACGGCGTCCACATCCAATTCTGCTAGCTGGTGCAGTTCCTGGGTTATGCCTGCAATGTCTCCGATGCCGTCGCCGTTGAGGTCGCGGAATGACCGGGGATACACCTGGTAGATGACGGCCGAGCGCCACCAGCCGGGAGCCTTGTCCGCATCATGGATGAGGGTCAGCGGGCCTGTCAATGGTGCTGTGGCGGAGATCACTGTTTCAACGGACATGGAGACGAGTTTAGGACGCGCTAGCGCAAAAATGAAAACGCTTCCAGTCATATGACACAAAGGGTGCTGATAGTCAAATGATTAGACGAAATAGCAGTATGGAAGCGCTTCCAAAAATAGCTGAGCGCGAGTGCCTCCAGCGCTCGTCCAGGTGTCCGCCTAGACTTGGCGAACAGATGCGACGACGGAACTGGAGGCTGCGTGGGCAGCATAGTTGAAGACTTGGAAGGCGCGCTGGGGCTTGCCAAAGTCAGCACGGACGAGGCCTTGCTCGCCTTGTATGCGGTGGACCAGGCACCTGTCCTGGATTACCAGCTGCCTGCCGCCGTCGTCTTCCCGGAAACGGTGGCGGATGTGCAGGCTGTGGTGCGGAGCTGCGCGGACCGGGGGACAGCTGTCGTGGCTCGCGGCGCAGGAACAGGCGTTTCAGGCGGCGCGCATGCAAGCAGGAATTCGGTGGTCCTGTCCTTGGAACGGATGAACCGCATCCTGGACCTGAACCCGGACGACGAGACCGCCGTCGTCGAGCCAGGTGTCCTGAACGCAGTCCTGAACGAGGCAGCGGCAGTGCACGGGCTGATGTTCGCGCCGGACCCTGCCAGCTTCCGGATCTCCACCATCGGAGGCAACGTTGCCACCAACGCGGGCGGGCTGCGCTGCGCCAAGTACGGCGTCACCAGGGATTCTGTCCTCGCCCTGGACGTGGTGCTGGCCGACGGTTCCCTGATCCACACAGGCCACCGGACGTTCAAGGGCGTCGCAGGCTATGACCTGACCGGGCTCTTTGTTGGTTCGGAAGGGACGCTGGGGATTGTGGTGGGTGTGACCGTCCGGCTCAAGTACTTGCCGCGGGACGTGCAGACCATTGCTGCGTTCTACCCCGACTTCAGGCAGGCCGCCTCCGGTGTGCTGGCGGTGGGCCGGGCCCGTGTCCAGCCGGCCATTATGGAACTGCTCGACGGCGGCACGCTTGCCCAGCTCGACGACCTCCACGGCTCGGACCTGAGTTCCCGCGGCCGCTCACTTCTCCTGATCCAGACTGACGGCTTCGGCGCCGCCGCTGAAGCCGACGTGATCCGCACGGTCCTCGCTGCCGGCGGCGCCCTGGTCACCACGGAGTCCACTGCCGAGGCGGAGCAGCTGGTGGAGCTGCGGAGGAGCAGCCGGGGTGCCGAGGTCGATGACGAATACCGGGTGGGCGAAGACGTTGCCGTGCCCCGCTCACGCCTCGTGGACTATATCGCGGCGCTGGAAGCAATGGCAGGAGCCTATGGGGTGAACCTGAAAGTGGTCGCGCACGCCGGAGACGGCAATCTGCACCCCACGTTCTGGATCGACCGGGTGGACCGTGCCGTTGACGAAGACGCCATGAAAAGGCTGAACCTTGCGCTTGATGCCTCCATCGCCACTGCCCTGGAGATGGGCGGCACCATCACCGGCGAACACGGCGTAGGACAGTACAAGCTGCGCTGGCTCGGCCTGGAACAGCCGGAGCCCGTCAGGGAACTGCAGCGCAGGATCAAGCGGCTCTTTGACCCTGCCGGCATCCTGAACCCGGGCAAGGCAATCTAGCCTGGTTGGGCGGGGGTGCGCTTAGTCGTCTACGTCCGGGTACTCGTCGATCGATTCGTCGCCGCCGTACCTTGACTCCTCGGTCTCCACTTCCAGGATCTTGAGCAGCTGGGTGTCGGGATTGAGCATGATTGCGGCCTCGTCCCGGCGGTGGCGAAGGATGGAGTCGATGTAGGACTGCACTGCTTCCGCAAGGGGGATGTGCCGTTCCTGCTTTTCGGACATGTACCACCGGTGCTCCAGTACCTCGTGCACGGCTTCCGCCGGTTCGAGCTTGCCGGAGAGGTCCCGCGGAATGGAACGGACGATCGGTTCGAAGATCTGGCTGACCCACAGGTGGGCGCTGTATTCCTCGTCCATGTCCGGGTTGTTGTCGGCACGGAAGGTGTCCATGTCGTTGAGCAGGCGTCGGGCCTGGTTCTCCTGTGCATCCAGCCCGGTCAGGCGCAGCAGCCGCCGTTGGTGGTGTCCTGCGTCCACCACCTTGGGCTGGAGCTGGATGGTTGAGCCGTTCTGGGTGGTCTTGATGGCGTATTCCTCGACGTCGAAGCCGAGTTCGTTCAGCCGCCGGATACGGGCGCCTACACGCCAGCGCTCGCCGAGTTCGAAGGATTCCTTTTCGGTCAGCTCGGCCCACAGGCGGCGGTAGCTGTCCATGATGAGCTCGCTGGTGGCAACAGGATCCACCTTGTCCTCAATCAGGCCCCCGTCGAGCAGGTCCATGAGCTCACCGGCGATGTTCACGCGCGCGATCTCAAGATCGTACTCCCTCTGCCCGGTGGACAGGTCCGGATACAACTCGCCGGTTTCGGCGTCCACGAGGTAGGCGGCGAAGGCGCCGGCATCGCGGCGGAACAAGGTGTTGGACAGAGAGACGTCGCCCCAGTAGAAGCCGATGAGGTGCAACCTGACCATCAGGAGGGCCTGGGCATCGATGAGCCGGGTCAGGGTGTCCTTGCGCAGCATCTGCGAGAACAGTGCCCGGTAAGGCATGGAGAACTTCAGGTGCCGGGTGACCAGCACAGGGTTCAGCGGCCGGCCGTCCGGAGTGGTGCGGCCGGTGATGACGGCGACGGGTTCCACGCAGGGAACGTCCAGCCGTGCAAGCTTGCGCAGCATGTGATATTCGTGCCGGGCCACGTGCTCAGATGTTTCCTTGATGGCGATCACCGAGCCACCCAGGTGGGCAAACCGAACGATGTGACGGGAGATGCCGCGGGGGAGGGCAGCGAGGTTTTCGGCCGGCCAGTCCTCCAGGGCAATGTGCCAGGGCAGGTCCAGGAGCTCAGGATCGGCAGCCGCAGCCGTGATGTTCAGCGAGCTGGAGACCATGGAAAGTTTCTCGTCGTTGGCGCTGGCCGCCTCAAACCGGGGCAGTTTGCCGATCTGCGCGTAGTCGGTGGGTTCGTCGTGCCACTGGGCGCTGTTTTCCTCGGTCATGGGTTAATTCTTCCGTACATCGGGGCGGCGGCCTAAACCATGCGCTGCCTGGGGTTAACGCCGACGGCGGCCCGTCCTATGAGGAGGGGCCGCCGTCGGTTACGGGGACTAGTCGCCCAGGCGCAGGCCGGTCTTCGTGTCGAACAGGTGCACGTGGCCCGACTGCGGGCGGACGTAGATGATCTCACCCTTCATCGGGGGGCGGCGTCCGTCGACGCGTGCCACGATGTCGTGGTCCTTGCCGTCCAGCGTGGTGTGGCCGTAGACGTATGCGTCGGCACCCAGCTCTTCAACAACGTCAACTTCGACCTTGAGGCCTTCGCCGGCCGGGGCCGTCTCCAGGTCCTCCGGGCGTGAGCCCAGGGTGACGGTGCTGCCGTGTGCTTCTTCAAGGACGTTGCGCGGAACAGGGTAGACCGTTCCGCCGAACTGGACGCCGCCGTCGACGACCGGGAGTTCGAGCAGGTTCATGGCGGGGGAGCCGATGAAGCCGGCAACGAAAACGTTCTTGGGCTTGTCGTACAGGTTACGCGGGGTGTCCACCTGCATCAGCAGGCCGTCCTTGAGGACTGCAACGCGGTCACCCATGGTCATGGCCTCGACCTGGTCGTGCGTCACGTAAACGGTGGTGACACCAAGGCGGCGGGTCAGGGATGCGATCTGCGTACGCGTCTGGACACGGAGCTTGGCGTCCAGGTTGGAGAGCGGCTCATCCATGAGGAAGACCTGCGGGTTACGGACGATTGCGCGGCCCATGGCCACACGCTGGCGCTGACCGCCGGAGAGTGCCTTCGGCTTGCGGTCCAGGTAAGGCTCGAGGTCCAGAAGCTTCGCGGCTTCACGGACGCGCTCTGCACGCTCTTCCTTGCTGACGCCTGCGATCTTCAGGGCGAAGCCCATGTTGTCCGCCACCGTCATGTGCGGGTATAGAGCGTAGTTCTGGAAAACCATGGCGATGTCGCGGTCCTTCGGGGGAACGTCGGTGACATCGCGGTCGCCAATGAGGATACGGCCGGCGTTGACATCCTCAAGGCCTGCGAGCATTCGCAGTGAGGTGGACTTACCGCAGCCGGAGGGTCCAACGAGGACCAGGAATTCGCCATCGGCGATATCAATGTTGAGCTTGTCAACAGCGGGCTTCTCTGTGCCCGGGTACAGACGCGTAGCGTTATCAAAAGTAACTGTTGCCACAGTTATCAATCCCTTCACCGGCAGGTACGTGCCGGACGATCCGTTGTGAATGGTTCATGTAATTCAGTTATCCGCGGCATTGCAGCCGCGCACTCCCCGGCCGAAGCCGGAGAGTATCGCGTGACGCCGCACGGTACTTGTGCGCCACATCACACCCCAGAGTATGTCAGACGAATGGGCTTTCCACCTAAATGTTACAAACGTCACATGTGAGCCTGGTCAAGTTCGGCTACCCGCCGGATCTCCCGGACTCTTCCTCTGCCACCACGAGGCTGCGTTCCTGCAGCAGGGTTTCCAGCAGCTCAGCCACATGGACGGGGGCCTCAATGCGGAACTGCGCCTGGGTGAAGTCAAGCCCCACCTTGACACCCACATCGCCGGGTTCCAGGCGCGCCAGGGCGTCCTCGTCGGTGGTGTCATCCCCGGCGAACAGCACGGCCGTGGCGCCGGTGATCTGCCGCAGGAAGGTCACGCCCTCGCCCTTGGAAGCGTTGACCACCGAAGTCTCCAGGACCCGTTTGCCGTTCTTCAGGAAAACGCCCCTGCGGTCCTGCAGGACGGCGCGGGCCGCTGCCACAGCGTCTTCTGCTACGTCATCGGCCGCGAGCCGGGTGTGCAGGACCACGCCGGCAGGTTTGTCTTCCAGGAGGGTGCCAGGTGCCTGCTCCACGATCTCTTCGAGAATGCCGCGGACCTCGGCGAGCATGGCCTTCTGCCCGTCGTCCAGCGTCAACTCGGCGGAGCCGGGGCCCAACCAGGCTTCCGCGCCGTGGCTGCCGATCAGCAGCGTGTCCACCGGTGGCGAAGCCACCGCCCGCAGGCTCGCGAGGGCCCGCCCGGAGATGAGTGCCGTCGTCGTCCGCGGAAGGGCGGCCAGCCCGGCGAAGGCGGCTGCGGAGCGCGGAAGCGGCCGGGCGTCCTCGGCATGGTCAACGATGGGGGAGATGGTGCCGTCGAAGTCCATGGCCACCAGGAGATGCTCCGTCTGCGCGATGCGCCGGAGGGCCTCCCGGAGTTCCGGGGAGAGGGTCAGCGGGCCGTTGGCCGGGCGGGCATCAGGAGTCATCCCGGATCACCTTTTCATTCAGTGCCTGCAGGAAGTCCGCGGACCAGTGGTCCACGTCGTGTTCAAGGATCTGCTTGCGCATGGCCCGCATGCGCCGCGCTGCGTCCCTGGGGGACATGTTGACCGCGCGCATGATGGTGTCCTTGAGGCCGTCGATATCGTGCGGGTTCATGAGCAGCGCCTGTTTGAGCTGGTCTGCGGCGCCGGCAAATTCGCTCAGGACGAGCGCACCGTCGTTCTGTGTGCGCGCTGTGACGTATTCCTTGGCCACGAGGTTCATGCCGTCCCGCAGGGCCGTCACCAGCATCACATCGGCGGCCAGGTACAGCGCCACCATTTCCTCGACCGGGTAGCTGTGGTGCAGATAGCGGACGGCGGTGCTCTCGATGGTGTCGTACGTGCCGTTGATGTGGCCGACAGTGCCCTCCACCTCCTCGCGCAGGAGGCGGTACTGTTCCACGCGCTCGCGGCTGGGGCTGGCCACCTGGATGAGGGTGGCATCGCCCACGGTGAGCTTGCCTTCGTTCAGGAGCTCCTCGTAGGCCTTGAGCCGGTGCCGGATGCCCTTGGTGTAGTCGAGCCGGTCCACGCCCAGCAGGATCGTCTTGGGGTTGCCCAGGTCCTGGCGGATCTGGCGGGCGCGTTCGATGATCTCCGGCTTGCTCGCCAGCTCGGTGATGTGGCGGACATCGATGGAGATGGGGAATGACTGGGCACGGGCGATGTGCGTGATTTGGCCGTCGCCGCCCTTCACGTGGACCTGCTGCTGCTTGACGCTGGCACCGAGGAAGCGGCGCGCGGACCGCATGAAGTTCCCGGCGTCGCTGGCACGCTGGAAACCCACCAGGTCCGCGCCGAGGAGGCCGTCGATGATGGCCTGGCGCCAGGGCAGCTGGGCGAAGATCTCCGGGGGCGGGAAGGGGATGTGGTTGAAGAACCCGATCCGCAGATCCGGGCGCACTTCGCGCAGCATCCGAGGCACCAGCTGCAGCTGGTAGTCCTGGACCCAGACCGTGGCGTTCCGGTCCGCATGGGACGCTACGGCGTCGGCGAACCTTCTGTTGACCCGGCGGTAGGCATCCCACCAGGTCCGGTGGAACTCCGGCGGCGCGATGACGTCGTGATAGAGGGGCCAGAGCGTGGCGTTGGAGAAGCCCTCGTAATACAGTTCAATATCCTCGGTGCTGAGCTGGACCGGGACCAGGTCCATCCCTCCGTGGCTGAAGGGTTCAACGGTCTCGTCCGGAGCGCCGTGCCAACCGACCCACGCGCCGTCAGTCTTGGTCATCATCGGGGCGAGGGCTGTCACCAGGCCGCCGGGCGAACGACGCCAGCCGTCCCCGTCGTCACCGCCCCCTCCGCTTGGGCAGCGGTCAACAGGCAGCCTGTTGGAGACCACCATGAAGTCGTACTTCGTGCCTATGCCGGAGCTGTTTGCGGCGGAGCCGGTTTCAGGCGGAGCCATGGGTTTTTCCTGGACGGGTGTTTGCATTGCGGCCCCCTGGGGTTGCTTGTGCCTCTTAGCCCACCCTAACGGGGCGGAATCTTCCGTGCTATTCGTCCGTTGGTCAACTGGAGGAATACTTGACAGCGCAAGCTCCTAGGTTTCTCCCCTAAAATGATGAAGTTGCCACTGAGTGGTCCCCACATCGATCGACCCAAGGAACACATGACCCCCGCAAATGAAGTACGTAAGTCCAAGGCTGAGCGAACCGCGGAGGCACGCGAGAAGGCGCGCCTCATCCGCGAAGCCCAGCTGAAAAAGGACAAGCGCAACAAACTGCTGATCGGCTGGGGCATTGTGGCGGCAGTGGTTGCCATCCTGGTGATCGTGGCACTTGTGGTGACCACCAGCATGAAGCAGAACGCACCCATCGCGGACCAGGGCCCCACGCCTGCCAATGGAAACGCCCACGGCGGCGTAACATTGCTCGCCAACACGGACGTGGCCAAGTCGGAGCCCACCACCGTTAATGCGGCAGACGTGCCGGACAAGCCCGCAACAGTCCCCGCCCAGGTGGTTGCACCGGGCGCCGAAGCCGAGGCCGGAAAGCCCGTCAAGGTGGTTCTCTACATCGACTTCATCTGCCCGGTATGCAAGGACTTCGAATCGAAGTACAACGAGCAGCTGACTTCCCTGCGAAACGACGGCAAGATCACGGTCGAATACAGGCCGCTGGGGTTCCTGGATTCCAGGTCCACCACGAACTACTCCTCCCGGGCCGCCAACGTCGCGGCGTGCGTTGCCAATTCATCACCGGATAAGTACGCGGCGCTGGTGGACACGCTCTTTGCGAAACAGCCCGCAGAAGGCAGCGCAGGCATCTCAGACAACGACCTGAAGAAGATGGTCACCGACATCGGAGCCCAGGACATCAGCAAATGCGTTGATGACAAGACCTACCGGCCCTACGTGGCCTTCACCACCAAAGAGGCCGCCGCTATCGGTGTCACCGGAACTCCGACAGTTTTCGTGGACGGCAAGCAGTGGGGCAAGGGCGACAGCGCCCAGACCCCGTTCCCTGACTTCCTCCAGGCTGCAATCGCCGCCAAAGGCTAGTTAGCCGCGAAGGCCCGGTTCCGGAATGATCTGGAACCGGGCCTTCGTTGTTCCGTGCGGCTTCCGCTGGTTCCGGCGTTTTTACCAGCGGGTGGACTTGGGCTAACCTTATCTAGCGTCGTTTCTGCGCAGGCCCTCCGGGGCGCGCCTCCTTAGCTCAGTTGGCCAGAGCACCGCTCTTGTAAAGCGGGGGTCGTCGGTTCGAATCCGACAGGAGGCTCAACGAAGGTTGCGGTACTTCTCCAGCCGCCCTGTCAGCAGTTCGCTGATCCCCGACGTAGACAGCGTGGCTAGTTCGTATTCGATCGCCTGTCCCATGCGCTGGCAGAAGGCCCGGGCCTCCAGCGCGGCGTCGCCGCGTTCGTCCACGATGTGCTCCACCAGGCCGCAGGCATACAGGGATCCGACGTTGACGCCCTGTGCCTGAGACATCTCGGCGGCAAAGTCGATGCTGCGGTGCACGATGGCGCTGGCGCCTTCCGGCGGCAGCGGCGAGAGCCAGGCATGCTGGGCGGCGATGGTCCGGTCGGCCGGCAGCAGAGCCAGTGCGCCGCCACCCGCTCCCTGACCCAGCAGTACTGACACAGTGGGTGAATTCAGGCCAATGAGGTCGTGCAGCGACCTGGCGATTTCGCCGGCCAATCCTCCTTCTTCGGCTTCCTTGGAGAGGGCTGCGCCACCCGTGTCGATCACCGTCAGCAGCGGCAGCCCGAGCTCCTCGGCCAGCCGCATCCCGCGCCGCGCCTCCCGGAGCGATGCCGGGCCCATCGCTGTCTCCTGCGATGGCCGGGGCCGCGTGTGGCCGATCACCACACAGGACATCTGGCCAAAGCGGGCCAGGGCAAGCAGCAATCCCGGGTCCTTTTCCCCCTGGCCCGTGCCATTAAGTGGAAGCACATCGCGGGCACCGTGGGCCAGCAGCTGGCGCAGGTCCGGACGCCGCGGATTCCGGGAGATCTGGATTGATGTCCACGCCCCGGCATCGGACGGCCTGACAGCGAGGGTGCGCGGCTGGCGGATCCTCGGCTGCGGTCCCGTCACCAGAATGCTCAGTGCACGGTCGACGACGTCGGACAGCTGCCAGGGCGGGACCACCGCGTCCACGAGCCCCTTGTCGAAGAGATTCTCGGCCACCTGGACATTGTCCGGGAAGGGGCCGCCGTACAGCGCCTCGTAGACGCGGGGCCCCAGGAAGCCGAGCAGGGCGCCGGGCTCGGCCACGGTGATGTGCCCGAGGGATCCCCATGATGCCATCACACCGCCGGTGGTGGGATGGCGGAGGTAAACCAGGTAGGGCAGCCCGGCCTGGCGGTGGGCCCGCACCGCGGCGCTGATTTTCACCATGGACAGGAAAGCGATGGTGCCTTCCTGCATGCGTGTGCCGCCGGACGCCGGCCCGGCCAGAAGCGGAAGGCCCTCCCGCGTTGCCCGCTCGACGGCGATCACGATCCGTTCCGACGCGGCCAGCCCGATGGAGCCGCCCAGGAAGCGGAATTCACTGACGATGACTGCCACCCTGCGGCCGCGGATCAGGCCTTCTCCGGTCAGCACGGACTCGTCCACGCCGGTCTTTTCGCGCGCGGCCGCCAGTTCCTGCCGGTAATCGGGGCTGGGATCGGGGTCTACCGCCCGACTGTCCCAGCTGGTGTAGGAGCCCGGATCCAGCACGGTGGTGATGAGTTCGGTGGCGTCCAGATGACGGGCTTTCTGGCCTGTCGGCGTGCTCAATGTTCTTCCCCTGGATTGGCAGCTCCGTTAACTGCGCCGTTGCTTGCGCCTTTACCGGTCCGGCCGGCGGGTGCCAGTCCAAGCCATTGCCGGATCTGTTCCCCGTCCTGATCCAGCAGCGGCGGCGCCGTATGGGCCTTGAGCGTCGTTTCGGCGGTATCGGAGGTGCTGAAGAAGCGCAGCGGGGGCCCGGGGAGGCTGACATTGCCGAGGATTCGGTGGTCGACGTCGATCACCAGGCCTTGGGAGCGGACCTGCTCCCATGCGTAGACTTCGTCCAGGGTCCGCACCTTGCCGGCCGGAATTCCGGCTTCGTTCAGTTTGGCGAGCAGCGGTTCGGCGTCGATGTCGGAGAATACGCGCTCCACTTCTTCGATGACCTTTTCCCGGTTCCGTACCCGGTCTGCGTTCGTCGCGAATTCCGGCAGGGCGGCGTCAATCCCGAAGGCCGAGGCAAACGTGGTCCATAGCTTCTCGCTGCCCACGCTGATCTGTACGCGCCCCTGCCGGCAGTGGAAAAGCCCGTAGGGCGCGATGGATGGGTGGTGATTGCCCTGAGCCTTCGGAGTCTCGCCCGCAACGGTGGCCCGGGTGCCCTGAAAGGCATGGACGCCGATCAGCGCCGCGAGCAGGGACGTCCGGACGATCTGCCCCTGGCCCGTCCGTTCGCGCTGGAGCAAGGCTGCCAGGGTGCCGAATGCCCCGTACATCCCGGAGAGCAGATCGGCAATGGGCACTCCCACCCGCTGGGGGTCGTCCGGGCCCGACCCCGTCAGTGACATGAGCCCCGCCTCGCCCTGGAGGATCTGGTCGTAGCCGCTGCGCCAGGATTCGGGCCCGTCGTGGCCGAAGCCGGTGATCGACAGGATGACCAGGGCGGGGTTCAGGGCATGCATTTTTGCGGCCGGGAACCCCAGCCGGTCCAGCACGCCGGGGCGGAAGTTCTCGATCACCACGTCGGCGCGTCCTATGAGTTCGCGCAGCACCGAGCGCCCGTCGTCGCTCTTCAAGTCCAGCGCGATGGACTCTTTGTTGCGGTTGCAGGACAGGAAGTACGTGGCCTGGGGATCGTCGTCAGGGCCGACGAAGGGCGGCCCCCATCCCCGCGTGTCGTCCCCGGTTCCCGGGTTTTCGACCTTGATGACCCGCGCGCCGAGGTCAGCGAGCATCATTCCGGCGTGGGGCCCGGCGAGGGCACGGCTCAGGTCCACTACGAGATAGCCCGAGAGGGGGCCTTCAGCTGGGGACATGGATTCGGTGCTCATGATGGCTGGTCCTTTTCTTGCAGTTCGGGAGATTGCCGGTGGCTGGTCTGCTGCATGCGTTTCGTGCCGGCTACATCCAGCCCGGGACCACCATCGCCAGCCACGCGATAACCGGACCCGCGATGACGACGATGCCGCTGTAGGCCAGGATCTGCTTGTAGAACTTCTCCTTGTCCACGTCTTCAGGGGCGTTGGCGAGCACCAGGGCTCCGTTCGTTGAGAAAGGTGAAACGTCCACGATCGTGGCGGAGACTGCGAGCGCCGCGATGACGCCGACGGCCCCAATTTGGCCTGTCGCAAGGAACGGCACAGCAAGCGGGATGAGGGCCGCGAGGATGGCAGTGGAGGAGGCGAAGGCGGATACTACGGCACCGATGTAGCAGATCAGCAGGGCAGCCATGAGGGGCATGCCCAGATCCGCGACCCCGCCGGAGACGAATTTGATGGTGCCAGCTTCCTCAAGGACGCCGACGAAGGTCAGCATGCCGCAGATCAGCAGCACGGTGGACCAACTGATCTTGTTCACCGCCCCCTTCTGGGCGGCCGGGGAGACAAGTGCCAGAACGATGGCGATGGTGATCGAGACGAATCCGACGTCGACCTTGAATCCCAACGAGATGACGGCCAGGGCGATCAGGCCCAGGATGGTGACGAGCTGGGGCATGCTGGCGCGGGCGCCATGGGATTCAGTCCCCGCTGTCCGGCCCTCAGACGAGGCGCCGGAAGCGGTCCCCGCCCCGGAAACGGAGGCGGAGGAGATGTCCGAACCGGAGCCTTGCAGCGTGACACCCGCCGCGCGGGCCCCGACGCTGACGGCCATTCGCGACTCCGCGGCGTGGCCCACGAGACGACCGGCTTTCGTGGCGAGCAGCTTGCTGCCGCCGAGGACGATGAAGAGAACCAGGGCAATGAGGAAGTTGAAGATCAGGCTGGCCAGGAAAATTGCCATGGGGCTCGCCGCGAGTTCTGTTTTGGCGATGATGCCGTTGACCGTGACCCCGTAAACGGCGATGGGGGAGAAGCCGCCGGCCTGTGCGCCGTGGATGACCATCATGCCCATCATCAGCGGATTGATTTTGTGTTTGGCGGCGAAGCTCAGCGCGATCGGCGCGATGATGGCGACGGCGGCGGGAGACAGTGCGCCGACGGCGGTGATCACCGCGGTAATGGCGAACATGACCCAGGGAATGAGGGCCACTTTGTTGCCCACCAACCGCACGGCGCCTCGCACCAGCAAGTCGATGGTTCCGTTGTTCTGGGCGATGGCGAAGAGGTAGGTGACACCAACGATCGTGAGGAACAGACCGCCGGGGAAATTGGCCAGGATGTCATTGGTTGACATGCCAAGGACGACCGAGCCCAGCAGGAAAGCTCCCACAAAGGCCAGGGCACCCATGTTGAGGGGCAGCACCGTGGCCAGCAGGAACATCACCGCCAGGATGATGATGGAAAGGACGGGAGCGGACATCTTTGTTCCTCCGGATCAAGAGAGATTGATGTGACGTGGCTTACTGGCTCACTGGCCTAGCCTCCTAGACACCCGGTGAGTTTGTCAATAGTTCTCCGCTAAGCTGGTGCCAAGAACGTCGCGGAAGGACGGGCATGCCAAAGAAGACAGCCACGCATCACATCTCCCGGGTCTCGCGGCCAAGGCTTTACGAGCAGCTGGTGGAGCAGCTCATGGAGTTCATCGAGGCCGCGCAGCTGGGCCCGGGGGACACTCTTCCGGCTGAGCGCGACCTGGCTGAACGGCTGGGCGTCTCGCGGGCGACGCTGGCCCAGGCCCTTGTTGCCTTGGAAGTCCTCGGCGTGATTGATGTCCAGCATGGAACGGGAGCAGTGCTTGTCTACCGGCCCAACGTTCCATCCGTGATCAAGGGCCTGCGCGAGCACCGCAGCCGGCTCCCGGAGATTGTCGAAGCGCGAAGCACCCTCGAGGTCAAGCTCGCTGAGCTCGCCGCCGCCAGGCGGACGGACGCGGACATGAGGGCCATCGACAAGGCGCTGGACGCCATGGCCGAAGAAGTGGCTTCAGGCGCCAAGGGTGCGCATGGCGACGAACTGTTCCACCAGGCCGTCACGGCCGCGGCGCACTCCGCAGTGCTGGCGCAGCTCATGTCGTTCATTGCCGGAATGATCCTGGAAACCCGCCTCGAATCGCTCGGGCAGCCCGGCCGGCCGGAGCAGTCACTGGCCTCGCACCGCAGGATCGCCGATGCCATCCGCCAGCAAAACCCCGAGGCTGCCTCTGCGGCCATGCTGGAGCACATCGATCTCGTGTCTGATGTCGCCCTGCTGAAATAAGGAGTAGTGGCCGCGGAAGGCAGCCACTCCTCTCCTCTCCGATGCGCTTACTCAGGTCCCGCCGTCGAGAAGGTCTATGAGCTCCAGGCCGCGGCGGGCCCAGTCGATTTCGGTCGCGGCCCGGGCGACCAGCCCTTCGTAGGTGAAGATTTTGAACTGCACCGTGCGATCGCGGTCCTCTTCCGGGGTCACTTCGAGACGTTTCGCCAGCATGATGTTGGTCCCGCTGCGGAGCTCCGCGATCATGTTTTCCCACTGCTCCCGGCGCACCTCATGATAGGCGATATGGGCCCTCATCTGCGCGCGTGCTGATTCAGGCGAGGCCCATTCGAGGTAGGCAGCCTTGAGGTGCACGGGATCACGCTCCCGTGAGTACTCCAGCGGGGTGTTCATCCATTCCCGGAAAGCCGCGGTTCCCGCCGCCGTGATCCGGTACCGGGTCTTCGTGGCCCGCGGGCCCCAGGGGACCTCTTCCCCTGTGAGCAGGGAGTCCTTTTCCATTCGGCGCAGTTCCGGGTAGATCTGCGAGTCGGGTGCGTGCCAGACATGTCCCACCGAGGACTCAAACCTCTTGGACAGGTCATAGCCGGTCATGGGCTCCACAGAAAGGAGCGCCAACAACGCATAGCGAAGACTCATGCAGTCTCTCCCCTGTCCTCTTGCAAATAACTATATCCATAGTTAGTCTGTGATCCACCACATTAACTATGGGGATAGGTATTGATGCCGGCCCCCTTTGCCCGTTTCTTGAGAACCAGCCCGGCTCCGTCATTGTCGACGCCCCGGGAGACCGGAAGGAATCATCGTGACAGCTGTGCGGACCCAGAGCTCCACAACGAACAAGCTCCCCGGGTACCCCCTGGATGCCTGGTACGTCGCAGCATGGGACAAGGAAGTCACACGTAAACCCATGTCCCGGAAGGTGGCAGGCCGTCCCCTGGCGCTCTACCGCGCTGAGGACGGCAAGGCTGTGGCCCTCGCGGACGCCTGCTGGCACAGGCTGGCACCGCTTTCGATGGGCAAGACCCTCGGCCAGGACAGGATCCAATGCCCCTACCACGGCATTGTCTACAACTCCGCGGGCCGCTGCGTGTCAATGCCCGCTCAGGAAACGATCAACCCGAGCGCCACGGTGCCCTCATTCCCGATAGTCGAGCGCTACCGGTACGTCTGGGTGTGGCTTGGTGACCCCGCCAAGGCCGACCCTCGGCTCGTCCCGGACATGCACCAGCTCGACTCCCCGGATTGGACCGGCGACGGGGAAACGATCTACGCCCCGTGCAACTTTCAGCTGGTCCTGGATAACCTCATGGACCTCACGCACGAGGAATTCATCCACTCCTCCTCAATCGGCCAGGAAGAACTCAGCGAATCCGACTTTGTGGTCACGCATGATGATGAGACCGTGACAGTGGCGCGCTGGATGTTCAACATTGATGCACCGCCGTTCTGGCTGAAGAACATGAGGGACAGGTTCCCGGGTTTTGAGGGCAAGGTGGACCGCTGGCAGATCATCACCTTCCGTTCCCCCTCTGTCATCAACATTGATGTCGGGGTGGCCAAATCCGGGACGGGGGCTTTTGAGGGCGACCGGAGCCAGGGCGTCAACGGCTTCGTCATGAATGCCATCACGCCGGAAAGCGACAAGACCTGCCATTATTTCTGGGCGTTCATGCGTAACTACCGCCTGGACAGCCAGCTGATCACCACCCAGCTGCGCGACGGCGTGCACGGCGTCTTCGGCGAAGACGAGGCAATGCTTGCCGCGCAGCAGGCGGCCATCGATGCCAACCCGGACTACGAGTTCTACAACCTGAACATCGATGCCGGCGGCATGTGGGTGCGGCGCCTCATCGAACGCCAACTCGAGGCCGAAGGCCGCCTGGTTCCCCTCGCGTAGGGCGGCCAGGCAGATACGGGACGGAAGCCATGGCAGCATCCAACATAGAGGTCTGGCAACTGGGAACAGTTGTTGAGACGGTCAACATCGCCACAGACATCCAGCGGCTGGTCCTGGAACCATCCATGCCCAGGAAAGCGGAGCCGGGCTCGCATATCGACGTGATGGTCAGCATCGATGGCCACGAGGACAGGCGTTCCTATTCAGTGGTGGAATCCAGTCCTGATGGCAGGAGGCTGGTCATCAGCGTCCTGGAGGCGCCGCTCTCGCGCGGGGGCTCCAGGTTCATTCATTCACTGAGGCCGGGCGATGAACTGCAGATGACCCAGCCCCTGCAGAACTTCCCGCTTCGGGTTGGAGCAGAACGATACATGCTGCTGGCCGGCGGCATCGGCATCACGGCCATGATGAACATGGCGGCGGTTCTGAAAAACCTCGGCGCCCAATACACCTTCGCCTATGCCGGTCGCACCCGCCGGGCCATGGCCTACCTGCGCGAGCTGCAGGAAATGCATGGCCGGAGCCTGGCAGTCCATGTGGACGACGAAGGCACGTCATTGGATGTGAACGCCTTGGTCGCACAAGCGGACGAGGGCACCGAGCTGTACATGTGCGGACCCATCCGCCTCATGGATGCCGTCCGCCGTGCCTGGGCGGAGCGTGGCCTGAGCTTCCCCAACTTGCGGTACGAGACTTTCGGCAACAGCGGCTGGCACGACCCGGAGGAGTTTGTCGTGAAGGTGCCACGCCTGAATCTTGAAGTGAAGGTCGGCCAGGGCAGATCAATGCTCGAGGCTCTTGAAGATGCCGGCGCCGACATGATGTTCGACTGCCGCAAGGGTGAGTGCGGCCTGTGCGAGGTGCGGATCCTCCAGCTCGAAGGCAGCATCGACCATCGCGATGTGTTTTACAGTGCGAGACAGAAAAGGGCCGCGGAAAGAATGGCTTGCTGCGTCTCCCGGGCCGTCACCTCCAAGGCAGGGCTGCCGGCTGGTGCATCTGGTGACGGACTTGCGGTCGTCACCATCGAAGTCAC
The DNA here is from genome assembly GCF_030816475.1 of Arthrobacter pascens. Classification (NCBI taxonomy): domain Bacteria; kingdom Bacillati; phylum Actinomycetota; class Actinomycetes; order Micrococcales; family Micrococcaceae; genus Arthrobacter; species Arthrobacter pascens. The sequence goes on along the minus strand of NZ_JAUSXF010000001.1, from coordinate 3,560,198 downwards.
CTAGCGCGGGGGCATGATTTTTATGTTGCCCCTCGTCGTTCCTCATGCTCTAGTGGACAGATGCGAAACATGGCAGTTTCGGTAGCCGACGGCGGCTCAACCTCGACGCAAGGACGCGTTGCGGCGCGCAGCAGCATTCCGGACGAAGCAATGGAAATCGGCGGACGTGTCTGGTATCCGCACGATCTGGCTTTCGGGAGATCCGTTGCTGATTTCCAGTGGCGGCTCAAAGCGGTGAGCCTGGAGGGGCTGACCGTAGGGATGCTCGAGTACGGCATGCCAGTGAAGATCACCACCGGGGAACTGGAAGACGCCTACCAGGTCAATTTTCCGCTCTTCGGCAGGATACGTTTTTCGCAGGGCAACCGCGTGGTGGTGGGCAGCGCTGCCACCGCAGCCATCCACGGCCCCGTTCAGGCCACGAGCATCCAGGGGTGGTCCGAACCGACGCAGATGCTGGGCCTGAAGATCCCCGCCGCCCTGATGCACCAGGAACTTGAAGCACTCCTGGGCCGCTCTCCCCGGCAGCCTTTGGAGTTCGAAGGCTCATTTGACCTCACGTCCCACCGCGGCAAGGAGTGGCGCTCGGCGGTAGACCTGCTTGTCGCCAGCCTGCGCAGTCCGGACTCGCTGCTGTCCACGCCCCTGGTGGCCCGGGCCGCTGTCCAGTACGCAGTCCGCGGCCTGCTGCTGTCGGCGCCCAATAACTTCAGCGAAGAACTGGCCGGGGCCGTAGAGACAGTGGGGTCCGCCTCTGTCCGGCGCGCCGTCGACTTCATGGAGGCCAACGCGCACCTCCCGCTCACCCTCGAAAGTGTGGCCGCGGATGCCTGCGTCAGCCCGAGGGCGCTCCAACAGGGCTTCCGCGCGCATCTCGACTCCACGCCAATGGAGCACCTTCGCGGCATCCGTCTCCGCAAGGTCCGGAGCGAACTGCTGTCCGGCACCGCATCCACGCGGATCAACGAGGTGGCAGCACGCTGGGGATTCCCGCACGCCGGCAGGTTCGCTATCCGCTATGCGAAGACTTTCGGCGAGCACCCGTCTCAAACCTTGAAGCGGATAACCGGAAACTGACCGCCGCCCGCAGGGGCCTATCCATTTCCCGCAAGGGTCCTGTTGTTTCGCCCCCGTTCTTCAAGAATCATGATGCAGGTCACATCCAGACGCCCGGAGATGCACGCCGGATTCAGATGATCTCGTGAAGGAACAGAAAAATGACTATCCAGGAGTTCCGGACGACGGCGTCCGACCTGCCGGACGCCGTCGTAAACGGCCGCTTGTTCATCAACGGCGTGTGGCGGGAGGCGTCCGACGGCGGCACGACGGCGATCATCAATCCCGCGACCGGCGAGGTGGCAGCAACGGTTGCAGCCAGCACGACGTCGGACGCCGATGCGGCAGTTGCCGCGGCCAAGGCAGCATTCGAGGACGGACGCTGGTCCGGCCTCAGCGGCCGCGAGCGGTCCCGGATCCTGAACAAGGCGGCGCAGCTGATCCGGGAGCGGGCCGAGGAACTGGCACTGACCGAAAGCACCGACGTCGGGAAGCCCATTACCTTCGCCCGGGCAGTGGACGTGGCGACGGCAGCGGACCAGTACGAATATGTGGCAGCCCTGGCGCAGCAGCTGGACGGCTCGGTCCGGGAAACGCCGCTGCACGCGCACGCCTTCACCCGGCGCGAGCCGCTGGGCGTGGTCGTGGCAATCACTCCTTTCAACTTTCCGCTGATCCTGTCCAGCACCAAGATTGCCGCTGCCCTGGCCGCTGGCAATTCAGTGGTCCACAAGCCGGCCGGTGACACGCCGTTGAGTGCGCTGCTCATGGCCGGGATCCTTGCCGATGCAGGCGTTCCCGCCGGTGTCTTCAACGTCGTGACGGGCTCAGGCGGAACGCTAGGCGACCATCTTGTGGCCCACCCGGATGTCAGCAAAGTGGCGTTCACCGGATCAACTGACGTGGGCCGGAAGGTGGCGGCGCTCGCAGGCCAGAACCTCCGGCCTGTCACCGCGGAGCTGGGTGGCAACGCCGCCAACATCCTCTTTGCGGATGCCGACCTGGACAAGGCAATCGGTACCGTCATCGGCGCCTTCGTCTTCAACTCCGGCCAGTTCTGCATGGGCGGTCCGCGGCTCCTGGTGGAACGGCCCGTCTACGAAACAGTCCTGGGCATCCTGAAGGACGCAGTCGCGGGCGTGCCGGTCGGTGATCCAACTAACCCGGGGACGGTGGTGGGGCCGATGGCCAGCAGGAAGCAGCTGGACAAAGTGAGCTCCTATGTGGAGGCAGCAAAGGCTGCAGGCGGCGAGATCATCGTGGGCGGGGGACCGCTGGACCTCGACGGCGGCTTCTACTACCAGCCGACAGTCATCGCCGGGCTGGGCAACGATGCGGCTGCCGTCCAGGAGGAAATCTTCGGTCCGGTCCTCACGGTTCAGCCGTTCGATACGGAAGAGGAAGCCATCGCGCTGGCTAACAGCACTGAGTACGGGCTCGCCTCAGGTGTCCAGACGTCGAACATCTCCCGCGCCCACCGGGTCTCCTCGAAGCTCGACGCCGGCATTGTCTGGGTGAACTCCTGGGCCTTGCTGGATCCGGCCGTGCCGTTTGGCGGGGTGAAGAATTCCGGCTGGGGGCGCGAGTACGGGCCTGAAGCCCTGGAATCCTACACCCGCACAAAGTCCGTCATTATCGCCACCGACTAGGAGCCGGACATGTCACTCATCACTGAAGCAGCCGTTGTTGAATCGGCCGGTGGACGATTTGTCATCCAGCCGGTACTCCTGGATGACCTGCAGCCGCACGAAGTACTCGTCGACATCAAGGCCGCCGGACTCTGCCATACGGATCTGTCGGTTGCGGGAGGCGGACTCCCCTTCCCCCTCCCGGGGGTGCTCGGCCACGAGGGTGCCGGAGTGGTCTCAGCGGTCGGCTCAGCCATCAGCCGCGTTGCTCCAGGGGACACCGTCATCTTGTCCTTCACCTCCTGCGGCCGCTGCGGCAATTGCCGGGACGGACATCCGGCCTACTGCGACACGTGGCTCCCGGCGAACCTGATCGGCGGGGCCCGGATCGATGGAAGCTCACCCATATCCCGGGACGGCAAGGCCCTGGGCGGCCGCTTCTTCGGGCAGTCATCCTTCGCGCGGCAGGCTGTCGTGGACGAGCGGAGCGTGGTCAAGGTGGAAACAACACTTCCGCTTGAACTCCTCTCACCGCTGGCCTGCGGCGTACAGACCGGCGCGGGCGCCGTGTGGAACGCAATCCGGCCCAGGCCGGGCTCCAGCCTTGCCGTTTTCGGAGCAGGCGCTGTGGGTTTGTCCGCCATCATGGCAGCGGCGCTCAGCCCGGCCGTGACCATCATCGCCGTCGACATGGTTCCTGCGCGGCTGGAACTCGCACGGGAACTCGGGGCAACCCACACGATTCACGCGTCAGCGGTGCAGGACGTTCCCGCCGAGATCCGGCAGATCACCGGCGGCGGCGCGGACGCCGCAATCGAAGCCACAGGCAACACCAAGGTGCTGGAGCAGGCGGTCTTTTCGACGGCGGCGCGGGGTCAGGTGGTGGCAGTCGGCGCACCGGCGTTCGGGACAACGGCCGCAGTGGACGTCAACTTCATCATGCCCGGGCGGCGAGTACAGGGCATCACGCTGGGCGACAGTGAAACCGAAACGCTGATACCGGCGATCGTCGCGCTGATGGAAGCCGGCCGCTTTCCGGTGGAAAAGCTGATCAGCACCTACAAGCTTGAAGACGTTAACCTCGCAGCGGACGACATGAAGGCCGGCTCAGCCATCAAGCCCGTTCTGGTCCTTTAGGTACCAGCCACGGAAACCGGAGCACCAACAACGGGGACTCTTAATCCGAATCCATGAGTTCCAGCAGTTTTTTCGCGGCGTCGCGGATGTCATCATGCCCGTACTGGGCGGCCCTGCCTTCCAACGAGATGACCGCGCAGCGGTGAACCTTCTTGAAGTCGCCGAAGGGGAAGCTCACACTGCCCTTGGTGCCGTCCGATTTTTCGTCGTCCCTGCCCAGATGCCATTCCGCGAAAGCCGCGAAGCCGTGCTTGTCGATGAAGTTGTTTTCGTCGTCCGTGGAGGGCGCGTGCTCGCTCCAGTCGTCACGGACATCACGTTCGACCTTTCCGTCCTCGATGAGTTTGCGCGCTTGCTTAAGCGCCTTCCCGTTAAGTTTGACGGCCATGGTGCCTCCCCGGGCCACAATGTTGATATCGCGGTTCAAGCCTAGGACCGAAACTTAATTCCCGCGAGACTGTCCGGAAACGCCCCCACAACATTCGCTACGTACTTTCAGGACATGAGTCCTCCCTTCATGGCCCGCCTCCTGGCGTGGACAGCTGACGTGTTTATGTGTGATTCCGTTGACCAGGCGGCCGGCGCCATGGCCGACGCAACGCGCTGGGGCTGGCTGCCGGCGCTGAGCGGGGTAGCCCTCGGGCGTGACCACGCCCGCTCCGCACATGCAGCAGCAGGAGTGGCGCCCGGGCAGGACACCACGGAATCGGCCTAGGACACCGGCGGCTGGACGGAAAATACCACCCGGGAAGGGGAATTGCCGTCAGCAAATACGGCATCCACCGACCCGGAATGTCTATTGAGGCACACTTTTCTCCAAGGAACGGCATAATGACCTAAACTGCTTCACTGAGGTGCCTGAAATGGCGCAGCGCAGCAACGAAAGTGAACCACGCAAATGGCTACCGATTACGACGCTCCACGTAAGACAGAAGAAGATTCTCCCGCGGAATCGCTGGAGGCTCTTCAGGCATCCCGCGCGGGCAGCGCCCAGACTGCAGTGATCGACGTCGACGAGAACGATACTGCTGAAGGCATCGACCTCCCGGGCGCTGATCTCTCAAACGAAGAACTGACGGTCATTGTCGTTCCCGAGCAATCCGATGAATTCACCTGTTCGTCCTGCTTCCTGGTCCGCCACCGGTCCCAGGTTGCCAGGGAAAAGAACGGTATGAAGTACTGCCGCGAATGCGAAGGATAAACGGCCCCTGCCTGCACTCCGGAAGCGCCGGCCATCCCCTGGATGGCCGGCGCTTCCCATGTCTCGATCCGGTGTCGTTATCACGCATAACGGTGGCGTCCAGAAACGGCCAAAATATGGTCACTTTCTGCCCCTCATGCCATCCAGAATCACGTCCGCGTGACCGGAAACGGGGCTCCTTAACGGTTGCGTGCCGAAGCGGCCACAGCCCTACTTAAGGGCGTGGCAGGCTCCTACGCTTGAGCTACCTAATCACTCGAAGGGTGGCCCGCAATGAAAAAGATTCATACGTGGCTGGCAGCTATCTTGATGGCTGTCGGATTAGGTTTCCTGGCTCCGGGGCCCGCCTCGGCAACCACATCGTACTGTGGACTCGTTTGGGGGTCGCTGGCTGAAACAAATCCGGCGATGAGTACCGCTTCAGTAACCAACGTGCGGACGGGGCAGCACTACTGCTTCGACCGGATGGTGGTTGATCTCAACGGCCCTGCCGCCGGCTACACCGTCCGCTACGTCGACCACGTGGCACAGGACGGTTCTGGCAATCTGGTTCCGCTTCGGGGGCAGGCGTTCCTCCAGGTGACCGTGAAAGCACCGTCCTACGACGTCGAAACCGGCGCCGCTACGTATAGCCCGGCCAACCCGGCCGAACTGTCCAACGTTTCGGGATACCAGACCTTCCGTCAGGTAGCTTCCGCAGGAAGTTTTGAAGGCTATACCAGCATCGGACTGGGCGTCCGTGCCCGGCTCCCGTTCAGGGTCTTCACCCTGGATGGACCGGGATCCGGATCCCGGGTGGTTGTGGACGTGGCTCACTTCTGGTGAGCGGCGGACACAGCGACCTGACGTGAGGCACCGGCATTGAGATAAGCACAGGAAACCAAGAAAAACGGTGCCCTGCTCCGGAGATTGTCCGGGCAGGGCACCGTTTTTGGTGTCGGCGCTAGTGGCCGGCTACTCAGGAACCACCAGCGCGGGGGTGTCCCGGCGGATGGTCTCGCCCCGGAAGAACCCTGGGCTGACGCGGGCCATGATCGTCATGAAGACAGCTCCCATGGCCAGGATTCCGATCCCCAGGACAAAGACCAGTCCGATGCCGAAGACCTCCGACCCGCTGCCGAACTCGGGAGCCCAGCTGTCCATGGCCGTCTGCAGGAAGACTACGAACAGGCCGACCCCGCCAAGCACGGGGCAGAGGAGCCGGAGCACGAAGTTTCGGACGCTGCTGAATACGCTGTTCCTGAAGTACCAGGCGCAGGCGATGGCAGTGAGGCCGTAGTAGAAGCAGATCATCAGGCCCAGCGCCAGGATGGTGTCATTGAGGACGTTCTCGCTGATCACATGCATGACGGCGTAGAACCCCGCGGAGAGGATGCCGGCGGCAACGGTCGCGTAGCCCGGCGTCGAGAAGCGCCTGCTCATGCGGCTGAACGGTTCCGGCAGGGCGCCGTAGTGCGCCATGGCCAGGAGGCTCCGTGACGGCGACATGAACGTGGACTGCAGTGAGGCAGCGGAACTGGACAGGACAGCGAGGGACATCAGGATGGCGAATGGTCCCATGATCGGCGAGGCCAGCGCCGTGAAGATGTTCTCGTGGTTCTCCGTGTTGTTCAGCCCGTTGCCTGTGTCCCCGACGCCGGCGAACATCATGGTGGCGATGCTCACCAGAAGGTAGATACCCAGGACAATGATGGCAGTCAGGGTGCCGGCGAGGCCTGCGGTCTTCTTGCCGTTCGCGGTTTCCTCGTTCACGGTGAGGCAGACGTCCCAGCCCCAGTAGACAAAGATGGACAGCGAGATCCCCGCTGCGATCTGGCCGAAGGTCTCGATTCTGGTGACATCGAACCAGTCCCAGCTGAACGGGATGGCTGTCTCCGAGGTGGACCAGTTGGCGAAGGCCATTGCCACAAACAGTCCAAGGACCAGCAACTGGAATCCCACCAGGCCGTACTGGACCAGTTTGGTGGTGTGGAGGCCGCGGTAACTGACCCACACGGCCAATGCGACGAAGACGAAGCAGGTCAGCACGTTCAGTGGCTTGTTGGCGGCGAGGTCGGCGAGCTCGGGTGAGCCCGTCAACTGGGAGAGGAAGAGGTAGAAGAAATCCACGGCCACTCCGGCCAGGTTGGACAGGACGATGATATTGGCTGCGAGGAGCCCCCAGCCGCCCATCCAGCCCACCCATGGACCGAAGGCCTTCGTGACCCAGGTGAACGTGGTGCCGCTGTCCGGTGAATCGGCGTTGAGTTCCCGGTACGCGAGGGACACCAGGATCATGGGGATGAAGCCGATGAGGAAGATGACGGGCAGCTGCAGCCCGGCCTCGTTGACCGTGGGCCCCAGGGCGCTTGTCAGGGTGTAAGCCGGGGCAATTGTGGAGATGCCAAGGACGACCACGGCGAGGAGGCCCAGTTGCCCGCCTTTCAGGCCTTTGGGCGTGATGCCGTGCGCCGTGCTGGGGGCATTACGGATGGTTTGGGTCATGTCCGTACTTTCTAGGAGGCAGCAGGCTGCTGTTGGGTGATGCAATGGATTCCGCCGCCACGGGCGAAGAGCTCCCGGGCGTCGATGCTGAAGACGCGGCGGCCGGGATAGGCCTCGGCCAGGATTTGGAGGGCCTTGTCATCGTTGGGGTCCGCGAAGCCGCAGGCCAGGACGGCTCCGTTGAGGACCACATGGTTGATGTAACTGTAGTCAACGTAACCTTCGTCGTCCTTGAGAGCAGCCGGGGCAGGAACCTCGATGATGTTCCAGGACCTGCCTGCGGCATCCTGCGTGGTGCGCAGGAAGCTGATGATGTCGCGGCAGACCTCGAAGTCCGGGTGTTCCGGGTTCTGCTGCGAATGGACCAGAAGCGTCCCGGGCGACGGGATGGCTGCCACGATATCTACGTGTCCGCGAGTACCGAATCGTTCCGAATCCCGGGTCAGGCCGCGGGGGAGCCACACCACGTGCCTGGCCCCGATCGTCCGTGCCAGCTCCTTTTCTACGTCCTGCTTGCTGATCCCGGGGTTTCGCCCAGGATCGAGCTGGACAGTCTCGGTGACCAGCACCGTTCCCTCGCCGTCCACCTGGATCCCGCCACCCTCGTTCACGAGGGCGGAGACGATGTGATGGGCACCCGAACGTGCGGAGAGCTCGGCGGCGATCAGGGCGTCCTTGTCCCAGCGCGCCCAGTCCTGCGCGCCCCAGCCGTTGAACACCCAGTCCACCGCGCCAAGCTTCCCCTGCCCGTCCAGCACAAAGGTGGGGCCGATGTCCCGCATCCACGCATCGTTGAGCGGGGCGGGGAGCACCTCGACGTCAGGATGGAGATACCGGGCGGCGATATCGACGTCGTCGGGGTCCACCACCATGGTGACAGGTTCAAATTCGACGGCGGCGTTGGCTACCGCTGCCCACGTGGCACGCGCTGCGTGGGCGGCTTCCCGGGTGTCGCCGAGGGTGTACCCGCCGGTGGGGAAGGCCATCCAGAGGCGTTCCTGCGGTGCGGTTTCAGCGGGCATGCGCCAGCCGCTCATGCTGTCACCTCGTGATATTGGAGTGCGTCTCCGCCGAGCGGCTCGCCGTGGCGGACAGGCTCAGTCAGCCGGCCGTACGTGTCAGGGCGTCGCGTGGCGAGGAAGGGGAAGAGCCTCAGCCAGTCCCGGCGCTGGTCAAGGTCAAGGTCCGCCACAAGTACAGCGGATTCGTCGCGTGGCGCCTGGACCAGGATCCGTCCGTACGGATCGGAGATGAACGAGGAGCCGTAGAAGTTCAAGGTTCCTTCATTGCCCCAGCGGTTGGGTGCCACCATAAAGAGGCCGTTGGCGATGCCGTTTCCCACGATCACCTGCTGCCACAGCGGCTGCGTGTCGAAGTCCGGGTGATCAGGCTCGGAACCGATGGCCGTCGGGTAGACGATGATCTCCGCCCCGCCCAGCGAGTACAGCCTGGCCACCTCCGGGAACCACTCATCCCAGCAGGTGGGCATGCCCAGCCGGGCCCCCGCGAGTTCGGCCGGGGCGTGGACTTCATAGGCATCGGAAGCAGCCGGACCAGGCCGGAAGAACTTGTCTTCGTAGTAGCCGGCAGTCACAGGGATGTGCAGCTTGTGGGTGCGCGCCAGGAGCTCACCTCCGGGCGAGACCAGAATGGCCGTGTTGAGGCCAAGGCCGTCATCGGAACCATCAGGGTTGCGCTGGTAGAGGGAGGCATGGACGCTCACTCCGTGGCGGCGGGCCGAGTCTGCTGCAAAGCGGAAGGTGGGTCCTGTCAGCAGATCCTCAGCCGTGTCCGACGGCCGCGGCCGTACTGCGCCCGGCCGGGATCTGTCACTGACCGGCAAGGTGTCCGCGGGATAACGCGAGAGAGTCAGTTCGGGAAGGAAAACTGCGGTGGCGCCAAGCCGTGCCGCACGTTCAATGCCCTCGTCGAGTTCGGCCAATAAAGCCGCGTTGTCCGCGTGCCATTGGTGCTGCACCACGCCCACCCGAAGGGTGGGGCGTGCGGACGGCGTTGTCCGTGCCGGTGAGGCAGGTGCGTCGAGGCAGGAAATTTCAATCATGTGGCTACTCCAGTGAGACGACCGTCACTAAATGAATGACGTTCATTTAGTATGGAGGGTGTAAGGGATTCACGCAAGGCCCTTAATGAATACCGTTCTTTTGCGACGCTTCGAGGGGATTTAGTAAGCCCACTGAGAAATTTTGTGCACCCCTCCCTCGGCCGCCCTGCCGGCTGGTAGCGTCGGACCACCGGACCTATCGAGGAGGACTCATGAAAGCGTCACCGACCCTGACCAACAACCTGCAGGCCGTGCTCGCAGACTTGATCGAACTGCACATCCAGGGCAAGCAGGCCCACTGGAACATCGTGGGAACGAATTTCCGGGACCTGCACCTGCAGCTGGATGAAATCGTGGATGCCGCCCGCCAGTTCGCGGATGACCTGGCCGAACGCATGCGCGCCCTGCACTCACTTCCTGACGGCCGCAGTTCCACAGTGGCCGAATCCACGAGCCTTGCCCCGTTCCCGGAAGGCCTGATCAACACCAGGGACGCCATCGAGCGGATCGTCGCGGCGCTGGAGGCTGCTGTGGGTACCATGCGGAAAGTCCATGACGAGGTGGATGAAGAGGATCCCACTACCGCAGACCTCCTGCACGAGTTCATCGCCAAGCTGGAACAGTATGCCTGGATGGTGAATGCCGAGACGCTGAAGGCGTCGGCAGCCGTGACCGCTCCCGGCGCGGACTAGGGAAGGCCGCACCGCCGGTCTCCACGCGCGAGCGGGTGCCCGCTGCCGGAATCCCTTCCGGCGGCGGGCTTCTTTCGTTTAAGGGTTGACTTTCCACCGCTTGGGATAATACTTAAGTATGTGCTTAACAATCGCTCCGAAGCGGACCTGGACCTTGTCTTCCAGGCGCTCGCAGACCCCACCCGGCGGGCGATCGTGACCCGGCTTTGCGACGGACCGTCCTCCGTGTCGGAACTCGCCAAACCTTTCGCCATGAGCCTGCCGGCGATTGTGCAGCACCTCCAGGTCCTGGAAACCAGCGGCCTGGTGAGCAGCGAAAAAATCGGCCGCGTGCGTACGTGCAGTGTTGTTTCGGCAACCGTACGCCTCGCCGAAGGCTGGCTCGGGGCCCGCCGGACAGCAGGGGAGCGCCGCCTGGACCGCCTTGAGGAGTTCCTTGCCACGCAACCTGAGCAACAGCCGCAACCCCACGAACCGCCACCTGCCATCACACCCAGGAGCACCCCATGAGCAACCCCATAACCCACGCCAGCTTCACCCTGGAGCGCAAACTCAGCGTCCCGCCGTCGCGCGTTTTCCAGGCGTTTTCCGATTACGAGAGCAAGAAGAAGTGGTTCGGCGGACCGTCGGAGTGGACCCAGGGTGAATCCAGCCTGGATTTCCGCGTCGGCGGGCGGGAAACGGACGTCGGGGGACCCGAAGGCGGCTTCGTTTCCACGATGCACGCCATCTACCACGACATCGTCCAGGATCAGCGGATCGTCTACACCTACGAAATGCTGCTGAACGGCGAACGCTCGTCCGTTTCGCTGAGCACCGTGGAACTCGAAGCGGACGGCGAAGGCACCCTGCTGACCCTGACCGAACAGGGTGCCTACTTCACGGAGGAGGATCAGGTAGACGGGCGCAAGGAAGGCACCGAGGGTCTGCTCGACGCCCTGCAGGCCTACCTCGAAGGTAGCTGACCGAAGCCCTGACACCAGCGGCCCGGGCCCGCATAACCGGTGCCGGGCAGCAACGGTTATGCGGGCAGGGGCCGGTTGTGCTGCGGGGGTTGCCATGCTGCGGGCCTACTCCGCCGTCGGGACCTTGCGGAGCACGACGGCGGCCAGGACTGCCGCCGCTGCCATCAGGACCAGCGCTATGGCGGCAGTGATGTGGACGCCGGAATCGAAGGCCGTCTTGGCCGCTGCCCGGACGGCATCGGCCAATGGCGCCGGCAGCGTGCCCGCCAGTTCCATTGCCGCGGCGAGGGTTTCTGCCGCCGAGTGGACAGCCGTGCCGGAGGTAACGTCGGCCAGTCCGGCGGGAAGCCGCAGGTTGTGCTGGTATGAGGCGGTGAGGATGGAGCCCAGGACCGCTGTCCCCAGCAGTGACCCCACCTCATAGCCTGTTTCCGAGATGGCCGCAGCCGCGCCGGATTTCTCGGCCGGAACCGAGCCTAGGATGAGGTCATTGGAGATGGTTTCCGCCGTTCCCACGCCGAGGGCAAGGATGATCAGGGCACCCAGCAGCAGGGCGGGTCCCGAGCTGTGGTTCCCGAAAGCCACCACGCAGTAGCCGCTGGCGCTCATGGCGAGCCCGCCGGCCACCACGAAGCCTGGCCGGATCTTCCGGACTAGCGGGACCACCACCAGTCCGGACGCCATGGTGGCGACCAGAGCGGGGATCATGGCTACTCCGGCGGCCGACGGCGACATTCCTTCCAGCAGCTGGAGGTGCTGGGCCAGGAACAGGATGAAGCCGTTGAAGGAAAAGAGGGCGAGCACGTTCGCCGTGATTGCGGTGCTGAACACCCGGTTCCTGAACAGGGAAACGTCCAGCAGCGGGCTTGCCAGCCGCTGCTGGCGCCGGATGAAGGCCATGCCCATGGCCACGCCGAAGGCGATGATGCCAAGCGGGACAGCGTCGATGCCCTGGGTGGCGATCTCCTTAATGCCGTAGACCACTGGCACCATGACCAGCAGCGAGAGCACGATGCTGGGCACGTCCACGCGGCCTGGAGCCGGATCCCGGGATTCGGGAATGAAGGCGGGGCCGAACGCCAGCAGTGGCACCATGATGGGCACAGCAACCAGGAGCACCGCTCCCCACCAGAAGTGCTCAACCAGCCAGCCTCCGAAGATGGGGCCCAGGGCCGCGCCGCCTGAGAAGCCGGCGGCCCAGATGGCCACCGCCAGCCGGCGCCGGTTGGGATCAGGAAAAATATTGCGGATCAGCGAAAGCGTCGACGGCATCAGCATGGCGCCAAAGAAACCCAGCGCGCCCCGGCCGGCGATGAGCCATTCCGGTCCGGGAGAGAAGGCGGTAGCAGCTGAAACCACGGCGAAGCCGATGCTGCCGATAATGAGCAGCCGGCGGCGTCCGATCCTGTCCCCCAGGCTGCCCATCGCCACCAACAGTCCGGCAAGGACCAGCGGGTAGGCGTCCACGATCCACAGGAGCTGGACACCTGTGGTCTCCAGGCTGAGTGCAATCGCGGGGAGGGCAAACGTGAGGGCCGTGTTGTCCACGGCGATAAGAAGCACGGGGAACATGAGCAGGCCAAGCGCAAGCCAGTCGCGCCAGGGGGCGTTGGGAGCTGCAGAAGCTCCGGCAGGCGTGTGCGCGATGACAGGACTCATCTCGGCTGCCGTGCTGTTGCTCTGCGTGCGGGGGTCGCGAAGCGTGTTCCTGGACGTGTTCATAGCGATAACTATACCGTCCAGACGGTATAGTTAAGAATTCGCAGTGCTGAAGCATGCATGATTGGAACCATGGCCAGAAAACCCGTAGCCCGCGAGGCTGTCCTTGACGCCTTCGAGTCCTTACTGATTGAGGTGGGGGAGCGCGCCGCGACCCTCGATGCCGTGGCCAAACGGGCCGGAGTCTCCAAAGGCGGGCTGCTCTACCACTTCCCGAACAAGGAAGCACTGATCGAGGTGCTGCTGGACAGGCTGGACGATCTTGCCACCGCGGATGCCGACGCGATGGCCGCCGCCGATGAGGGGGCTGCTGCATACTTCATCAAGTCCTCGGTCTGGGCTGATACACCGCTTGACCGGGCTATCGTTGCCGCCACCAGGCTTGCCGAGGTGGCCCACGAGGAGACCCGCCAACGTTTCGCCGCCATCCAGCAACGCTGGCTCCAGGAGATCGCCGCCGACGTTGGACAGGCCATGGCCAAACCGGTGCTGTACATGGGTGACGGTTTGTACTTCAATGCCATGCTCTCGGTGGGACCGGTCCCGGCGAACGAGACTGCGGCCGATGTTGCCGGGCTGCTGGCCGCCGTCGACAGGCTTCGCGGCTGAGCCCTTGTGGAGCCGCCCTTGCCCCAAACTGCCGGTGCCGCCATTTGCCCGAAAGCCCGCGGCATAGGACAATTGGACTCTGTGGTGGCTGTCACCGGCCGCACTTGGTTTGAAACAAAATGAATAAGCCTTTGATCTGCGGCGGGAGAGTCCTGCCAGCAGTACAGCAGGCGCCGTAGGAGCAAATCCTCCCCAGGAATCTCACAGGCCCATGTACCGCCGCGGCAAGGCAACTCTGGAAAGTAGCAGGCAGTCCGCCTGTACCGGATCAATTCCGGAACATCAGGACCGCTGTGCTCACCGACGGTGCAAGCGTGCCCTGCGCAAGCAGGCCAGGCGGAAACTCTCAGGTCCAATACAGAGCGGGGAGGAACCCGATCAATGCGGCGTACCCTTCGCCGCCTTAGTTATGGAGTTCCTTGTGAGTATCATCCCGGCCTCCGCCGCCCCGGCCACCGCCACCCCAACAGTTACGTCCTTCGTTGACCGGCACATCGGCTCACGCCGCGAGGCCGACGTCGACACCATGCTCAAGGCCGTCGGCTACGACACCGTGGACGCGCTGGTGGATACGGCGGTCCCCAAGGATATCCGGCAGGACTCAGCACTGGAGCTCACCACGGCCCTGAGCGAAGTGGAAGCCCTCGCCGAACTGCGCAAGCTCGCGGCAAAGAACAAGACCGCAGTCCAGATGATCGGCCAGGGCTACTACGACACCGTGACGCCGCCGGTGATCCGCCGCAACATCCTTGAGGGCCCTGCCTGGTACACCGCCTACACGCCGTACCAGCCGGAAATTTCCCAGGGCCGGCTCGAGGCGTTGCTGAACTTCCAGACGATGGTGCAGGACCTGGTGGGCCTGCCCATCGCCAACGCATCCCTGTTGGACGAAGCCACGGCTGTTGCCGAGGCCGTGCTGATGATGCGGCGGGCCAACAAGAATAAAGCTGCGCACGACGGCAAGACCGTCCTGGATGCCGACTGCCTGCCGCAGACCATCGCCATCGTGAAGGGCCGCGCCGAGGCGCTGGGCTTCGAGGTCGAGGTGGCGGACCTGTCCAAGGGTCTTCCCGACGGCGTCATCAACGGTGTGGTCCTGCAGCAGCCGGGTGTTTCCGGTCGCGTCTTTGACCATACTGCGGTGATTGCCGACGCCAAGGAACGCGGTGCCCTGGTGACCGTGGCTGCCGACCTGCTGGCCCTCACCCTCATCACCCCTCCGGGCGAACAGGGCGCCGACATCGCCGTCGGCTCCGCCCAGCGCTTCGGCGTCCCGCTGTTCTACGGCGGACCCCACGCAGCCTACATGGCAGTGCAGAAGGGCCTGGAGCGCTCGATGCCGGGCCGCCTGGTAGGCGTCTCCAGGGACAACGCCGGGGTCCCCGCCTACCGCCTGGCCCTGCAGACCCGCGAGCAGCACATCCGCCGCGAGAAGGCCACCTCAAACATCTGCACCGCCCAGGCCCTGCTGGCCATCGTGGCTTCCATGTATGCGGTCTACCACGGCCCGGACGGCCTGAAGGCGATCGCCCGGACCGCCCACGCCCACGCGAAGACCCTCGCCTCGTCGCTGAAGGCCGCAGGCCTGGACGTACTGCACACGAGCTTCTTCGACACCGTCACGGTCTCCGTGCCGGGCAAGGCTGCGGGGATCATTGCCGCAGCCGAGGCCAAGGGCATCAACCTGCGCAGCATTGACGCGGACACCGTGGGCTTCTCCACTGACGAGACCACGACGGCGGCAATTGTCGTCGGCGTCCTTGACGCTTTTGGAGTTGCTGCGTCTGGTGCCGCTCAGGGCGACGCGGCCGCCGGCAGTGACACTGGCTTCGCACTGGACCCCGCTGTCGAACGCTCTTCGGACTTCCTCCAGCACCCCGTCTTCAGCACCCACCGGTCCGAAACGCAGCTGCTGCGCTACATCCGCAAGCTCTCCGACCGCGACCTTGCCCTGGACCGCACCATGATCCCGTTGGGCTCATGCACCATGAAGCTGAACGCCACCGCGGAGATGGAAGCCATTTCCTGGCCGGAGTTCGCCTCCATCCACCCCTTCGCCCCGGATTCCCAGACCGAAGGGTGGCGGGAACTGATTGCTGACCTGGAAGCGCAGCTGACCGAGATCACCGGCTATGACCAGGTCTCCATCCAGCCCAACGCCGGCTCGCAGGGCGAACTGGCGGGGCTGCTGGCGATCCGCGGCTACCACCACTCACGTGGTGACCAGCAGCGCAACGTCTGCCTGATCCCGGCCTCGGCGCATGGTACGAACGCAGCCTCCGCCGTCCTGGCGGGCATGAAGGTTGTTGTGGTGGCCACCGCTGCGGACGGCACGATCGACCACTCCGACCTGTACGCCAAGATCGACGCCAACAAGGACGCGCTGGCCTGCATCATGATCACCTACCCGTCCACGCACGGCGTGTACGACGCCGACGTCCGGGAGGTGTGCGATGCCATCCACGCCGCTGGCGGCCAGGTCTACATCGACGGCGCCAACCTCAATGCACTGGTGGGTCTGGCCCAGCCCGGCAAGTTCGGCGGCGACGTCTCGCACCTGAACCTGCACAAGACGTTCTGCATCCCGCACGGCGGCGGCGGACCCGGCGTCGGGCCGGTGGCTGCCAAGGCCCACCTGGCCCCGTTCATGCCGGGAAATGCGGCAACCTGGACCGAAGGCAACGACGTCCCCATCTCGGCGTCCAAGTACGGATCGGCTGGCGTGCTGCCCATCTCCTGGGCGTACGTCAAGCTGATGGGGGGACAGGGCCTGACCGAAGCCACCAGGTCCGCGCTCCTTGCCGCCAACTACATCGCTGCCCGCCTCAACGACTTCTTCCCCGTGCTCTACACCGGCGAAGGCGGTCTCGTGGCGCACGAATGCATCCTGGACCTCCGGGAACTGACTGCCAGGACCGGTGTCACGGCCGAGGACGTGGCCAAGCGCCTCATCGACTACGGTTTCCACGCCCCGACGCTGGCGTTCCCGGTGGCCGGCACGCTGATGGTGGAGCCCACCGAGTCCGAGGACCTGGGCGAGATGGACCGCTTCATCAACGCGATGATCGCCATCCGCGCCGAGATCGACCAGGTGGCGAACGGTGACTTCGCCGTGGCGGACAGCCCACTGCGCAACGCTCCCCACACGGCAGCTGCCGCTATCAGCACTGACTGGAACCGCGCCTACCCGCGCGAACAGGCAGTCTTCCCGGTTCACTCACTCAGGCAGGACAAGTACTTCCCGCCCGTGGGCCGTATCGACGGCGCCGCCGGGGACCGGAACCTGATCTGCTCCTGCCCGCCGCTTTCCGAGTTCGAAAACTAAGGATTCCAGAATGACTGAGAACTACACGGCGCTCTACGAAGAACACAAGAAACTCGGCGCCTCCTTCACCGACTTCGGTGGCTGGCAGATGCCGCTCAAGTACAGCTCCGAGCTGGCCGAGCACCACGCCGTCCGGAAGGCAGCGGGCATCTTTGACCTGTCTCACATGGGCGAAGTCTGGGTCACCGGCCCCGACGCGGCGGCGTATCTTGACTACGCACTGGTGGGCAAGATCTCGGCCATGGCGGTGGGTAAAGCCAAGTATTCGCTGATCTGCAACGAAGACGGCGGCATCATTGATGACCTCATCACCTACCGCCGTCCGGCTGCTGAAGACGGCACCGACGTTTTCCTGGTGGTCCCCAACGCCGGCAACGCCACAAAGGTGGCAGCAGAACTCGCCCGGCGTGCGGCCGGCTTCGATGTCGTAGTCAAGGACGTTTCGGCCGAGACGTCACTGATCGCCGTCCAGGGTCCCAAAGCGGAAGAGCTCCTGCTCCGCCTGATCCCCGCCGCCCAGCACAGCCTCGTCACGGAGCTCAAGTACTACGCCGCCGTCGAGGTGCCCTTCCTCGTCAGCGGCGCCGGCCAGGACCTCCTGCTGGCACGCACTGGCTACACCGGCGAGGACGGCTTCGAGATCTTCATTGACAACAGCGACGCCGCCGCCCTCTGGCAGGCAATCGTCGCCATCGCTGACGAAGGGGAGCTGACGCCGGCAGGCCTCGCCTCCCGCGACTCGCTCCGCCTCGAAGCCGGCATGCCCCTCTACGGGAACGAACTGTCCCTCGACGGCGACCCGTTCTCCGCCGGCCTGGGACCCGTCGTCGCCCTCTCCAAGCAAGGTGACTTTGTCGGTAAAGCCGCGCTTGCGGCCAAGAAGGAGGCAGGGGCCGGCACCACCGCCGGCCGCCGGCTCGTGGGACTCAAAGGCCTGGGACGCCGCGCCGGGCGCGCCCACTACCCGGTCCTCAAGGACGGCGCCGTTGTTGGCGAAGTCACCTCCGGGCAGCCCAGCCCCACGCTCGGCTACCCCGTGGCCATGGCCTACGTGGATGTCGAGCTGACCGAGCCAGGGACGGCCTTGGACATCGACCTGCGCGGCAAGGCAGAGCCCTTCGAAGTCGTGGCCCTGCCGTTCTACAAGCGCCAAAAGTAGCTTTCGGGTTGCGTTGGGGCTGAGATCCTCTGCGTGCTGCGCCCCACCGGCACCCTAGCCTCGCAAGCTCGGCCAGGGAACCCTGCCGGCGTGGGCCCACTTCGTCGCTCTGACGCACGCTGCCGGATCCCAGCCCCAACGCTCTCTCACTTTTCGCAGGGTTTGACCGGACGCTCCCTCACTTTTCACACTAATTAAGGAAAAACACATGGCAAAAGTCGCACCTGAACTCCAGTACTCCGACGAGCACGAGTGGGTGGCCCGCGAGGGCGGCAACCTGGTGTCCATCGGGATTTCCGCCGTGGCCACCGATGCCCTCGGCGACATCGTGTACGTGGACCTGCCCGAGGTCGGTTCTGCCGTGACTGCGGGGGAGACCTGCGGCGAGGTGGAATCCACCAAGTCAGTCTCCGACCTGTACGCCCCGGTCACAGGTGAAGTCACCGAGATCAACCCGGCCGTCGTCGACGATCCGGCGCTGATCAACACCGATCCCTACGGTGCCGGCTGGCTGTTCAAAGTGGCCGCGGAGTCAGAGGGACCGCTGTTATCCGCGCAGGACTACGCATCCAAGAACGGCGGCGACCTGTAAGCCTGCGTCGCTTGCTGCACTAAAAGCGACAACAAGAACGACGGCGGGCGGCCGCCACAAGCCGCCGCCCGGCGTCGGGCTTCCGGTTTCCTGGCTGTCACCTCAGCCTGGGGGCCTACCCGGCAGGATCATCTGCCGGACCAGGAATGACCACGTAAGGAACCACAATGGCCGTTGGAGTCTTCGACCTTTTTTCCATCGGAATAGGACCTTCAAGTTCGCACACTGTAGGCCCGATGCGGGCCGCCGCGGTGTTCGCCGCTGAGCTGAAGTCAACCGGTGTGCTGGAGCGAGTGGCAGGGCTTCGGGTTGACCTGTACGGCTCGCTGGCCGCCACGGGCCACGGGCACGGCACCATGACTGCCGTCCTGCTGGGCCTGGAAGGATTCCACCCCGAGCTGATCCTGCCCGACGAGGTGGAGGAGCGGCTGGCCGCAATCGCGGACAGCGGAACTCTCCACCTGGCCGGCGCCGCCGAAGGAACAGGGCAGTCGGATGGCGTGTCCTTGCCTTACGCGGTCAAGGACATCATCCTGCATCCGCTGACCATCCTGCCAAGGCACACCAACGGACTGAAGTTCGCCGTCAGTGACGCCGACGGCGAAGTCCTGCACGAGGCCACGTTCTTCTCCGTGGGCGGGGGCTTCATTGTCCGCGAAGGCGAGGAGGACGCGGCGCTTAAAGAGCTGGACGAGTCCAAGAAGGAGCTTCCGCTGCCGTTTAGGACAGCGGCGGAACTGCTGGAGCACTGCAGATCCGCGGGACTGAGCTTCGGTGAGGTCATGCTGGTCAACGAGTGCGCCTCCAGATCCGAGCAGGAGATCCGCGAGGGGCTGCTGCACATCCACTCAGTGATGGAAAGCTGCGTGGAAACCAGCCTCAAGCGCGAGGGCCTGCTGCCCGGCGGGCTGAAGGTCCGCCGTCGCGCGCCTGACTGGCACGACCGCCTCCTGAAGGAGGACAAGGACCGGGACCCCAAATACTGGCAGGAATGGGTGAACCTTGTCGCCCTGGCTGTCAACGAGGAGAACGCCTCAGGGGGCAGGGTTGTCACCGCGCCAACCAACGGGGCCGCCGGCATCATCCCGGCCGTCCTGCACTACGCCCTGCACTTTGCCCCCGGCATGGAGAACGCCACCCGGGAGGACCGCGACGACGTCGTGGTCAGGTTCCTGCTGACGGCCGGAGCCGTCGGGGTGCTCTACAAGGAACAGGCCTCCATCTCCGGGGCCGAGGTGGGCTGCCAGGGTGAGGTGGGGTCCGCGTCATCCATGGCCGCCGCCGGCCTCGCCGAAGTAATGGGCGGAACGCCCTCCCAGGTCGAGAATGCCGCCGAGATCGCGATGGAACACAACCTTGGCCTGACCTGCGATCCTATTGGCGGCCTGGTCCAGGTTCCCTGCATTGAGCGCAACGCCATCGCCGCTGCCAAGGCCATCAACGCGGCGAAAATGGCTCTCTGGGGCGACGGTACACACCGGGTCTCGCTGGACGAAGTGATCGTCACCATGCGGGAAACCGGCCGGGACATGAGTTCAAAATACAAGGAGACGGCCATGGGCGGGCTGGCCGTCAACGTGGTGGAGTGCTGAGTGGCGCAGTGCTGAACCGGGTCAGTTGTTGATAGCAGCCCAGATGTTGAGTGTTCCGGCGAAAATCACCCAGGACAGGTAGGGAAGCAGCAGGATCCCGGCGGCCGGACTGATGGGTCCGAAATTCATCACGGTGAAGGCCAGCGCAATGGCCAGTGCCACGATGACCGCGAGCGCCAGCCACAGGGCCAAAGACCCCAGGACCGGGTACAGGCCGAAGAACAGCGGGGTCCAGGCGAGATTCAGGGCGAGCTGGGCCCAATACAGTTTCAGCGGTCTGCCCGTGATGCCCGTGCCGCGGCGCCAAACCAGCCAGGCTGCAACGGCCATGGCAATGTAAAGCGCTGTCCAGACCGGGCCGAACACCCAATTCGGAGGTGTCCAGGGGGCCTTATCAGCGCTGACATACCAACCGTTCACGTTGTTCACGGTGGCCAGGGTGCCCAGCCAGGCCACCAGCGCGGATGCGGCCAGGAAAGCGGCGAGCCCCGCCACCTGCGCCCCGGTTTCACGGTGAGCGGCGGAAGGCCCGGACCGGGCGCCGGGCTGCTCAGTGCTGGGCTCCATGCCTCAACCCTCGCCAAGCGCGGACCCCTAGTCAAGGCGGGCCAAGGCTCAACCCCCGAAAGCTGGACGGGGCACTGGCTGGAAGGCCGCGGCCGGATGAGGCTTTAGACTTGTGGCTGTATGCCCGCCCGCCGCCTCACACACAGACCGCGCACGAAACCCTGAGATTGGACCCGGCCCCCCTTGCGAGAATTCACCGCCCGCTTTGCCACAGCCGAAGAAATTGAGAACTGGGACAAGCACGTCACGGCCAACCCTCATGGCGGCAACATGCTGCAGTCGGCGGCCTACGCTTCGGTGAAGAACGGCCATGGCTGGAGGGTCCGCTTCCTGGTCCTGGAAACCGCGGGAACGGCCAGCTACAACCTGGTCCTGGAGAAGAAATTCCCTATCCTGGGCCGCCTCTGGTACCTGATCAAAGGACCAGACCTGCCCGCCGTGGATGACCTCACGCCGGCGCTGCAGGCGTGCGCGGACTTCGCCCGGAGCCGGAAATTCAACGTCTTCGCTATCAAAATTGAGCCGGACATCGAAGCGACCGGTGAAGCTCACGAATTCTTCACGGCCTCAGGTCTGGTGAAGGCACCCAACATCCAGTCCAACGACTCCACCGCGTTGCTGGATATCGCGCCGCAGGAGAACGAGGTGCTGAGGTCCATCACGTCCCGTGCGCGCAACGCGATCCGCCGCGCCGAACGCGAAGGCTGCGAAGTGATCCGGCAGGACCAGGGCCCGGAAACGTACCGCGCCCTCTATGACCTGATGGCGGACACCGTCAAAGCCAAGGGCTCCATGCCGCTCCGCAGCTTCGAGTACTACTCGCGGTTCTGGGACGAGTTCTGCAACCGGGGCCAGGGCAACTTCTTCTTCGTCTACGAGGACGGGAAACCGAGCGTCGGTGCCTTCGTCATCAACTACGGGGCCAAGGCAACATACAAGGACGGCGGGTCCAGCCAGAACCGGAAGCAGTACGGAGATTCCCACCTGGTCCAGTGGGCCGCCATCCGCCGGATGAAAGAACTCGGCTGCACCGAGTATGACTTTTGCGGCACTCCGCCGGCAGCCAGGATCAAGGACACGTCCCACCCTCTGTACGGCATGGGCATGTTCAAGACCAGCTTCACCAAGACGGTCACTGATTTTGTGGGTTGCTACGACTACGTCCTGGCGCCGGTCAGGCACCGTCTGTGGGTCAAGGGTGCCGAACGTATTTTCCGGCGGCTCGAAACTATGCGCACCGGCGGCCAGTTCTACTGATCTGCACGCCTGCCCTCCCATCCATTCAACCAAGGTCAGCGCATGGCACAAGCCGGCAGCACATCCAAAGGTGAGGTAATTTCTGTGAATCCAATCAAGGCCGGGACCAAGTTCGAGTTGGCCGTCCTCAGCGACGCCGAATTCGGGTCATTCTCCCTGAACCATGCACAAAACAACTTCATCCAATCCGCGGACTTCGCCCGCTTCCAGCGTTCCCGCGGCCAGGCCGTGGAGCTTTTCGGAGTCAGGCGCGACGGCGAGCTTGTCGCAGCGGGAAAGCTGAACTTCACCACGAACCGCCTCGGCTACACCGTGTGCGAGTGCGCCAAGGGCCCGCTCCTGGACTACGGGGACACCGAGCTCGTGCGCGCCGTCGTCGAACTTCTCAAAAAGCGGGCGGCAGACCGAAAGGCCGCGGAGTTGAGGATTTCGCCTAACCTGGCGTACGTTGCCCGGGACGAAGACGGCGCCGAGCATCCGGAAATCCTGGACAACCGGCCCCTGGTGGCAGAACTGGCCGGGATGGGGTTTGAGCACCAGGGTTCGGAGATGAATTTCGCGAACGTCAACTGGATGTTTATTAAGACCCTTGACGGCATCCAGGATGCCGAGGAGCTCATCATGAGCACCAGCTATCGGACCCGCAAAGCCATCCGGAAGGCCGAAAAGAACGGCGTCTTCCTGGAGCAGGCGACCCTTGACACCCTGGACGAGTTCTATGATGCGCTGAGCACCGCCGGGGATGAAAAGGGCTTCACCTACCGGGAACGCGAATATTACGAGCAGCTCCTGCGGACCACGTCGCCCGAGTTCACCAAGCTCATGATGGCCAAAATCGATATTCCTGCGTACCGGAAATCCATCACCGAACGCCTCGACGCCGAGTCCGCTGCTGCCGCCGAGCTGCGGCGGGAGGTTGAAGAGACCGGCAGCAAGAAGAAGGCCAACAGGCTCAAAGTTGTCCAGGACCTCGTGGACAGCTACGAACGGAGCCTCAAGGACATCGAGAGGTTCCCGGATTCCGTAGGCGTGGCAACAGTGGCTGCCATCCACTTTGTCTGCTTCGGCGACGAGGTGGTCTGCGTCATCGGCGGCACCAAGCAGGACTACATTTACTTCAACGGCGCAACCTCCCTGTACTGGGGGATGATGCTGCACGCGCTGGAAAAGGGCTACTCCAGATACAACTTTTACGGCACCTTCGGCATCGAGGGCCAGGACGAAGAAGGACACGGCGGCTACGCCTTCAAGAAGGGCTTCGGCGGAGAGGTGGTCCAGCTGCTGGGCGACTTTGTGATGCCAGTGCGTCCGTTCGTGTTCCAGGCCAACCGCGTGGCGCGGGCGGCAGTCGCGGCCGGACGAACCCTGCTGGCCAAGCTGCCCCTCAGGCGCAGCGCCTGACACACCTGCAGCAGCACATATCCACTCGAGCGGGAGGAGGACCAGCGTGAAAGACCGACCAGGAGACCGCCGGACCAGGCCGCATACCGACGGCCTCCCAAAGACCGAGCCGCTTTCGCCGTCCCAGCTCCACCAGAACGCAGCGGCCAAGAGGATGCTGAGGCGACTCGTCCAGGGTGAGAGCCCGCCGACCGCGCCACTGAGCATCGTGGACAGGCTCGCCGGGAGCCCCTACGCCAACCCGATGATCCAGGTGGGCGGAGTGGACACCTCGGCTCGCAAGACCCTGGACTTTGCGCTGCATCTGGCCGAGACAATGTTCCGGTACGGTGCAGGCGCGCTCGAGGTGGAGACCAGCATCATTGCCGTCACGGCAGCGCTTGGCCTGAAGAACATCGAGGTGGACATTACCAACCAGTCTGTGGCCATCAACTACGCGCCCAAGGAGCAGACGCCGATTTCGTTGCTCCGGGTGGTCCGCTCCTGGACCAACAACTATGCGGGGCTGGCAAAGGTGCACCAGCTCGTGACCGACATTGTGGCCGGGGGAGTGGGCCGGGACGAGGCCATCCGCCGGCTGGATGAAGCGATCACGAGCCCCAAGCCCTTCCCGCGCTGGATGGTCACCATCGCCTTCGGCGTCTTCGCCGCCGTGTTTGTCGGAGTGCTCGGCGGCGGCCCCGCGGCCTCGCTCATCGCCTTTCTTTCCAACATCGGAGTGAGCCTCCTGGCCCGCAAGCTGGGGCGTTGGCGGATGCCTGATTTTTTTATCACCGCTTCGTGCTCCTTCCTGGTGACGATTGTGGCGATCCTGCTGGGGAAGTTCGGGCTCACCAACTCACCCGAGATTGTGGTGGTGGGCGGCATCCTGCTGCTCCTGCCCACAGGGCGCCTGGTGTCCTCGGTCCAGGACGCCATCAACGGCTTCCCCGTGACAGCCGCCGGCCGGTTCCTGTCAACTGTCCTGACTTTCGGGGCGCTGGTGGCGGGGATTGCCGTGGCCTTTGTGCTGGGGTCAATGACGGGGATGCCGGAGATCGATGTCACCAAGACCTTTCCGCCGGCCTATGACCTGTGGGTCCTGGTCACCTTCATCGCCGTCGCGGTAATGGCCATCGGCGTCACCGAGCAGACTACGTGGAAGCTGCTGCTGCCCACGGCAGCCGTTGGCGTGGCAGGCTACCTCGTGCTGCTGGGCGGGGACGCGCTGGGCCTTGGTGAGAGGTTCTCGCCGGCGCTCTCCGCCGTTGCGATCGGACTGCTTGCCCGGGTGGTTGCCCTGAAAATGGGTGCTCCCCAGCTGGTGGTCGCCGTGCCGGCGGCGTTGATCCTGCTGCCCGGACTGACCATCTTCCGCTCAATGTACGTGCTGACCGTTGAGGAATCGCAAATTCTGCTCGGTGCAGGAGGCATGCTCAATGCCGGTGCGATTGTCCTGGGCGCGGCCGGCGGAATTGTGCTGGGGGACACCCTGGCCCGGCCGCTGACGCGGAGCCTCGCAAGTAATGAGCGGCGGCGGGCCCGCCGGAGGTAGCGCCGGCGGACGTCCTGAACAAGCTTTGGAGAGGACGACGACGGCGGTTCAGGGGCCTGTCTCTCTCCTCGGATCAGCGGTCGATGGAGTCCATGTTGGCTTCGTTGTGGCGTTCGCCGGCGGCGGGTTGGAGCGCGTTCAGGCGGTGCAGTTGGCCGTCGGTGAGTTTGACGCCGTCCGCCGCGGTATTCTCCTCCACCCTGGAGACGCGTCGTGTGCCGGGATGGGGGCGATGTCGTTTCCACGCGTGAGCAGCCAGGCGAGGGCGGTCTGTGCGGGGTCGCGCCGATCTCGGCGCCGATGGCCGCCTCCGACCACGCTCTCCGCCTGCTCGGGAGCCTGGTGGCGCGGCACCCCGAGGAAATCCGGCTCGAAAAGTAAGTCAACGCACACCGGCCGCTCCGCCGCACGGAAGGGCGGGACCGGATCGGCTCCGGGTGCCCGATCAGGTCTGCCTGGTCAGATTTGCCCTACGGGGAGCTTCTTTTCGGCCTGGAAATCGTCCTCCACCCGGCCCGTCGCCCAGTAGCCGGACAAGGAAACCTGCTTGCGTTCGAGGCCGCGCTGGACAAAGAACACGTCCCGCAGACCCTTCATATAGCCACGCTCGCCATGGGCAAAGACGTCAACCTTGCCGGCGGGCCATTCGGCACCGGCAACTGCTTCCACCAGTAGCCCGCTGGTGCCGGCCGGTGCTCCGTTCCGTCGGAGCCAGGTGATGTCCACTCCGGCGGGGGCCGAGATTGCCTGGATGTCGGCGTCGCTGTCCACTTCGAGGAATGCAAGGCCGCGCGCTTCCGGGGGCAAGGATTCAAGGGACGCCGCGATAGCCGGCAGGGCCGCTTCGTCACCGGCAAAGAGGTACCAGTCAGCGTCAGGCGCCGGGTTGTAGGCGCCGCCGGGGCCGGTGAACGTGAGAGGGTCGCCCGGCTGCGCCGAGGCGGCCCAGGGTCCTGCCAGTCCTTCATCGCCGTGGATGACGAAATCGATGGCGAGCTCCCTGGCTTCGAGGTCTACCCATCGGACGGTGTAAGTGCGCGTAAACGGCCACTGCTCGCGGGGCATGGTTTCCCGGATGGTCCATAAATCCAGCGGCCGGGCGTATTCCACACCCGGCTGCGGAAAGACGATCTTGACGTAGCGGTCCACGAAGCTGTTGTTGACGTAGCCGTCAAAGCCCTCTCCGCCGGCAACAATCCTGACCATGTGCGGCGAGAGTTCCTCGCGGCGGAGCACCGTCAGGTCGATCTGGGGACGGCTCTTCTTGGTGGCGCTGGTGGCAGCGGGGACTGTGCTCATAAGGTAACCCTAAGCTAAGGAGCCTGGGGGAGCTCCCAGGTTACGCCCGCGCAACCCTGCTCCTGCAGCAGCTCATTGACACGGCTGAATGGCCGCGAACCGAAAAATCCACGCGACGCCGACAACGGACTGGGATGGGCGCTTGACACTACCGCAGCACCGGAAAGGAGGTGCCGGACGCTGTCTGCATCTTTTCCCCAGAGCACGGCCACCAGCGGGGGCCTGCCGCCGTCGACTGCTCTCCGGGTGGCGACTGCGGTGACAGCCGTCGTCGTGATCTTCTCCCAGCCTTTTCCCCGGTGCGAGCCCGCAGCGCCGGCCCGCACGCTCATCACCCGGTTGAGGAGCAGGACGCCCTGGCCCGCCCATCCGGACAAATCTCCGTGCACGCGGGCCGGAATGCCCAGGTCCGCTTCCAGCTCCCGGTAGATGTTCGCCAGGCTCCGCGGGATGGGCCGGGTGCGCCGATCCACAGAGAAGGACAGGCCGACGGCGTGACCGGGCGTCGGGTAAGGGTCCTGGCCAACAATGAGGACCTTGACATCCGCCAGCGGCTGGCGGAAAGCGCGCAGGACGTTCGACGGCGAGGGCAGCACCTGGTGCCCCGCCGCGGTTTCGGCGGCAAGAAAGTCCAGGACCGCGCGGATCTCCGCCTCCACCCCGCCCAGCGCCTTGGCCCAGTCGGCAGCCATCAGCTCCCTGAGCGGCAGCCGTGCCATCTCGGCGAACGCGACGCTCTCCAGCGCGGCCGGTTCCAGCTCGAACAGCGCGTCAGATTCAAACACGCTTCCATTCTCGCAGGGATAGCTACTCCCGTAACGCGGCGTAAATGACAACCTTGTTATTCCTCCGTAGCATTGGGGTGGGACTTTTACCCTCAACAGCGAAGGAATGTCGTGGCTGAAGCAGCTCGGGAACACCTGCCGGAGCCGGAAGAACCTAGCTCGCTGCTGGCGGATTTCACGCTTCGCAACTCGCCGTTGAGTGAGCGTGACCAGCAGATGCTGGCGCTGGAACGGCAATGGTGGAAATACGCCGGGGCCAAGGAACAGGCCATCAGGGAGCTCTTTGACCTGTCTGCGACGCACTACTACCAGTTACTGAATGCACTCATCGACACCGAGGATGCGCTGGCTCACGATCCCATGCTGGTCAAGAGATTGCGTAGACTACGTACGTCGCGTCAGCGGGCACGTACAGCACGCCGCCTGGGTTCCGACGCTCATTAGGACCGCGCTGAGCCATCAGCGGCAATCAACAAGGATGTCTCGCCACCATGACCAGATATGCCCGGGATGAATTCGACAGGGTCCCTGAGACCGCCGCGCGCCAGGGTGTCCACCGGGCTGCAGGTGCGCCGTCACGACGCAAACTCTGGCCAATCCTCGCGGTAGGCATCGCCGCGCTGGCCATCGGCCTGGTCTCCTTCCTGATCCTCCCGAAGCTGGGCTTCGCGCCGGCGGGTAGCCAGGTCTCCTCAAGCTTGCAGTCTGCCGCATCGCCTGAGGCCAGCGCCGGAACCACGGCGTCGGCGCAGCCCTCAGCCAGTCCGGAACCATCCGCGAGTGCTAAATCGGAGCCGAGTGCCACGCCCAGTCCGACGCCGTCGTCCGCTGTGAACAAAACCCAAGGCATCGCCATATACAACGGATCCGGGACTTCCGGGCTCGCTGCCCGCGTTAGTTCGATTGTCCAGTCAGACGGCTGGACGCTGGGCCAGGTCGGCAACTGGGGCGGCGCGCCGCAGAAGACATCGGTGATCTTCTACGCCGGTATCGCGCAAAAGGCCAACGCCGAGGCGCTCTCGAAGCTGCTGGACATCCCGACGGTGCTGGACAGCGCCGAATTCCAGGTGCCCGTGGTTGTGGTGCTTGGCCCTGGATTCAAGTAGGCGTCCCGATCACGCCTGAATAACTTTTGGGTGCCGACGCTGCCGGTGACTCGGCCTGCCCCCGGCCATTGGCTAGAGTAATTTCAGACTTCGGTTCGTAAAAAGCGGCACACAGTGGCGTGGGCCTTGCGGACGCTACTGAGAGAGTGGAAATCATGGCACAGGGAACCGTCAAATGGTTCAACGCGGAAAAGGGCTATGGCTTCATCACCGTTGACGGTTCAGGTGACGACGTGTTTGTACACTGGTCGGCCATCCAGGGCGAGGGCTACCGGGCCCTGGACGAGGGACAACGCGTGGAGCTGGAAATCGGCGAAGGCGAGAAGGGCCCGCAGGCGGAAAGCGTCCGGCCCGTCGAGTGAAGTCTTTCATTCCCGGGTCCGGCATTTTCCGGACAACAATCCGCGCCGCCATGGGGACAGCCGCAGTGCTGGCGCTGGCGGGCTGCGCCGCCGCGACAGGGAACGCCCGGCTTGATTCCGTGGAAGCGTCCGGCGACGGGACGCTTCGTGTGGGCCTTATTTTGGACAATGCCGGGAAGCAGGCCTTCCTCAACGATTCAGAGCTCGCCGCGGCCAAACTCGCCGTGCAGGAAATCAACGCCGCTGGCGGAGTCAAGGGAAAACCCGTCGAGCTGCTTCCCCAGTCTTCCGCTGATGACTCCGAGGCGCAGGCCAAGAAACTGCTCGCCGCCAAGGCTGATGTGGTCATCGGGCCGACCGATTCCAGCCACGCGCCGGCAGCGATTGACGTCCTGTCCCGGGCAAGGGTCCCGCTGATTTCACCGGCCAACTCAGCTGCCGGCCTGAGCACATACAAGAGCGGCGGCTATTACTTCCGGACGGCTGCGGCTGACGTCGCCCAGGCATCGGTACTGGTTAAGCTTGCCAAGGATGGCGGTGCAAAGAGCCTCGCCGTGCTGTACCAGGACGGCGCCTACGGCCAGGAAGTTTCCGCGGCCGTCGCGGGCGCCGCCAGGAATGCTGGCCTGGCTAACCTCTCCACCACGGAATTCAAGCCAGGGGATGCCCGGCAGGCTGCCGATGCGGCCCGGAAAGCGGCACCGGACGCTGTGGTGCTGATCGCGCGGGACGGGGCACAGGGAGCCATTGCTGAACTGGACAACGCCGGTCTGTCCGGCAGCAGGATCATCCTTAGCGACGGAGCGTTTGGCCAGTACGGTTCCGGGCTCGGTTCCAAGGCACTCGATGGCGCCAGGGCAGTTGTTCCGGGAGTTTTCCCCTCTGCCGACTTCCAGGCCCGCCTCATCGCGGTGGATCCCGCGTTGAAGGACCTGTTCTTCGCGGCCGAGACTTTCGACGCCGTGAACCTGGCGGTGCTGGCTGCCTCAAGAGCGGACGACGATGCGGGGCAAAGCATAGCGGCGAACCTGATCGCGGTATCCGGCGGCCAAATCGCCGGGGCGGGCACGGGCCCGGGCGGGGAGCAGACCGGAAAACCGTGTACGTCCTTCAAGGACTGCCAGGCTGTTTTGAAGTCAGGTTCCGGAATAAACTACGACGGCGAATCCGGTCCGATTGGCTTCGACTCCAACGGGGACATCACCGCAGCGAACTTCATGGTTTTCACCTACGGCCCGGACAACAAGGCCCACGTCACAGGGCGTGAGGCGGCTGGCCGGGCGGCGGGGTGATCGCCTGCAGCGAAGTGGCTCCCCGGACGGGGATTTTTGCGGCCGTTCGCTTGCACTCTCACCTATGGAGTGCTAATTATTGATTAGCACTCTTACGTACCGACTGCTAAACCTACGTCCGGTTCCGGCCGGCGGCGGAGCGCGGCACCGGTGCGTGGAGCCAAAGAAACACCTTGCTGGGGTGAGATCCGGATCCGGCGGCATACAGAGGCCGGCGGAGAAAGATCGTCCGTCGCGGGCACCGCAGTGCAGGTTCATTCTTAACGACTGTCCCGAAAGGACTACTGCCGTTATGGCCAAGATCATTGCATTTGATGAAGAGGCACGCCGCGGTCTTGAGCGGGGCCTGAACATCCTCGCCGACGCCGTCAAGGTCACCCTCGGCCCGCGTGGACGCAACGTCGTCCTCGAAAAGAAGTGGGGCGCCCCCACGATCACCAACGATGGTGTTTCCATCGCCAAGGAGATCGAGCTGGACGACCCTTACGAGAAGATCGGCGCCGAGCTGGTCAAGGAAGTTGCCAAGAAGACGGACGACGTCGCAGGTGACGGAACCACCACGGCCACCGTTCTGGCACAGGCACTGGTCAAGGAAGGCCTGCGCAACGTCGCTGCCGGAGCCGACCCGCTGTCCCTCAAGCGCGGCATCGAGAAGGCAGTGGAAGCGGTAACCCGCGAGCTGCTGGACAATGCCAAGGAAATCGAAACCAAGGAAGAGATCGCGGCCACCGCCTCGATCTCCGCCGGTGACGACGAGATCGGTGCCCTGATTGCCGAAGCACTGGACAAGGTGGGCAAGGAAGGCGTCATCACGGTCGAGGAGTCCAACACCTTCGGCCTGGAGCTCGAGCTCACCGAAGGCATGCGCTTCGACAAGGGCTACATCTCCGCTTACTTCGTCACCGACGCAGAGCGTCAGGAAACTGTCCTTGAGGACCCGTACATCCTGATCGTCAACTCCAAGATCTCCAACGTCAAGGAACTGGTTGCCGTCCTTGAAAAGGTCATGCAGTCCAACAAGCCGCTGCTGATCATTGCCGAAGACATCGAGGGCGAGGCACTGGCCACCCTGATCGTCAACAAGATCCGTGGCACGTTCAAGTCCGTCGCCGTCAAGGCTCCGGGCTTCGGCGACCGCCGCAAGGCCCAGCTGGCCGACATCGCTGTTCTCACCGGTGGCCAGGTCATCGCCGAGGAAGTCGGACTCAAGTTGGAGACCGCCGGCCTGGAACTCCTGGGACGCGCCCGCAAGGTTGTTGTCACCAAGGACGAGACCACCATCGTTGAAGGTGCCGGCGACGCCGACCAGATCGCTGGCCGTGTGTCCCAGATCCGTGCCGAAATCGAAAACTCCGATTCCGACTACGACCGCGAGAAGCTGCAGGAGCGCCTGGCCAAGCTGGCCGGTGGCGTTGCAGTCATCAAGGCCGGTGCCGCAACCGAGGTTGAGCTCAAGGAACGCAAGCACCGCATTGAGGACGCAGTCCGCAACGCCAAGGCTGCTGTTGAAGAAGGCATCGTCGCCGGTGGTGGCGTTGCGCTGATCCAGGCCGGCCTGAAGGCGTTCGCCAACCTGCAGCTTGAAGGCGACGAGGCAACCGGTGCGAACATCGTCCGCGTTGCCATCGACGCCCCGCTGAAGCAGATCGCCTTCAACGCAGGCCTTGAGCCCGGCGTTGTGGTTGACAAGGTACGCGGCCTGCCCGCAGGCCACGGCCTGAACGCAGCTACCGGCGAGTACGTCGACCTGCTGGCTGCCGGCATCAACGACCCCGTCAAGGTGACCCGCTCTGCACTGCAGAACGCGGCTTCCATTGCCGGCCTGTTCCTCACCACCGAGGCTGTAGTGGCCGACAAGCCGGAGAAGAACGCTCCGGCCATGGGCGGCGGCGGCGACGACATGGGCGGCATGGGCGGCTTCTAGCCCACACCGGCCGGACCCTGGTCCGTTCACAAAAAGTGCGGTCCCCTCACGAGGGGGCCGCACTTTTTTGGTGTCTTCGAACAGTTCTTCACAGGGCAGCGGTGTTCGGTGCTTCCCCCATGTCATGCAGGGCTGACGGATCCACCTTGAAGTCCACGACATCGACAAACGCATCCGCCGGCATGAGCGGGTAGTGCTGTCGAAGACCTTCGATGTAACCGTCGACGCTGCCGCCTTCGGAGAGTCGGAGTCTTTCGGGGGTCAGGTCACCAAGGCGGTACCGCCGGACCTCAACGATCTCCCCATGCAGCGGCGGGTGCACTTCATCATCCTCAAAGTAGAAGAGGGCGGGACCGACAGATATCTGCTCGTCCCAGCGGACTGAGGAAGTCTTCCGGCCGCTAACAATTCCGCCGTAGTAGCGCTTGTTGAAACGGAGAACCCGCTGGGCATCGCCGTCAGGAAAGAAGAATGAATCCGCAAGGAGTTTGGCGATTGGACGCATTTTGGGCCCGGTCAGGGATGGAACAGCGACGAGCAAGTCGGGATGCAAATCCAGCATCACCTGACGACAGCGCCCACACGGCGGAATCAATCCACGCCCTCCATCGCCGGCGGCTGCCATCGTGACCAACGGCCCTGCCTGAACGGTGGCGGCAACGCCCAGGGTGACGAGCTCGGCGCAGGGACCACCGGTGAAATGGTGGACATTCACCGCCTGATGTATTCGTCCGTGCGTGTCCATTGCGGCGGCCGCGACAGAATGGTTTGTATCGCTACCGAGAGTTCTGGCCAGGTTTTCGGCCGCCTCGATGACCCGGCGTTCTGACTCCAAAGGTTCCATGGATGCAGCCTTTCACAATGGATTACGATATTCGGAACTCCCGCACCGGCTCCCGGAATGGTACGAACACCCCGATCACCAGTGTCTGGCAGGATGGAGCCGTGACGATTACTGCAGCGGCCGATGGTTCGGCCTTAGGAAATCCCGGTCCGGCCGGATGGGCCTGGTATGTGAATGACGATTGCTGGAGGGCAGGCGGGTGGCCGCACGGCACTAACAACCAGGGCGAACTGATGGCCGTCCTTGACCTCTTCCGTGCCACGGCGCACGTCCCCGAAGAAGACCTGCGGATTCTGTGTGACAGCCAGTACGTCATCAATTCGATCACCAAATGGATGCCCGGTTGGAAGCGGAAAGGCTGGCGGAAAGCTGACGGCAAGCCGGTCCTGAACGTTGAGTTGCTGAAGGAACTTGACCGGGAACTCGCGGGCCGCAGATACACCTTTGAATGGGTCAAGGGGCACGCCGGCCACGATCTTAACGAGGCAGCCGATGAGCGGGCGAGGGCGGCCGCCACGGCCTACCAGCAGGGAGTCGCCGCCCGCTCCGGCCCGGGCTTTGCAGGAGCCCCGGTAGCGGCAGCAATCACTCCGCGTGCCGCCAGCGCCGTCCACGCGGCCGCTGCTACCAGGGTGGTTGAAGAAGCCAAGGCCACAGCCGGAGAATCCATCGGCGGAGGCCTGGGCCGGTTCGACGAACCGGACCTCTTCAGTGAACTGGAAGGCGATCCGTTTGCTGAGCCTGTAACCGCTCCTGCGGCGCTTGAGCCGGAAGTAATCGTGGAGGCCCTTGAGCGTGAACTGCTCGGCCCGGATGTCCGCGGCGACATTGGCCGCACCGGAGTCCTGCTGCACCCTGATTTCATGGAGATCGGGAGCTCTGGAAGGGTCTGGACCCGCGACGCGATGATGATGGCCCTGGAAGAGGACCCCGGGGAGCGGACGGAGCTTGAAGTGCTGGGGGCGGACCGCATCGGCACCAGCGCGGTCCTGCTGACGTACCGAAGCTACTCGCGTTCAGGCACGACACTCCGAAGCTCGCTGTGGGTCCTCGACGACGGACGCTGGAGACTGCGGTTCCACCAGGGCACCCCCGAGGCCTGATACGTCTCAGGCCTGATATCCCCGGTCACTGACTCTCAACTGAATAGCAGCTGAATCTCAACTGAAGCGCTGCGTGTTGCCTTGTTCGGTCTGCGCGTAGCTGGACGCTGCCGATGCCAGGGCGACGTTGATGGATGCCAGCGACGCTTCGACCTTGCCCTGCGTCAGGGTCCATTCGGTGACCAGCGCCTGGAAGTTGTTTGCCGCCGAACCCCGCCAGGTGGCCTGGAGCTCGTCCAGGCCGCGCTTCATGTTTTGGACGTCGGCGCTGATCCGGTCCACCGTGGCTTTGACGTTGGCTGACTTGAGCTGGAGGAGTTCGGTGTCGACGGAAATGATGGTCATGGCTGCTGTTGCCTCTCGATCTGATGGACAGCGTCAGCTGCCCGGCCCGGCTGCTCCGGACCTCTACATCGACCCTACGGAGAGGCTGGGGCGAGGTGCCACGGCGGGCTGCTATATGTGGATAACCCTTCCATCATCGTGGCCGCCGCCGTCGCCCCTGTTGTGCTCATCCCTGCCCTGGACGCGCGTTTCCTGGATACGCGGGCTCTGCTGGTCCGTGCCCGGGTCACCCGCGTCCTGCCCTCCGGAGGAGTCCTGCCCTGGGGAGTCCTGCTCTGCGGAATCCTGCCCGTCATCCATCAGACTGTTGGCGTCCTGGTCCCGCATCGGCAGGCTGACCACCAAGGTGGCGCCGCCGCCGTCGGTCCCTTCAACCCGCACGGAGCCCCCGTGTGATCCTACGATGGCCGCCACGATCGCGAGGCCCAGTCCGCTGCCGCCGGTTTCACGGGTCCGGGACGTATCAGCCCGGTAGAAGCGCTCAAAGACCTTGGAGGCATCCTCCTCGGAAATGCCGGGACCATGGTCCCGCACCTCGATCACGGAATACGGCTGCCCGCCGTCGGCTGCCCGGACGCCCACCGCAAGCTCGATCGGCGTGCCTTCCGGCGTGTAACGCAGGGCGTTGCCGACCAGGTTGCCCACTACTTGCCGCAGTTTCGCTTCGTCGCCAAGGACGGGGGCGGGCGCCGCAGGTCCGCCGTCGAGCCCGGTGAGGGAGATGGTGCGGGAACGGTCGCTTGCCTGGGTATCCACTACGGCATCATGGGCGACAAGTTGGAGGTCGACGGGTTTCTGCTGGAGCGGGCGCTGTTCGTCGAGGCGGGCCAGGAGCAGGAGGTCCTCCACCATGGAGCCCATCCGCTTGGCCTCGCTTTCGATCCTCCCCATGGCCATGGCCACGTCCTCCTCGCTAGCCAGGGCGCCGTGCCGGTAGAGCTCGGAAAAACCCCTGATGGTGACAAGCGGGGTACGCAGCTCGTGCGACGCGTCGGCGGCGAACCGGCGCATCCGGCCCTCCGAGGCGGTGCGGGCGGCAAAAGCTGTTTCAATATGCGCCAGCATGGCGTTCAGGGAGCTGCCCAGCCTTCCCAGTTCGGTGCCGGGACCTTCCACGTCGACACGGCGGGAAAGATCGCCTGCGGCGATGGCGGCCGCTGTCCGCTCCACCCGGGCAAGCGGCCGGAATGCCCGCGACACTGTCCAGCTGGCAAGCAGGGAAGCCAGCAGGAGGGTCAGGAGCCCGACGCCGCACACCACCAGGGTGGCATGCTTCAGGACATCGTCCACGCTTTGCAACGGCAGGCCGATGACCACCACAGCGCTGACCCCGTTGTCCAAAACGGTGACCGCGACTACCCGCCAGTTCTGTCCGTCCGTGCCGCCTACCTGGTAAGGACGGTTGCCCAACGCCTGGGCCTCGGAAACGCTGATCTGGCTGATGTCAGGGCGGTTTTTCGGGTCGCCGCCGAAGGGGTACGGCTCCTCACCAGGCGTGAAGAGAATCAGCGAATAGTCCGTGGGCACCATGGGATTGGTGGGGGCCTGCAGCTGGGTGAATGAACGCTGCTTGTGGGCAAGTTCGATGGCGGCTTGGAGTTTGTCGTCCACCTGGCCCTGCAGATAGCTGTGCAGCAGCGTCAGGGTGCCCGCGCCGGTCACCGTCAGCGCAACAATCAGCAGCCCCATGATGATGGCTACAAGCTGCGACCTCAGGGAGGCCGACTTCCACCGCTGCAGCAATGTCAGCGCTTCTCTGCCGTCCGGAGTACGTAACCGACGCCGCGTTTGGTCTGGATCAGGGCCGGTGCGTCGGGATCAATGTCCACCTTGCGCCGCAGGTACGAGATGTACGACTCCACGATGGAGGCGTCCCCGTTGAAGTTGTACTCCCAGACATGGTCCAGGATCTGGGATTTGGAGAGCACCCGGTTGGGGTTCAGCATGAGGTACCTGAGCAGCTTGAACTCCGTGGGGGACAACTCAATAACTGCTCCGCCACGGCGGACCTCGTGGGCGTCGTCGTCGAGCTCCAGGTCATCCACCCGGATGACGGCGTCATCGTCCAGCAGGGGCTGGGTGCGCCGGAGGACCGCCCGGATCCTGGCCACGACCTCGTCAAGGCTGAAGGGCTTGGTGACGTAATCGTCCCCACCCACGGTGAGGCCGGTGACCTTGTCCTCGGTATCGTCCTTCGCCGTGAGGAAGAGAACGGGGAAGTGCTTGCCGGAAGCGCGGAGCTTGCGGGTAACGGTAAAGCCGTCCATATCGGGCAGCATGACGTCAAGGACGGCCAGGTCCGGAGCATGCAGCTCTGCAGCGGCCAGCGCATCACGCCCGTTCCCTGCCGAGACTACCTCGAACCCCGCGAACCGCAGCGAGGTGGACAGCAGCTCGCGGATGTTGGGCTCGTCATCAACAACTAGCAGCTTGGCTTCTGGGCTGGTCTTGTTCATACTCCCATCATGCTCCCAGAGTCTGTAAGTTTTCTGGATGGAAGGTGTGAGTTTGATGATCCTTCCGTTGATGTCCCGTGGCTGTAGCGTCTGCTACCCGGGCAGGCCAACGTCCTTAGCGTCCATGATCCGGTAAGCGTAGCCCTGCTCGGCCAGGAACCGTTGGCGCTTGGCAGCGAAGTCCTGGTCCAGGGTGTCCCGGGCAACCAGTGAATAGAAGCGGGCCGCCCGGCCGTCCTTTTTAGGGCGCAGCAGCCGGCCCAGCCGCTGCGCCTCCTCCTGCCGGGAGCCGAAGGACCCGGAAACCTGGATGGCCACCGAGGCCTCAGGCAGGTCAATCGAGAAGTTTGCCACCTTGGACACCACCAAGGTGTGGACCTCTCCGGCCCGGAAGGCATCAAAGAGCTTCTGGCGTTCCTTCACGGAGGTATCACCTTTAATGACCGGGGCCTGCAACCGCTCGCCGATTTCATCCAGCTGGTCGATGTACTGCCCGATCACCAGCAGCTGTTCGCCCTCGTGCCGGGCAACGAGCTGTTCCACGATCAGGGTCTTTGACTCCGAGGTGGAGCATAGCCGGTACTTGTCTGCGTCCTCGGCCATGGCGTAGGCAACGCGCTCTTCGCGTGGCAGGTCAATGCGGACCTCGACGCAGTCCGCCGGAGCGATGTAGCCCTGCGATTCGATGTCCTTCCAGGGCGCGTCATACCGCTTGGGCCCGATAAGGCTGAAGACTTCACCTTCCCGGCCGTCCTCGCGGACCAGTGTGGCAGTGAGGCCCAGCCGACGGCGGGCCTGCAGATCCGCGGTCATGCGAAAGATCGGGGCAGGCAGGAGATGGACTTCGTCATAGATGATGAGGCCCCAGTCGTGGCCGTCGACGAGCTCGAGGTGCGGGTAGAGCCCCCCACGTTTGGTGGTGAGGACCTGGTACGTGGCGATGGTCACGGGCCGGACCTCCTTGACCGCTCCGGAATACTCGCCGATTTCGTCCGCGGTGAGGGAGGTCCGTTTAAGCAGCTCGTCCTTCCACTGGCGGGCGGCCACGGTATTGGTCACCAGGATCAGGGTTGTAGTTGAGCTGGTGGCCATGGCGGCCGCACCCACCAGGGTTTTTCCCGCGCCGCACGGCAGAACGACAACACCGCTGCCCCCGGCCCAGAAGTTCTCCGTGGCCAGTTGCTGGTAGGGCCGCAGCTTCCAGCCGTCCTCGTTCAGGGCGATCACATGCGGAGTTCCGTCCACATAGCCGGCGAGGTCCTCGGCGGGCCAGCCGATCTTCAGGAGCAGCTGCTTGAGCTGACCCCGCTGGGAGGAATGGACCACTATCGTCTCGCCATCGATCCGGGGCCCCAGCAACGGCTGGATCTTCTTCGCCCGGATGACCTCTTCCAGCACCGGATAGTCGTCGGTCCGCATCACCAGGCCGTGTTGGGGGTCCTTCTCCAACCGGAGCCGCCCGTACCGTGACATCGTTTCCTCGACGTCGATCAGCAGCGAATGCGGGACAGGGAACCGGGAATACTTCAGCAGGGTGTCCAGGACCTTCTCGGCGTCCAGACCGGCGGCGCGGGCGTTCCATAGGCCCAGCGGCGTGAGCCGGTAACTGTGCATATGCTCGGGAGCCCGTTCCAGTTCGGCAAACGGGGCGATGGCATGGCGGGCCTCGGTGGCCAGCTCATGGTCCACTTCGAGCAGTATGGTTTTATCGCTTTGGACAATCAGCGGGCCGTCGTTCACGCGGGGGAATCCTTCACTGCCGCAGTTCCTCCGCGGCCTCTATATCGATGATGCGGTGGATGGAGACCACGCGTTCCGTATCCTTCGCCGGATCAAAGACCCTGACGCGGCCGCCACTGACCGACAGCGGAACGACGGTTTCCAGGTTGGCGTTGCCCAGGCTGTCCACCACGTTCATGCTGATCCGCTGCTTGAGCCGGATGGCCCGTTGGAGTGTCTCAAGACCAAGCTGCGTGGCCACCTCGCCGGATCCGGCCGCGCCTCCGCCGTTGGGGCTGGCAACGGCAGCAGGACCAACGTGCCGCAGTACCGCAAGCTGGGCTTCCACGTCGGCTTCGGCGGGCGCCGTCCGCGGAGCGGTGTAGACGGGGCGGGGGCTGCCCGACGGGCTGGTGCTCCGTCGCAGACGGAGCACAGACGGTTCGGATTCTTCCATGGAGGGTGAGAGGCCCAGGCTCCGGAGGACCTGAGCTGTTTCCCGCGGCGGCGCGGACGAGATCAGGACGGTCGGCGCAATCCTTGCCAATCCAAGGCCCGCTGCCTTGGATTCGGACGCCAGTTCCAGCACCGTGGTTTCGTCGTCGCTTTGGATGAAGCTGGCGGCCGCGCCTACCCGCAGCCGGCCGTGCCGGGAGGCCGTGTCCTGCACGAGGTATTCCAGGGGTTGCGGTACGGCTGTGGCGGAATGTTCACGAAGGAAGCCCAGCATGCCAGGTGCGTCAAATCCGGCGTCCAGGGCACGCCTGACCGAGTACGGGGAGAACCGGTAGATCGTGGCGGGTCCCTGGCCCTCCGGGTCTGCCATCAGCAAGAGTTTCTCGCTCAGCTCAGGGGACAGGTATCCGGGGGCCACGGCGGTGAGGTCTGCCTGCAGCAGCACGTGGTTCAGCTCGGCGGGGAGATGCTCACCCAGGACGCCGAGCGCCTCGTCCGGGTTGTCCTCTGCTACGGCGATTCCCAGCTGGCTGAGAGCACCTGATCCGATCAGGCCAAGCATCTCCGCCTCGGCCAGCACTCCCCGGATCAGGGAGCTGAAACGGCGGGCCATCCGTGGCTGCGCCCATTCGGCCCGCTGCAGGACCGCAGCGGCATCCAATACCGGGGCCTTCCCGTCCGGCGCTGCCGCCTCCCGCGTGAGTTCGTTCAGGATTTCCAGGATCCGCTTCCTGACCACCGGGGCGTCAGGCCGCTGCGCCTCCGCCGACAACGCATTGATGGTGCTCCCGGCCGCCGAGCGATGTGCGGGGGACATGCCTCCCGATCCCAGGGCCGGCTGACCTACGAGGGAAGGGACCCTCTCACTCGCCAGCCACGCATTGACCAGCCACAGCCACTGTTCCTGCCGCGGCAGGACCAGCCATTCGAGTTGCGGGGGCTGAACCCAGGCGGACGAGTCAACATCGAGGCGGAGCAGCCCGGCAAGCCCGCACAGCTCCAGCAGCAGCCCGGCCCGTTGCATATCGACGCGCAAGGCTTCGGCAAGGCGCTTCATCTCCCTGACCCCTACGCCGCCACTGCGCAGGGTAACGAGCGGCTGCTCCTTCACGGCATAGAGGAGTTCACCCACCAGCCGGAGCGTTTCCGCGATGGCGCCCAGGGCCGCATTCCGCCTCAGGACTGCGGTTGTGTGGCCAAGTTCCGGAACCGGCGGCGAGAGTGTGAAATCGTTGATGATGGCTCCGCCTCTCAGAGACAGGCCCACGCTGTGCGGCAGTTCCACGTGCGCCGCGTCCAGCGGTACCAGCAGGCCCCGGGCCAGCAGCCAGTCAACGGGCCCGACCTCGGCGCCCTCATTCACCACCGAAGCCTTCCTTTGGGCCTGGGGGACGGCGCCCATGGCCCAGTTGCCGAACCGGGCGAGCAGCGCCGTCGTGCGTTCCGGAGCGCCGGCCAGTACCTGGTGCAGGGCCTCCGGGGATGACGTCCAATGCTGCAGGGCAAGCGCGGCTTCCATGGGGGTGGTTGCTCCCTGGATGGCCACACCGCTCCGGCGCAGGTCGGCAACGAGCTGGACCACCCGTTGCGCGAAGGCCGGCTGGAGCCGCACCAGCTCGGTGTAACTGCGGCCCAGCCCGGCCGGGTAGATCCCCACCACGTCCTTCAGGCATCCGACCGGAAGGTAGAAACGCTGGCGCTGGGCCGACGCCGCTGTTCCATGCGGGGGCTCGGCCCGGTGGACCAGGGCCAGCTCCTGGAGAGAGGCCAGAATGCGCTCCACGGCCACAAGCGTGGAGCCGGCAATGAACTTTCGGAGCCCTGCGGCGGAGGCACTGTGTTCGGTGTCCGTATTGGTGCACAGGTGCAGGGTTTCCAGGACCTGCATCTGGGGCTTGTTGAGCCGTTCCAGGGCGCGCTGGACGCTCACGCGGGCGCTGGCACGGGCGGCAAGCGCGGCGAAGTCCGGAACTGCGGGGGAGATGAGGTCCGGCCGTGCGGCGAACAGGGCACGCAGCGATTCATCGCTGCGTGCCTCCAGATCCTTGCTCAGCGCGCGAATGAGGGACATCAGTTCAACGTTACCGCCCGCCGGACTTTCCTGCCCGGCGCCTTCCGGCCACACTGTCCAGGACCAGGAAGACCATCAACAGGAAGGCTATGGGAAGGCCGTACAGTGCCGTCGACGTAACCCAGACGGGAGCGACGGAGCCGGCGAAAGCCAAAGCCATAACTGCTCCTACCGCCAGCAGGGAAAGCAGCGCAACAAACGCTGCACAGATCATCAGAGGCCGCCGGTAACGCGTGGGAGTCATGGCGTAACGCTAACAGCCCTCCCGCCACCCACGAAGTGACAGGCGAAGTGACAACCGGAGTGGCAGCAGAAGTGGCAACCGGGGTGAAGTCGGTCCGCAGGGGTCCTTGAAAGCAGGATTCAGGCACCGGGCAGGATAACCTTGATTGATACAGGCCAACACGGTCCGGGCTGTCATACCCTGAACCTGCATATCAGTGCGGATGCGGTGACGGCCGGCCGTGTCTCACGACGTCAGAACGAAGAAGGTTGATTACGTGCCTACCGGCAAGGTCAAGTGGTATGACAAGGAAAAAGGTTTCGGATTCCTCGCGGGCGAGGACGGGCAGGAAGTGTTCCTGCCCAAGTCGTCGCTGCCAGAGGGCATCACCGAGCTGAAAGCCGGTACGCGCGTAGAGTTCGGCGTTGCCGATGGCCGCAAGGGCGCCCAAGCACTGGGCCTGCGCGTCCTGGACAAGACTCCGTCCATTGCCAAGGCCAAGAGGCCGAGCGCCAAGGACCTTGCACCCCTGGTCCAGGACCTCGTCAGTGTGCTGGACAACCTCTCAGGCACCCTGTCTGCCGGCAAGTACCCGGAAGGCAACAAGGGCAAGGCCATCGCCGCTGCCTTGCGTAAGGTTGCCGACGAGCTGGACGTTTAGGCCTGCTGATGAATCCGGAAGCTGAACAGCCGGCGCCCAACCCTGGGACGAAACGGCGCGCAGGCGTGCCGGTGTGGCGGACGGGCAAACCCGACGCTTTCCTCGCCGCTGCCGTGGACGTGGCCCGCAAGGCAATCGAGGGCATCACCTCGGCCTCGGACATCGGCCCGCACGTGGCTGCGAAGAGCGAAGGGGACCGTCTGGTCACCCACCTGTTCGAATCCAAGCTGCCCGGTTACCTTGGTTGGCACTGGTATGCGGTGCTGACCCGCAATTCCCGTTCCAAGGTGGTTACCGTGAGTGAGCTGGGCCTGCTGCCGTCGGAGGACTCTATCCTGGCCCCCGAATGGGTTCCCTGGGCAGAGCGCGTCCGTCCGGAGGATGCCCAGGACCAGGATGTGCAGGACCAGGATGTCCACGACCAGGACGCCCGCGACCGGGAGTCCGCAGGGAAGGGGTCCTTGGCGGACGACGGCGGAACCCTGGACGACGCCGTCGGGGCACCTGCAGGAATGCAGGACTCCAAGGATGCTTTCGACGAGGAAGAGTCGCCCGCCGACGAGGACGACGAATTAACGCTGCCCTGACAGGGCGCAAGCGGAATCACCGTGCCGCGCGGCCCGGGAGCTGGTCCAGAGGCGGGGCGAGCCTCCTCTTGTTCTGCGCTGCGTTCTCCAACCCAGCGGACGATCTCGAACCCGGGGGACACAGCTAACGGCGCCGGCCGGAAACAGAACCCGGACGGCGCCGTCGGACGCTGAAGCCTCCTGGACGCGGAAGCCTCCTGGACGCGGAAGCCTCCTGGACGCGGAAGCCTCCTGGACGCGGAAGCCTCCTGGACGCTGGCCACCTCCTGAATGCTGGCACCTCTTGAAGGCGACGCAGGAGGAGTTACTTACGCAGTTCGCCCACTACAAAGTCGATGCTGGCCAGCAGCGCGGAAACGTCTGCAGGCTCAATCGCAACAAAGGTGGCGATCCGCAGCTGGTTCCGGCCCAGCTTCCGGTAGGGCTCGGTGTCCACGATGCCGTTGGCGCGGAGCACCTTGGCAATGGCCGCCGCGTCAATGGAGTCGTCGAAGTCGATGGTGGCGATGACGTTGGAACGTTCCTCCGGGTTGGCCACAAAGGGCGTGGCAAACTCTGAGGCCTCAGCCCACGAGTAGATGCGGCTGGCGGAGTCGGCGGTCCGCTTGCTCGCGAAGTCCAGGCCGCCGTTGGCATTCAGCCACTGCACCTGCGCGTCGAGAGTCACCAGGGTGGACAGCGACGGCGTGTTGTATGTCTGGTTGAGTCGGGAGTTGTCGATCGCCGTCTGCAGGTCCAGGAAGTCAGGGATCCAGCGGTCGCTCGCCTTGATGCGGGCTGCCCGGTCGATCGCGCCGGGGGAGAAGAGGCCCAACCAGAGGCCGCCGTCGGAAGCGAAGTTTTTCTGCGGTGCGAAGTAGTAGACATCAGCCTCCGCAACGTCAACGTCCAGGCCGCCCGCGGCGGACGTTGCGTCCACCAGGACGAGGGCGCCGTCATCCGCGCCGGACACGCGCTTCACGGGCGCGGACACGCCTGTAGAGGTCTCGTTCTGCGGCCAGGCGTAGACGTCGACGCCTGCCTCGGCCCGGGCGAGCGGACGGGTCCCGGGCTCGGACTTGATGATGGAAGAACTATCCAGGAACGGCGCCTTGTTGGTGGCCGACGCAAACTTGGAGCCAAACTCGCCGAAGGACAGGTGCTGGGCTTTCTTCTCGACAAGGCCAAAGCTGGCGATATCCCAGAACGCGGTGGAGCCGCCCACACCCAGTACCACCTCATATCCTTCGGGGGCACGGAAGAACTCGCTGAGTCCCTCGCGGACCGAACCTACGAGGTTCTTGACCGGGGCCTGCCGGTGAGACGTGCCCAGGATGTGCTTGGAAGCGGCTGAGAGAGCCTCGATCTGTTCCGGCCTGACCTTGGACGGCCCGGCGCCGAACCGTCCGTCCTGCGGCAGGAGGTTGGCGGGAATAGTGATGCTGGGTTCGCTCACAGGGACTCCAATTTCGGCGTGGACGTGGTTCATGTCCGGGACGGTGGGGTGGCGGGCAGTCAGCGTCGACTGCGTCAGGGACCTCTTGTATTCTGCCTGAATCGCCGACACCGCGGGAACCGTGACCGTCATAGTCCAGTCATTGAGACGGTCAGCAAGGCGTCTTCGAATTATTCGGACAAACTCAAAATAGGCTAAGCTTTTACCGGACTACGTCGCTGTGGCTACGAAGTACGGTGGGGATAAACGCTGGGTACTTGCGCTCGAGGAGCTGAGCAGGATGACGGATCTGATCGATACTACGGAGATGTATCTTCGGACCATTTTGGAGCTTGAGGAAGAGAACATTGTGGCTCTTCGGGCCCGCATTGCCGAACGGCTCCGCCACTCCGGGCCTACGGTGTCACAGACCATCGGACGGATGGAACGCGACGGCCTGGTCGTAGTATCGGGCGACCGCCATCTGGAGTTCACCGACATCGGCCGGAAGCGTGCCATCGAGGTCATGCGGAAGCACAGGCTGGCGGAGCGGCTCCTGGCCGACGTCATCGGGCTGGAATGGGCTTATGTCCACGATGAGGCCTGTCGTTGGGAACATGTCATGAGTGAACGGGTCGAGCGGCGAATCTTCGAAATGCTGGACCACCCCACCGAGTCCCCGTACGGCAACCCCATACCAGGCCTTGCGGCCCTGGGGGGCAGAACGTCCACGCCAATTGCCGATGGTGTGA
The DNA here is from genome assembly GCF_030816475.1 of Arthrobacter pascens. Classification (NCBI taxonomy): domain Bacteria; kingdom Bacillati; phylum Actinomycetota; class Actinomycetes; order Micrococcales; family Micrococcaceae; genus Arthrobacter; species Arthrobacter pascens. Next base: position 3,515,819 of record NZ_JAUSXF010000001.1, on the reverse strand, counting down.
TTAATCTCCTTGAAGCCATGAAGGGCTACGGGCCCGGTTCCACCGTGACCGTCAGTCGGCTCGCTGAGCCAATCCAGGTGGAACCGGAGTTGCTGGTCCAGCTTGATGAAGGCGGGATACGTCCGGGCGCCTCGGTGTCGCTGGAGCGTGTCGGGGAGTACATCTCGGTCCGCGTGCCGGGGATTGAAGGGGCGTTGGAACTCCCTCCGGAAGTGGCCGCTCACGTCTTCGTTTCCGTCGGCTGAAAAAGCCCATTCGGCGGACAAAATAACGGAGCTGTTGGGGATTGTGTCAAAGATAACGGAATTGTTACTGTGCGCCTAAATCGCCTATAGTTGACCACCAAGCGTCGATACTAAAGCGTTACTTGATCTGGAGCCGAACTCTGCCAGCAGATCAGGTGTACGAATCATCAACTGGCAGAGGCGGGGGAACCACAACCGGCAGTCTTCGGGCCGCCTTGGGGTGAAGTCCGTCAGCAGCAAGCCTCTTCCAGGGAAGATCCTCACGGGATATTTCTGCGCCGAAGCTTGCTTACGGCGGACCGGGTCTTTGTACTCTCTGACCCGAATCCGACAGCTAACTTCGCAGGCTATCCAGAGAGGAACCCTACTTGACCATGCAAAATTCCAGGGGCCGCCGTCGTGCGGTGGGCCCCCCTTCGGCGCCACCGGTCGCCGAAGTCGTTGCCGCGGACAGGCCCCGCGATCCGCAACGGGATGCGCGAAGACGCCGGGGTCCTTTCAGGCAAATCACAGATTTTGCCGCTGCCAGCGGCATTGGCCAGAAAGCCGGGGTGGCCCTCGCGGCCGCTGGCCTGGTCCTCACCGTTACCGTTCCGGCCACCGGAAGCGTCATGGCGACCCCCCTGCCCGGCCAGACCGCGCTGGCAGCCTCTGTTGCCCAGCCGGAAATCTCCGCCGAGGCAGCAGCAAAGATCGATTTCAGCCGTTCCTCAGTGGTGACGCTCGGTGATCCCGACGGAAAACTCAAGCAGTTGCTGAGTGCCCAGTCGGTGGGTTCCATCACCCGCGCCGCCTCCGCAGGCACCTTGGGCGCTCCGCTCGCCCACCTGGTCACGGCCTCCCCCTTCGGCTACCGGGTCAGCCCGATTACCGGCGGCAGCGGTGACTTTCACCGGGGCCAGGACTTTGTGGCCCAGTGCGGCACATCAGTCCTGGCGGCGGCCAGCGGCACGGTGACTTTTGCCGGCTGGCACCAGTTCGGCGGCGGCAACCGCATCGTTGTGGATCACGGAAACGGCCTCGAAACTACGTATAACCACCTCTCGTCCTTCAATGTGAAGGTTGGCCAGACGGTCAGCCGCGGCGAGGTTGTGGCACTCAGCGGCACCACCGGCGCCTCCACCGGCTGCCACCTGCATTTCGAGGTCCAGGTCAATGGCGAAGTTGTCGATCCCATGGGCTGGCTCTGAGTAAATGATGGACAACTATCGAATCCTTGTGACATGCCGTGACCTGAATGTGACATTCGATCCAAACTGCTGTACCGTCTAAAGCGCGTCAACTTTTCCGAAGTTGACGTTCTTGAGTGGATTGCCTAGCTCTGCCACCGCTCAAGGTCCGTTCGCATGACATCGTCTGGCAGGGGCGGGGGAACCAATTTTGGTCTTCGATAAGAAGGCCTTGGGGTTAAGTCGCAAAGCTTCCCAGGAAGCGGCGCGGCCGGGTGAACTCCCATCCGAATCCGACAGCTCACCTCGCAGGCATTGGGAGAGGCTACCTTCGTGTCTTCACGCCACAATGCTGCGCGCCACCGCGCGCAAACGGTTCGTACCAACCCTTTGGGCCATGTGTCCAGCGCAGTTAGTGCAAATGCCGGGACCGTCGGTCGCCAGGCTGCAGTTATTGCAGCTGCCTCAGGTCTGATCCTGAGCATGGGGCTTCCGGCCAACGCAACGGACGGCGCCGCTGGCGTATCCGCGTCCGCTGAGTCCGGTTCAGCCCAGGCTGCACTTGCGGTAACTGCTGCACCCACGGCCCTTGTCTCCTTCGAGCGGCCAGTGGTGAAGACCGCGCCCGCGCCAAAGGTCCAAGCCGTCCGGGCTCAGTCCGCGGCCTCGGAGACCGGCGCAGCCAGCACCTCTGAGGCGACAGCCGCGGGCAAGCTTACAGGCGCTGTGTCGTCGGCTGCGGCATCGGGCCTGGCAGCAATCGCGTACACAGGCATCGGCCACCCCTACCTCTGGGGCGGCACCACTCCCAACGGCTGGGACTGCTCGGGCTTCGCCCAGTGGGTCTACGCCCAAGCGGGCATCAGCATTCCCCGTACCAACGCCTGGACGGCCATGAAGCCGACCTCAACACCCGCTCCCGGTGACCTGGTCATGCAGAATGGCGGCGCCCATGTCGGCATCTACGTCGGCAACGGCATGATGATCAGCGCGCTCAACCCGTCACAGGGCACCCTGTTGACGCAGGTGACTGCCACCGGTACCTCCTCGTTCTTCACCCTGCAGTAGCTCTCCCGGAGCTCCATGCTGGCTCCACAAGAACCACTTCTTCGCTAGAAATACCTTCCGCTAAATCCCCGTTCGGGGCGTGCCGGCGTACCCCCAAGATGCCGGCACGTCCAAAGCCCTGCGGCTGCTCACGCGGTCCTAAGGAAATCGAAAGAGAGAAATAATGACTACTCGTGCAACTGTTGCACGGCACCGCGCCGAGGTCACCAGGACCAACTCGCTTGCTGTCATTGCCAAGGCAGTCGGCGACAACGCCGGTGGCATGGGCCGCCAGGCCGCGGTGATCGCGGCCGCGTCCGGTCTCGTCCTGACCAGCGGTATCGCTGCCAACGCCGCAGACACCAACGTTCAGCGTGAATCCGCCCCCACCTCCAACGTAGAAGTAGAGGCCGCACCGGCCACCATTTCCGCTGCTTCCACCATTGCCATCTCCTACGAGAAGCCCGCAGTCACCACCACGCCGGCTCCGGTCGTCGAGGCCCCCGCGCCCGTTGCCGAAGCCGCAAAGCCTGTGGCAGCCATCAAGGTGGCAGCTGCAGAGACCACCGGCGCTGTCGCTGCCAGCAGCAAGGGCCAGGCCATCCTGGCCGCGGCCTACGCACAGCTTGGCGTCCACCAGGACTGCACGATGCTGGTGACCAACGCACTTGCCGCCGTGGGTATCCACTTCCACGACTGGCCTGCAGGCTACCTGTCCCTGGGCCGCACCGTAAGCGCCGCCGAGGCTCAGCCGGGCGACCTGATCTACTACGCCGACGGCGGAGCAGGCATGGCCCACATCGCTGTCTATGCGGGTAACGGCATGGCAGTGCACGGCGGCTACAACGGTAACCAGACTGTTGTTTTCAGCGCATACGTCGGTTCCGGCCCCGTCTTCATCCGCGTCAGCTAAGACACCAAGCCAGCGCTTCAAAGGACTCCTGCCTCGCGGCGGGAGTCCTTTGCTTTTGCCCTCATTCGGTCGTAGTCCGACCGGAGTCCGTCGGGGGAGGGCAACCGACACGGGTGCCCGGTGACCGTCGATTACCCGATCCTGCGTTTCTTTGTTTACTCTTGTGGTGTCGATCCATAGCCCGGACATGCCGGGGGCAGCCGGCCCTCGTGCCCCTGACGGGTGCGGCCGTGAAGAGGTATGTGCATGCGCACTCTCGTTCTGAATGCTGGATATGAACCGCTGGCGGTTATCACCTTCCGCCGGGCGCTGGTGCTTGTGCTGACCGGCAAGGCAAGCGTGGTGGCCGAAGGCGAGGACCCTGTGGTGGGACCTCAGGAGATACTGGGCCGCCCGTCCGTGATTCTCCTGAACCGCTACATTCGTCCGAGATACAACCAGAGCACTGCGGTCAGCCGGCGGGGTGTGCTTCGCAGGGACGGCCACCGCTGCGCCTACTGCGGCAAGGCTGCCCACACCATTGACCATGTGCACCCCAAGTCACGGGGAGGTGCTGATTCTTGGGAAAACCTGGTCGCTGCCTGCCTGCGCTGCAATAACGCCAAAGGCGACCATACCCCTGGTGAGATGGGCTGGAAGCTGCGGTTCGTCCCCGAGCCCCCGCATGGGACCATCTGGCAGATCAAGGAGCTGGAGAAGCCGACTCCTGCCTGGGATCCTTTCCTGCTGCCTGAACGGGCAGCCTGATCCCTGAGCTGCGGGGTCCGGGCTGAGGGCTGACTTTGCGGAGCTTGCACTTGCGGACCTGAGCTGGCACGTCGCGTTGCGCCAGCCCCGCTAGGCTTGGACCGTGGAGCGTGACACCTTGGAATTTGATGCAGTGATTCTCGCGGGTGGCCGTTCCTCGCGGCTGGGCGGGATCCCCAAGCAGAGTTTGGTCTACGACGGCACCAGCCTGCTACAGCGCGCCCTCGACGCTGCGGGCGGTGCCGCCGGACTTGTCGTCGTGGGCCCGGAATCGGGGGTCCTTCCGACCGGTGTGCTCAGCTGCCGGGAGGATCCGCCGTTCGCCGGGCCGGCCGCCGCCGTCGGAGCCGGGCTGGCGGCGCTGGCGCAGACGGGCCACGCACGCCCCTTTACGCTGGTTCTCGCCTGCGACATGCCCAATGTCGCTGCCGCCGTGCAGGCCTTGGCCAAGGCGATCCAGCCCCAGGAAACAGGCATGGCAGGTTCGGACGGCGTCATGGCAGTCTCCCCAGACGGCCGCCTCCAGCCCTTGGTGGGCTTTTATAGCACAGCCGCGCTACAACGCTCCGTGCAGGACCTTGCGTCCAGGGGGGCGTTAACCAACGGTTCTGTGAGGACACTCCTTGCTAGTCTGGACGTGCAGCTGGTCACCGTCCCGGCCGGCTCCACCGAAGACGTGGACACCTGGGATGATGCCGCCGCACTTGGAGTGGCCAGCCAGGAACCACGCCCCGGTTCCTGACCAGCGCGGCCGCAGTTGATTTGGGAGGCAGAGCGTGAAAAGCCAGGATGAGACGCTGGAGGAATGGTGCAGGTCGTTACTTCAGGCTTATGAGCTCGAAGACGTCCAGCTGGACGTCAACGCGATCCTCGCACTCGCCGGCGTGGCTGCCCACGCCGTAGTCCGGCCGGCCGCGCCCTTGACGACATTCATCGCAGGTTTCGCAGCCGGACTGGCCTCCGGATCGGGGCAGGCCACAGATGCCGCCTCCATGGCCGCCGCGATGGACGTGGCGCGCGCCCTTGCCTCCGAGTACGATGCTGAAGCCGCCGGGGCTCCCGGCGAATGACAGCAGACCCCGGCGACGCACCGGATCATCCGGAAACCGAGCAAACTCCGGCAAGGCATTTGGCCCACACCTGGGAGGAAGCCCGGACCGTCGCCTTTGAGGCCGCCACTCCCATCCCGGCCGGGAGGGTTCCTTTGCAGCATGCGTTGGGGAGGATCCTGGCTGAAGACATCACTGCCCTGCAGGATATGCCGCACTACGCGTCCTCGGCGATGGACGGCTGGGCGGTCAACGGCAGCGGCCCCTGGATCCTGGCGGAGGCAGGACACCGGCTGGCGCCCCATGAGGCAAGCCCCATTGTGACGGGCGGCCTGATCCCGCCCGGGGCCAAGGCAGTGCTCCGCAGCGAAAATGCCGTGCTGGGCACCGACGACGACGGACTGCCGGTGCTCATGACCGGCGGCACCGCCAGGCCGGGTGAGCCGCGGAACGGCCAGCACATCCGCAAGGCGGCTGAGGAGGCCAGCCAAGGGGAAGTGCTGGTGAAGGTCGGGATACGCCTTAATCCGGCGCACCTGGCACTTGCGGCGCTGGCAGGCCACGATGCGCTGCTGGTGCAGGGAAAGCCCCTGGTGAAACTCCTTCTCACGGGTTCCGAGGTGGTTTCCAAGGGACTGCCGGAGCCGGGAAAGGTGCGGGACACTTTCAGTCACCAGCTGCCGGCGGTGGTGGAGATGCTTGGCGGCATTATGGGCGGACAGGAAAAGATTGGCGACTCCTATGAGGAGTGGCTGAACGGCCTGGAAGACGTCGCCCTGGCTTCCGGCGCGCCGGAGCCGGAAGGCGCGGGAGTCCCGGTGCCAGCTGTCCTGCCTGCCGACGTCGTCATCACCACAGGCGGCACTGGCCGCTCCGGAACAGACCACCTGCGCCAGGCAGTGGCCGAACTGGGCGGGCGGCTCATCATCGACGGGGTAGCCATGCGGCCAGGCCACCCCGTTGTCCTGGCCGAACTTCCGGACGGACGATTTGTCCTGGGACTGCCGGGAAACCCGTTGGCTGCCATGATGGCGCTTTCCACGGTCGGCGAGCCCTTGCTGGCGGCTTTGGGACACGGAAAGATGCCTCCTGTGCAGGAGGTCCCGTCCGGAACCACCATCGAGCCCGATCCCGGCCGGACACGGCTGATGCCCTTCCGCCTGCTCTACGGCATGGCGTCACCGGCCCAGCACACTGGACCGGGCATGATGCGGGGGCTGGCATCCGCCGACGGCGTGATGATTGTTCCGCCCCACGGCGTGCAGCTGGGTGAGCCCGTGCCGGCGTTCGCGCTGCCCTGGGGCCCGCCCGTCCCGGTCCCGGAGGCGGCCGGCGCGAGGGCCAAAGCCAAGGCCGCATCCAGAACCGCGGCACGCACGGACGCCAAGTCGGCGGGAAAGCCCGCGGCCCCGGCCGGCCCGGTCGACTGGAGCGCCCTGCTGGGCTGAGCCGGCGCCGCTGGCATACCCGCCTGAGGCTTGCAATGATGGAGAGATGAACAGGAATACCGGCCAGGCCTGCACGTCCCGGAGTGCTCCTGCAGCCTTAGCGCCCAGGGTGGCGGATACCGTATGGGCCGCGTAACCCAGCGCCGCAAGGTGCACAAGTACGTCCTTGACGGTTCTCCTAACGCATTGGAGTTCCCGGTGCGGCACCGTGAGGACGTACTGGCTGTTGAGGAACCGCTGGAAATCCGGCTCGGCACCCTCTCTTTTTCCGTGACCATGCGCACTCCCGGCGACGATTTTGACCTCGTGGCCGGCTTCCTGGTGTCCGAGGGGATCGTCTGGGAACCGGAGCAGCTGGTATCACTGCGGTTCTGCGCCGGGGAGGACGAAAACGGCGTCCAGACGTTCAACGTGGTGGAGGCCCAGCTGCGTCCGGATGTCCGGCTCCCGGAAACCGGCCGGAATGTTTACACCTCCAGTTCCTGCGGCATCTGCGGCACGGATTCCATCGACGCCGTCCGTAAGTCATCCCACTACAGTCCCGCTGCGGACCCCGTCACCGTGCGCGCCGACGTACTGGCATCGTTGCCGGAACGCCTCCGTGCTGCGCAGGCAGTTTTCGACGTCACCGGGGGAGTGCACGCCGCCGGCCTGTTCAGGATTAGTGACGACGGCGGCGTGGAGCTTTTGTGCCTCCGCGAGGACGTTGGACGCCATAATGCCGTGGACAAAGTGGTGGGCTGGGCTCTGCGTGAACGGCTCCTTCCGCTCTCCGGACTGGTGCTGCAAGTATCGGGCCGTGCGTCATTCGAGCTGGTACAGAAGGCAGCCCTTGCCGGCATCCCGGTCCTGGCGGCTGTCAGCGCACCCTCCAGCCTTGCCGTGGAACTGGCCGAAGCCAGCGGGATAACACTGGCCGGATTCAGCCGGGGCACCAGCCTGAACATCTACGCCGGGCAGCGCAGGATCACTCTCCCCTCCGCAGCCTCCGTTCCCGTCAGGCTTCAGGGCTAGAACCATGCACCGGGGCCCGGCACGTTGTCGCGATGCTTGGTTATTGGTCTAGGGAACGGTAGATTTTATCCATCGAATGGAAACGATGATCCACTTTCAGGTACTTCCGTTTCAAGCATTAAAGAGGGCTTATTTTGCATGACGACCGCCGGATCACGGAAGTCCGCCTGGACCGCTTCGTGCGCGAGCGGATCACTCCCGCCGTGTACTCACGCAGCGTTCCGCTCAGCCTGAGCAGCTGGGATGCGCCGGATGAACCCGTGACCGTCCTCGAGGCACTGCGGCACGATTTCGTGCAGCAGGAGCACGGGGCTGCCTGGGGAAAGCCTTGGGGCACCAAATGGCTGCGGCTGCGGGGCGACGTTCCGGAAACCTGGGGCACGGAACCGGATACGGCTGTGGAAATCGTGGTTGACCTTGGGTTCACTACCGAGGTACCGGGCTTTCAGTGCGAGGGCATTGCCTGGCGTCCGGACGGGACCATTATCAAGGCCATATCGCCACGGAACCAGTACATCCCGCTCAAGCTCCTGGGCAGCGGAATGTCTGTGGATTTCTATGTCGAAGCGGCGGCGAACCCTGACGTTGCGCAGGGCTGGACTTTCGCCGCGATGCCATACGGGGACAAGGCCACGGCGGGAACGGCACCGCAGTACAGGCTCGGCGCCATCGCCATCGCAGAACTGAACCAGTCTGTGTGGGAACTCCAGCAGGACATCTGGTCCCTCGCAGGGCTGATGCACGAACTCCCCACCGAGCAGCCGCGGCGCCATGAGATCCTCCGCGCACTGGAACGCATGATGGACGTCATGGATCCGGACAACATCGCCGGGACCGCTGCCGCCGGACGTGAAGTGCTGGCTGAAGTGCTGTCCAGGCCCGCGTATGCCTCGGCACACCAGCTGGTGGCCACGGGCCATGCGCACATCGATTCTGCATGGCTCTGGCCGGTGCGCGAAACTATCCGTAAATGTGCCAGGACGTTCTCCAATGTGGTGGCGCTGATGGACGAGAACCCCGGCTTTGTCTTCTCCTGTTCGTCCGCCCAGCAGCTTGCCTGGGTGAAGGAGTACTACCCCGAGCTTTTCGCCCGCATCCGGGAAAAGGTCAAGGCCGGCCAGTTTATCCCCGTCGGCGGCATGTGGGTCGAATCCGACACCAACATGCCCGGTGGCGAAGCAATGGCCCGCCAGTTCCTGGAAGGCAAGAGTTTCTTCCTTGAGGAGTTCGGCGTGGAGTGCCGCGAGGCCTGGCTTCCGGACTCGTTCGGCTACTCCGCGGCCCTGCCCCAGATCGTCAAGTCCGCCGGCAGCCGCTGGTTCCTCACCCAGAAGATCTCCTGGAACCAGATCAACAGGATGCCGCACCACACCTTCATCTGGGAAGGCATCGACGGCACCCGGCTGTTCACGCACTTCCCGCCCGTGGACAGTTACAATTCCGAGCTGAGCGCGCGCGACCTGGCGCATGCAGAACGCAATTACCGTGACCACGGGCGCGGCAACACCTCACTGGTGCCGTTCGGCTATGGCGACGGCGGCGGCGGCCCCACCCGTGAAATGCTGGCAGCCGCCCGCCGCGCCGCTGACCTGGAAGGCTCTCCGAGGGTTCGGATCGGCTCCGCGGAAAGCTTCTTCACCCAAGCCGAGGAAGAGTACAAGGCACCCCCGGTCTGGGTGGGGGAGATGTACCTGGAACTCCACCGCGGCACCTACACCAGCCAGGCCCAGACAAAGCGCGGCAACCGACGCAGCGAACACCTCCTCCGGGAAGCCGAATTGTGGTGCGCAACGGCGGCTATCCGCAGCGGCGGATCCTTTACCTACCCGGCCGCCGAGCTCAAACGCCTCTGGCGGCTGGTCCTGATGCAGCAGTTCCACGACATCCTGCCGGGCAGTTCCATCGCGTGGGTCCACCAGGATGCCGAACGGAACTATGCCGCCATCGGCGGCGGCCTCGAAGGCATCATCAGCCAGGCTGCTGCCTCGATCCTTGGTGCAGGCCAGCGCGAGTTCCTGCTCAACGCCGCTCCGCATGCACGTCATGGCGTTCCCGCCCTCGCCGCCGGCGAACCGGTCGTCGCAATCCAACCCGTCGAGGCAACGGAAGCGGCCGGCGGATATGTGCTGGACAACGGCATCATCAGGGCCGTCCTGGACGCCGACGGACTCATCACATCCCTGACGGACTACGCCAGCGGGCGGGAAGCCATCGCACCGGGCCAGCGCGGCAACCTGCTGGAGCTGTACCGGGATACTCCGAACGAGTGGGACGCCTGGGACATCGACGAGTTCTACCGCCGCAATGTCACGCCTCTCAGTGAGGCCCGGTCCATCCGGCTCGTACGCGACTCCGGGACTGCCGTTGTGGTCGTGGAGCGGCTGGCAGGATCCTCGAACATCACCCAGCGGATTGCTCTCGAAGCCGGTGGAAGCTCCCTGACGATCACCACCGCCGTCGACTGGCAGGAACGCGAGAAGCTCCTCAAACTGGGCTTCGCCCTGGATGTCCGGGCGGACCGGTCCGCCTCCGAGACGCAGTTCGGCCATGTTTTCCGTCCCACCCATGTCAACACGTCGTGGGAGGCCGCGAAGTTCGAGATCTGCGCGCACCGCTGGATCCATGTGGCCGAGCCCGGTTACGGTGTCGCTGTTTCGAATTCGTCCACCTACGGACATGACGTCACCCGGAGCATCCGGGAGGACGACGGCGGGACCACCACTACCGTGCGGCTTTCGCTCTTGCGCGCACCCAAATTTCCCGACCCCGCCGCCGACCGCGGGCACCACGAGCTGACCGTGACCATACGCCCCGGTGCCGGCATTGCCGAGGCCGTCGAGGAGGGCTACCGCACTAACCTGGCCCCCCGCGTCGTCCGGGGCGCCGCGCCCGTGGCGCCGCTGTTCAGCGTGGACAATCCGGCGCTGGTCATCGAAGCGGTCAAGCTGGCAGAGGACGGTTCGGGCGATGCCATTGTCAGGCTTTACGAGTCCTGGGGCCAGCGGTCTGCCGGGGTGCTCTCAGCTAACTTCCCGGTCAAGGGCATCCAGGCCACGGATCTGTTGGAACGTCCCGGCGAGGCTCCCGGTGTGGCGGCGGGAGAAGACGGCACTGTGGAACTTTCCCTGCGTCCTTTCCAGCTGGTGACCCTGAGGTTCCGCCGGTAGGGATTCCTCGCAAGCAAAAAGAGGAATGCCTGACGAATGGAAAAACCCCTTTAAAGGGGCTGAGTGGGGGCGGTCCCCAACGGCCGCCACCACTCATCCCCCCAAAATGTGCAAAGAACCATGAAGCGCAACGTCCAAGAATTTACCCCGTTCGTAAACGCCCTGCGCCTGCCGCCTTCACACATTCATGATTGTTTCATATTCTAATGATTTTGTGAATCAGTAAGTGGTTACTCGGCGGTAGCATAGGTGATTTTCCTGGGAACATTACGGCCGTACCTGATCCTGGCCGCCCAGATCAACGCCAGTCCGATCACAAAGCACAGCACAGCTGTGTAGTTGACAATGAACTTGGCCGTACCCCACTGTGGCGGCCACAACGGGAACAGCAGTGTCAGGGCAATAGCCACGGCACCTGCACCGAGCAGGAAGGCAGCCATCCGCACGAGCGCCGGCAGGGCGCTTCGGACTGCCCGCACCATGGCGGGAAGCAGGACAAGGGACACGAAGGTGGGATAGGCGCGCCCGGCAGCACCGTACAACTCCACCAGCAGCCCGTTCCGGGCATCTTTCAGCGCCACCCCGTTCAGCCCCGACGAGGAACCGGCCGTGTCCATCATGAGGAACAGCACCACCACGGCCATGGAGATCAAGGCCAGGACCGCCCTGCCCGCCCATCCTGTAATCAGCCGATGGCCATCCTCGGCGTCGAATCCCTTCGTCACCCGGATGCCGACAAAATAGATCGCCGCGAAAATGACAAAGCGGAGGATGAGGTTGGTCAGGTTGATCCCGCCCAGTGCCTTGTCGATGGCAACGTACGGTGCCTCAATGCTCAGCAGGATGGCCACAGTCAGCAGCGCGAAAATGTAGAAGACCGTTCTGTTCTCTCCCCGCAGGGCGCTCGGAACCCGGGCTCCGGCTACCACCGCGCAGGTGGCCAGGGTGGACCACTGAAGAATTTCGATCATCCCAGGTTCTCCCAGATTTTGTCTGTCTTTTCTTGGTCCTGTTCCTGGCGCCGGAGTGCTTTGCCCAGGGCCAGCAGCCTGTCTCCCGCGAGCGTCGTCAGCTCGCCGTCAGACAGGCTGTCCAGCGCGGCCTGCCGCGCATCCGGAGGCCAGCCGGCCTCCTCCTCCGTAATCAGCCCGCTGGCCACCAGGCCGCCCACAGGCCCGACGCCGGCCGCAAGGGAAGTTGCGACGGCCAATTCGGGGGCCAGCCGGTTCGCTGTCAGCTGCGCCGAATAGTTCTGCGGCGCTATTCCCGTGGCCGCCGACACGCGGTGCCTCAGCTCGCCGTCGTCGATTGCCTCCACCCAGTTCTTTACGGAGGTGGCATGCGGCGTCGGGCTCAGCGTGGGCCGTCCGGCGGACGGCTGGCCCGCGGGATCCAGAGCGGGCCGTGCCAGCACTGCGCGCAGGAGATCGGGCGTGGAGACCTGGCTGACGAGTTCGGCTCTGCTGGGAGGACGTGGCGGGTCGCCTAATGCCCGGAAAGTATCGAAAACCGCCAGCGCATCCACGGGGTTGATGTTGAAGGCTCTGCTGATGCTCACCACGGTGGTCCCCGAGATCTTGCCGCGGACCATTTGCTGGGCCAGGGTGGTCCGCTTGATCCCGGAAATCCGGCAGACATCAGCAGTGCTGGTGTCAGGCGCAATGCCTTGCAGCCAGCGCTGGAACGCCTTGGCGGGGATGGGCATGGAGGGCTCTCTGCAGGACGGATGTCTGCCTTGATTTTAGCCTGCCGTGCCGCGGGTGATTTTGCGCCCGGCGGGCGCTCGACTATGCTTGATGGTCGAGCCCGTTGGTCCGCACACCCCCCAAGTCCGGACCAGCGGGTTCTTTTATGCCTCCCGTGCGGGGGCGGGAGAATGGACCAATGACTGCAACCCTTGTTGCCAAAGACCTTTCCGGTGGCCATGACCATCGCACGCTCTTCTCAAAGCTCTCGCTGACGGTTGCGCCCGGCGATGTCGTGGGCGTGGTGGGTGCGAACGGTGCCGGCAAATCCACGCTGCTGCGGCTTCTGTCCGGTGTTGACCAACCGCAGGAAGGAAGCGTCAGCCTTGCCCCGGCAGATGCCTTTGTGGGCTGGCTTCCCCAGGAACACGAACGCGTGGCTGGCGAGACGGTGGCCGGGTACATTGCCCGCCGGACCGGCTGCCTGCAGGCCACGGCCGAGATGGAATCCACGGCTGAGGCGCTGGGTTCCGGCGCTCCCGGCGCTGACGACACCTATTCCCACGCCTTTGACCGGTGGATGGCCTCCGGAGCCGCGGACCTCGACGAGCGCATTCCGGCAGTACTCGCCGACCTTGGCCTGGACACGGGGGCCGACGCTCCCATGACCGGGCTGTCCGGTGGCCAGGCCGCCCGCGTGGCCCTGGCCGCGCTGCTGCTGAGCCGCTTCGACGTCGTCCTGCTGGATGAGCCCACGAATGACCTGGACCTGGCCGGACTCGCCAAACTTGAAGCCTTTGTCCAGGGACTTCGTGGCGGCGTCGTGCTGGTATCCCATGACCGGGAGTTCCTGGCCCGCTGCGTCACCACCATCGTGGAACTGGACCTGGCCCAGAATTCGGTGGCAGTGTACGACGGCGGCTACGAGGCGTTCCTGGAGGAACGCGCCGTGGCCCGGCGGCATGCGCGGGAACGGTTCGAGGAGTTTGCCTCCACGAAGGCTGACCTGGTTTCCCGCGCACGGACGCAGCGAGAGTGGAGCTCCCAGGGTGTCCGGAACGCCATGAAGAAAAGCCCCGACAACGACAAAATCCGCCGCGCCGCCAGCACCGAGTCCTCCGAGAAGCAGGCGCAAAAAGTCCGGCAAATGGAATCCCGGATTGCCCGGCTGGACGTGGTGGAGGAACCACGGAAGGAATGGCAGCTGCAGTTCACCATCGGCCAGGCACCCCGGTCCAGCGCTGTTGTGGCCACGCTGCGGGACGCCGTCGTTCATCAGGGCGACTTTACACTGGGCCCCGTCAACCTCCAGCTGAATGCGGGGGAACGGATCGGCATCACCGGGCCCAACGGCGCCGGCAAGTCCACACTGTTGCGCCTGCTGCTGGGCGTCCAGACCCCCGACTCGGGTAACGCCGCCATGGGCGCATCGGTGGCCGTCGGCGAAATCGACCAGGCGCGCGGACTGCTGGCAGGGCACCTGAAACTGGCCGACGCCGTCGAAGCCGTGCTCACGGACCTGACCCCGGCGGAGGTCAGGACTCTGCTGGCGAAGTTCGGGCTGAAGGCGGACCACACAGCCAGGCCCGTCGATTCCCTATCGCCGGGGGAGCGGACAAGGGCAGCACTGGCCCTGCTGCAGGCCCGCGGCGTGAACCTGCTGGTCCTCGATGAGCCCACCAACCACCTCGATCTGCAGGCCATTGAGCAGCTGGAAGAGGCCCTGGGAAGTTATGAGGGCGCTTTGCTGTTAGTTACCCATGACCGCAGGCTGCTGGAGAACGTCCGGCTGGATGTGCGGTGGAATGTGGAAGACGGGACGGTTACTGAACTGATGACAGGCACTAGGGAGCAACTCCGATGAGCATGGAAGGGGTGGCCTGGAACTCCCTGTACAAGATCACCCGGGCCAAGAGCGGCTCCAAGCCGTTCTCCAAGGAAACCCTGAAGCGGGTCCTCGGATTCGCCCGCCCGCACCGGGGAAAACTGCTTGCCTTTGTGGCGCTGTCCATTGTTATGGCCTTCCTTGCTGTGGCCACACCGGTCCTGGCAGGGCAGGTGGTCAACGCGATCGTGGCCAAGTCCGGTGCCGATGAAGTGATCAGGCTGGCCACCCTCATTGCCGTCGTCGCTGTCGCCGAGGCCGGGCTGGGGCTGGTGAGCCGTTGGCTGTCCTCCACCATCGGTGAAGGCGTCATCGTTGACCTCCGCACCAGGGTCTTTGACCACGTGCAGAAAATGCCTATCGCGTTCTTCACCCGGACCCGCACCGGAGCCCTGGTCAGCCGGCTGAACAACGATGTCATCGGTGCCCAGTCGGCTTTCGCCGGCACGCTGTCCGGCGTGGTCAGCAACGTGGTGGCCCTGATCCTGACATTGATTGTCATGATGGGCACGTCCTGGCAGGTGACCGTCCTGGCGATGATCCTCCTGCCGGTCTTCCTCATCCCTGCCCGGCGGATGGGGTCCAAGCTGGCCGACCTGCGGCGCGAAGCAGCGGAGAACAACGCCGCCATGGGCACCCAGATGACGGAGCGGTTTTCCGCCCCCGGGGCCACGCTGGTCAAGCTCTTTGGCCGGCCGGACGAGGAATCGCGGGAATTCGCCCTCCGGGCCGGCCGGGTCCGGGACATCGGCATCCGCACGGCCATGCTGCAGTTCACGTTCGTGACCGCCCTGACCCTGGTGTCTGCGCTCGCACTGGCACTCGTTTACGGGCTCGGCGGCTGGCTCGCCATCGCCGGCCAGCTCGCAGCGGGTGACGTCGTGGTGCTGGCACTGCTGCTCACCCGGCTCTATGCGCCGCTTACCGCGTTGTCCAACGCCCGGGTGGAGATCATGAGCGCCCTGGTCAGTTTTGAGCGCGTCTTTGAAATCCTGGACCTCGAGCCGCTGATCAAGGAGAAGCCAGGCGCCGTGGCCGTGCCTCCAGGCCCGGTATCCGTGGAGTTCGACGACGTCCGCTTCGCCTACCCTGCAGCGGACAAAGTGTCACTCGCCTCGCTGGAGGAAGTTTCCACCCTTGACACGCGCGGCGGCGAGGAAGTCCTGCACGGCATCAGCTTCAGGGTCGAACCGGGCCAGACCGTGGCGCTCGTTGGCTCCTCGGGAGCAGGCAAGTCCACCATCGCGCAACTGCTCTCCCGGCTCTACGACGTCGATTCCGGCGCCGTCCGGCTCAGTGGAACAATGCCGGGGACCGGCTTGGACGTCCGGGACGTGACCTTTGACTCGCTGCGTGACACGCTCGGCATGGTCACCCAGGACGGCCATCTCTTCCACGAAACCATCGCCTCCAACCTCCGCCTGGCCCGGCCCGAAGCCACCGAGGATGACATGTGGGACGTCATTCGGCAGGCCAGGCTGGAGACCATGATCCGCTCCCTGCCTGACGGCCTGGAGACAGTGGTGGGGGAGCGCGGCTACCGGCTCTCGGGTGGCGAACGCCAGCGCCTCACCATCGCCCGGCTGCTGATCTCGCAGCCCCGGGTGGTGATCCTGGACGAGGCAACGGCCGCGCTGGACTCCACGAACGAAGCCGCCGTGCAGGCGGCGCTGGGTGCCGCGCTCGAGGGGCGCACCGCCGTCGTGATTGCCCATCGGCTATCCACCATCCGTGCCGCAGACGTCATCCTGGTGGTGGAGGACGGCCGGATCGTGGAGCGTGGAACGCACACCGAACTGCTGGTAGCCGACGGCCGCTATGCGGAGCTGTACCGCACGCAGTTTGCGGAGGCCACAGCCGTGGTCGAGGAAGCCGTACCCGAGTTCTAGGGTCGTTCAACCGCCGCCAGCTCCGGGAGGATGTGCTCCGTGAGCAGCGGGGCAAGGTCCGCCGGAAGTTCGCCGGCGAGGTCCAGCCAGCGGATCTCGGCGATCTCGGCTGACGGACGTGCGGTCCAGGTCCCGGGCGCCCTGAACACTGTAGCCTCGATGTCCGTGGCGGCCTCGTTCGCGGCGGCGGCGATCCAGACGCCCATCAGCTCGAGTTCGCCCGGCTCAACAACAA
Organism: Arthrobacter pascens; assembly: GCF_030816475.1. Taxonomy (NCBI): domain Bacteria; kingdom Bacillati; phylum Actinomycetota; class Actinomycetes; order Micrococcales; family Micrococcaceae; genus Arthrobacter; species Arthrobacter pascens. The sequence continues at coordinate 3,499,326 of NZ_JAUSXF010000001.1, read as the reverse complement.
TGCCGACTTCCTCGGCGAGTTCCCGTGCCGCCGTCTGCACGGCGGTTTCCCCGGGCTCGGGTTTTCCGCCCGGATGCATGAACATTCCGGTGCCGCGCTTGCGGACGGTCAGGAGCCGGCCGCCGGCATCGAAGACACAGACGGCGGAGACCACGATTCGGGCGTTCACGCTTCCGAGCCTATCCGCTCAAGCCGTGACGTCAGTAAAAGATCTTTGCCGGGACCGCGCACGTCCCATACGTAGCTGAACCGGTCCGGGCCATCAAAGCTGTAGGTGACACGGTACGTGTCCGGATCGCACCAGTGGCTGTCCAGGTTGGCCTCGGGGCTGAAGCTCATCCGGTGGAAGGGCCGTCCGTCGGCAAAAAACACGTCCAGGGCATCTGCGCGGCCGGCGGGCTTCAGCAGATATTCGCGGGAGGCGGGACCGGCGAAGGAGGGCCAGCGTACGGTGCCTTCCTCGCGGAAGGCCAGGCCGCCGTCGTCGTCCGCTACAGAGAAACGCGCGACGCCGGAAAAGGCTCCTTGGGTGCCTGCCGCCCGGTCCAGGAGCTGGCGCTGCACTGTCCAGCGCCCTGCTTCCGCCGGGGCGGTGGCGATACCGAGCAGGTAGGCGCGGAGGTCAAACTCCGGGTCAGGATGATTCAAGTGCCCTCGATTGGAATCGAACCAACGACACCGGCTTTAGGAGAGCCGTGCTCTATCCACTGAGCTACGAGGGCGCGCATCCGGTGTTCCGGCAGGGCCGGTCCGTCCGGACACGGATACAAGCATACAAGGTGGGAGCCCGTACTACGCTCTTGGCATGAGCACAGCCCCGACTTCCGCTCCCGCGGTTGCCTTTATTCCGGACACCGCCTCCGCCCGTCAATACGTCGGCGCGTGGTCAGTCCTGAGTGTTCTGCAGTATTTCGCCGCGGAAGCGGCAGTGATAGGGGCCTGGGCCGGGCCCCGGCCGTACGACCGCCGGACGGGCTATATCAGCGATCTTGGCGCCCTTCAGTGCGGGATCTATGACGGCCGGGATGTCTGTTCTCCCCTGCACTTGCTCATGAATGCCTCGTTCGTGGTGCAGGGGCTGGGGATGCTCCTGGGCGCTCTGCTCCTGGGCTCCGGGTTGCTCTGTGTCGCCGCGAGGCCGGGTGCCGTCATCCATCCAAGGCGTCACAGGAAACACCGTCTTGCCGCACTCTGGGTCCGGCTGCTTACCGGAACCGCCGGAGCCGGCACCATACTGGTGGGCCTGGTGCCTGAAGATGCCGGCTCCACCTGGCACTACACCGGCGCTCTGATGTACTTCATTGCCGGCGCAGCGGCGGTGCTGCTGCTCGGGATCCTGTGGCTGAACCAGAGCCCGCTGGGGTGGTTCATCCTGGTGTGCGGGCTGGCGTCGCTCGCCGCACTGGTGACCGGCGGCCTGACACAGATGCACGTCCCGGAGCCCGGCACGCTCGAACGGCTGATGGGCTACCCGGTCACATTGGGCGTGGCAACGTCAGGCCTGGTTATCGCCCAGCGGGTCCACCGGCACCGCAAGCACTTGCGGGCTATGGCGACTTTGGCTGCGTAGCGGAGTCCGCGCCCTGCGGCCGCCTCTGAAGGGGCGTCTTGGCGCCCAGGAAGAAGACCGCAGCCCCGGCCAGCAGGCTGAGAACCAGCAGCGCCCACCCCGCAACGGTGAGGCCGGACGCCAACGCGACCTGGCCGGCGTCGGGCGTTTCAGAAGCCAGGACTGAATCGACGGCAACATTGCCCCACAACCGGACCACCACGAACAGCAGCGGGACCGCCCAGAGGCCCCACCGGAGCTGCTTCCGGGTGACGTTGGTGCCGATCAGCAGCAGCCACGTGAATCCGAAGATGAGCGGGAACAGGGTGCCGGCCGTCTTGTGCACGTAATTGAGCTGGCCGCGGGCGGCGTCGTCCATGACGCCGTGCAGCTGGCCGATGTAAGCGGTGTCGAAGCCGCCCGGCAGGGAGTCGGGCATGGCCAGCCCGCCGGTGAGCTGGGTGAGCTGGTTCAGCGTCAGCAGGTGGACGTACCAGAAGAGGAACAGGCTGGCCACGACTCCGGCGATGAGGATCAGGTTGCCGTTGTTCTGCGCATTCCGGGTGGCATTCTGCGGAGAGCGCGTGGCGGTGGGATTGATCACCGGCGGAAGGTGGTGCTGCGGAACAGCCGCCCTGTCGCCATGCTTCTTGATCCGCTGCGCTGGGGTTTTGGCCATGGCACCATTATCGCGCCCCATAAACTGAAGCCATGACCATTGGCAGGCACAGCGCTGTTGAACTCGACCCCGCATTGGACGACTACCAGCTGGCGTCCGCGCTGGTGCGTGAGGCAGGCCAGCTGGCACTGCTCATGCGGATGGCGGGCCTGCAGTCGCAGCAGAAAACCTCGGTCTCGGACATCGTGACGGCGGCGGACCACGCCGCGGAGGCGTATGTGCTGGAGCAGCTGCAGCGCTGCCGCCCTGAAGACGGGATCCTCGGCGAAGAGGGCGCCTCGGTCCAGGGGAGCAGCGGCAGGACCTGGGTCATCGATCCGGTGGACGGCACGTACAACTTCCTGCATGGCTCGACTTATTGGTGCTCGGCCATTGCGCTCAAGGATTCCTCCGATGTGCTGCTGGGAGCGATCTTCCAGCCTGAGGAGGACAAACTCTGGCTGGGCGGCGGATCCCGGCCGGCGACACTGAACGGGCAGGCACTCGCCGTCTTCCATGACAACGGCGGGGCACGAAACAGCACCGCGGTGGCGGAATTCGGGGCCGCCACCTATATCCACCCCAGCTGGCTGGCAGACCCGCTCTGCGCCATGCCCTGGCACGCGGCCGCAACGTCGGCGGCGGCGCTGAGGATGCTCGGTTCCGGCTCCTGCGACCTGGGCCGTGTTGCGGACGGGCAGCTGGGCTGCTGGTTCCAGCACAGCTGCCCGGAGTGGGACTGGCTTCCCGGCAAGGCTATTGTCCGCGCTGCCGGCGGCGCCACGGACACCGTCCGGGTCAACGGCCTGGAGTGGTTCATGGCAGGAGGCACGACGGCGGTCCGGGAGTTGCGTGCCGCCCTTGAGTCCGGCTCGGTCACCACGTAATCCACAGGCTGGAAGTGAGTGTCGGCCCCACCGCCTAGACTTGTAGGCACCATGGATATGTTGTTTGACCCGTACTCTGACGGACCGTTCAAGGCCACTCCCGCGGCCTCAGCCCTCACCAAGTCACGTGGCGAGGGCCTTGCTGCTGACGCCGGATATGGCGGCGGCGGCTCCGGGCGCGCCGCGGAAAAAGCCGTCGGCTGGGCAAGCGACCATCAGGCAGGCGAGCATCAGCCGGGCAATCATCAGCCGGACGCCCAGCGTGCCGAGGTAAACCGCCATGAAGGCCATCACAGGCCGAATGCTGCTGAACTGCTGCAGGGGCTCAACCCGCAGCAGGAAGAAGCCGTCAAGCATGCAGGCAGCGCACTGCTGATCGTTGCCGGCGCCGGTTCAGGAAAAACCAGAGTGCTCAGCAACAGGATCGCCTACCTTATCGCCACCCGCCGGGCGCATCACGGCGAGATCCTGGCTATCACGTTCACCAACAAGGCCGCCGCGGAAATGCGCGAGCGCATCGAAGCGCTGGTTGGCGGCCGCGCCAAGATCATGTGGATCTCCACTTTCCACTCCTCCTGCGTCCGCATCCTGCGCCAGGAAGCGGCCAACGTGGGCCTGAAATCGAACTTCTCCATCTATGACTCCGCAGACTCGCTGCGGCTGGTCACACAGGTGTCCAAGAGCCTGGACCTGGACCCCAAGAAGTTCGCCCCCAAAGCCATCCAGCACAAGATTTCCGCGCTCAAGAACGAACTCATTGACGCTGACTCCTTCGCCTCAGCCGCCAACTTCAGTGACCCCTTCGAAAGCGCCGTGGCGGACGTCTTCAAGGGCTACACCCAGCGGTTGCGGCAGGCCAACGCCATGGACTTCGACGACCTCATCGCCGAGACCGTCTACATGTTCCGGGCCTTCCCGGCCCTCGCGGATTCCTACCGCCGCCGGTTCCGCCACGTCCTGGTGGACGAGTATCAGGACACCAACCACGCCCAGTACGCGCTGGTGCGCGAAATCGTGGGCGAAGGCCCCGGTGCGTCCGAGCTCACCGTTGTGGGCGACTCGGACCAATCCATCTACGCCTTCCGCGGGGCGGACATCCGCAACATCGTGGAATTCGAGAACGACTATCCGGAAGCCCGCACCATCAAGCTGGAGCAGAATTACCGTTCCACCCAAAACATCCTCACCGCAGCCAACTCCGTGATCTCCCGCAACCCGAACCGTCCCGAGAAGCGGCTGTGGACCGCCGAAGGCGAGGGCCACAAGATCATCGGCTACGTGGGTGAAAACGAGCACGACGAAGCCCAGTTCATCGCCAAGGAAATCGACCGGCTCCAGGACGAGGACAACCTCCGCCCCGGGGACGTCGCCATCTTCTACCGCACCAACGCCCAGTCCCGCTCCATCGAGGACGTGCTGGTCCGGGTGGGCCTGCCGTACAAAGTGGTGGGCGGCACCCGCTTCTACGAACGCAAGGAAATCAAGGACGCGCTGGCCTACCTGCGGGTCCTGGTCAATCCGGACGACGACGTCAACCTCCGCCGCGTGCTCAACGAACCTAAGCGCGGCATCGGTGACCGCGCCGAGGGCGCCGTGGCGGCGCTGGCCCAGCGGGAGCGGATGTCATTCATGGCCGCGGCCCGGCGCGCCGAAGAAGCACCGGGCATGGCCACCCGCTCCGTCAATGCAGTCCTGGGGTTCGTCAAACTCCTCGACGACCTCGCCGAAGTCGCCTCCGGCTCCGGCGCGGCCGCTGCCCTTGAAGCCGTCCTGGAACAGACCGGGTACCTCGCAGGGCTGCGTTCCAGCACTGATCCACAGGACGAGTCCCGCGTGGAGAACCTGGCTGAACTGGTCGCCGTCGTGCGTGAATATGAACAGGAGAACCCCGAAGGCTCACTTGGCGCGTTCCTGGAGCAGGTGTCCCTCGTGGCCGACGCCGACCAGATTCCAGATGCCCCCGGGGCTGATATCGATGCGGCAGTCGCCGAGGCCAAGCGGCTGGGCGTGGTCACGCTGATGACCCTCCACACCGCCAAGGGACTGGAATTCCCTGTCGTGTTCCTGACCGGCATGGAACACGGGCTCTTCCCGCACCAGCGCTCCGCCACGGACCCGAAGGAACTCGCTGAGGAACGCCGGCTAGCCTACGTGGGCCTGACCCGTGCCCGCAAGCGGCTTTACGTTACCCGCTCCGAGGTCCGCAACATGTGGGGCCAGAGCCAGTACAACCCTGCCAGCCAGTTCCTCGAAGAGATTCCCTCCGAACTGGTGGAATGGAAACGCGAAGGCACCAGCCGGCAGTCCGGAGGCTGGGGGAGCGGCGCGTCCATCGGCTCAAGCAGGTATGGCGGTTCCTTCTGGGGTGCAGGCACAGCCAGGGGCGCGGGTGCGGATTCCAGTGCCGGTTTCAACGCCGATGTCCCGGCCGCCATTGCGAAGAACCGCGTCCAGCCGCAGAAGGAAGTGCTTGCCGTCAGCGTGGGGGACAAAGTCAACCACACGAGCTTCGGCAACGGCACAGTGCTCGCCTTGGAAGGTGCCGGGGACAAGACCGTCGCCAAGGTGAAGTTCGACGTCGGGGAGAAGCGGCTCCTGCTGCGCTACGCTCCGCTGACCAAACTGGACGCATAGCAGCCCAAAAAATCGACACACGGCAGAATCCACGAACACCGCCGTGGCCGGGTGCCGCGGGTGGCCGCCTTGTCGGCGATAACCCTTGCCGGTGACGTTCCCGCCGGACTATGGTTCAGTGACCCTTTCCCTGCAGGCCGGGGGACCATGCGGGACACGTCGGAGCGGAACCATGAAGATCCTGTTCGCCAGCCAGGCCGTCGACGGCCACTTCAACCCGATGACCGCCGTTGCGGTACGGCTCCGGGAACGCGGCCATGACGTTGCCTGGTACACGGGCCCCGTCTTTACCCGGAAGCTCCAGGACCTCGGCATCCAGCACTTTCCCTTCCGCCGGGCCATCGAGCACCGGGCGGACAACCTGAACGAGCTCTACCCTGAACGGGCCAAACTCAAGGGCCCGCGGGCTATAGGCTTCGACGGCGAAAAGGTCTTTGCCAGTAACGTCAGCAACTTTTTTGAGGACATCCGCGAATTGCACCAGGACTTTCCCTTCGACGTCGCGGTGGCGGACAGTTCCATGTTCATTCACAGATTGGTATCCCATCTGATGGGCAAACCCCTGGTGAACTTCGTGGCGATTCCGAACATGGAAAGTGATCCATTGGTGCCGCCGCTGTTTTTTGGATTCAAACCACCCCGGAACCCTGCGGAAAAGGTTCTGCAAGCTGCCGCGGGGCTGCTGTCGGACAAGGTCATTCTCAGGCCCGCCAACCAGAGTTACCGGCGCCAGCACGCGACATACGGGCAGGAGGTACCCCGCGCAGGTCGGCTGACTGACGAGCCCTACCGCTGCTCCGAAGCCATCATTCAGACAGGCCCCGAGTCGTTTGACTTTCCCCGGCGGAACGTGAACCCGAAGGTGCATTACGTCGGGGCCCTGCTGCCCTACCGCGCCCCTCACCCAGCCGATCAGGAAGCAGACGGCGACGACGGGTGGCCGGCCTATCCCACCACCCTGCTGGTGACGCAGGGAACGGTGGACAACGAGGACCAGAACAAGCTCATCGTCCCCGCACTTGAGGCGGTAAAGGATATGGAAGCGCTGGTGATCGTGGCAACGGGCGGCCGTGGCACGGAAGAACTCAAGGCTCGCTACCCCCAGCCCAACATCATCGTGAGGGACTACGTCGATTTCGCCAAGGTCTTGGAGTTCACCGACGTATTCATCAGCAACGGAGGTTTTGGCGGCGTACAACTCAGCCTGTCCAAGGGCGTTCCCCTGGTGGTCTCCGGCGTCAATGAGGGCAAAAGCGACGTCAACGCGAGGGTGGAATACGCCGGCGTGGGCATCAACCTCAGGACAGAGTCACCCAAACCGGCCGACATCGCGAACGCAGTCAAAGACGTCCTGGCGGATCCCGGCTGGAAAAACCGGGCCCGGCAGATGCGTGAGCAGTTCGATTCCCAGGATCCCGTCGAGGCGGCCGCTGACGTCGTCGAGAGTGCAGGGAGCGCCGCCGGCGGCTGACGCCACCGCGAATGGCGCATAATGGAGCCCATGCGACGGACTGAACTGGGGATCCTGGCCGCCCTCTTCCTGCTGGCTGGGACGGCCTGCAGCATCACAGTAGTGGACCCCGGCTACGTGCCGCCGCCGCCATTGGCCCCGCTGGATCAGCTGGAACAGGCCGCCCTGGTGGATGCCGCGGGCTATTCCGCCGGCGAGGGTGTCTTGTCCTTCATCACGACAGACCACAATGTGGTCTGCTCCCTGACATCAGCACGCGGTGAGCACATCAACCTTCCGTACGAGGCGAACAGCTTCAGCGACCCGGTCAACAACAAGCTCGCCACCGTTCCCGTGGCGCACTGTGAACTCGCCGCGTACGCCAAACCTGCATCGGGCGATATCAAGGATGACTGCGCAGGCACCGGCCTTGGTTACTTGGGTGGAACAGCGCTGCTGAGCCCGGACATGGCCAGCTACGGGGAATGCCGTTCCGGTGTCACGCAGATGGAAGCCGCCTACGGACCGAACGGAACCAAAAGCGGACCCCTCACCCAGTTGCTGGTGCTGCCGGAAGGCCGGAACATCGAACGGAACGGCCTGCGCTGTGGGGCGTATAACGGCGGGGTGGCATGCGGAAACGTCTCTGCCGGCGTCGCGTTTTTTGTCGCACGGGACCGCTACGAACTTATTTCCAAGGCCACGGACAAGCCCTCACCGGCACCGGCCGCACTACCAAAAACCCCGTAATTCCGCGGCTTTTCTACGCTAGATAGAATAGTGTCATTACTCACATAAGCTGTACTCTGGGACGGGCCGGTCCCCAGAAAGGACTAGAGTTCCGAAAGGAGCATTGCGCCGTGTGGCTCGTTTCCAACAGTTGCAGGCGCTTGCAATCCGCAGCCCGGTCATCGTCTTCGATGGTGTCCGACTGGACAGAAACTACTTCGACGTAGAAGGACACTAAACCGTGGACCTGTTTGAATACCAGGCGCGCGATATGTTCGAGGCGCACGGTGTACCCGTGCTTGCTGGCATCGTGGCGTACACCCCAGAAGAAGCAAAGGCAGCAGCCGAGAAGATCGGCGGCGTAACTGTCGTCAAGGCCCAGGTTAAGGCCGGTGGCCGCGGTAAGGCCGGCGGCGTGAAGGTTGCCAAGACTGCCGATGAGGCACTTGCGCACTCCACCAACATCCTGGGCATGGATATCAAGGGCCACACCGTCAACAAGGTGATGATTGCCCAGGGCGCCGACATCGCCGAGGAATACTACTTCTCCGTCCTGCTGGACCGGGCCAACCGCAACTACCTGGCCATGTGCTCGGTTGAAGGCGGCATGGAAATCGAACAGCTCGCCGTCGAACGCCCGGAAGCGCTGGCCAAGATCGCCATTGACCCGGCCGTTGGAATCGATCAGGCGAAGGCGGACGAAATCGTCGCCGCCGCAGGCTTCGCTGAGGAACTGCGCGGCAAGGTCGCCGCCGTGATCCTCAAGCTCTGGGACGTCTTCAAGAAGGAAGACGCCACCCTGGTTGAGGTCAACCCGCTGGTCAAGACCGGCGCGGGCGAGATCGTGGCACTGGACGGCAAGGTCTCCCTGGACGAGAACGCTGACTTCCGCCACCCCAAGCACGCACACCTTGAAGACAAGGACGCTGCTGACCCCCTCGAAGCCAAGGCCAAGGCGCAGGACCTGAACTACGTCAAGCTGGACGGTGAAGTGGGCATCATCGGCAACGGTGCAGGCCTGGTCATGTCCACGCTGGATGTTGTTGCCTACGCCGGTGAAAACCACGGCAACGTCAAGCCCGCCAACTTCCTGGACATCGGCGGTGGAGCGTCCGCCGAGGTCATGGCTGCAGGACTGGACGTCATCCTGGGCGACGAGCAGGTCAAGTCCGTGTTCGTGAACGTCTTCGGTGGCATCACGGCGTGTGACGCCGTCGCCAAGGGCATTGTCGGTGCTCTGGCCGAGTTGGGCCACTCCGCCAACAAGCCGCTGGTAGTCCGCCTCGACGGCAACAACGTTGAGGAAGGCCGCCGCATCCTGGCCGAGGCCAACCACCCGCTGGTTACCCTGGCCGCCACCATGGACGAGGGCGCCGACAAGGCTGCCGAGCTCGCCAACGCAGCTAAGTAAAGGGACACACCATGTCTATCTATCTGAACAAGGACTCCAAGGTCATCGTCCAGGGCATCACCGGCGGCGAAGGCACCAAGCACACCGCCCTGATGCTGAAGGCCGGCACCAACATTGTTGGCGGCGTCAACGCGCGCAAGGCCGGCACCACCGTCCTGCACGGCGACAACGAAATCACCGTCTTCGGCACCGTCAAGGAAGCCATGGCTGAAACCGGCGCAGACGTCTCCATCGTCTTCGTTCCGCCGGCATTCACCAAGGACGCCGTGGTGGAAGCCATCGAGGCAGGCATCGGCCTGGTCGTCGTCATCACCGAAGGTGTTCCGGTCCAGGATTCTGCTGAATTCTGGGCGCTGGCCCAGTCCACGGTTGACGCCGACGGCAACCAGGTCACCCGCATCATCGGCCCGAACTGCCCCGGCATCATCACCCCGGGTGAAGCCCTGGTCGGCATCACCCCGGCCAACATCACGGGCAAGGGCCCCATCGGCCTGGTCTCGAAGTCAGGCACCCTGACCTACCAGATGATGTACGAACTGCGCGACCTCGGCTTCTCCACCGCCATCGGCATCGGCGGCGACCCCATCATCGGCACCACGCACATCGATGCCCTGGCTGCATTCGAGGCTGACCCCGAGACCAAGGCGATCGTGATGATCGGCGAAATCGGTGGCGACGCCGAAGAGCGCGCCGCTGACTTCATCAAGGCCAACGTCACCAAGCCGGTTGTCGGCTACGTTGCAGGCTTCACCGCTCCTGAAGGCAAGACCATGGGCCACGCCGGCGCCATCGTCTCCGGTTCCGCCGGAACCGCCCAGGCCAAGAAGGAAGCCCTCGAGGCTGCGGGCGTCAAGGTCGGCAAGACGCCGTCCGAGACCGCCAAGCTGCTGCGCGAAGTCTACGCAGCCCTCTAGGTTACAAAGCACCAAGAGCAACGCGGGGTCACTTTCCGCCCATTCCATACCATTGGATGGGCCGTAAGTGACCCCGCGTTGCTGTTTAAGGTACGACGTACTTTCAGGTCCTACACTTTGGCGCCGCTCAGGAGCTCATCCAGCCGCTCGTAGCCTTCGGTCATGCCGCCCTCCATGCCGGACTGTGCCATGCCCTCGCGGGCCTCCAGGCTGGGGTACACGGAGTGGCCCTTTAGGCGGGTGCGTCCGTTGCCGAGGTCCTCAAAGGTCATGAACTCCAGGCTGACGACATCCGGGTAGCCGCCGAACTCGAAGGTCTGGATGGCGAACTCGTTCTCGCGGACGGTGTGGAAGATGCCCTTGAACTCGTAGGGCTGTCCTTCGGGCCCGGTGTGCAGGTAGCTGTAGCTGCCGCCGGTTCGGAAATCGTAGTGGTCGATGTCCATCTTGTAGCCACGCGGGCCAAGCCACTGAACGATCAGGTCCGGTTCCTTGTGGGCACGGAAGACGTCCGAAACCGGAAATTCGAACTCGCGCTCGTAATCGATGAAGGGGACACCTTCCGGAACGCTGAGTTTCAAGGGATTGCTCATGATGGGTCCTTTTCCTGCCTGCCGCTTGCTGCAGCTCTGGATTGGAGCACGGAGTCGAGGCCGCGGAACTGCCCTTCGCGGACCAACCGGTATTGGTCGATCCATGCGGTGAGCGCCTCCAACCGTGCGGGGTTCAGGTGAACGGGCCGGCGCTGCGCGTCGCGGGTCCGCGTGACCAGCTGCGCCTGCTCGAGGACCTGGATGTGCTTTGAGACCGCCTGCTTGGTGATCGCAAAGGGTTCCGCGAGTTCGTTCACGGTGGCCGGACCCCTGCTCAGCCGGGCGATGATGCTGCGCCGCACCGGATCGGCCAGGGCCATAAAGGCCGAGTCCAGGGGTGCATCGTCCGAGCTCATAGTGGTCAGGCCCTTCACGTAATCAACTAATTCATTTATCAACCTTTTGGTTGTTTAAGCCTACGCCGAAGAGTTCGATTTTGGAAGGGCCAGTAAGAGTGACTTTCCACGATCACCCTTTCCTTGTTAGTATGTCAGGACAAACTATTTCCAAGGGAGCTGAGATGCCGCTTGTTCGTATTGATGTAAACCGGGGGCGCAGCCCGGAGGACCTGGGCCGCCTCAGTCGCGGGATCCATGATGCGATCCTGGCCGAATATGGGATACCCGAGCGTGACTACTTCCATGTCCTGACAGAACACACGCAGGGCCAGATCGTTGCCCAGGATGCAGGGCTGGGATTCGAGCGGACGCCTGATGTGATGATGATCCAGATCTTTACCCAAGCTGGCCGGACCCAAGAGGCGAAGCAGTCACTCTATGCAGCCATCGCGGAAAAGCTCCATGCTGTCGGGGTGGCCGGGGAGGACGTCTTCATTGGGTATGTGGAGAACGGTTCCGGTGACTGGTCATTTGGTTTCGGCCGCGCCCAGTACGTCACCGGCGAACTCCCCGTGCCCGGGAAGTAAGTCGGGGCAGGGCGGTTAATAGGCCGTCCGTCTCGTTGTAAATATGTCAGCACAAACCTTTGACAGGACATTGATTTTAGGGCAAAGTGGTGGTGTGTTCCCGCTCACGGGGGGCGCCAGATACGAAAGCTCCAGCCGTCACAGGTACCGAGTTGAATCCAGAAAGGTACGCGATCACAGTGGCCCACGAACTTCTTACGATCGGGCGCATCAGCGTTGATATCTACCCGAACGACATCGGCGTTGATCTGGAGGATGTCACGTCCTTTGGAAAATATCTCGGCGGTTCCCCCTCCAACGTGGCTGTCGCCGCAGCCAGGCATGGACGCCGCACAGCCGTCATCACCCGCACAGGCGACGATGCATTCGGTGTCTACCTTCACCGCGAGCTCCGCAAATTCAACGTGGATGATTCCTTTGTCACCCCTGTGAGGGAGTGGCCGACGGCGGTCACCTTCTGTGCGATCAAGCCGCCGGAGGATTTCCCCCTTTATTTCTACGGACGCTTCCCCACTGCCCCTGACCTGCAGATCAAAGCCGGGGAACTGGACCTTGACGCGGTCAGGGACGCTGGCATCTTCTGGTCCACTGTGACAGGGCTTTGCCAGGAGCCCAGCCGTGAAGCCCACATCCGGGCCCATGAAGCCCGTCCCCGTGCCGGACTGGCTGAAGGACAATACACCATCCTGGATCTGGACTACCGACCCATGTTCTGGTCGTCGGAGGCCGAAGCCAGGGCCGAGGTGGCCAAGGTTCTGCCCCACGTCACTGTCGCCATCGGCAATGACAGGGAGTGCGCGGTAGCCGTGGGGGAAGGTACCCCCGACGAACAGGCAGACAGGCTTCTGGCGGCCGGCGTGGAAATCGCCGTCGTCAAGCTGGGTCCCGAAGGCGTGATGGCCAAGACCCGCACCGAGCGCGTAGTCTCCGCCCCTGTTCCCGTCGAAACTGTCAACGGGCTGGGTGCCGGTGATTCGTTCGGCGGCGCATTCTGCCACGGGCTGCTTTCGGGCTGGCCGCTTGCCCAGGTCCTCGATTACGCCAATGCGGCCGGAGCTATTGTGGCCTCCCGCCTGTCCTGCGCCGACGCCATGCCGACGCCGGAAGAGGTCACCGCGCTGCTTAGCGAACGCGGCCGCTTGCTGCCGGGCCGGCCCGGCAATGAAAGCCTCGCCACCGAAGGAGCAGCACTGTGACTATTAATCTTGGCGCCGCGGCCCTGGCGCTTGATGACGACCCCCGCCGCTACGCCCATCTGAGTACCATCCGCCTGGAAGATCCTGAAGCGATCGCCCGCGCAGCGCACTCACGCCGCCGCCACCCCGGCCTCAAGGCAGGCCGGCAGAACTTCATTGTTGCTGCCGACCATCCGGCCCGTGGAGCACTCGCCGTGGGAAGTGACCCGGTAGCGATGGCAGACCGCCGCCAGCTTCTGGACCGCCTGCAGATTGCGCTGGCCAACCCGGCTGTGGACGGCATCCTCGCCTCGCCTGACATCATGGATGATCTGCTCCTGCTCGGAGCCCTCGAAGGAAAACTCGTTTTCGGTTCCATGAACCGAGGCGGCCTTTCCGGTCTGGTGAACGAAATCGATGACCGTTTCACCGGGCATACTGCGGCGGCCCTGCAGGCACTGGGAGCCGACGGCGGGAAGATGCTGACCCGCATTTGCCTCGGTGACCCGGACACTGTTGCCATGCTGGAGGCCACGGCGAAGGCCATCGACTCCCTGGCCGAACGCAAGCTGATCGCGATGGTGGAGCCATTCCTGTCCGTGCGCGAAAAAGGCAAGGTCCGGAATGACCTTTCCACTGACGCCGTCATCAAGTCAGTGGCCATCGCCGAGGGCCTGGGCTCCACCAGCGCCTACACCTGGATGAAGCTTCCAGTTGTAGCTGACATGGAGCGCGTCATGGCCGCTACCACCATGCCAACGGTCCTGTTGGGCGGTGACCCGGATAATTCCCAGGACCAGGTGTTCGCCACCTGGGAAGCAGCGCTGGCACTGCCAGGTGTGCAAGGTCTTACCGTCGGCAGGACCCTCCTCTACCCACAGGACGGCGATGTTGCCGGCGCCGTCGCCGCGGCCGCCTCACTCCTCAACCACGCCCCAGAAGGATTGGAGTAGAAGCCTCCCATGGACATGAAAAGTGCATCGGGCACCCGCAGAATGACCGTCGCCCAGGCCGTCGTCGAATACCTTTCCAAGCAGTACACCGTTGACCGGATCAGCGGCACCGATTACCGTGAGCGGCTGATCCCCGGCACCTTTGGCATCTTCGGGCACGGCAACGTGGCCGGCGTCGGCCAGGCCCTTAAGCAGTACCAGCACCTCGATCCAACGATCATGCCCTACTACCAGGGACGCAACGAGCAGGCCCAATCGCACCAGGCCGTCGGGTACGCCCGCCACACCCGTCGCCGGCAGACCTTCGCCATCAGCACCTCCATTGGCCCGGGTTCCTCGAACCTGCTCACCGGTGCGGCGCTGGCCACCACCAACCGCCTGCCCGTGCTGCTGCTGCCCAGCGATACTTTCGCCACCCGTGCCGCCGACCCCGTGCTTCAGCAGCTGGAGCAGCCCTACGCCTACGACATCACGGTCAATGACGCCTTCAGGCCGCTGTCCAAGTTCTTCGACCGGGTCTCCCGTCCTGAGCAGCTGTTCTCAGCGTTCCACCACGGACTGCGGGTCCTGACAGACCCGGCCGAAACCGGTGCTGTCACCATTTCGTTGCCGCAAGACGTCCAGGCCGAGGCCTTCGACGTTCCGGAGGAGTTCCTGGCCGAGCGTGAGTGGCGGATCCGCCGCCCGGACGCCGACGACGACGACATCGCCCGCGCCGCGGAAGCCATCCGCGCCGCGAAGCGCCCGCTGATCATCGCCGGCGGCGGCGTCCTGTACGCCTTCGCGAACGAGGAACTGGGGAAGTTCGTCGAGCTGACCGGGATCCCGGTGGGCAACACCCAGGCCGGCGTCGGCGTCCTGCCCTGGGACCACAAGTTCTCCCTCGGCGCCATCGGTTCCACCGGGACGACGGCGGCAAACGCGCTTGCCGCCGAGGCGGACCTGATTATCGGGATCGGCACCCGCTATGAGGACTTCACCACCGCATCCCGGACGGCGTTCCAGAACCCGGACGTGAAGTTCATCAACATCAACGTCGCCCCGATCGATGCGTACAAGCACGGCACCTCGCTGCCGATCGTAGCCGATGCACGCAAGGCCCTGGTTAAGCTCAACGCAGCCCTGGGCGGTTACCGTGTTGGCGCGGACCTGGAACGGACGGTTGCGGCGGAGAAGCAGCGCTGGGACGCGACCGTGGATGAGGCGTTCGACACCCGGTTCACCCCGTTGCCGGCGCAGAACGAGATCATCGGGGCCACGTCCCGGGCGATGGACGCGGAGGATGTGGTGGTCTGCGCCGCCGGTTCCCTGCCGGGGGATCTGCACAAGATGTGGCGGGTCCGTGACCCGTTCGGCTACCACGTGGAATATGCGTACTCCTGCATGGGCTACGAAATTCCCGGCGGGCTCGGCGTCAAGCGGGCAGCCCTGGCGGAGGCCGCTCGCGGCGGGACCCAGCGTGACGTCGTCGTGATGGTGGGGGACGGGTCCTACCTGATGATGCACACCGAACTGGTCACCGCGGTCGCCGAACGGATCAAGCTGATCGTGGTCCTGATCCAGAACCACGGCTACGCCTCCATCGGCTCGCTCTCCGAATCGCTTGGTTCGCAGCGGTTCGGCACCCAGTACCGGGCGCTGGACGAGGAGCAGCACAGCTTCGATGAGGGCGAAACCCTGCCGGTGGACCTGGCCCTGAACGCCGAGTCCCTGGGCGTGAAAGTCATCCGGATCGAACCGGGCCAGAAGGTCATCGCCGAACTCGAACAGGCCATCCGCGACGCGAAAGCCGCCCCCGAAAAGGGCGGGCCCATCCTGATCCACGTCGAATCCGACCCGCTGCTGGACGCCCCGTCCTCCGAGTCCTGGTGGGACGTTCCCGTCTCCCAGGTCTCCGAACTGGACTCCACCAAGCAGGCCTTCGAGACCTACACGGAGCACAAGAGCCGCCAGCGGAAGCTGCTGGGCTGACAGTCCTCCCCTCCCGCCCCCACACGCTGACAACTCAAGGAAGAGTCCCATGACTGCCACCACCATAGAGATCACCACCATCAACCACTTCATCAACGGCACGGAAACGCCCGGCGACGGCACCCGCACCCAGCCCGTCTACAACCCCGCCACCGGCACCGTGTCCGGTGAGCTGCGGCTGGCGAACCGGGCGGACCTGGACGCCACCGTCGCCGCCGCCCGCAAAGCCGCCGATTCCTGGCGTGACATCTCCCTGGCCAAGCGGACCGCCGTGCTGTTCAAGTTCCGCGAACTCGTCGCTGCCCACGTGGACGACCTCGCCGAGCTGGTCACCGCAGAGCACGGCAAAGTCCTCTCGGACGCCAAGGGCGAGATAGGCCGCGGCCTGGAAGTTGTGGAGTTCGCGTGCGGCATCCCGACGCTGCTCAAGGGCGACTACTCGGACCAGGTCTCCACCGGCATCGACGTGTTCTCCTTCCGCGAGCCCCTGGGCGTCGTCGCCGGCATCACGCCGTTCAACTTCCCTGTCATGGTGCCGCTGTGGATGGCGCCGATGGCCATCGCCACCGGCAACGCCTTCATTCTTAAGCCCTCAGAGCGCGACCCGTCCGCCTCGATGCTGCTGGCCAAGCTGTGGAAGCAGGCCGGCTTGCCCGACGGCGTGTTCCAGGTCCTGCACGGTGACAAGGAAACAGTGGACGGTCTCCTGACCCACCCGGACGTGGACGGCATCTCCTTCGTCGGCTCCACCCCGATCGCGAGGTACGTCCACGAGACCGCCACCAAACACGGCAAACGCGTCCAGGCCCTGGGCGGCGCGAAGAACCACGCCATCATCATGCCCGACGCGGACCTGGACAACGCCGCGGACCACCTCGCCGCCGCCGCGTTCGGCTCCGCCGGGGAACGCTGTATGGCCATCTCCGTCGCCGTCGCCGTGGGCGAAGCTGCCGACCTGCTCGTCAACAAGGTCGAAGAACGGGCCCTGGCCGTGAAGGTCAACAACGGCACAGCGCCCGACGCCGAAATGGGCCCGGTCATCACCCCGGCGTCCAAGGACCGCATCGTACGGATCGTGACCGAAGCCGAGGCCGCCGGCGCGGCGATGGTAGTGGACGGGCGCGACCTCGTCGTTCCCGGCCACGAGGAAGGCTTCTGGGTGGGCCCCACCGTCCTGGACCACGTCAAGACCGAGATGACCGCTTACACCGAGGAAATCTTCGGACCGGTCCTCGTTGTCGTCCGCGTTGAAGACCTGGACGCCGGCATCAAACTGATCAACTCCAACCCCTACGGCAACGGCACCGCCATCTTCACCTCCTCCGGAGCCCACGCCCGCAAGTTCCAGCGCTCCGTGACCGTAGGCATGATCGGCATCAACGTGCCCCTGCCCGTTCCAGTGGCCTACCACTCCTTCGGCGGCTGGAAAGCATCCCTCTTCGGCGACAAGCACATCTACGGCCCCGAAGGCGTCTCCTTCTACACCCGCGGCAAGGTCGTCACCTCACGCTGGCCCGAACCCACCCACGCCTCCGGCGCCTCCTACAACTTCCCCTCCAACTGACCCCGCTCACACCCATCGATTGCTCCGTAACCGCCGTTCTGAGCCTCCAAAAGGGCCCTTACGGGGCAATCGAGGAGAAGGATTAAGCTATGACTGAGAACAAGCTCATCATCGGCACCGCGCCTGACTCCTGGGGAGTGTGGTTCGCCGACGACCCCCAGCAGACCCCCTGGGAACGGTTCCTCGATGAAGTGGCCGAATCCGGCTACAAGTGGATCGAGCTGGGCCCCTACGGCTACCTGCCCAATGACCCCGCCCGGCTCGCGGAGGAACTGAAGCAGCGCGACCTGAAGGTCACCGCCGGTACGGTTTTCACCGCCTTCCACCGCGGGCTGGACCAGTGGGAGTCTGCCTGGGAACCCGCCCGCAAGGTCGCCGAGCTCACCGCAGCCATGGGCGGGGAGCACATGGTGGTCATTCCGGCCATGTGGCGTGATGATGTGACCGGCGAGGCGGTGGAAAGCGGCCAGCTCACCGAGAAGGCCTGGAGCGATCTGTTCGCCGGGCACAACCGCCTGGGAAAGACCCTACTTGAGGACTTCGGCCTGAAGCAGCAGTTCCACTCGCATGCCGACTCCCATGTCGGCGCGCAGGAGGATATCGAGACGCTGCTGGCCGCCACGGATCCGCAGTACCTGAACCTGTGCCTGGACACCGGGCACGCCGAGTACTGCGGCGCGTCCAGCCTGGAACTGATCAAAAACTACCCGGACCGGATCGGCTACCTGCACCTGAAGCAGATCAACCCGGAGATCCTCAAGCAGGTCAACGAGGAAAACCTGACCTGGGCCGCAGCCAACCTGGCCGGCGTCATGACCGAACCGCCGAACGGCCTCCCGGACCTCCGCGCCGTGATTGATGCCGTCGAAGGGCTCAACCGCCCGATCTTCGGCATCGTGGAACAGGACATGTACCCCGTGGCGTTCGACGTGCCGATGCCCATCGCCAAGCGAACCCGCAACTTCCTGCTCTCCTGCGGCTCCCGCACCACCGTCAGCTAGAAGCACCGCCGTCAGCTGGCACCAGCTTCCGCCAGCCCCCGATACCTAAGGACAGAACAATGACTGACATTCTCCGCGTTGCCGTCATCGGCGCAGGTCGCATGGGTGCGGACCACATCAAGCGGCTCAGCACCCGCATCCACGGCACTGAAGTGGCCGCCGTCGTCGACGTCGACCTCTCCCGGGCGCAGGCCGCCATCGAAGGGATCGACGGCGCCGTGGCCCTGGCCAGCGCCGACGAGGCGCTCAACAACGGCGACGTCAACGCCCTGCTGATCGCCACGCCGGGCTTCCTCCATGAGGAAATCCTGTATAAGGCGCTGGAGAAGGGCTTCCCGATCCTCTGCGAAAAGCCGCTCACCCCTGACGCCGAAAGTGCGTGGAAGGTTGTCCAGGCCGAAACGGCCTTGGGCCACAAGCGCATCCAGGTGGGCTTTATGCGCCGCTTCGACGCCGAGTACGCGGCCCTGGTCTCCGTCATCCGCGACGGCGAACTGGGTGAGCTGCTGATGCTCCACCACCAGCACCGCAACCCCACCACACCTCCGGGGTTCACCAATGAGATGCTCATCAACGACTCCGTGGTCCACGAATTCGACGCCATCCGCTTCTTCACGGGAGAGGAAATCACCTCCGTGCAGGTCCGGCTGGGCAAAGCCACCCGCAATGCCCCGAACGGCCAGCACGATCCGCAGCACGTCCTGCTCGAAACCGAATCCGGCGTCCTGGCCGACGTCGAGATCTACGTTAACGCCAAGTTTGGCTACCAGGTGGCCACGCAGGCCTCCTTCGAGAACGGCATCGTGAGCATCGGCGGCGACGCCGGACCGTACGTCCAGTCGGCCGGCCGCTGGGGCGGCTCGGTCAGCCCCGGCTTCGAGGAGCGCTTCGGCGCGGCGTATGACGTCGAGGTCCAGGCCTGGGCGGACGCTGCCCGCCGTGGCGAAATCGGCGGCCCCACCGCCTGGGACGGCTACGCCACCGCTGCCTGCTGCGAGGCCGGCGTCGAGGCCCAGAAGTCGGGCGCAAAGGTCAAGGTCCAGCTCAACGCCAAGCCGGACCTCTACAACTAACAGCTCCTGCAAACCACGAGGCGGTCTGTCGGCAGCAGCCGGCGGGCCGCCTTCTTGCAGGCACCATCGAAGTTTTCTAAACCACAAAGGAGTGACCATGAAAATCGCCCTGGACCCCACCCCTTTCCATCACAGCCACAGCCTGCTGGAATTTCCGCGCGTGGCCGCCGACCTCGGATACAAGTACCTGCAGCTGACTCCGCATGCGGACATGATCCCCTTCTACAACCACCCCAAAGCCGACGATGAGCTGGTGGCCCAGATGAACAAGGCGTGCAAGGATGCCGGCGTCGAAATCGCGTCAGTCCTGCCGGTCCTGCGCTGGTCCGGTCCGGACGAGGACGCCCGCGAAGCCGCCGTCCGCTACTGGAAGCGCGCCATCCAAATCGCCCTAGACCTCGGCGTCAGCACCATGAACACCGAATTCAGCGGCCGCCCCGAGAAGGCCGAGGAATCGGAGCGCGCCTTCTACCGCTCCATGGAAGAGCTGCTGCCGATCATCGAGCGGGAGGGCCTGGATGTCCTGATCGACCCGCACCCGGACGACTTCGTCGAAGATGGCCTGGCCGCCATACGCGTCATCCGCGGGCTAAACTCGCCCAACATCGGCATGGTCTACGTGGCCTCACACTCGTTCCACATGGGCAACAAGCCCCTGGAGATCATGAGGGCCGCCGGGGACAAGCTGCGCCTCGTCCACGTCTCGGACACCATGGACCACCACGCCTCCCACGGCCTGCGTTACATCACCAACCCGCCCGGAAACGCCGTACGGGTGCACCAGCACCTGAAGATCGGCGACGGCGACGTCAACTGGGACCAGTTCTTCGGCGGGCTCAAGGAAATCGGCTTCCTGGACAAGGACAACACAGTGATGGTATCCAGTGTCTTCGCCGAGGACGACAACGCCGAGGACGTGTCCCGTTACCAGCTGGAGACGATGGGCCGGTACATCGATAAGGTCAAGTAGTGGGGACCGACGCGAAGCAGACCATATCGAACCCCACCGCGGTCCAGGCCCAGCGCCCGGGCACCATCGAGCCGGCCAATCCGAGGAAAGCGGGACCTCGGCCTCACACCGTTGACCGAAGGGCTCCGCTGCTGCTGGCTGGCTGCCAGCTCCGACAAGAACACACTCACTGTGGCGGAGGCGCCGCCGACGGCAAGCCCCAAGACGAAGCGGGCGGCGACGATGAATTCAGTGTTCGGGGCGATGGCACACCCCACGGCGCCTATGAAGAAGATGACTGCGAGCAGCATGATGGTGCGTTTGCGGCCCTGCCTGTCGGGGAGTCGGCCGCCGAGAGTATTGAGCCGAATACTGCTCCGAATACCAGTGAAGCGGTCACCACGCCCTCTTCGGCCACCGAAAGTCCCAGTCCTCCTTGCCCGGGAGAGAGGCTCATGAACGGCAGGGCGCCGCTGATTACACCCGTGTCATAACCAAACAGCAAACCGCCGAGGGTGGCGATGAAAGTGATCAAGCCGAGCTTGGGGGCGGAGGGTTTCCCGGTCTTTTCCCGTGTGCTTCTGACGGCGTTGTCATGGCAAGTTTTTCCTTTTGGGGAAGTTCAATGATTTTGATGCGGACCGGGCCAAGAGCCCGTGGCCTGTCCCAGCGGTTCAGATTCTTGCCGGGGACCAGTCTGGGGTCTCGGTGAGGACGACGTCGCCCAGAAGTTTGGCGGCGCGGCGGACGCCCTCCGATGAGCTCACCAGGGTGTCTTCATGCTCGATGTTGAGAGTTCCGTCGTAACCAACCGCGCGGAGCTGGTAAACAAAGTCTGCCCAGAAGGTGGCCCCTTGGGCGTGTCCGAGACCGAGGGTGACGTAGTTCCAGGCGCGCGCTCGTGGCTGGTCTAGTGGGGTGGTGTCCAGCATTCCATTTTGCCGGGCATGGGGGAGTTCCACACGGATGTCTTTGGCATGCACGTGGTAGATGGAACTGCCTAACGCCTGGACGACAGTAGGAATGTCGGCTCCCATCCACATCAGGTGTGAGGGGTCCAGATTGGTTCCGACCGCTTCGTTATCGACTTCGTTAAGCAGCCGTTGCATTGTTGCGACATTGTGGACCAGCTGGTTGCCGCATGGCTCCACCGCAAGCCGCACGCCGTTGTCGGCGGCGAACTTTGCCAGTTCGCGCCAGTAGGGAACGGCGACCTCTTTCCACTGGTAGTCAAGAACGTCGAGGTTTTCCGGGGGCCACGCGCTAGTAATCCAGTTTGGGGTGGAGTCGCCGCCGCCCGCTGCCGGCAAACCAGACATCAGCACCACCGTGGGAACACCTAGTTCTCCAGCGACGGTGATGGAGTCGCGCACCACCTGATCGTGCCTGGCTCCGGAGACTGGGTGGAGCTGGTTGCCGTTGGCGTTCAGAGCGCTGATTTCCAGACCGCGGCCGACCACCAGGTCCTGGAACTCGCTTCTGGCCAGTGCGGAGGACTTCAGCGTCGGAAGGTCGGCATGTGGACTCTCGGACCAGTTCCCGGTGGCCACCTCAACCGAGCTCAAGGCAAGTTCCCTGGCCAAGTCCAGCGCCTGGTCAAATGGAAGCCGGCTCACTGAATCTGTGATCAAACCAATCTTCAATGGGTATCCCTTCTTTGGTGCGAAATTTGTGGAGGTGGTGGATCAGGCCACGAATGCTCTTTCACGGGGGGGAAGGGGAGGCCACTGTGGTTCTGACAGCTACTGGCCCCGTGAGCGTTTCTTCAGGAATAATTTAGATCGTTCTAGTGGACTATTGTTACATGTGACCGCCACCATGTCTAGAACGTTCTAATCCTGCTCGTAACGAAGGAGAAGTGTGACGGAAATGCAGCGCCGCCCAACCCTGATGGATGTCGCGCAAGCGGCGGGCGTTTCCAGGGCGCTGGTCTCGATTGTGATGCGGGGCGCTCCGGGGGCCGCGGAAACCACCCGGGAGAGGGTCCTCACTGTGGCGCGAGACTTGGGCTACCGGCCGGACAGCCGGGCGCGGTTGCTCCGGAGCAGCAGGACGAGGCTGCTCGGTGTCACCTTCCATGGCAGTGCCCCATTCCACGCGGAAATCGTCGACGCGGTCTACGCCCAGGCTGCAGAGCGGGGCTACGAAGTGGTGCTCAGTGCGGTCGGCCGCAGCCGATCGGAAGCGCGGGCGATTGACGGGCTTCTTGACTTCGGCTCGGAAGCGTTGATTGTCATCGCGCCGAGCTTGGGCATCAGGGAACTGGAGCGCTATTCCGGTCGCGTTCCTGTCGTGAGCCTCCTGCGTGACGACGTTGGCGCCTTCGTTGACTCGATCAGCAGCGACGATCGTGCCGGCGTCCGTAGCGGTAGAACACCTGACGGGCCTGGGGCACTGGAATATTGTCCATGTCGACGGTGGATCGGCCGTCTCGGCCGCGCGGCGCCGGGATGCTTTTCGGCTCGAGATGATGGGCCGCCAGCTTGAGCCGGTCATCATTCCCGGCGGGCCCGCGGAAGACGACGGTTTGAGGGCTGGGGATTCGCTTCAGGGGAGCCTCCCTTCTGCTGTCATTGCGTTCAACGACCGATCGGCTCTGGGTGTAATGGAAAGCTTGCGGGCTGCAGGGCTGTGTGTCCCCGAGGACGCATCTGTCCTTGGCTTCGACAACAGTCAGCTTGCGCAGCTCAGGTTCGTGCAGCTTTCGTCCGTCAGTTCTGAGGCGCCGCTGCTGGCCGTCGCTGCCGTCGACCGTGCGGTTGATCGATTGGAAGGCCGGGGCGGTCCCGTCCACGTAGTCCATGACCCTCGCTTGATCGTCCGCAGGACAACGGCGCCACCCGCGGAGGCCTGGAAGCTCGGGAGTAACAGCACCTCGCTCGCCACGGGCCCGATCAATTTCACGTAAAAACATCCTAATGTCAGGACAAAGTATTGACAAAGCGTGATGCGACTCACCATGATCTAGGGGAGGGCCTTGAGCTCCTGCAGAGTGGCAGGGCCGCAGCCCCTATCGAAGGAGAAAATCGTGAAGAAGATTTCTTGGCGGAAGGCAGCTCTGATAGCGGCCGTCGTTCCGATGCTGGCCCTGAGCGCCTGTTCAAGCACCGGCGGCAAGACCGAAACCGTAAATGGTGGGGGAGGTGGCACGGTTGCGGACACGCCGCGATTGAAGGTCGCGATGATCACCCACGCGGCCGCCGGTGACACGTTCTGGGACATCGTCCGGAAGGGTGCCGAGAGCGCCGCGAAGAAGGACAACGTCGAGCTGCTGTACAGCGGGGACGCTGAGGGGGGCCGCCAGGCGCAGTTGGTGCAGCAGGCCATTGACCAGAAGGTGGACGGTATCCTCGTCACGCTGGCCAAGCCGGAGGCCCTGAAGGACGTCGTCAAGAAGGCGGTGGACGCGGGGATTCCCGTGGTGAGCTTCAACGCCGGTGAAGACCAGTCGAAGGCTATGGGCGCTATCACCCACTTTGGGCAGAGCGACAAGCTCGCCGGTGTCACGGTGGGACAGCGACTCGCCGCAGAGGGCATCAAGCACCCGATCTGCGTGATTCAGGAGCAGGGCCACGTCGGCCTCGAAAACCGGTGTGCCGGTGTCAAGGAACAGGTTCCCGGCTCCGAGATCCTCAACGTCAACGGCGCGGACATGACCTCCGTTTCCTCTACAGTGACGGCGAAGCTCCAGTCCACGCCGGACGCCGACGCGATCATCGGTCTCGGCGCCCCCTTCACGCTCACCATTGTGAAGTCCGTGAAGGAATCAGGCAGCAAGGTCAAGGTGGCTTCGTTCGACCTGAACGGCGACCTGGCCAAGGCCATTGAAGACGGAAGTGTCATGTTCACCGTGGACCAGCAGCCCTATCTCCAGGGCTACGGCGCTGTGGACACCATTTGGCTGAACAAAGTGGGCGGTTTCAAGGTTGGCGGCGGGCAGCAGGTCTACACGGGCCCGGCTGTTGTCGACAAGAGCAATGCTGCCGATGTCTCCAAGTTCGCTCAGGCC
Organism: Arthrobacter pascens; assembly: GCF_030816475.1. NCBI lineage: Bacteria > Bacillati > Actinomycetota > Actinomycetes > Micrococcales > Micrococcaceae > Arthrobacter > Arthrobacter pascens. Next base: position 3,474,881 of record NZ_JAUSXF010000001.1, on the reverse strand, counting down.
GGCATCCGCTAACCCTCAACAAAACTGTCGGGATGCCGGGCGCCTGCACCGGCCCGGCATCCCAAGACAAAGGAGTTTAGTAATCATGGCTAATGCTGTCCTAACCGCCACCTCAGATGAGCGCGTCCGCACCCGAAATACCATCCAAAAATTGCTGTTGCGCCCCGAAATAGGCGCCCTCGTCGGCGCTCTGGTACTTTTCGTATTCTTTGCCGCCATCGCCCCCGTCTTCCTGCAGCCCAGTTCCCTGGCAACCGTGCTGTACGGCAGCTCCACCATCGGGATCATGGCCGTGGGCGTGGCCCTGCTGATGATCGGTGGCGAATTTGACCTCTCCACCGGCGTCGCAGTCATCACCTCAGCCCTCTCAGCCTCCATGTTCAGCTGGTACTTCAGCACAAACATCTGGGTCGGAGTTGCCTTCGCGCTCGTAGTGTCCCTGGGCATCGGGTTCATCAACGGCTGGATCCTCGTCAAAACAAAACTCCCCAGCTTCATCGTCACGCTGGCATCCTTCCTGATGCTTGCCGGCCTCAACCTCGGCCTGACCCGCATGATCGGCGGGGCGGTGGCAACCCCCTCGGTGTCCGACCTCGACGGTTTCGCCGCCGCCCGCGTGCTGTTCGCCTCGACCATCAAGATCGGCGGCATCGACGTCAACGTCACGGTGTTCATCTGGATCGCCCTGGTGATCGTGGCTTCCTGGGTCCTGCTGCGCACCAAGGTGGGCAACTGGATCTTCGCCGCCGGCGGCGACGCCAACGCGGCCCGCGCCGTGGGTGTGCCCGTCAACAAGACCAAGATCGGCCTGTTCATGGCTGTCGGTTTCTGCGGCTGGATCCTGGGCATGCACAACGTCTTCGCCTTCAACACCGTGCAGTCCGGTGAGGGAGTTGGCAACGAGTTCCTCTACATCATCGCCGCGGTCATCGGCGGCTGCCTTCTCACCGGCGGCTACGGCTCGGCCGTGGGCGGGGCGATCGGCGCGTTCATCTTCGGCATGGCCAACAAGGGCATCGTCTACGCGCAGTGGAACCCGGACTGGTTCAAGTTCTTCCTGGGCCTGATGCTGCTGCTGGCCACCATCGTCAACCTCATCGTCAAGCGCCGCGCGGAACTCAAGTAAAGGGGCCGGAGAACATGAATGCCAAAGAAATCGACCAAACCACCCTGCTCCGGAACGAGACGGACCCGCTGACCCACACCCCCGTGCACCTGCTCTCGTTGAACAAGGTGGGGAAAAACTACGGCAACATCCTCGCGTTGAGCGATGTCACCATGGCCGTGGACAACGGCCGCGTCACCTGTGTCCTGGGTGATAACGGTGCGGGCAAGTCCACGCTGATCAAGATCATCGCCGGCCTGCACCAGCACGACGCCGGGGCCCTGAACATCATGGGCGAGGAACGGAAATTCACCTCGCCCCGTGACGCGCTCGACGCCGGAATCGCCACCGTCTACCAGGACCTCGCTGTTGTGCCGCTGATGCCGATCTGGCGGAACTTCTTTCTCGGCTCCGAGCTGACCATCGGCTTCGGTCCGTTCAAGAGCCTGGACGTCGAGAAGATGAAAGCCATCACGCTCAAGGAACTCGCCGAGATGGGCATCGACCTCCGCGATGTGGAGCAGCCCATCGGCCAGCTCTCCGGCGGTGAACGCCAGTGTGTGGCGATCGCCCGCGCCGTGTACTTCGGCGCGAAGGTGCTGATCCTGGACGAGCCGACGGCGGCCCTCGGCGTGAAGCAGTCCGGCGTTGTCCTGCGGTACATCCTGCAGGCCCGCGACCGCGGCCTCGGGGTCATCTTCATCACCCACAACCCGCACCACGCCTTCCCCGTGGGGGACCGGTTCCTGCTGCTCAAGCGCGGCAAGTCGATCGGCTACTACGACAAGAAGGACATCACCCTCGACGAGCTCACCGCCCAGATGGCCGGCGGCGCGGAACTCGCCGAACTCGCCCACGAGCTCGAACAGCTTGGCGGCCACAACGACGTCGTTGCCGAAGTTAAGGGCGAAGTGGCCGGGGTGGCACAAACCGCCGGCAACTCCCGCCACTAACTGCCGTCCCATTTCCTGAAAGGACAAGCCCTTGGCTTATCTCAACCGCAATCCGTCCGACGTCGTCCTGCCCGTACGGATCGGGCTCATCGGCTCCGGCTGGATGGGGGCGTTCCATGCCGATAGCATCGCCCGCCGCGTCCCGGGCGCAGTCCTGGCAGCCATCGCCGATCCCAATGTGGAATCCGCGCAGGCCCTTGCCCAGGCGCTGGGCACGGCAAAGGTGACGGCCAACGCAGAAGACATCCTGGCCGATTCGGAGATCGATGCGGTGGTGATCGCCAGCCCCGCACGCTTCCACTCCTCACTGATCGCACAGGCCGCGAACGCCGGCAAGCACGTTTTCTGCGAGAAGCCGGCGGGTCAGGGGCTCGACGAACTCGACGCTGCCCTCGCAGCGGTGGAAGAGGCCGGCGTGCACTTCCAGATCGGCTTCAACCGGCGCTACGCCGATGACTTCCTGGCCGCCAAGAAGGACCTGGCCGCAGGCATCGCCGGAACGCCGCAGCTCCTGCGCTCGCTGACGCGCGATCCCGGGACCGGAAGTATCCCGAACGCGGCCAGGGTCCCGGCATGGACCATCTTCCTGGAGACCCTCATCCATGATTTTGACACCCTCAACTGGTTCAACGAAGGTGCCGAGCCCGTGGAGGTCTACGCGGTGGCGGACGCGCTCGTGGAGCCCTCCCTGCGCGACCAGGGGTTCCTGGACACCGCAGTGGTGACCATCCGCTACAGCAACGGTGCCGTGGCCGTGGCCGAGGCAAACTTCAGCGCCCTGTACGGGTACGACATCCGCGGCGAAGTCTTCGGTTCCAAAGGCATGGTCCAGGCTGGCCGCGCCACGGAAACGGCGGCCCGCCGGTACACGGCGGAGGGACTGTCCGCCGACACCCCGCGGCTCAACGTTGAACTGTTCCGGCAGGCCTATACTGACGAACTCGTCGACTTCGCCGGTGCCGTGCGTGCGCGGCGCGACGGCATGCCGCCGTTGTCGTCCGATTTCAACGTCACCCCGGGTGGTGCGGATGCCCGCCGTGCGCTGGCCATGGCACTGGCCTGCATCGAATCGGTGAAACGAGGCGCACCGGTGGCGGTCAACGAGTCGGCAGCCGTCTGATGCGCCTGGCAGTCTGCGCGGAGATGGTCTTCACGGACCGTCCGTTTGTGGAACGCGTGCGCCGGATCCACGAGTCCGGTTTCGACGTCGAACTGTGGGATTCGCGGGGCAAGGACATTCCGGCGCTCAAAGCCACTGGCGCCGTGTTTTCCTCTATGACGGGCTACACCTCAGGCAGCGTGGTGGACCCTGAAACTGCCGATGATGTCGTCCGGACCGCGGAATCGCTGATCCCCACTGCCCTGGAACTTGGCGTCAGCCGCATGGTGGTGCACCCGGCAGAACTCATCGACGGCCACGCCGCCCGCCCCATGTACCGTTCCACCGGCCGCATGTGGAGCACCGGCGCACGGACGTTGGAGCGCCTTGGCAGGCTGGGAGAGAAGTACGGTGTGACGTTCTGCCTGGAGAACCTCAACACCATCCTTGACCACCCCGGCATCCCGCTGGCACGAGCGAAGGACACCCTGGCACTGGTGGAGGCCGCCGGCCACCCCCACGCCAAACTGATGTTGGATCTTTACCACGCGCAACTGGGGGAGGGAAACCTCATTGAGTTGGTGCGGACGGCCCTGCCCTACATCGGCGAGATCCAGGTGGCCGACGTCCCGGGGCGGTGTGAACCCGGAACAGGGGAAATCAACTACGCGGCCGTCGCCAGGGCGCTCGCGGAGGCCGGGTATGACGGGACGGTGGGCATGGAGGCGTGGGCCAAGGGCGACAGCGATGCAGCGCTGGCCGCCTTCCGCGCGGCATTCACCGTCTATGCGGCGGAGAAACTGTGAAGGATGTCATCCTTGGTCTGGTCGGAGTGGGCCGCATCGGCGTGATGCACGCGAACAACATCGCCGCGCTCAACGGAGTTCTCAACCCGCAGGGCATCAACGTCAGGCTCCTGCTCACCGACGTCGCCGAGGACCACGCCAGGGGGATCGCTGCCGGCCTCGGTGCCGGGTTCCTGCCCTCCGTGGAGAAACTCATCGCCTCCGGCGTGGGCGGACTGGTCATCGCCACCGGAACCGGAACCCACCCCGAGCTGATCAAGGCGGGCGTGAACGCCGGAATCCCCGTCTTCTGCGAAAAGCCCGTGGCCATGAACGTGGCGGACGCCCTGCCCGTGCTGGACTACATACGCGAGCACAGCGGCGTGGTGCAGATCGGCCACCAGCGCCGCTTTGACCACGGCTACCTTGAGGCCAAGCGTGCCTATCACGCGGGCGAACTGGGCTGGATCCACTCCCTGCGCGCCGTCACCTGCGATATGGCGCCACCTCCCGTGGAGTTCCTCGCAAGCTCCGGCGGACTGTTCCGCGACTGCTCCGTCCACGACTTCGACATCCTGCGCTGGCTCACCGGCCGCGAGATCGTCGAGGTCTACGCGAAGGGCTCCAACAACGGCGATCCGGCCATCGGTGCAGTGGGCGACGTGGACACCGCGCTGGCGCTGGTGACGTTCGACGACGGCACAGTCGGTACCGTGTCGGCCAGCCGCTACAACGGTGCCGGCCACGACGTCCGCCTGGAAATCCAAGGCTCCAGCCGTTCGCTCATGGTTGGGCTCGACGAGAAAACGGCCATGGCGTCGGCCGAAGCCGGGATCGAATTTCCCGCCGGGGAATCCCACCGGACCTTCGCCGAGCGCTTCGACCAGGCATACCGGTCCGAAATGGCCGCGTTCGTCGAGCTGATCCTGGGCAGGCGGGAGAATCCCTGCACCCCGGAGGATGCCGTGGCCGCTTCCCGAGTGGCTGACGCTGCCCAGGAATCGCTGGCAACGGCCGTCCCGGTCAACGTGGGGCTGGCTAAGGCCACCGCCAAGGCCAAGGCTGCCTAGGCGGGCCAGGCACGAGTTCAACGTAAAAAACTCCCCTCCGGAATGATGCTCCGAAGGGGAGTTTTTTCTGGGTTCCGGCAGTCCGTGCGGTGTTTGACTGTCTGGCTGTCTGCGGGGTGTCTGACTCTACGCGCCGAACGGTAGCCGCGGGTCGATGTCCTGCCCATCCCAGCTTTGGCGCACCCACCCGTGGTGCGGGTCGTCGCTGATCAGCCAATCACGGACGGGACCGGGGCCGGCCATAACGTTGAGGTAGTACAGGTCGTAGCCGGGTGCGGCCATGGCGGGGCCGTGCCAGCCGTAGGGAACCAGGACAACGTCGCCGGTACGGACTTCTGCGGCAACGTCGATCGCGCGTTCATCCGAGGCGTAGACCCGTTGGTAGCCGATGGCGTCGCTCTCGGCGGGGGCCCCGGAACCATCGGCCACCCGGGTTTCGAAATAGTAGATCTCTTCAAGCTGCGTCTCGCCGTCCTTTTCCTCATCGTGCTTGTGCGGAGGATAGGAGGACCAGTTACCTGCCGGAGTGATCACCTCGCAGACAATAAATCGATCTGCCTCCAACGCCGCCGGCGTGCCGAAGTTGTGAACCTGGCGGGAGCAATTGCCGGCACCACGCAGTTCCACGGGGGTTTCACCTGCCGTGACCAACCGGGTCGGATAAGTTGCCTTCGCCGGCGCGGTGGCAACAGCCACACGGCCACCGCCCGCCGAACCGATGGTGACGGCCTTATCGGTACCGCAGTACAGGACGTCACTGGGGCCATGGAAAACGGAGGCCCGGCCCGCAAGGGGATACTCGACGTCGTCAACCGTCACCGTGAAGGAGCCATTGAGCGGCACGATGATCCGTTCCTCCGCTGCGGCGGGAAGTTCGACGGCGGCGCCCGCGGCGAGCGTGCCGACCTTGAGCCCGGTGTGGGCCCAGCCTTGCACGGCGAGGGCCGAATCGGAGGTTCCGAGCGAGACGTCCCAGTCGCCGTCGTTGGCTGTTCCCAGCGGATAGACCCAGTTGGCCATGGAGTTAAGTCCTTGCGTTAGCGCTGTACGAGTGTCATTTCAAAACTGTAGGAATCGGCCCGGTAGACGTGGTGACCGGTTTCCACCCGGCGTCCCGTGTCGTCTGTCGCCGTCCGCTCCATGGTGACAAGGGCGGAATTGACCTCAGTCTCCAGGAGTCCGGCCTGGTATTCGTTGGCGATCACCGCGCCGATCCGCTGGGTGGCAAGCCGGAAGTTCACGCCGCCGCGGCGCAGGATCGCGTACATGCCCTCGTTGGCCAGCATGGCTTCGTCCATCGTGGCGATATCGTCCCGGACCCAGTTCTCCATGAGTGCGAGGGGCTTTCCGCCCACTTTCCGAAGACGGGTGAAGTGGTAGACCTTCGAACCGGCAGGCAGCTGCAGGGCGGTCAGCGTGGCCGCGTCGGCTTCCATGTGCGAGAAACTAAGGACCGTCGTCGTGGGCTTCTTGCCGTTGTTGGTCAGGTCGTCGTACAGACTGGAGAGCTCGAGTGGCCGACGGACCTGGCTTGACACTACCTGCGTCCCGACGCCGCGCTTGCGCACCAGAAGCCCGGAACGGACGAGTTCGTCCATTGCCTTGCGCATGGTGGGCCTGGAGAGGTTGAGCTGGGCTGCCAGGTCGATTTCGTTATCCAGTTTGCTGCCCGGTTCCAGGACTCCGGTGTGGATCGCCGCCTCAATGCCCTGGACCACCTGGTGATACAGAGGCACCGGCGAGGAACGGTCGATGATGACGCCCAGCTGATTGGCCACTTAATGTCCCCTCATTATGTGTGTCCCCAACCCGTGTCCGTTGTCCGGACCCAGGATCTCCAGCATATGTTCGCTTGATAGGACATACTTTCATTTGATGATATCAGCACTAGGAGCCCGGTCAAGAAATGACTGACAGGGCATGATGCCGTAGAAACTTACGATGTTGAGAGTTGAAATGGCCAGGTCGAAGACTGGAAAAGCCCCCATAATTCCGGGTCTCAATCCAAGGCCTGCGGCTAGGCTGGACCGATGAAGAGCAATCTCCCTATCGCCGTTTCAATGGACGTTGTCTAAGGCTCCATGATGAATCTCTCCGGCAGCCTGGGCCCCAGCCCCAGAACGCTCGAGGTCGAGAGCATCGAGAGCTTCGACCGGCTGGTGGACGAGGGCGCAGTGGCGATGCATGGCTGGCACGCGCAGTCCCTGGACCTTCGCGGCAGGACTGCTGCCCTGGAGAATCTTAAGGTGGAAGGGGCCATCTTCCTGGGCTGCACTTTTGATCCAGGGGTGGAGGAGCGGCTGCGGCGCCGCGGTGCCCTGATCTTCCCCCGGCTTCAGGGCGTCCCCTTCAATCCCTACCGGTCAAGCCTCTACACGCCGCAGGAGCTCTACGACGGACTGGACCACGCCCCCTATGAGGAACTTCCCGACGCACTCGTGTACCAGTGGAGCATCCGCCAGGGGCAGCGGCAACGGGTGGACGCCACCCTGGCATCCGCGCTGCACGATCATGCCATTGGAGACGCGCTGGATGATCTGACCCGGTCCGAGTTTTCTTCCGGCCGCACGATAGTGGGCGTGATGGGCGGGCACGCCGCCCAGCGCGGCAGCGTGGAGTTCGCACAGGCCGCGACCCTGGGGAGGCTGCTGGCCCGGAGCGGCCGGCTCGTGGCCACAGGCGGCGGACCAGGAGCGATGGAAGCGGCGAACCTGGGCGCTTACCTGAGCCATATTCCCGACGACGGCTTCAAGGAGGCACTGGCGGAGCTGGGGTCTGTCCCCGGCTTCCGCCCATCAGTGTCCGCATGGGCGCGTGTGGCCGCCGCCGTCGTCGATCGTTTTCCGGACGGAACACCGTCGCTGGGTATCCCCACCTGGTTCTACGGCCATGAGCCGCCCAACTACTTTGCAACACATATCGCCAAATACTTCGCCAACGCCATCCGCGAGGCGATCTTGCTGGAACTCTGCAACGGCGGCATTATTTTCCTCCCCGGGGCCGCCGGCACCGTCCAGGAAATCTTCCAGGATGCGTGCGAGAACTACTACAGCGCCCGGGAAGCCGTGACCCCCATGGTGCTGGTGGGCAGGAGGCACTGGGAGCACGAGTACCCGGCGTGGCCCATGCTCAGCCGGCTGGCGGCAGGGCGGCCCATGGCAGACCGGGTCTTCCTGGTGGACACCGTTGAAGAAGCTGTCGCGGTTATGGGCGGCTAGCTAGGGGTCCTTACGGCAATGTGCCTTGGCCAGCTCGTGCAGTCCGTTGAGGTCCCCGGCGGCGAGGCCGTCCGGGGTGCCGATCTCGGGGTACATCAGCTGGGTGGGATCGTCCACATGTTCCAGGCCCATGACATGGCCCAGCTCGTGCAGTATGACGGCCGTGGCATACAGCTTCCCGTCAGCCTGGCGCAGCTCGTCGGTGATCTGCGGTGCGTCCAGTTCCAGGCTGCCAGTGACAAATGTCTTAATGCCGTCCCCGTAGCTGTAATGGGTGCTGCCACCGGTTCCGATGACCTTGCCTTGTAGCTGCGGGGCGACGTCGGGAGTGGTCCAGGCGATCAGCAGGGGCGCCCAGCGGTCCCCGTAAGTATCCGGCTGATAGGGCGCCCTTTGCCCCGTGGGCTGTTCGCTGGTGCCGCCATCGTCGATGAAACGGATCCCGGTGGCCAGGGAGATAGTGTCGATGGCTTCGGGAATAAGGTTCTCCGCGCCGGCCGGGGCCAGATGCTGGTTCACCACATAGTGGAGCGGCCGGCACGGCGAATAGCCCACCGGTGTCCCATCGCCGTTCACCGCCAGGAACCGGTAGGAATTGCTGGGATAGGGGGCCTGTTCCGGGGTTCCCAGCGGCGCGGCCGCCTCTTCAAACCCGGGCGGCGGAGCCTGACGGCGTCCTTGGGCGGGCGGCTGTGCGCCGCCGGTGGCTGGAGTCTGAACGGCGCCCGGGCCAATCCTGACATCGAGGACCTGCACGAAGCGGGGATCAGCGGAGAGCAGCCCGGCCACCAAGGCTCCTGCGCCGATGAGTGCCACCAGGAACAGGCCGCGGATGATCTTTCCGGCCCCAGGTTTAGGAGCGCTTTGGTGCGTGTGGCGGGGCGGCCGGCCCTCCACTAACCCACCACGGTGCCGAAGGCCAGGCCAAGCACGTAAGTCACTGCGGCCGCCCCCAGGCCTATGGCCAGCTGGCGCAGCCCCCGACTCAGGGGCGAGGTGCCGGAAAGTAGGCCCACAATTCCGCCGGTCACCAGCAGGGCCATTCCCACCAGGGCGGTGGCAACAGCGAGGGCAGTAACTCCGGTCAGTCCAAACAGGAAGGGCAGGATGGGAACGATGGCTCCGGACGCAAAGAAGCAGAAGCTGGAGAGGGCAGCTCCCCACGCCGTGCCAACGGCTTCGTGCTGGTCCGCGGCCTCCGGAAGTTCAGGCCGGAGGGACAGGCTGGGGTCGCAGTCGCAGGCCAGCAGTCCCATGCGTTCGGCCACGCGGTGTTCAGCGGCCTCGTGGGACATGCCGCGGGCCAGATACACGAGCAGCAGTTCGTTGTGCTGGATGTCGAGCTTGGGCGCTGCCGCCAGGGTGATCTGCGTGGGCCGGGTAGCCGCCAGGAGCTCGCGCTGGGAGCGCACCGAAACAAATTCGCCCGCCCCCATGGAAAGGGCGCCGGCCAGCAAACCGGCCACCCCGCTTAACAGCACCACCGAGCTGGCAACACCTGAGGCGGCCATCCCCATTACCAATGAAAGGTTGCTGACCAGACCGTCGTTGGCGCCGAAAACTGCGGCGCGGAACGTTCCGGCCAGCCGGTTGCGGCCGCGGGTTGCCAGACCGCGCACCACTTCCTCGTGGATCTGTTCGTCTGCGGCCATGGCTGGCGTTGCCGAGGGGTCCTTGGCATAGGGGGAGCGGCCTTCCGCGCGCTGGGCAAGGGCCAGCACAAAGACTGAACCGAAATGCCGGGCGAGGAATCCCAGGAGCTGGCTTCGTAGCGACGCCGGGCGGTTCTTTTCCGCGTGCCCGCCCAGCAGTTTGAGCCAATGCGCCTCATGGCGTCCTTCCGCTTCCGCCAGGGCAAGGAGGATCTCGCGCTCTTCACCGGTCCTGCTTTGTGCCAGGTCGCGGTAGACGGCGGCCTCGGCACGTTCATCCGCGAGATATTGGCGCCAGCGGCGGATATCAGCGGCGCTGGGCTGCTGGCCGGACTGCTTATCTGCGGCGGTTGTCCCGGCCACGGCGGGGCCAGACTCAGAGGCGGGGGCAGGCTCGGGAGCCGAGGCAGAGGCAGGAGGAGAGGCGGGAGCAGAGTCAGAAACAGGGGCGCCGGGTTGCGCTTCGGGGACGGGGTGCTGCTGGCTGGACTTGGCGTGCTGAGACACGGAGGCTCCTGGACTTGACGGGGCATGGTTCGGCCCCATTGCACAGCAAGCTTACCGCGCAAATCCGGGGATTTTCGGCTGGCAAACCTTACTCCGCAGTTTCGGTTTCCCTCAAAAACCCGCAACGCCGGACCCTCGGCCTGGCCTCTCCCGGCCCTTGACCCAAGGTCCCCCCGGTGCTGTGATGAAGGTGTGGCGCCTTCCAGCGCACAGCCGAAAGAGCACGTCAGGCGAACAACGGAGGTTGAATCATGAGCACCACCGGACAGCACCCGGACATGCCGCACCTCGAAGCTGTGGAATCAGATCCCGCATATGACTATGCAGAAGATGCACCGGTTGTTGATGACGAATGGGATGCGGAGGATGAATTCCTGGATGCGGAAGAACCGGTCATCCCGCCAGCCCCGGTAGTCGTCGACGCGGAGGAACGGGTGGTCCCGCTGGACCCCGAGGAGTACCGCGAGACGACGGAAACTGACGATATCGAGTAGAACGGACGACGGCGGCGCCTCCGGTTCGCAGGAAGCGAAAGGGAGGTGCCGCCGTCGTGGTTTAAAGCTGGTCCATACTGTTGCGTCTCGTGCTGTCAGGGAGCAGGGACAGGAACCGGAACTTCCTCGTTTTCCAGGCCCGCAACGCGGCGGCGCCAATTCCGCATCACCTGCGGATCCGTAGGCCTGGTGAGCAGGGAGACTGCAACGTAGACAACGGCTGAGGTGGCCAGTCCGAGGTAGATGGGCTCGTTGGCGAAGACGCCGTCCAGGGGCGCCTTGGCGTTGATCTCCAGCACGATCATGGTGCCCAGAGTCACGACGGAACCAACAGCCATGGAGGCCGCGGCGGCCAGTCCCGTGCCTCGTTTCCAGACCAGGCCGCCCAGGATGGCCACGAGGAGTCCCCCCACCAGGATGTCGTAGGCGATGGTCAGGGCAGCCACGACGTCCTTGGTGATGATGGCGATGACGATGGCAACGATGCCCAGGCCAAGGACCCACATGCGGTTGGCCTTGACGTCGTGCTCGGGGTTCTCGGTGTCTTCGGTGCTGATGTCCTTGCCGAACCAGCTTGCAATAAACGGCAGGACGTCGGCGCGGGCTACGGTGGCCGCCGCGATGAGCGCGCCGGACGCCGTGGACATCATCGCTGCGACCGCTGCGGCGAGGACCAGGCCCCCGATGCCGATGGGAAGCAGGTTCTGGGCGACCTCTGCGTAGACAACGTCCTTGCCTGAAGTTGCCACGTCAATGTTCGGCAGGGCAACCTTGGCGCCGAGGCCGATCAGGGCGCCGGCGACCCCGTACAGGATGCAGTAGACGCCCGCGGTGGCGCCGCCCCATCGTGCGACCTTGGCTGTCTTGGCAGTAAAGACGCGCTGCCAGATATCCTGCCCGATCAGCAGGCCAAGGGTATAGACAACGAAGTAGGTGATGATTGTTTGGACGCCGATGCCCCCGATCTGGAAAAAGCTTTCGTCCACGCGGCTGCGGATGCCATCCAGACCGCCCGCCGCGTTGAGTGTGAACGGGAGCATCAGCAGGAAGATGCCTACCGTCTTGATGACGAACTGCACCTGGTCCGCCAGGGTGATGGACCACATGCCCCCAATCGTCGAGTACACCAGGACGATCGCGCCGCCGATGGCGATGGCCAGTGAACGGTCCCAGCCGAAGAGCACCACAAAGATGGTGGCATAGGCGCTGGTGGAAGTGGCGCACAGCATCAGCGTGTAGGCCAGCATCACGATGCCCGAGGTCTGCGTGGCCTTGCTGCCGTAGCGGAGGGTGAGCATCTGGGAGACGGTGTAGATCTTGAGTTTCTGGATGGTTCCCGCGAAGAGGAGGCTCAGGAGCAGGACCCCCGCGCCGATGGCCACAACCAGCCACATACCGGAGATGCCGAATTTGTAGCCAAGGCCCACGCCGCCCACGGTGGAGGCGCCGCCCAGGACGACGGCGGCCATGGTGCCGGTGTAGAGGAATGGACCCAGGCGCCGGCCGGCCACCAGGAAATCACTGTTGTTCTTGGTACGGGATTTGCCCCACCAGCCAAAGGCGAGCATGGCGAGGAGGTACACCACCACAATGGCGATGTTGACGAATGATGCGTCCATATTGGGCTCCTGGAGCTGATCGGCAGCCTTGCTGGAATCCGGAAATGCTTTGCTGGGATACCGGTATTCCGCTGCTCTAACGGGGTGGGTGGGGAAGTGTCCCTGAGTGCGCTGGGTACTGCTGCTTCTCAAGATATTGCCTGATAGGCAACATCTGTTGTCCTAGAGCGTATGCTGTGACGGAGGTAACAGTCAAGCGTGCCCTTACCTGCCGGCTCCCGGCATTGACTGGTTCGCCACGGCGGGGTCACATGGGCTGCGGACCATTAGTATTGCTCCAGAGATGGGGCCGGACTGCCGGCCATGAAAGGTTCGCATATGAAGGCACTGCCAGTTGAGCCAAGCAACGCCCCGGTGGCCATCGGTTCCCGGATCCGTGCCGCACGGCAGTCCCAGCGACTCACCATCGAGCAGGTTGCCGACGCCACCGGCCTCACCAAGGGATTCCTGAGCCGGGTTGAGCGGGACCTGACTTCGCCGTCGGTTGCCTCACTGGTTACCCTGTGCCAGGTCCTGTCGATTTCCATCGGGGACCTCTTTGCCGCCCCGGAGACCCACCTCACCAAGCGAGATGACGGGCCGCGCATTTCGCTGGGCGGCGAAGGAATTGTTGAGCGGCTCCTCACGGCGCGTTCCGAGCGCCGGATCCAGATCATCCAGGCGGTGATTGAACCTCATGGCCGGGGCGAATCCGAGCTATATGCAGTCGACTGCGATGTGGATGTACTGCACGTGATCAAGGGCAGCATCCGGCTGATCCTCACCAACGAGGAGTATGACCTTAGCAGCGGCGATACCGTGACCTTCCCCGGACGCGAGCCCCACACCTGGGTCAACCCCACGGACAAGACAGTGGAAGTTCTCTGGGTTCTGGTTCCTGCCGCCAGCCGGTAAGCGCGCTTCCCTCCCGGCAAGAGGCCTGTCAGAGTGCCGGGAAAGAATTAATCCAAGCGATGTAATAAATATGGCTCCTCCGGACACTAATAGGTTGACGGGGCACAACGCCCCGCCCCTCCAAGAGGACCCTTATTCATGATTGGGGAAAACAATGCACCCTGAAAGATTCGCTAAAGCTGCAGCCGCGGGCGCACTTACGCTTGCGCTCATTTCTGCCATGGCCGCCTGCGCGCCGGTCCCCACCTCGGGCGCGACGCCGGACCAGGGCTCCGGTCCGGCCCTCACCTTGACCTCGTTGACGCAGGTCAGTGCCGACAGGGCGGGTACGGAAAAGGCCGGGGGAGAAAAGACGGCCGGAGAGAAGACCGCCGGAAAAAAGAACAAAGCGCCGGCACCCGCGCTGAAGACGTTCACTTTCCCGGACGGGCACATTTCCTTCGCCTACCCGGCCAATTGGTCCATCCGCACCCAGCCTGGTCCGACGTTGCCCGGCAGTTCCGCCGATTGCGTCGAGGCGGTGCTAAGCGATCACCGCGGCAGGGATGTGGCCTTTATGGTCAGCGGCTTCTACGGCGATGGTGCTTCCAGTCCGGTGGAGCGCACGGTCTTTGACTCCGCACCCGTTCTCGGGCTGGCAGCTTTTGAGGGGGAGCCGGCATTCGGCTTTTTCCGCGACAGTTTCGTTGACGTGAACGACCACTTCTCCATGGATGTCCGGCCGGCCGCCGAGCTTGTTACCGGAAGCGCTGCAAGCGGCAACGGCCAGGTGCTCCTGCCCAACGGTGCGGCGATCTTCCGGGTCTTCATGGACTCTCCCGGCTTCCCCTCGGACGAGGCTGCCAGCGCCTGGACGCAATCTCCGGAATACGCCCAGCTCAAGGCGCTTCTGATGAGCGTTTCCTACACCTGATTCCAGCGTCTGCGCGATAGTCGTGGTCCGCACGGACAGCACGGGAGCGCGACGGCGGCGGCCACTTTCGGTGACCCGCCGCCGTCGGCCTTCCTAGTCGGCCTTCTTAGGAACAACTTGTAAACAATTGATGCACATAGGGCAACCCGGTGTATGATGGCAGTCACACCCGAGAATCCATCCTCGAAGGAGAGGCCTCCCTTTGGAAGAGCTGCGCATCGAAGCCAACGGCAACCTTGGCCCCATCGATTCATCCCGTATCCCGCGTTATGCCGGCGCCGCCACCTATGCACGCCTTCCGCGCCTGGACCAGGTGGCCAAGGCAGACATCACCGTAGTGGGCGTCCCCTTTGACTCCGGGGTCTCATATCGTCCCGGCGCCCGTTTCGGTGCCAACCATGTGCGCGAAGCCAGCCGACTGCTCCGCCCCTACAACCCCGCCTGGGACGTCAGCCCCTTTGAAAACGTCCAGGTGGCCGACGCCGGGGACATGGCAGTCAATCCCTTCAATATCAACGATGCCATCGAGACCATCCAGCAGAATGCTTTGGACCTGACCTCCGGAGGGAGCAAGCTCGTGACTCTCGGCGGGGATCACACCATAGCCCTGCCTCTGCTCCGTGCCGCCGCCGAGCGTGCCGGCGGGCCCATCGCGATGCTGCACTTTGATGCGCATCTGGACACCTGGGACACCTACTTCGGAGCGGAGTACACCCACGGCACCCCGTTCCGCCGGGCCGTGGAGGAAGGCATCCTCGACACGGAAGCCATCAGCCACATCGGCACCCGCGGTCCGCTGTATGGCAAGAAGGACCTCGACGACGACCACCGCTTCGGCTTCGGCATCGTCACCTCCGCAGACGTCTACTACCAGGGTGTCCTCGAGACGGTGGCCAAGGTCCGGGACCGGATCGGCAACCGCCCGCTGTACGTTTCCGTGGACATCGATGTGCTGGACCCGGCGCACGCCCCCGGCACGGGCACTCCCGAAGCCGGTGGCATCACCAGCCGGGAACTGCTGGAGATCATCCGCGGTTTCCGCGGAATGAACCTGGTCGGCGCGGATATTGTCGAGGTGGCCCCCGCCTACGACCATGCGGAAATCACAGGCGTGGCCGCGAGCCATGTTGCCTACGAACTGGTGACGTTGATGGCGGACAGCGCCGTGGAAGGTGATCGCTTCGGCGCCGCCACTGGCTACGCCCCGCAGGCGCTTGGCCAGGAATTCCGCCGGCCGGCCGGTTTCGCCGCCGCCGCCCCGACCGGAGCCAAGGAGTATTGAGAGTGATTGATTTCGATCCGGGGACGGCCGCTCCGACAAAAGGTACCGGTCTCCGGAATGGCGGGGATCTCGTCGTCGAGACCCTCGAAGCGCTGGGCGCCAAAACCGTCTTCGGTATCCCGGGCCAACACGCATTGGGGCTTTTTGACGCCATGGGCCGCGGCAATCTGCATTTTGTGTCCTCCAGGATCGAGAACAACAGCGCCTTCGCCGCGGATGGCTACTCGCGGGCCACGGGTGAGGTGGGCGTGCTGTTCCTGTCCACCGGTCCCGGGGCGCTGACCTCCCTGGCCGGGCTGCAGGAAGCCTACGCCACCGGAGTTCCCATGGTGGTGGTGGCAAGCCAGATACCGCTGGAGGGCCTGGGTGCACGACGCAAGGGCATGCTGCACCAGCTGGATGACCAGAAAGCCTCGGCCGCAAACGTCACCAAAAGCCAGCGGCTGATCCAGCACGCTTCAGGCATCCCGTCGGCAATCCAGGACGCCTGGACTGAAGCAATCTCTTCGCCGCAGGGGCCGGTGTGGCTGGAAATACCGCAGAACGTCCTGCTCGACCCCATCATGGTGCCGCCTGTAGAGGACGCGCTCGCAGAGGCCGCGGACAATCCGCCGCGAGTGGAACTCGTCCGTGAAGCAGTGAAATGGCTCTCGACGGCGGAACGTCCGGCGATCATCGCCGGCGGCGGTACGCGACGGGGAAGGGCCGAAAAGTCCCTGCTGTCCCTCGCTGAAAAACTCCGTGCCCCGGTGATCTGCACGCCCGGAGGCAACGGCGCGTTCCCCTGGAACCACGAGCTGTCCCTGCAGTCCTGGATCGAGGACCGGTACATGACCGACGTATTGGAGGACGCAGACGTCCTGGTGGTCATCGGCTCGTCCCTGGGCGAGGTCACCTCCAACTACTTCACGTTCGAGCCCCGCGGCCGGATTATCCAGATCGATGCCGAGCCCCGCGTGCTGGAATCAAACAGGCCCGGCCTGGGTATCCGCGCCGATGCCGGTCAGGCCCTGGCCGCCCTGGATGAAGCGCTCGACGAGGCACTGCGCACTGAACGCCGGCCGGCCACAAGCTGGCATGGCACCTCCCCTGAGGACCTCGTGAAGGAATCCCTTGCCAAAGTTCACGCCCGGCTTGAATCCCAGGGCCTGGCCAAGGAACTGAAATTCATGGCCGATATCCGCGAGGCTGTTCCGGCGGACATGCAGACTTTCTGGGACATGACCATCGCGGCCTACTGGGGCTGGAGCTGCTGGGACGCCCGCGAGGGCCAGTTCCATTCAGCCCAGGGCGCCGGCGGCCTGGGCTTTGGATTCCCCGCTGCCATCGGGGGCGCCGTGGGGCTGGAGACCGTGGGCAGGCCCGGGCGTGTTCTGGCTGTCTCCGGCGACGGATCGGCCATGTACTCCATCTCCGAGCTGGCCACGGTTAAGCAGCACAATGTTCCCGTCACCTGGCTGATTGTGGACGACGGCGGCTACGGCATCCTGCGCGAATACATGGTTGGAGCTTTCGGCAAAGCCACCGCCACCGAACTCGCACGGCCCGACTTCGTCAAGCTCGCCGAAGCCTTTGGTGTCCCAGCCACCAGAGTTGGCCCCGAGGGCGTCGGGGACGCGCTGAAAGCGGGTCTGGCCGCAGACGGCCCGAACGTCGTCGTCGTCGAAACCCTACTCAGGATGTTCGGCCCCACCCACCTGGAAGCCTGAACCGGGCACCATACTCCTGCGCGAAATCCTTCCGCAGCCACTACTCCCGCGCGAACTGGCAGTTAATACCCTCCTAAAACGAATTTGAGGGGATTAGCTGCCAGTTCGCGCTTTCGCGTTTAAGGCGAGTGCCGGACGGCGAGACTGTGGTTAGTTTCCCAAAGCAACCATGTTTCTGTATAGTTGCCTAAGGCAATAATGGAGGGAATTATGGCAGTTGCGCCAGACACAGCAGCGGACCTTGTCCACCGGATCTTCGACCTGCAGCGGGTGGTGAAGTGCGTGGCCGCCGCGAACCTGCGGGGCAAGGACACGGGCGTTGCGCTGCAGGGCGTGCTCAGGTTCGTGGCTGAGGGGGAGTCGCGGGCAACCCATCTGGCTGAACGGCTTGGTGTGAGCGCGCCTGTCCTCAGCCGCCACATCGCGGACCTCGAAGACCAGGGATATGTCATCAGACGGCCGGATCCCGACGACGGCCGGGCCCAGTTGGTCGCCCTGACGCCACCCGGCGCAGACAAACTCCGGCAGATCGAAGAGCAGCGCGCCGCCACATTGCAGGAGTATCTCCAGGACTGGAGCCAGGCAGACGCCGAAGCCACCGCGAGGACCCTGGAAAAACTCTCCGAATCACTCAAGTCTTCAGCCCGGGCAAAGGCGGCCGGATCCACCACGAGCACCCAAATTTTCTAGGAGCAGATCAATGGCAAGCCACGCCGCACCACCGGCCACCCGGCCCAAGCCGACGCAAGCAACGCCGACGCAACCCGAACCTCGCACGCCAGTGCCCCCTACTACGGTGTCCTTGGAAGAGCCGCAGCCGGTGATGTCCCACCGGCAGATCATGGAAGCCCTGACCGGGCTCCTGGCCGCCTTCTTCACCGCTATCCTCAGCAGCACCATCGTGGCCAACGCGCTGCCCACCATCATGTCTGAGCTCAAGGGCACCCAGACCGACTTTGCCTGGGTCATCACGGCCGCTCTGCTGGCCAACGCCGCCACTACTCCCATCTGGGGCAAGCTCGCGGACCTTTTCAACAAGAAGCTCCTGGTCCAGCTCAGTATCGTCGTGTTCGTGGCAGGTTCCGTCATGGCGGGCCTGTCCGAGACCATCCCCCTGCTGCTGGCGGCACGGGTGATCCAAGGCGTAGCCATGGGCGGCCTTACCGCCCTGGCCCAGGCCATCATCGGATCCATGATCCCGCCCCGGGACCGCGGAAAATACTCGGGCTACATGGGCGCAACGATGGCAGTGGGCACCGCCGGCGGCCCGCTGCTGGGCGGATTCATCGTGGACAGCCCGTTGGGCTGGCGCTGGACATTCTTTGTCTGCGTGCCGCTCGCCGTCATTGCCCTCATCCTGCTCCAGATCACCCTGAAGGTTCCGCATGTCAGGCGCCCGGTCAGGATCGACTGGCTTGGTTCCATCCTGCTGACATCAGGCGTCAGCATCCTGCTGATCTGGGTGTCCTTCGCCGGTAACCCCGACTACTACGACTGGCTGTCCTGGGAATCGGCCGCGATGGTCGGCGGTGGCGTCCTTTTGCTCGCCCTCCTGGTGCTGGTGGAATCCAAGGTGCAGCAGCCCATCATTCCGCTCAAGATCATCTCCGAACGGACCACCGCCCTGGCTATCCTGGCATCGGTGGCCGTGGGCGTCGCCATGTTTGGTTCGTCAACATTCCTGGGACAGTACTTTCAGGTGGCAAGGGGCGCCAGCCCCACCGAAGCCGGACTGCTGACCCTGCCCATGATCGCAGGCAACCTCCTTGGTTCCGTCGTCTCGGGCCAGCTGATCAGCCGCACCGGCAAATGGAAGCGGTACCTGGTTTCCGGCTCGTTCCTGCTGATCGCCGGACTTGGCCTGACCGGCACTATTGACCATACGACTGAGCTCTGGCGGACGGGAATCTACACGGCAGTCCTCGGGCTCGGCCTGGGGATGGTCATGCAGAACCTCGTCCTGGCGGTGCAGAACACCGTCAAGTCCTCGGACATCGGCACCGCCAGCGCATCAGTCGCATTCTTCCGCTCGGTAGGCGGCGCGATCGGCGTGTCTGTCCTCGGCGCGATCCTCGGCTCACGTGTCACGCAGTTGGCGAAAGAGGGCCTGCTTGCAGCCAACATCCCGGTGCAAGGCGACGGGGCCGGGGCCAGCCTGGACCTGGTGGACCTTCCCGAACCCGTACGTGAAATCATGCGCGCTGCCTACGGCGACGCCACAGCGCAGATCTTCCTGATTTCCGCCATCATCGGCGTCGTCGCGCTGGTTGCTGTCCTCTTCATCAAGGAAAAGCCCCTCCGCCGTACCGTTGACATCCAGCCCGAGGCTGCCAATGGCCCGGGGGCCGATGACGCGGAGGTGATGGCGGGAGCAACTGACGTGTCGGAGCCAGTGCACGCATCGGAGGCTGCTGCGCGTGCTGCTGCGCCTTCGGCAGGGCGTCCGACGGCGGAGCCCGGCCTGACAGCTGACGTCGACGATATTGACCGGGAGTTTGTTGAGGTGCTGAGGCGGCAGGCGAGCACTGACAGAGGCTCACGACTTGCGTCCGCCCAGATGGTGCCGTTGATTGTGGAGACCCAGAAACTGCTTGCTGAGCAGCAGTTGCAACTCACCGCGGCAATGAATGCAGTGCATCGTCAGGCTGAGGTTCAGCAGGAGATCGCAGCCGAACAGGCCAGAGTGGCATCCATGCTGAAGGCGGTGGCCAAGGAACTTGGCAAGGAGCGGAAGCTGCAGAAGGCGGCTGCCCACTACCTGGCTACCGGCGGCAATGCGGACGGGGTGACCCGGGAGCCCGGATAGCGCCGGGAGGATAACTCGCGGGAGAAAAGTACTCCGATTGGATGATCTTTTCCCACGGACGTTTCGCTAGGGCAAAGGATTTCGTAGAGTGGTAAGGCTAAGAATGTCAGCCCTCGCTGCTACTACTTATTCTCACCAATTCGCGCTCTCTTCCTAAGGATCCGTGGGCATGCTTCTCACACTCGTACGGCAGTATTCCAAACCGTATATTCCGTACATCGTGGCCGTCATTCTTTTCCAACTGGCATCCACTATTGCTGCTCTCTACCTACCCAGCCTGAACGCCCAGATCATTGATGAGGGCGTCTCCCGCGGGGACACGGACTTCATCTGGCGCACCGGAATCCTGATGCTCCTGGTCGCCTTCGTCCAGGTGGGGACCGCCATCGCCGGCGTCTACTTCGGCTCCAAGACAGCGATGGCTGTGGGCCGGGACCTGCGGAGGGGCGTGTTCCGCAAGGTCACCAGTTTCTCGGCCAAGGACGTCAACACCTTCGGCGCGCCCACGTTGATCACCCGCGGCACGAACGATGTCCAGCAAGTCCAGATGGTGATGCTGGTAGGTCTGAACTTTATGGTGGCCACGCCCATCATGTGCGTCGGCGGCATCATCATGGCCCTCCGGGAAGACATCAGCCTGTCCTGGCTGGTGTGGGTCTCCGTGCCGGTCCTGATTGCGGTGGTCGGATACATCGTGGTCCGGCTCATGCCGCTGTTCCGTTCCATGCAGAAGAAGATCGACGGCATCAACGCCGTCCTGCGGGAGCAGATCATCGGGATCAGGGTGGTACGCGCCTTTGTCCGCGAGCCCTACGAAACCGAACGCTTCGGCGAAGCAAACAAGGAACTCACGGACGTTTCCCTGAAAATCGGCTCACTGTTCGTCCTGATGTTCCCGGCAATCGGGATGATCCTTCACCTGTCCACGGCCGCCGTACTTTGGTTCGGCGGGCAGCGCGTTGACTCCGGCGACATGCAGGTGGGGTCCCTGACGGCGTTCCTGCAGTACCTGCTTCAGATCCTCATTGCCGTCATGATGGGAACGTTCATGGCCATGATGATCCCGCGTGCCTCGGTCTGCGCGGACCGGATCGGTGAGGTGCTCGACGTCGAACCCTCCATCCATGATCCGGAAGAGCCTGAGGCTCCCGCCAGGCTTGCCGGTGTGGTCGAGTACCGGAACGTGACCTTTGCCTACCCCGGCGCCGAATCGCCCGTGCTGAGCAACATCAGCTTCACCGCCAGGCCGGGGGAGACCCTGGCCATCATCGGCTCCACGGGTGCCGGCAAAACCTCCCTGCTTTCCCTGCTGCCGCGCCTGTATGACATTGCCGAGGGCGAGGTCCTCCTTGACGGGGTGCCTGTCAGCAATCTGGACCGGGCAGAAATTACCAAGCGAGTGGCCCTGGTTCCGCAACGCCCGTACCTCTTCTCCGGCACCATTGAGCACAACCTGCGCTTCGGGAAGACCGAAGCAACGGACCAGGAGCTGTGGGATGCCCTGCACGTGGCCCAGGGCGATGAGTTTGTCCGTGACAAGAAGAACGGCCTGAACGCCCGAATTGCGCAGGGCGGAACCAATGTTTCGGGCGGCCAGCGGCAGCGTCTGTGCATCGCCCGTGCCTTGGTCACCAAGCCCAGGGTGTACCTGTTCGACGATTCCTTCTCAGCCTTGGATGTGGCCACCGATGCCCGGCTCCGGGCCGCGCTGAAGCCGATTACCGCGGACGCCACAGTGATCATCGTGGCCCAGCGGATCTCCACCATCACCGAGGCGGACCAGATCCTGGTGCTGGACAACGGGCGGATCGTGGACCGCGGCACCCATGAGGAGCTGCTGGAAACCTCGCCCACCTACCAGGAAATTGTTGAATCCCAGCTGAGCGTGGAGGAAATGGCATGAGCGGCCACAAAAAGGACTCGACCACGGCTGAGGAAACAGCAGCAACGCCAACCGAGATCCTGGAGGACGACGATTTCGTCGAGGAGGAATACAAACCCTCGGAGGCGGACGGCGACATGTTCGGCGGCATGCCGGCCAAAAAGGCAGAACACTTCTGGCCCTCTGCCAAGCGGCTGATGGGTCTCCTGAAGCCCGAGGCACTGGGCATCTACGC
Source organism: Arthrobacter pascens (assembly GCF_030816475.1). NCBI lineage: Bacteria > Bacillati > Actinomycetota > Actinomycetes > Micrococcales > Micrococcaceae > Arthrobacter > Arthrobacter pascens. The sequence goes on along the minus strand of NZ_JAUSXF010000001.1, from coordinate 3,452,658 downwards.
CGTGGTGGCACTGGTGGTGGTCTCCGTTGTCCTGAACGTCATCGCCCCCAAGATCCTGGGCCAGGCAATGGATGTCATCTTCGGCGGGGTGGTGGGCAAACAGCTGCCGGCCGGCGCCAGCAAGGACGAGTTCGTTGCCGGCCTGCGTCAGCAGGGCCAGGAGAATCTTGCTGACATGATCTCGCGGATGGAACTGGTGCCCGGCACCGGGATCAATTTCCAGAAGCTCACAGTCCTGATCTCCATCGTGCTGCTGATGTACTTCGTGGCGAACATCTTCCTCTGGCTCCAGGGCTATGTCCTGAACCGCATCGTCATGAAGGTGATCCGGCGGCTCCGGGACGACACCGAAAAGAAACTGAACCGGCTGCCGTTGAACTACTTCGACACCCGCCAGCGCGGCGACGTCCTCTCACGGGTGACGAACGACGTCGACAACGTCCAGCAGGCCCTCCAGCAGGCCTTCGCGCAGCTGATCAGTTCGGTCCTGTCGGTCATCGGCATCGTGATCATGATGTTCATCGTTTCGTGGCAGCTCGCCCTGATCGCCCTGATAGCCCTTCCGCTGTCAGGTGTCGCGGCAGGCATGATCGGCTCCCGCAGCCAGAAGCTTTTCGCCGCGCAGTGGAAGAACACCGGTGCGCTGAACGGGCAGATCGAGGAATCCTTCTCGGGACATGATCTGGTCCGGGTGTTCGGCCGTGACGCCGACATGCTGGAGCGGTTCGAAGAGCGCAATGAAGCCCTGTACAAGGCCAGCTTCGGGGCCCAGTTCGTGTCCGGCATCATCTTCCCGGTGATGCAGTTCGTCTCCTACCTCAGCTACGTGGGCATCGCCGTGGTCGGCGGCCTGCGCGTGGCTTCGGGCTCCATGTCCCTGGGTGATGCCACTGCCTTCATCCAGTACTCCCGCGAGTTCACGCAGCCGTTGGGGCAGATGGCGGGCATGGCGAACATGCTGCAGTCCGGTGTGGCCTCCTCGGAGCGGGTGTTCGAGTTCCTGGATGCCGATGAGCAGGACCCCGAGACCGCCACGGAGCACCTGCCGGCCAAGACGGACGGGCACGTGGAATTCAGGGACGTCACCTTCAGCTACACCGAGGACAAGCCCCTGATCGAGAACCTCTCCTTCACTGCGGAGCCCGGGCACACCGTTGCCATCGTCGGGCCCACCGGCGCCGGCAAAACCACCCTGGTCAACCTGGTGATGCGCTTCTACGAGCTCAACTCCGGATCCATCACGGTGGACGGGGTGGACGTCACCCACCTGAGCAGGGCCGAGCTCAGGGCCAAGGTGGGCATGGTACTGCAGGACGCCTGGCTCTTCGGCGGTTCCATCTACGACAACATCCGCTACGGCAAGCTGGACGCCACGGAGGAACAAGTCATGGCAGCCGCCAAGGCCACCTTTGTGGACCGCTTCGTGCGCGGCCTGCCGGACGGCTACAACACCGTGATCGACGAGGAAGGCAACAACGTCAGCGCCGGTGAAAAACAGCTCATCACCATCGCGAGGGCCTTCGTGGCCAGTCCGTCACTGCTCATCCTGGACGAGGCCACCAGTTCCGTGGACACCCGGACGGAACTCCTGGTGCAGAAGGCCATGGCCGCGCTTCGCACGGACCGCACCAGCTTTGTGATTGCCCACCGCCTGTCCACCATCCGTGACGCCGACACCATCCTGGTGATGGAGAACGGCAAGATCGTGGAACAGGGCAACCACAAGACGCTGCTCGCGGCTAGAGGGGCCTACTACCGCCTCTACATGTCCCAGTTCTCCGGTGCCAACGTCGAAGAAACCACTGTGGATGATTCGACGGCGGTGCACAGCTGAGCGGGCAGGGCTCGGCGTCCGGCGGGACGGGAGACGGCGCAAATCACCGGCGCATCGAGGTCCTGGTTCCGATGCGCTGGGGGGACATGGACGCCTACGGGCACATCAATAACGTGCAGATTGTCCGCATGCTCGAAGAAGCACGGATCGCAGCGTTCGGACCGCCCCGGGGTGCCGGGCTGCCCGGCATCGAGCCCGAAGTGTCGCTCTTCAACGACGTCCCGGAGGGCACCCTCGCCCTGGTGGTGGACCACAAGATCCGCTACGTCAGGACCCTGGAGTACCGGAACGTTCCGGCAGTCGTCCAGGTATGGATCGGCGCCGTCAAGGGCGCCAGCTTCGACATCCATTACCTCGTACAGGACCCGGTCACACGGGAGGACTGCGTCAGGGCCAGCAGCCACCTGGCGTTTGTGGATGAGGCCACCGGCAGGGTGCGCCGCCTGACCCCTGAGCAAAAGGAGCGGATCGCACCGTTCGCAGTGTGAGCCGGCCTCGGGTGTGAGCCGGCATTCGTTGAGCCCTTGCACCGGCAGGCCACAGACCCGAAACTAAGAACCTGGACTAAGGAGCGTTCACCATGGCCAAGAAGAAGACCTGGAAGGAAATGCCGCCGGCGGCACGGGCGGGGGTCGTGGCTGTCGGCATTGCGCAAGTGTCGCTCATGCTGGCCGCCCAGCGGGACATTTCGCGGCGTCCGGCGGAGCTCATCAACGGGCCGAAGGCGGCCTGGCGGCTGGCTGCATTAATTAATTTCATTGGACCAATGGGCTACTTCGTTTTTGGCCGCAAGAAGCCAGCCGAGGCAGGGTAAGCAGTCGGGTAGCTGCCCGGGCCCATCCACCGTTTTGGAGCGGACGTCCAGTTTGAGCCTGTAAATTTGATCCATGACCCTTGCCCCAAAAACTTCCATGACCCGCGCCCTCGGTATCTCCCGGGAGATTGAAGACGCGGCCTGGTTTGTGCTCGGGCCGGGGCTGCAGGGCAAACCGTCGGCGTTGGACGACCGGACCCTCACATGGACTGCAGAGGCAGCGGCCGAGCTGCTGGGGCACCTGGATCGGGGTGTATCGGACCCGAAAGCGCCGATGATGACCAACCTCCGGGAGAACCTCCAGGATGCGTCGCGAGCGGCTAAGCAGCTGGCCGTCGAACTGCTCTTCCTGCAGTCATTGCCGCTGGCCCACGAAGTCAAGTCACTCAAGGTCAAACGTGCCCGGGTGGCGGAGGCAGCGTCCTGGCTGGAGCCGCCGCTGGAACTGCCCGAGGAACTCTACAAAGGCATGACGGACCACGGTGTAATCCGGGACCGTACGGCCGAATTCAACTGGACCATCTGGGACCATCTCAAATGGCTGTGCCGGTTCGTTCAGCACGTCGACCAGCAGATCCCGTCAGCCGTCACGAACGCGCTGAAGGACCCCCTGAAGTTCCACGAGCTCGCGTCGGGCACTCCCGGCGACCAGCCCGCGATCCGCCGCAGCATCGAGTACCTTGCCTGGCCCAGCTACTTCGAGCCAGTGGTGGCCGACGTCGAGCGCCAGGAAATCCGCGATGCCTTCGCCTCGCTGGTGGGCGGGGCCAGGGGTGACAGCGACGAGGACATCACGGCTGACATCCACCGCATCCGCCGGCACCTCGATGAACAGGCCGGGCAGCGTATCGACTGGTACTCGCGCCAGCTGGTGAGCCAGTGGCGCAAAGTGGGCGATCCCGGCCGTCGCGCCTGGCTGCTGCGGACGCACAGCGACAACACCGAGCTGCTCACGGCGTGGCAGGGCGAGGAAATGGTGACCCTCGACGTCGAACACCTCCGCCTGCTCGACCCCGGCGTGACTGCCGGGCTGGTGCAGCACGCCGTGGATGAGGACTACAAACACCTGGGGTACGTGGAGCGCGAGGACACCAAGACGGCGGTGTTTGCCTTCCTGACTGTCATGAAGCCCGGCGACCTTGTGCTTTACCAGCACTCCGGCAGTGTCCGCCTCGGCGTCGTGCTGGGCGAACCTGAACACAACGAAGACAACCGGCGGATGCGGCGCAAGGTGCGCTGGTTCGACGAAGGCCACACCACTACTGACCTGCCGCGGCACGTCCAGCGCCAGCTTGCCACCCCCGGTATCGTCGTGGACGTCACGCGGGTAGTCCAGGCCCTCCAGGCTCTCCTTCCGGTCGAGGCGGAACCGGAAGACGACGACGCCGGCGACTCTGCCGCCGTCGTCCCACCTGTCCAGGAGGGCTTCCGGACGCTCACCCGCGAATTCGCGGATTCCCTCCACATGGACCTTGAGCCGCTGCAGGAGATCGCCGAACTGCTCGAGGAGAACCGCCAGCTGGTCCTCTACGGTCCGCCCGGAACCGGCAAGACCTACCTGGCCAAGCACCTCGCCGCCGAACTCGCCAATGACAGCACCGACGAGCGGGTGAAACTCGTCCAGTTCCACCCGTCGTACGCCTATGAGGACTTCTTCGAGGGTTACCGGCCGGACAAGACGGACGAAGGCCAGGTGTCCTTCAAGCTGGTGGCCGGGCCGCTGCGCAGGCTGGCCGAGGAAGCCGCCAAGCCCGGCAACGAAAATAAGCCCTACTTCCTCATCATCGACGAGATGAACCGTGCCAACCTGGCCAAGGTGTTCGGCGAGCTCTACTTCCTGCTGGAATACCGCGATGACCGGATCTACCTGCAGTACAGCCCCAATGAGCCGTTCACGCTGCCGGACAACCTTTACATCATCGGCACCATGAACACCGCGGACCGGTCCATCGCCATGATGGATGCCGCCATCCGCCGGCGCTTCGCCTTCATCGAGCTGCACCCGCAAACAGAACCGGTGAAGGGTTCGCTGCTGCGTTTCCTGCAGGCCCGGCAACTCGATACGACGCCGGCACTGCTGCTCGACGCGCTGAACGCGGCCATTGACGAATGGGACAGGGACCTGATGATCGGACCCTCGTACTTCATGAAGCCGGCGGCGCAGACACCGGGCGGCCTGCGGCGGATCTGGAAGTATGAGCTGATGCCGCTGCTGGAGGAGCACTATCACGGCCAGCTGACCCGGGCACAGCTTGAGGAGCGCTTCGGGCTGGACCAGTTGCTGGGACGCGTTGCGGCGGGGTAGCCCACAGGGGACCAGCACGGCGCCGGGTATTCGGCATGTGGTCCTGGACGAGCTGTCCGGCGGAATCGTGGAGAAGCTGGACGCCGCCAGCGCCGCGTTCCTGAACACGAGCGGCCTGGCCAAGGCGTCCCCGATGGGCATGGGCCTGTACCGGATCGAGCCCGTGGGCAAGGTGGGTTCGGTCCGGACGGCCAGCGTGCAACTGGACGTCAGGCCGAAGGACCGGCTCGGGCTCAGCCGGCTCCTGTTCCTCCTTAGCTATGCCGGCAACCAAGGCTTCCGGCCAGATTCAGTCGCGGCCGTCGAAGACCGGGAACTCTGGAGCGCGCTGGCCGAGTCGTTGGCACAACTCGCCGAACGTGCCTTGGGCCGGGGCGTAATGCAGGGCTACCTCAACGTGGACGAGTCACTCCGCACCGTCAAGGGGAGGATCCGCATCTCGGACCAGATCTCCCGCCGTCCCGGCATGCTGGTGCCGTTGGAAGTGTCCTATGACGAATTCACCGAGGACATTGCCGAAAACCGGATCCTTCGTGCCGCGCTGGAACGCATGGGCCAGGTGCCGCGGGTGCGGCCCGAGGTCTTGAGCCGCCTCCGCCAGCTCAAGGGAAAGCTCGACGCCGTTACCCGCCTTCCCGCCGGGGCTCCGCTGCCGCCGTGGACACCCAGCCGGATGAACGTCCGCTATCAGGCCGTGCTGCGCCTGGCGGAGCTGATCCTGCGCAATTCCTCCGCCGAAGCCGGGGAAGGCCGCCAGCAGACGGCATCGTTCGTGGTGGACATGGCCAAGGTGTTCCAGGATTTTGTGGGGATCGCCCTCGGGGAAGCCATGGCCGCGTATCCCGGTGAGCTCCGCTTGCGGTACAACGCCCTCCTGAGTGAGGCAGTCCGGGATTCCGACCGTCTCTCAGTGAACCCGGACGCCGTGCAGCTGCTGGGCGGCCGCCCGGTGGTGGTCTACAACACGAAGTACAAGGCCGCTTCCGATCTGGGCGGGTCCCTCACTGCCGACCATTACCAGATATTGGCGCACTGTACCGCCTTGCGGGTGCCCACCGCCTGGCTTATTTACGCAGGCGCGGGCGAGGTGAAGCTGAGGCGGATCCTTAATACCGACATTGACATCGTTGAGTTTCCGCTGGACCTGTCCCGCCCGCCGTCGGAGATCCTGGCTTCCGTCGCGGAACTCGCCGGGCAGTCCTGGGGCGACGTGCTCCGCCAAGCACGCTCAGATTGAGTTTGTGCCTAGACCGGGACCTGGAAGGTAAATGTGGAGCCTTGGCCTAACGCACTGTCCACTTCGATCGTGCCGCCGTGGGCCTCCACAATGGCCTTGCTGATGGGCAGGCCCAGGCCCACTCCGGGAATGTTTGTCTGGCGGACGCTGCTGGTGCGGAAGAACTTGGTGAAGACTTCCGCCTGGTCATCGGCGCTCATGCCCATACCGGTATCCCTGACCCGGCAGGTGAGGCGGCCGTCCCCTTCCTCGAGGGATACCAGCACATTGCCGCCATCGGGTGAGTATTTGATGGCATTGGAGACCAGGTTGTCCAGGACCTGGGAGATGCGTGCCGCGTCCACGTGGGCATCCAGGCGTTCAGGCGTGGCAGCCTGCAGGGCCACGCGCGACGCCGCGGCCTTGGGCAGTGCCGCCGACACGCTCGCGCGGACCAGTTCAGCCACATCAACGGCCTGGGGCGTGACGATCAGCTGCCCGTTCCTGCTGGCGAGCAGATCAGAGACCAGGGTGAGCAGCCGCTCGGAGTTGCGCCGGATGATCTCCAGGGCGTGCCGCTGGTGCCCGTCGAGTTCGTCATCCAGCAGAATCTCCACATAACCCAGGATGGAGGTTAGGGGTGTCCGGAATTCGTGTGACACGTTGGAGACGAAGTCATCCTTGGCTGCGAGGGCGTTCACCAGATCCGTCACGTCGCTGAAGACGACAACTGAACCGGCGAACCCGCCGTCGGGGTCCTTCATGGCGCGCGCCGTAGTGGTGATGGCTCGCTGTTCATTCCCGGAACCCAACCAGACGAGGTAGTCCGTGAAGGTCTCGCCCAGCACCGCCCGGCGGACGGGCCGTTCTTCCACCGGGACCGGCGTCGTGCGATCGCCCTTGAACACCAGCAGCTGGGACTCGTTCGGATCGTTGACGTCCTTGGGGGTGGCGAGTTCATGGTTGGCGCGCTGCTTCCGGTTCATCAGGATGTCATGACCGTCGCTGTCGATGGCAAGGACGCCCAGGTGGACCGTGTCCAGGATCGTATTCAGCAGTGATTCGTGCCTCTTGCTGCTGCGAAGGCTGTCCAGAAGCTGCTGGTCCTTTTCCTCCAGGGCTTGTTGCTGCCGCGTCATGCTCATGGTCAGCACACTGACGGACACGCCTATCCCCAGCATCATCACGGGCAGCAGCAGGGAACGCGACAAGCTGGGCCCCGACACGTCACCCCGGATGAACAGTGGTACCCAAATGATTGCAAGCGGGGCAAGGAAGGAAAGCCACAGGGCAGTGCGCGGGTAGTAACCGGAAGCGCAGAGCCAGATCACCGGGAAAACAGCGAGCAGGCTGATGCCTGTCAGCCCTTCCTGTCCGCCCTCCCTGCCGAGCGCGATCGAGATGAAATCCAGGAGCGGCAGCACCAGGAAGCTGGTGTACGGCAGGCGCTCCCACGGCACCGCATAGCAAAGCACCATGATGGCAAGCTGTGAGATAAGGAAAACGACAAACAGCGGGTTGCGCATGCTCTCGGGGAAGAACGCCGCGACGAGGACGGCGGTCAGCACCGTGGTGACGAAAAGGGGCATCTGGCTCAACGCCACCCTGTCCGTCAGCCGGTATTCGTGGAACTGGCGGCGGAAGAACCTCAGCCTGCCGGAGGCCCAGGCAGCGGGCTCAGTCATGGTGGGGTGCCTGGGCGGCCGGATAGTTGAGAGGCATACCAGCAGGATATCGGCAGCGAGCTATACTTCTGACGGGTAGGGCTGGCTGAGGGGGCTGCGATGAGTGAAGCACGTGTGGGGCTCGTGATCGAGGACGATCAGGATATCCGGGAATTGGTACGGACCGTGCTGAGCCAGGCGGGCTTTCAGGTCACTGTCGCCGCCAGCGGTGCCGAGGGGGTTCTAGCGGCCAAGAACCTGAACCCCGACGTGATAACCCTCGATCTGGGATTGCCGGACATTGACGGCTTCGAGGTGTCGCGGCAGATCCGCGAGTTTTCTGATGCCTACATCGTGATGCTGACCGCCCGGGCCGACGAACTGGACACGCTGATCGGCCTGGAATCGGGCGCTGATGATTACCTCACTAAGCCCTTCCGGCCCCGGGAACTGAGGGCGCGGGTGGCAGCCATGATGCGCCGGCCGCGCTTGGTCCCGGACCCCGCCCCGCAATCCGGAGTCACTGAGGCTGCTCCTGAGGTCGGAAAGGCCACCAAGGGGAGCGGAAACTACATCCATAACGGTCTAGCCCTTAGCTATGCGTCGCGTTCCGTGGCGGTGGACGGCCAGGAACTGAATCTGACCCGGACGGAGTTTGAACTGCTGTACGCCCTCCTGGAAGCAGGGCGAACGGTCCGGACCAAATCGGACCTGGTGCGGCGCCTGCGCGACGAGGATTACGACGTCGGCAGTTACATCAGCGAAGCGGATGAACGTTCCGTGGAAGTCCACATGGGAAATCTGCGCAAAAAGCTGGGGGATTCGCCCCAGCGTCCCCGCTGGCTGCAGACAGTGCGCGGTGTGGGCTACCGGCTGGCTCCGGAGGAGCGCTGAGCCTGGAGGCGATGCAGGGTTTGTCGGCTGCACTGGTCGATCTGTTTCAAGTACGTTGCCGCCAGCCGGGGCAATGTCACCGCTAGGTCCCCCTGCTGGGACTCGTGTCGAATGGCGCCTTCCAAGTCCATTGCCAGGGCGGCAAGCCGCTCGGCTCCGACCATCTGGCTGGACGTCTTCAGGCTGAGGACTGCGTCGACGGCGCCGTCCAGGTCCCCGGTGGTGAGGGCGAGCCGCAGCTTTCCGATCCTGAGCGGGAGCAGTTGCATGAACTTGGCAACGAAGACCGTGAAGTATCCCTCATCCTGGTCGAGTTCCTCCAGCAGCCTGTCGAGCACGGACTGGTCCACCAGTGGCCGCACAGAGTCATCAGGCTGCGTCATGATGCTCCTTTCCGCTGGGCTCTCCACCCCGGCAACGGAGCGGCAAGTCGAGGCATTAGTCCTACTTCAGGTTAGGTCCGTTCTCCTGCCCGGCAACGGCTGCCGGGAAGTAGTGCGGCATTCTTTGGGGATGCTGCGGGTTTTACATCGAGTAGGGATCGGCGCCGCCGGCAAGCATTGGCTGCCCGCCTGCAGATCCTTCTCCCTTGAGGGTGTGGGTGGTGGTTACCTAAGTGGTAGCCACCGGACTCCATCGTCTGACGTACTGCTCAATAAGGGCGGGCGTAAAGGGGAAAGATTGCCTCAATTTCCTGTCTCAATTTCCGGCGCCCGTCCCTTCCGCTTCGAGGAACTGCACGAGTTGGCTTTCCAGGGCGGATCCGTCCCGCAACTCGCATTCCCAGAGGGTGAGTACTGCCCAGCCTGCCTCCTCCAGCCGACGGCGCTGATCGGCGTCGCGGATTCTGGTCCGGGTACGCTTTGCCTCCCAGAACGTGGCGTTTGCTTTCGGGGCATGCTGGCCTGCCCGGCAATCATGGAAATGCCAGAAGCAGCCGTTGACGAAGATGACTTTGCGGCGGCCGGCAAAGACAAGGTCCGGATTGCCAGGCAGCCGGGCCTTGCCGGCTTTGCCGTGCAGACGGTACCGGTATCCCTTGGCATGGAGCAGCCGGCGGACCAGCAATTCGGGCTTGGTGTTCTTGCCCCTGATCCTGGACATGTTCCAGCTGCGCCGCTCGGGGGTCAGCCTGTCCGCCATAGTTCCAGTCTAGGAGCTGCCTGTCAGCGCTCGGGCTGTTCGCCCAGCTGGAAGTGGCGGCCGCTAACGGAGTTCGGTTCGATCTGCACATAGAAGTCTTTGAGCGTTGGCACCCAGGACTTAAGTCCCAGGTCCTCCACGGCCGCAAGTTCGGCTGAGGTGTCAAGGACGCGTGCGGTTCCGCGCAGCACCACGGACCACGCTTCGTCGGACAGTACGCCGTCCGTTTCGAACAGCACGGTGGAGTTGATGGTCAGTTGGGCCAATTTGTTTCCGGGCGCGGTCCGAAGATAGACCTTTCGGCCCAAAGTCACGTAATTGACCGGGAAAATGTCGGGCTCTCCCGCGACGGAAACCACCAGACGGCCATGCTTCGTGGCCTCAAGGAGCTTCCAGGACTGCTCCTCATCGAGTTCAAGTACCGGATCTGCATCTGCGTGTTCGAACATCATGTCCCCCATTGTTCTACGTTACGTAGAAAAAGGCTAGGCCCCGGAACTGCGGTTCAGCCAGTGGTAACGCCGTGCCGTGAACAGGCAGCCCACCAGCCCAGGGGTGATACCTGGACTTTCAGGCGCCGCCCACAGAGCCGGCAGAACCGCGGCGGTTCGAGCTGGAGCCGGGCGTCGCAGCCCTGGTGAGCATCCGACGGCGGTCCTCCGGCGCCGTCGGGCTTTCCTCCGCAGTGCCCGCAAAAGTGGGTTCCGTCCAGTTCCGTGGTCCTCTCACTCGGGTTCACAGCGTCTTCTGGAGTTCCCTGATTGGCATGTTCAGTTCCACCAGCAGGTGCAGATCGGCCGTTGCCGGACGGCCCAATGTGGTGAGGTAGTTGCCAACGATGACAGCATTGATGCCACCGAGCAGCCCCTCGCGGGTGCCCAGGTCGCCAAGGGTCAGCTCGCGGCCGCCGGCGTAGCGCAGCACAGTATGGGGCATTGCCAGCCTGAACGCAGCGATGGCTCGAAGGGCATCCTTGCCGTCCATGATTCCCTGGTTTTCCAACGGCGTGCCCGGCCTGGGGTTGAGGAAGTTCAGCGGGACTTCATGGGGTTCGAGGGCTTGGAGCTGGACGGCCAGCTCGGCGCGCTGTTCGAGTGACTCGCCCATGCCGATCAGGGCGCCACAGCACAGTTCCATCCCGGCGTCCTTCACCATGGCGCAGGTCTCAAGGCGTTCCTCGTAGCTGTGCGTTGTGACCACCTTGGGAAAGTAGCTGCGGGCAGTTTCCAGGTTGTGGTTGTAGCGGTGGACTCCCCATTCGGCGAGCTGATTGACCTGCCGCTGCGTCAGCATGCCGAGCGAGCAGGCGATGTTGATGTCCACTTCTTCCTTGATGCGGTCGATCGCGAACTTGATCTGGTTCATCAGCTTGATGTCGGGTCCCCGGACGGCGGCCACGATGCAGAACTCCGTGGCGCCCGTGGCCGCAGTTTCCTTGGCGGCCTTGACCAGCCCGGGAATGTCCAGCCAGACGCCGCGGACCGGGCTGTCGAAGAGCCCGGACTGGCTGCAGAAGTGGCAGTCTTCGGGGCAGCCGCCGGTCTTGATGGAGATGATTCCTTCAACTTCTACGTCCTCGCCGCAGTGCTTCAAACGGACCTCGTGTGCCAGCTGCAGGGCAGCAGGAAGCGCGTGGTCGGGGAGCCGGAGAATGTCGAGGACCTGGCTTTCGGTGAGTCCGATGCCGCGGTCGAGCACCTGGGTCCGGGCTGTCTCAAGGATGTCGTTCGAGCCCGTTTGGGGTTCTGCCTGAATCGTCAATGATCGTCCTTCGTCGCGATGGGTGGGACCTCCCCTTGACGCTAGTTGGACTGTCAGCGGCAGTTTTTGTCGGATGGGTACAACGCACCCGGCCCCGAATTGGTTAAAGGGGCTTCACTCGCTTGTCAACACTTAACGCCACTGAAACAAGGCCGTGACAGATCTGTCGTTCCAGCTGGCTAGCGTCGCAGTAGACCTTCCGACATCCAGTTTCAGCAAGGAAAGTGACGGCCAGCATGAGCAATGACCTGGAGAGTACCCAACTACTTGAGCCGACGGCGGAAGGCCGGGCCGCCGTCGTCAGCGGTCCTACTGGCACTGCCGGTCCGCCTGGCACTGCCACAGCGGAAGCGGGGGCGGGAAACGCAGCAGCGCTGAGCGCAACCAGGGAAAGCCTGGAGGATTACACCCTCAGGTTCGCACCGCGCTCTTACCGGAAGTGGAGCGCCGGCGTAGTGGCCACGAGTGCCCTGGGCGGTATCGCGTACCTGGCCGATTTCTCCATCGGAGCAAACATCGGCATCGCTTACGGCACTATCAATGCAATCTTCGGGATCGTAGTGGCGGCTGTGATCATCTTCGCCACGGGCTTCCCGCTTGCGTACTACGCCGCGCGGTACAACATAGACCTGGACCTGATTACGCGCGGATCCGGGTTTGGCTACTACGGATCAGTGGTCACCAACGTCATCTTCGCGACGTTCACGTTCATCTTCTTCGCACTGGAAGGCTCCATTATGGCCCAGGGCCTGGAGCTCGGCCTGGGCATTCCGCAGTGGCTGGGGTATGCCGCATCCACGCTGATCATCATTCCGCTGGTCATTTACGGCATGAACACTCTCGCCAAGCTGCAGGTGTGGACCACTCCGTTGTGGCTGCTCCTCATGGTGGTGCCGGTGGGATACCTGCTGGTTTCACATCCAGAGAGCATCGACGGCTTTTTTGCCTACACCGGTGAGTCCGGTGCCGGGGGTCCCAACCTCGCCTCGGTGATGCTGGCCGCCGGCGTCTGTCTCTCCCTGATGGCGCAGATTGCCGAGCAGATCGACTACCTGCGGTTCATGCCGCCCAAAACTGCCGAGAACAAGGGCGCCTGGTGGAGGGCTGTGATCCTGGCCGGGCCCGGCTGGGTGATATTCGGTGCCATCAAGCAGGTGGTGGGCATGTTTATCGCCATCTACCTGATTGCCACCCTTGATCCGGCCGCGTCCGTTCACGCCAATGAGCCGGTCCACCAATTCCTTGGCGTCTACCAGGAGATGATGCCGGCCTGGCTGGCGATGGGCCTGGCCGTAGTGCTGGTGGTCATTTCCCAGATCAAGATCAACGTCACGAATGCGTACTCCGGGTCGCTGGCCTGGACCAACAGCTTCACCCGCGTCACCAAGACCTATCCCGGCCGGATGGTGTTTGTCGTGGTGAACCTCGTGATCGCCCTGGTCCTGATGGAAGCCAATATGTTCGACTTCCTGAGCACCATCCTGGGCTTTTACGCCAACTGCGCCATGGCTTGGGTGGTCACCGTGGCATCCGATATCGCGATCAACAAGTACCTGCTCAAGATTTCGCCGAAGGTACCGGAATTCCGTCGAGGCATGCTCTACGCGGTGAATCCGGTCGGGTTTGTTTCCATGCTGGTTTCCGCCGGCGTCTCGATCGCGGTCTTCTTTGGGGCGTTCGGTGCAGCCATCCAGCCGTACTCGCCGATCTTCGCCGTCGGGCTTGCCCTGGTGTTGGCGCCGGCCCTGGCCGTGCTCACGAAGGGCCGGTACTACTTGCGGCGCACCGACGACGGCATCGACCTGCCCATGTTCGACGCCGACGGGAACCCCAGCGATCAGAAACTTCTTTGCCACGTCACCGGGCTGGAGTTCGAACGCCCGGACATGATCCGTTCCGCCCAGGACGCGCCCGACGGCGGCCCCCAGTATGTTTCATCGCTGGCCTTGTCGACTGACAAGACGGGAGAGCTGGTGCTGCCGGCGGGGAAGTAGGGCTTTGTATTCAATGCTGTAGAGCCGTTGAATTTTTGCGGAGGCCGGTGCATTTATGCGCCGGCCTCCGCATTTTTGACTTTCCATTGACCCGCCACGATGGTAAAACGATGGCGGGGTGCCTGTGGATAACTTTGATCACCGAAATGTAGCCTGGGCTACCCTTAAGTCATTGTTCGTAGCCAGGCGTCTGCAAACTATCGGGGGAATAGCTGCCCATGGCATCACTCAACGTTTTTGTGTCCCGTGGAATACGATCCGGCGCAGTTGCCTCTGTTATTGCTGCTTCGGTTGCGCTGGCCGGATGCGCGGGGGGAGCGCCTGCAGATCCCGGCACATCATCCCCGGCTGCTTCAGAATCAACGTCGGCCAGTACTTCACCCAGCCCGACCCCGACGCCCAGCGCGGTCTACAAACCAGCTGACGCCTCCGGCCCCGCCCAAAACGTCCCCGTTCCCGTCCTGCCCGAGGTCGCAAAGACGGAGACGAAGGAGGGGGCGGAGGCTTTTACGAAGTATTGGTTCTCCATTCTGAGCTACGCGTATGAGACGGGTGACACTGTTGCTTTATCGAAGCTTTCCAAAGCTGAGTGCGCCTTCTGCCACGGACTCGTTGACGATATCGAAGCTGCTTGGGCTGATGGTAAATGGATTTCCGGCGGCCAAATAGAAATTCCGGTTGCTACCGCCAAGTCTTCCGCCGACGGCTCTATGCAGGTGGTTCTTCAAGTACTGCAGAAGGAACTGGTAATTCATAACCAGGACGGAAGCCCTTATCAAGAGAAGACAGCTGCGACAAATGCGGGAAGCGTCGCGATGGTGAAGTTCGCCGACGCAGGATGGCTGGTCAACGACCTAGGTTTGATCCGGTAGCCATGGCTTACTTAGGCAAGGCCCTCACAGTCCTCGCCTGCTGTGTGGTGCTTTTGATGACGTTTCTTTTGACTGCCCGCGCCGAAGACGCTTCGGATTCGAAGCCACGGATCGGCGGGGGTTTTGTAAACACCGGAGTTCGCGTAGGGGCTGATATTTGGGTGCCTGACCCCGGTACTGGCGAATTTAGTATTGCTCAACCTGGCACTGTAAACACCGACCCCAATGACTACAAATACGAACTGCAGTGCCACCTCGGCGGAGGGGAATTCAACACGCCTTGTCTTTCCACAATAGTTGAATGCAGGAACGGGCCGGAGGGTAAGGAAGGCATTCCAGTCATCTGGTACTCGAAGCCACGTGGTGTTCCTGGCGCCGTCTGGTCATTCCACTCAGGCCCAACCTGCCTCTATGACGCCAAGCCCGAGGATTTGTTGCCCCGCATTGCCGCCGAAATCCAGAAACAGTTCCAGAGCTTGCCGATTATTGCCGGGTCAGTGGTGGCCCAGCCCAGTCCGCACACCCTCCGAGGGGCCGAGACCAACTTCTATGCCGATGCCAGAGAACAGCAGTTCGATGTGATGATGTTCGGCCAGAAGGTTCACGTCATCGCCACTCCTGTTCAGTACACCTGGAACTACGGGGACGGCGTCGTGCTTGGTCCGCAGCAGTCCATGGGCGGGCCCCTGCCGCAGGAGCGCTGGGGCGAGAAGACCCGGACAAGTCACGCCTACACCAACACGGGTGACTTCCAAGTCGTCCTGACAACGTCCTTCCGAGGAACCTATTCGGTGAACAGCGGGCCGCCCCTGCCCATCCCGGGTCAGGGCCAATTCAGCGCCCCGCCCCAGACCATCAGCGTATGGCGCTCCATCACCCGGAACTACGCTGACGACTGCAATCAGAACCCACACGGACAAGGCTGCCCCGGCGTCGTGGCTCCCTAACCCACCAACCTAATCCAGCAACAAAAATGACCCCACCTCGCCGCATCCCCCTGCTGCTCAGCCGTCGCGTGGCCAGCCCTCATTCAGGTCACGAAGGTGTCGGCAACAGCCAATGCCTGGTCCAGGATGGCTAGGCCCGTGGCGGCATCAGAGTCATTCACGTTGAGAGGGGGAGCGACATGCACCCGGTTGCCCAGGACCAGCGTCATGAGGCCCCGGTCCAGGCACGCCTTGGCGACGGAAACCATCGGCGCGTTCGCCGGGCCACTGGCTCCCATCGGTACGAGCGGTTCCTTGGTCAGTCGATTGCGAACCAGTTCAATGGCCCAAAGACCACCGATGCCGCGAACATCCCCGACCGACTCGTGCCTCTCGGCAAGTTCCCTAAGGCCCGGCCCCAGGACGTGCGTGCCGAGGCGTGCGGCTGCGCCCACAGTGTCCTCCTCGTGCATCGCGTTGATCGCGCCAACGGCTGCTGCGCAGGCGAGTGGATGACCGCTGTAGGTCATGCCCGCAGGGTAGGGGCGTTTGGTGAACATGTCGTAGATCTCGTCGCCTACCAGCACGCCTCCCAACGGCACGTACCCGGAGTTCACGCCTTTCGCGAACGCCAGCAGGTCGGGCGCCACGCCGTCGTGGTCGACGCCGAACCATGCTCCCGTACGTCCGAAGCCGACCATCACCTCGTCGGCGATGTACACGATGCCGTGACGGTCACAGAGCTCGCGGACCCCACGCAGGTAGCCGGCCGGCGGCACGAGGACGCCCGAACTGCCGGTCACCGATTCCAGGACCAACCCGGCGATCGTGGACGGGCCCTCTAGGAGGATCACCTGCTCCAGATGGGCGAGCGCCCGCTCGCACTCTTCCTCGGGCGTCGCAGACCCGAACGCCGACCGGTAAAGGAAAGGTCCAAAGAAGTGGACTACACCCGCCATGCCCGTGTCCGAGGCCCAGCGGCGCGGGTCGCCCGTCAGGTGGATCGATGTCGATGTAGAGCCATGGTAGGAGCGGTAGGCGGCGAGCACTTTGGGCCGTCCGGTGTACAGGCGCGCCATCCGCACCGCATGCTCGATTGCCTCCGTGCCGCCGGTGGTGAACAGGACGTGCCCGAGGTGCCCAGGAGCTACCTCCACAATCAGCCGCGCCGCTTCGCCCCTGATGTCGGACGCATTCCCGGGCGCGAGCGTGCAGAGCCGGTCGGCTTGTTCCTTGATCGCAGCAACGATGCGCGGATGCTGATGGCCGAGGTTGGTGAACACTAGCTGGGAGCTGAAGTCCAGGTAACGCTTCCCGCTGATGTCGGTGACGTAGCTCCCGGAGCCGCCGACCAAGGTGGGCACATCGCGAGGCCCCTGTAGAGACCAGGGATGGAAGACCAAGTCGTCGAGATTCATGACATCCTCCGTTGCTTTGGTGCCGGACTGTCCACCCCTATGGCTTCACCATGGCACCGTCATAGGCCAGCGTCCATAGCCGTGGCGCTGGGCGGGCGGCCCTCCGGAGCCTAAGCAGGACAGGGAATACATGCCGTGATTCCCGTCTCATCAGGAATAGTTGCAGACGCCGGGACAGTTGGGCACAGCAGAAGCAACCCGCCTTTGAAAGGAACCGCGCATGCTGTTTTCCCCGTTGACCCTTGGTGAGCTCGAACTGCCGAACCGCCTGGTGATGGCGCCCCTGACCCGCGTGCGTTCCGGCGATGAAGGCATTCCCGGGCCGCTGGTCGTTGAGCACTACCGGCAGCGCGCATCCCTGGGACTGATTGTGAGCGAGGGCATCTACCCGAGCCCCGCAGGACGTTCCTACCCGGGTCAGCCCGGTCTGTTCACCGAAGAGCAGATCGCCGGTTGGAAGAAAGTCACTGAGGCCGTCCACGCTGAAGGTGGCCGGATTTTCGCCCAGATCATGCACGGCGGCCGGGTTTCCCACCAGGACATCACCGGCGGCCACCAGATCGTGGCCCCCAGCGCTGTCGCCATCGAGGGCGAGGTCCGCACTCCGGTCGGCAAGCAGCAGTACCCGGTGCCGCATGCGCTTACCACCGATGAGCTTCTCGTGGTCATCCAGGAGATCGTCAGGGCATCGCGCAACGCGATCGAGGCAGGGTTCGACGGCGTGGAACTGCACTCGGCGAACGGGTATCTCCTGCACGAGTTCCTGGCACCGAACTCCAACGTCCGCACGGACAGCTATGGCGGTTCACCCGAAAATCGTGCCCGCTTTGTGATCGAGACGGTCAACGCCGTAGTCGGAGCGCTTGGCGCCAGCCGGGTGGGCATCCGCATTTCGCCGGAGCATAACGTCCAAGGCATCGCCGAAACAGATGCTGCCGACGTGCGGGCCACCTACGAGGTACTGGTGGACAGCATTGCGCCCCTGAACCTCGCGTACCTGAGCATCCTCCACCACGAGCCGACCGACGAGCTCGTTCAGGATCTCCGCTCGCGCTTTAACGGAACGTTCCTGGTGAACACGGGCTTCGGCGTTGTCACCACCCGCGACGCAGCGTTTGCGCTGGTTGCCGACGGTTATGCAGACGCAGTAGTGGTTGGCCGCGCCGCCATCGCCAACCCGGACCTGGCTCGGCGATGGAAGGAAAGCCTCCCGTTGAACGAGCCGGATCCCTCCACCTTCTACGGCGAAGGCGCCAAGGGCTACACAGATTACCCCGCCTACCAGAGCTAGCAAGAAGTTAACGACGACGGCGGCACCCGGCTTGGGTGCCGCCGTCGCTTGCTGCTCGGTGTGCTGTCCCGGCAGCGTGGGCCAAAAGCCATCCGACGGCTTTCTTGGCCCCATTTTGTAAAGTGGCCCGTCGGGTTATTAAGGCCCGGCGGTAGCATCAATGATACTCCACCGAATGGATTATCGGAAGCTTTCTGGCGGTAGCACGCCATTCCGGAGCCATCTCCCGGGTAGGCTTTGCCCATGACCGATCCGGTGTTCGAAGCCGCATTCCAAGCCGCCCAGAAGAGCCTCAGCGAAGGCGGCATTCCCATTGGTGCGGCATTGGCCCGCGGCGGGGAGATCGTTGCGACGGGACACAACGAGAGGGTCCAGCAAGGCGATCCCATTGCCCACGGCGAGATGTCAGCGCTCCGTGCGGCCGGGCGCCAGCGCAGCTATCGGGATACCGTGCTCTATACGACACTTGCCCCATGTGCCATGTGTACTGGAACCATCATCCAGTTCAAAATCCCGAAAGTCGTGGTGGGAGAAGCAGAGACCTTTCCCGGCGAATTCGATCTCCTGCGCTCCCGCGGGGTGGAGGTAGTGGTGCTGAATGACGAGCGCTGCGTTGACATGATGCGCAACTTCCAGCGCGACCATGCTGAACTTTGGGCCGAGGACATCGCCAAATAACGGAGGCGGCAGGAGCTCGAGGCGGGCATCTAAAGGAACGCCTCCCGGCCTGTGCCCTCGCGCATCATCAGCCTGCCGTCCTCAATCGAAACAAGCAGGCTCTTAGGCTTTCCGCTGACCTTGGTGATCGCTTTGAGCCCCCGGTTGGTGACCTCGACCCCTACATGCGCGCCCTTGGCCGGCAATTCAACTGAAACTTCGGAGGCCATTCCCAGGAGGGGGTTGGTGGAAACGCCCAAGTCCCGCCGCACCTGCTTGCCATTGACCGTGACAGTGATGTTGGCCTCTTCAAACCCATCCTGGAAGACGATCAGCAATTCCCGCATGGTGGCCTCTTCCTCGCGAATGATTACCGGTGACGGCACCTCCACTACAGCACTTAGAGGCCCGGAGCGGAATACCTACCGCAGCGGGACCAACTGAAAGCCAGTGGAGACACGCTGGTCTGTAGGGCAAGATGTTCTGGTGACCCAACTCCCGCAGCGCACGTCCGCCCCCACGTCCCCGGCCGAAGCGCCGGAAAACGCGATCAACACCCAGATTGCCGCCGAACTGGGTGTGAAATCGTGGCAGGTCCGGGCGGCCGTGGAGTTGCTCGACGCCGGGTCCACTGTCCCGTTCATTGCCCGCTACCGCAAGGAGGCGACCGGGACTCTGGACGACACTCAGCTCCGCGAGCTCGACGAGCGCCTGCGCTATCTCCGCGAACTCGAGGACCGCCGTCGGACGGTGCTTGAAGTGATTGCCGCCCAAGGGCAGCTCACTCCGGAAGTCCAGAGGGCAGTCCTCGCCGCCGATACCAAATCCCGGCTGGAGGACATCTACCTTCCGTTCAAATCCAAGCGCCGGACGAAGGCCCAGATCGCACGGGAAGCCGGGCTTGAACCTTTGGCCGAAACCCTCCTGAAGCGGCCGGAGCTGGACCCGGAGCGCGAGGCTGCCAAATACCTGAACCCGGATCATGCCATCGATGACTCCACCGCCGCGCTGGCTGGTGCCCGTTCCATCCTCGTGGAGCGAGTGGCCCAGGACCCTGACCTCGCCGGAACACTGCGGGACCGGCTGTGGACCCAGGGCCGGATGGTGTCGAGGGTGAAGAAGGGAAAAGAGGCGGAGGGTCAGAAGTTCGCGGACTACTTCGACTTTGCCCAGGCGCCGTCCGGAATGCCTTCTCACCGGGTGCTGGCGCTATTGCGCGGTGAGAAGGACGGCATTCTGGAGCTCGATCTCACCGAGGCGGACCCGAACGACGACGACGCCCTCGCCGCCGCGCGCTCCCGCTACGAATCCGCCGTGGCAAAATGCCTCGGAGTTACGGACAGGGGCCGCCCCGCAGATGCCTGGCTTGTGCAGACTGCCCAGGTGGCCTGGCGTTCGCGGGTGCTTGCTCGGCTCACCGCTGATCTGCGCGGGCGGATGTTTACAGCGGCCGAGGACGAGGCTGTGCGGGTGTTCGCCGCCAACCTGCGCGATGTCCTGCTTGCAGCGCCTGCAGGTAACCGTGCCACCCTTGGCCTGGACCCGGGGCTGCGGACAGGTGTGAAGGTTGCCGTAGTTGACGGAACAGGCAAGGTGGTGGCTACTGACACGGTGTATCCCCACGCACCGGTGCGGAAGTGGGATGAATCCCTGGCGACGTTGGTCCGGCTGGCGCGGCAGCACGACGTCGAGCTCGTGGCGATCGGAAACGGTACGGCCTCCCGGGAGACGGACAAACTCGCGGCGGAACTGATCAAGCTGCTTTCCGGGAGCGACCGGAAGCCGCAAAAGCTTGTGGTGTCGGAGGCCGGGGCGTCAGTGTATTCGGCGTCGGCCCTGGCTGCGGCCGAGCTGCCGGGAATGGACGTGTCCTTGCGCGGGGCTGTATCGATTGCGCGCCGGCTGCAGGATCCTCTGGCCGAGCTGGTGAAGATCGATCCAAAGTCCATTGGAGTGGGGCAGTACCAGCATGATGTCACCGCGTCCAAGCTCGACCGCAGCCTCGACGCCGTGGTGGAGGACTGCGTGAATGCGGTGGGCGTCGACGTGAACACGGCGTCGCCTGCGCTGCTGAGCAGGGTGGCCGGCGTCGGACCACTGCTGAGCGAAAATATTGTGGCCTACCGGAACGAGCACGGCCCTTTCGCGAAGCGCGCGGAGCTGAAAAAGGTTCCGCGCTTGGGGGCCAAGGCGTTTGAGCAGTGCGCAGGCTTCCTGCGGATCACCGGGGGAGTAGAGCCGCTTGACGCGTCAAGCGTGCACCCGGAGGCTTATGCCGTGGCGCGCAAGATTCTCGTGGCCGCCGGCTCCGCGCCGGCGTCGTCCCTGGATCCCCGTGACTTCGTGGATGGAAGCTTTGGCCTGCCCACAGTGCAGGACATCTTGGCGGAGCTGGACAAGCCGGGACGTGATCCCCGGCCGGCGTTTGCCGCCGCCACTTTTTCAGAAGGGATCGAGAAGATCTCCGATCTCAGGCCCGGAATGATCCTCGAAGGTACCGTTACCAACGTTGCTGCTTTCGGCGCGTTCGTCGACGTCGGTGTCCATCAGGACGGGCTTGTCCACGTTTCCGCCCTGGCTAACCGCTTTGTCTCCGACCCGCGGGAAGTAGTCAAGTCCGGGCAGGTTGTGCGCGTAAAGGTGCTGGAGGCGGATCCGGAGCGGAAGCGGATTTCGCTGACGCTGAGGCTCGACGACGAACCCTCGCCGTCCGGTGGGCGGGCGCCGGGCGGACGGGAGTCCGGCGGGTCGTCGTCCAGTAGTCGGGAGTCTGATGGTCGGGAGTCTGGCGGGTCTGCTCGAGGAGGCAGAGGTTCCGACAACGGCTCCGCCACACGGGGAGACCGCAGGAAGTCGTCGGGAACGCAGAATGCTGGCCGTGGCAGGGGCTCGGCCGCAAAACCTTCAGGCGACAGGTCCCCGGCGCCTCAAGCCGCACCGCTGAACACAGCCATGGCTGAGGCCCTCCGCAAGGCCGGCCTCGGGAAGTAGATCCTTCATCGCCGCTAAGTTTTTTGGAGCTGGCTTTTCGGTCCCACAAGCATGGCAGGGATGCTTGAAGGCTGAGGGAACTTTCTAGGCTGGTCAGTTTCTGCAAGGCTGGGACCATGACTTACTTCTTGGAGTACACCATTCCAGCCGCCTCCGACGATGCAGAGTTTGAGTTCCCGCACGACGAGATCAACACCGGCACCACCATCCCGTTGTCGGAGACCGACGCCGAGATGGTCCACACATCCGAGCTGCCGGCCAGAACAGGCATAGTTGGCGCAACTGTGCCGGAAGCAAAGTTGGAAGCAGAGCAGCTGATCACTCACAGCCGTGCCTCGGAAGCTGCCTTGTACTTTGATCCGTCGAATTCGCTTCGGGAAGGCGTCGGAACCCTCGTGGCCACCTTTGTTGAAGGCCGCGGCTGGCAGGACGCGTAGTTCAAGACCGAGATCCAAGAGGGTCTACTGAGTTCGAAGGGGGCTTACTGCACGGCAATCCAGGACGGGCGTCATGGATCTACGCCAGCAAAAAATCCGCCCATTCCGGGATGGAATCCTCTGGTAGCTCGGGACCTTCAGGTACGTAGAATTCCTCGGGAAGCTCTGGACCTTCAGGCGGCTCGGGGTATCCCGAATCTTCGGGTAGCTCTGGATATTCACGCGGGTAGAAATCCTCGGGAAGCTCTGGATATTCAGGCGGCTCCTGGTATTCGGAATCTTCGGTTAGCTCTGGATTTTCGGGCAGCCCAGGGTATTCGGGCGGCTCGGTTTCAAGGTTGTAGATTTCCCGCGGCCAGCCGGGTGGTTCCCATCCGTGTTCTTCATGTTGGATTTCATCCATAGCGTTGTTGGGCCAGTGGGGTGGTTCCCAGTTTTGTTGTTCGCTTTGGTAGTGGCGTCCGGTGGGTGAGGTCCAGCCTGGTGGTTTGTTCTTGGTGGCTTGGGTTGGTTTCCACGCGGTGGTGTGTCGGAGTTTGTGGTGTTTGCGGCAGGGTTGGCCGAGGTTGGTGATGCCGGTGGTTCCGCCGTGGGTCCAGGCGAGGAGGTGGTCTGCTTCGTTGTCCAGGGAGTGGTTGTTGCAGCCGGGGAAGGGGCATTTGCCGTCCCGAAGCCTTAGCCATTGCCGCATGGCTGTGGGGATGCGGTAGCTGGTGCGGCCGATTTCCAGGGGTGCGCCGTCGCGGGGGTCGGTCAGGACCCGGTGGAAGGAGTCGGCGCCGTCGGCAACGAGCCTGCGGGCCATTGAGGCAGGGATCGGGCCGTAGCCGTCCAGGATGGCGGGCTCTTCAGTCAGACCCATGAGGGCGAACACCGGGACAGTGACCAGGACCTGGGCTTTGGGTGATGGCACCCCGCCGGAGATAGTAGTGCCGGCGTCCATAGCTCCGGTGGCGGCTGTCGTGGTGCCGGTGCCCGTAATTGTGGCCGTGTTGCCGGTGCCGGTGGTGCCTTCGAGGAGCCAGGCCGCTACGGTGTCGGCGCGCAGCTGCGTCAGCGTCCTGTCCTCCTCCGGCCCTTGCAGGGCGCGGGCGGCGGTGGTGGTCCGGTCCCAGATCCCGGATGCGGTGTCGGCGGGCAGATAGGCGGAGAGCCAGGCCATGCCGTCCCGGTCCGGGGCGTACTCGACCCGCCGGTCCAGAATGCTCTTGGCGTGGCGCTTTTGGATGCTTTCGGCGTGGTGGCGCTCACGCCAGGTGCGGGCTTTGGCCCGGAACCGGGACGGGACCAGCTCCCCGGCCGGACAGCTCCGCCCAGCGCCGGGTGCCTCCGCCTCCACGTTCAGCAGGTCAGGTGCCAGGAAGTGTGCCTCCAAGGCTGCCGCGCCGGCCGGGTCAAGGCCAGTGGTTTCATCGACCATCACCCGGGCGTGCTGCCACGAAATCGACCCCTCCTGCAATGCGACCAGCGTCAACGGCAGGGAACTGGTCAGAGCGTGGGAGTCGGCAAGGAGGGCACTGGCGGCTTGTTCGCTCACGGTCAGGACACACGCAACCTCGGCAACCACGGCCATTTGCTGGGCGGTGTGCTCCTGAGGCGTTGCCGGCGGCGGCGCAATGGCCGCGGCCTTATCCGCGTATCCCGTACTGAGGTGCACTTTAAGGGCGGCCAGCATGGCTTCCACCCGGGCCGATTCGGCCAGCCCGTCCAAGCATGCATCTGACTGCTCGCGAAGAGGGTCAGGAACTGTGGAGATCGAGCTGCCTAATCCGCGCCGCACATGGGAAAGCAGCAAGGCAATGGAAGCCTCAAAGGCCTCCAACGCATCCCCCGCTGCTGTTCTATCCATACCCAAAGCATCTCAAGGGGGTCTGACAATAAAGCCCGCAGGCCCCCTACCGTTCCTCGCCGGAAGTCTGATTGGGCCTTTGCCCTCATGCTGCAGAGAGCCCGGGTGGCGCCCCGCCGTCGGACCTCAGAGTCTGGGGTTGGGGCTCCGCCGTGAGACTTCAGAGACCGGGTTGGCGGTTGGAAGTCAGACTTCAGAGACAGATGCGAGTTGCACCGGGACCATCTGCTCAGCCCACGTGGCTGTCAGTATCTGTGGTCCGGAAGTCCCTCCGCTGAGGTTGAGTTGGCGACTAATCACGAGGTCGAAATGTCCTGTGTGAATGGTCGTTACGCCTGCCACCGTTTCGGGAACGGCCGACGAGACGACGGGAACCTCAGTACGGCGAATGCCCGTGGTCTGCAGGTGCACGCTGTCAGGGACCCGCTTGAACTGTCCATCGACGTCCAGCAGCTGTTCGGCTTGGGGCTGTCCCGTCAGGATGGCCTTCGCCAAAGTGGACGCGTAGACGGGGTCACCAGCGGCATCGTAGGCCCATCGTTGCCCGAGAACTGAATGCTCCATCGTTCCGATGAGGCTGGCCTCGGCTCCTTGCAGCGGCGAGCCCCTGTACGTCAAAGGCACCTGAAAAACGGCGCCCTTGCTGGCCACGAGCAGCGTTTCCACGCCTACCTCTCCGTCCGGATCGTCAAACCGGAACGAACCCAGCCGCACCAGATCTGTGGGATCGCCATCCGTGAACCAGGGCTGGCTGGGCAGCCACGTGCTCAGTAGCTCAATTTTGGATGGGATGAGGGTAGCTGTGTGGATGATCGCCATGTTTCCCAGCCTAGGACCAACGGACGGATAGGTTCAGCTGGACGTTACTGCAGATGAAGCCTCCGCGGGCTGCGATGAGTCCCCGGAAGGCTCCTTCTGCCATGGCCAGCGGCCAGTAATTTCGAGTTCGAGCGAAAAGCTAAGGAAGGTTCGGATCAGCACGATAATGGCCAGGACGCCAACGCTTTCAAACGTGGGTGTCACGGCCACGGTGCGGATGATATCCGCAGCCACCAGGAGCTCAAGTCCCAGCAGGATGGATCTCCCCAGGAGTTGCCGGTACGCGCGATAAACGGTGAGCTTCTCGGAACCGGCAGGCAACCTCCGCGGCTGGTAACCGCGGAGCGCCATGGGGATGGACACTAACGCGCCGATGACCATGACAGCCACGCCGGCGAAGTCCATGAACCTGCCTACTGCCTCAATGAGTTGCTGAAAGTCCATAGTCCCCTGCCTACGACGTACTGCCTACGACATACTCAGCCACGACACTCTGCGGCCACGGCACTTCGACCGACAACATCTGCCTGCCCTTTTCCCTGGCACCAGCGTAGACGGTCAGCTGCTGCCGGATGGCTAGGGGTGCCGGACGCCGGTTCCGGCCAGGACTTCGCGGTAGCCCTCACGGAAGGACGGAAAAGCGAACTCGAATCCGGTGCTCCGGAGCAGCGCGTTGCTGCATCGTTTGTTCCCGCCCCGCGGTTCCCCCGCCGGGCCGGCTGGTAGCTCGGGAACTCCGAGCTCGGAGGCCAGGAATCGAAGGACCTCTCCCAGCTCGGCGGGATAGTTGTCCACCCCTACATATGTCGCGGAAGGCATGGACTTCATAGTCATCAGGTGGACGATTGCCGCCGCCGCGTCGTCCCGGTGAATCCGATTGGTGTACCGGGGCTGGTCGGGAACAACCGCGGAGCCCCCACGCACCTGGTCTATCAGCCGGGTCCGGGCCGGGCCATAAATGCCGCCGAGCCGAAGTACGATGCCCCTGGTTTCCGTTCCGTGGAACTGTCCGTGCAGCAACTCCTCGGCCTCACGAAGGATACGGCCGGAGTATCCGCCGGAAGCCGCCGTCGTGCTCTCATCAACCCAGCCGCCGCCCGCATCACCGTAGACGGCCGTGGAGGAGACAAAGAGCACCCGCCGGGGCGCAACAGCGTCGCGCTTGAGCGCATTGAGGACGCGTTCCAGCCCGTCAACGTACGCTGCCCGGTAGGCGTCCTCGGTGGGAGAATCCGCGGCGACGGCTACGACGACGGCGGTGGTGTCCGCCGGGATGGGCGGAAGCCCGGCGCTGGCCAGGTTAGCTTCCACGCCCTCGATTTCTGGCGGCAGTTTTTCCGGTGAGCGCCGCCAGCCCACAACCCGGTGGGCGGTGGCTGCGAAACGAAGGCCTGCTTCGGTGCCCAGATCGCCGCAGCCGGCTATCAGCACGGTCATCGAATCAGGGTGCCGGGACGGGGAAGAACACCCGCGGATCCTGCAGGAGGGCCGGGTAATCGAATGAGGACCGGTCGATGATTTCCGTGACAGCGAAGTTGCGGCCGAACCTCCCGTCCTCCAGCGTGATCGGCCGGCCGAGCACCTGCCCCACGGCGAACTTGCTGCCATCCTCGAAGGGGACGGCCACGGCCGTCTTGCCCGGGAGGGTGGCGAAGGCGTCCTCCTGTGCCTTTCGCTTCCTGGTGGGCTTCTTCACCAGTTGTTTCGGCGGAAGCCTGCGCGGCTGCTTGGACGGCCGGCGGGATCCTTCCTGGGCGAAAACCGGGGAGTAGTCATCCTGGCTGCCGCTATTGTCCTGGGCAGTGGCCGTGCCACGCCTGATCGGCGGCAGCGCGACAGTGTCCAGCGCCTGGGGGTCGATTTCGGCGTGTGGGGCCCGCAGGATCCACAGGACATCACCCTCGGGATCCGCCGGCAGGAATTCGTGCTTCGGCTCGGGCCAGATGTAGTCCAGGTCCGGCTCGGCATCCCCAAATAGGGACGTATAGAAATGGGGTTCCTTGCGGAGCAGTTTTGACCGGTGGCTGAGGTGGAAGTCAGGGTCGCCCAGCCAGGGCGGCATCGGGATCTTGGCGGCATAGTCCGGATGGGCTGCCTGGGGCGCGAATTCGGTGATGTTGGCGCGCGTGTTGTCCGCGTGGCCCCGGGAGGTCCACTCGTCCACCATGGCCAGGCCATAAAGGGTCAACGCAGGTACGTAACCCATCCACATGCGCACGGCCGGGTGTGTCTGCCAGCCGTACTCCGGGATCACCAGCGCACGAAGGGTCTGCAGCGCTTCGACGCGCTGCTTGCCAAGCCTGGAGGGGTCCAGCGCGGCGGCGCTTTTCCGGAAGTCTGGGTACGGAAGGAAGGTTTGCATCTCTTCAGTCTGACTGCATGCGCCGGATGTGCCAATTGCAGTGCCCGCGGCCACATGCTCCCGCACTATGGTGTTCACATATTGGACCTATGCATACATGGCTATGGCTCAACCACTAAGATAACCGAAACCACCCCCGCCTCCTGGAAGCATTCAATGACAACCACACCTGAGCTGACCCCCGGCATCACGAAGACTTTCACGCCCAAGTTCGGGCAGATGCTCGCCCCGGAGGCCAACGGCATTCTGGTCCTCGACGAATTTACCCTCGACCCGGCAGCAGCGCGCAAGGACCAGCACCGTTTCCGCGCCGCCTTGGCCTCAGTGGCGCTGACGTTGCGCAAGATCGCCGCCCTGCGCGTCATCATTGCGATTGTCGCCATCGGGAACCTGCCGCTGTTCCTCATGACCAGCGGCTGGTGGATTTATGCGGTCTCCCTTGCCTTGGTTGTTGGCGTACACGCGGCGGTGTCCTGGCTCAACAAGCACGAGCCCAAGGTCCGCCAGGCCCAGATGCTGGAGCTTCATCTGCACCGCGAACGCAGCGCGAACTACCGCAAGGTCCGCGATGCCATGAAGTACATGATCGATACCCCAAGCCGGATGAACGAGCACCTGTACCTCGAACTGCTGGCGGTCAAGCGGGTAGCTGTCAACGTCGCCCACGGAACCGTGGCCCTGCTGGATACGAGCGACGACACTTCGTGGAAGGTGCGGATCGTCCGCGAACTTCCGGTTGCGGCCTGACGGACCGCCACACACCGCATCCCGCTTCCAGATATAACTACGACGCCGGAGCGCCCCATCGAGGGGACGCTCCGGCGTCGTTGTTATGTGGAAAGTTTATGCGTGAAGTGCTTGGAAAAAAGAGGGAAGCCTAGGCGGGCAGCTGCAGGACTTGCCCGGCGAACACCAGGTTCGGGTTCGCAACGGTGTCCAGGTTGGCATCCGCCAGCCGCTCCCATCCGCCCTCGACGCCAAGCTTCTCCGCCACGATGCTGAGGGTGTCACCCGGCTCCACCGTGTAGGTCTCACCGCTCAAGGGCACGGGTGCAGCATGCTGCGGAGCAGATACAGCCGGCGCCTGCGTAACAGGTACCTGAGGGACCGGGGTCTGGGGGATCTGGACAGGGACACTCTGCGGTGCCACCGCCGTCGCTCCTCCGCTCAGGCCAAGCTGGGCGGCGCAGGAGGGCCATGCTCCCCACCCCTGAGATGCCTGGACCTTCTCGGCCACGGCAATCTGCTGGTCCCGGCTGGCATTCGCGGCCGAGCCGGTACCGCCATAAGCTGCCCACGTGCTGTCGCTGAACTGCAGGCCGCCGGTATAGCCGTTTCCGGTGTTGGTGGCCCAGTTGCCGCCGCTTTCACACTGTGCCAAAGAGTCCCAGGTGGACGTGCCGGTGGTCGCATTGGCGGCCGTGGCCGAGAGCGCCAGGCCTGCCACGGAAACGGCGGCAAGAGTAACTCCGCGGCGCGCTGAAGTACGGATTGTGGTGTTTTTCATGGGATGCGATGCTCCTGAAGGCCACCTGCGCTCGGTCCGTCCCCGGAGGTCGTCGCGCCACTGCCCGCCCCTGACAATTAGAGGTCAATACGGTGTCTGCCGGCCGGGCAGTTCTGGTGGAGGCAGCACCGGGCATTCGTTGTCCCGCGTCGCGGGCACGTTCATCACGCTAGGTCATCCACGCGTCGTTATCAAACCGAGATGCTTCCATAGTGCTGCCGGGCAGTTGGGATGCCCGGGCCGCCCGGCTGGACCTGCCCCGGGCCCGGAGTCCGCACGGGAGGGCGCGCGCCATCGTCCGGCCAGGCATATTCTTGCCAGATGGAACCGACGCAGAACCCTGACCCCACTCATCCTGAAGTCCTGGGCGACGCCGGCGCATTGGCCGCGGCGGGAGAGGCGTTGCGGCCGCTGCCATTGGCCGAGCTGCACCTCCACATCGAAGGCACGTTGCAGCCGGAACTGATCTTCGAACTGGCGGAGCGCAACGGGATGGAGTTGCCGTACGCGGGGCTGGAGGAACTGCGCGGACTGTACGAGTTCACCGACCTCCAGTCCTTCCTGGACCTCTACTACGCCAATATGGCCGTGTTGCAGACGGAACAGGATTTCGCCGACATGACCCGCGCGTACCTTGCCCGTGCTGCCGCCGCCGGGGTGCGGCACGCCGAAATCATGATGGACCCGCAGGCGCATCTCTCGCGCGGCATCTCCCTGGAGACTTGTGTCAACGGGGTGGCGTCCGCCCTGGCAACATCTGTTCAGGAATTCGGCATCTCCACATTGTTGATTGCCGCGTTCCTTCGTGATCTGCCTGAGGAGGCTGCTCTCGGAGTCCTGGACAGTCTTTTGGCCATGAATGCGCCCATCGCCGCGATCGGCCTTGATTCGGCGGAAGTGGGAAACCCTCCGGCCAAGTTCGAGCGGCTGTTCGGCAGGGCCCGCGAAGCCGGCCTTCGGCTGACCGCCCATGCAGGAGAGGAGGGACCGCCGTCGTACATCATCGATGCGCTGGACATCCTGGGCGTGGAACGGATCGACCACGGAATCCGATGCATGGAGGATCCGGAACTGGTGGAACGGCTCGTGGAGGACCGGATTCCGTTGACCGTCTGCCCTCTCTCCAACGTCAGGCTCCGCGCCGTGGACACCCTGGCGGACCACCCGTTGCCCGCCATGCTCGCGGCAGGGCTGAATGTGTCCGTCAACTCCGATGACCCGGCGTATTTCGGCGGGTACGTGGATGACAACTTTGCCCAATTGAATGCGGTGTTCGCCTTGTCCGAGTTTGACCGTGCCCGCCTCGCCGCCAACTCCATTCATTCCTCCTTCGCCTCGGAGGAACGGAAAGCCGAGCTCTTGAAGGAGCTTAACGACATCTAGTTTCTACTCTCCCCGCGGGTTATGGGTCGGCCAGCACACTCAGTCCGCGCATGGTCTTCAACATCCGGTTACACTGGTGCGGCAAGCGTGTCTGGGGAGAAGCCCTGCGGCACCCATTCCAGCGCTTCAGGGTTGAGCAGACAGCCCGATAGCCGAGACTCCGGCCTCACTTTCAGTAAAATCCCCGTCATAGTCCGTCGCGACACGCGGAATTTACCTGTCAGAGTCGCGGGATTTACCTGCTCTTGGCAAGATGCTGAGAGACCGATCGCTTTACAAAAAGGGGAACCATGGCCACGTCCATCGCAGAAAACACCTACCTTCGACTCAAGACAGTGCTGGATGTCCTGACCGAAGGCGCGTGGACCGGTGATTCGTTGAACGCTGGTGAAGTGCTCGCGGAAGCCACGGCCCGCGTTCCGTTCAGCCCGCACGAGGCCGAGCTGCTGAGCGGCGGCATCCCCCGCGGACACAAAACGCTTACATCGGCCACGGCCAAGCTGGTCAAGGCCGGCTGGCTGGTCAAGGGCCGTTCCGGCTGGACCATCACCGATGACGGCATGCGTGCCACTGTCGCCTTCCCCGATGCAGACGCCTTTGCGGCAGCGCTCGACGCCGGCACACCGGTCCCGGCAGACCTTCCGGTTCCGGCGGCCCCGGCTAACTTTGTGCCTTACAAGGCAGCTGCAGCCAGCACGGCAGCAGCCGTCGCAAACGCCGGGGCGGCCACGGCAACGACTCCCGCTCCCAAGGAGGGCAGCGTGAAGGAGGCAGCCAAGAAGACCCCGGCCAAAAAAGCGCCGGCCAAGAAAGCGGCCGACGCCGTCGGCAAGGCCGCAAAACTGATCGAGGACGTGGTGGAGCCCGTCGTCAAGGCGGTACGGACTCGGAAGACTGCCCCCAAGGCGAAGGCGGAGACGGCAGCGACCAACGGGACGGCGCCAGCCGTTGCCAGCGACGTCGAGACCTTCCCGCAGCCTGAAGCAGTGGCCGTGGCCGGCGACTTCAACACGATCCTGGGCGCACCGGAGAACTGGGCACCGCAGTATGACGAGGCCCAGCTGGAACTCGACTCCCTGGACCAGCTGTGGAAGATCAACGCTGAGTTGCCTGCCGGGTACTACACGTTCAAGATCGCCCTGAACCGCTCGTGGGAAGAGAATTACGGCGCGTTCGGCACCTTCGACGGGCCCAACCACGAACTGCACCACGACGGCGGCTCCGTCACCATCCGCTACGACCACCGAACGCGGGACATCACCATCAACTGATCCGCTGATGCGACCGCCGCGGAGTCCTGGAATCGGGAGTCATGGAATCCGGCCCTCCTGAAATTGGGCAGTCCTAGAATTGGATATGGACTCCGTGGAGGTTGCAGGCCTGCGCATCGCCTATCAGCGGGCTGGCGCAGGCCCGCCGCTGGTGTTGCTTCATGGCGCCTACGAGGACAGCCGCATCTGGCGGCGCCAGCTGGACGGGCTCTCGGACGAGTTCACTGTCATCGCATGGGATGCGCCGGGGTGCGGTCAGTCGGATGATCCGCCCCCGGAGCTGACCGGGCGTGACTTCGGTGATGCCCTGGCTGGTTTCCTACGGGCAACCGTGGCCGGGAAACCGCACGTGCTCGGTTTCTCCTGGGGGTCGTGCGTTGCCCTTGAACTCTATAAAGGCCATCCGGAGGCGGCCGCCTCCCTGGTGCTGGCTTCTGCCTACGCAGGTTGGGCCGGGTCCTTGCCGCCCGAGGAGGTGGAGCGGCGTATCGCCCAAATCACTGCGGAGCTTGAACAGCCGGCTGAGGCTTTCATCCAGGACTGGCTGCCCACGCTGCTAA
Source organism: Arthrobacter pascens (assembly GCF_030816475.1). Classification (NCBI taxonomy): domain Bacteria; kingdom Bacillati; phylum Actinomycetota; class Actinomycetes; order Micrococcales; family Micrococcaceae; genus Arthrobacter; species Arthrobacter pascens. The sequence continues at coordinate 3,420,690 of NZ_JAUSXF010000001.1, read as the reverse complement.
CGGAGCGGGCGGATCCTGCCCTCCTGGAGGAGGCGGCTGCAATCATCGCGGACTTCCACCCGGCAGGAATGCGCGCGATGCTCAATGCCATGGGCCGGTCCGATTACAGGGACGTACTGCCCGCCATCACGGTGCCCACGCTGCTGCTCTACGGGGCGGAGGATGTCCGTTCTCCCGTGGACGTCGCCAACGAGATGCACCGGAACATCCGCGATTCTGAGCTGGCGGTGATTCCCGACGTCGGGCACTTGGCCCAGTGTGAAGCGCCGGAGGCCTTCAACGCAGAGGTCCGCCGGTTCCTGCACGCGCTGCCCGCCTAGCCCCAGAGTGCGCTCCGCGAACCTTGACTTGGGCAGCCCGCTGCAGCACTGTGGATCTGGTCGCTGTGACCGGTTTTCACCGACTCAGGAGATGCACCATGACTCTTCCTTCAGGCCTCACTCCCGGCGTATGGACCCTGGATATGTCGCACAGTGAGATTGGCTTTAGTGTCCGCCACGCCGGCATCAGCAAGGTCCGCGGCCGCTTTACAGAGGCCAGCGCAGAAGCCCGGATCGGCCAGTCGTTGGCGGATGCTTCGCTCCACGCGACGGTCAGGACGGCCAGCTTCGATTCCGGAGACGCCAACCGGGATGCGCACGTGCGCGGCGCGGACTTCTTCGATGTGGAGCACTACCCCGAGATGGCCTTTCGGGCCACGTCGGTGGAGGGCGACGGCGAGGACTACACCCTTACCGGCGACCTCACGATCAAGGGAATCACCAAACCAGTAGAGCTGGAAGTCGAATTTACCGGCGTCGCCGTTGACCCGTTCGGTGCCACCCGTGCAGGGTTCTCAGCCGAGGCGGAAATCAGCCGGAAAGAGTTCGGGCTGACCTGGAACGCGACATTGGAAGCCGGCGGCCTGCTGGTCAGCGACAAAGTGAAGATCAACGTCGAAGCAGCGTTGGTCAAGCAGTCCTGACGCCCATGAGCTCCGATGTCCCAGCAAGCGATGATGTCCCAGCAACCGATGATGTCCGGCTCTCTGCCCGCGTCTTCGGCATGGTACAGGGCGTGGGTTTCCGCTTCTGGACGATGGGTAAGGCTGAGGAACTGGGACTGACGGGGACTGTGGAGAACCTCGCCGACGGCTCGGTGGATGTGGTTGCCGAAGGACCGCGCCGGCGGATCCAGGAGTTCCGGGAGTGGCTGAATTCAGGGAATACTCCAGGCCGGGTGGAGCGCGTGGAGGACACCATCTCCGCCGCCGAAGGGAACTTCCGCAGGTTCAGGGCCCGCTGACCCGCTCTCTCCGGCCCTCATGCCGCACCGTTTCAGTGCTGTTCCCGGGGACTTAGGCCAATGAAAGCGCCCAGTTCCTCCAGGGCCGCGGGCTTGGCGGGCATGTAGTTGGTCAGTTCAGGGGAGCGCACCAACACAGCGCGCCACTGGCCGCGTGAGACTGCGACGTTGATCCTGTTTCGGTTGAGCAGGAAATCGGCTCCCCGCGGGGCCTCGGCGACTGCCGAGCACGCCATGGAAACGAGCACCACGGGAGCCTGCTGCCCTTGGAACTTGTCCACCGTGCCCACCCGGACACCGTCAAGTCCGGCCCTTCCCAAGGCTTGCCGGATCAGCTGGACTTGCGCGTTGTAGGCGGCCACCACCAGGATGTCCTCCGGGGTGAGCGGCCGCGCCGGCTTATCGCCGTCGGGGATCCATTTCAGCCCGATGTGCCTCTGTGCCTGCCGGACAATTTCGGCTGCCTCTTCGCTGGAGCAGGTGGTGTTCCCGCTGTGTTCTACGAAGACCGTATCCACCCCCGGGGGCAGCTCGGCCAGGCTGCGGAGGGATGCTGCGGGGGCGGATTCCAGCTTGCCGTCGTAGCTCAGGACGGACACTGCACGGCACAGTTCCGGGTGCATCCGCCAGCTGTCCGCCAGGAAATAGCCCAACTCATCGGGAAGCGTGGCGTGGCCGGCGGCGAGCCAGCCCAGGGCGGACTCATCAACGGGTTCAGGATGGGAGCCCTGCGTGACCTGGGGAAGCTGTTGCGGGTCGCCTAGGAGCAGGAGCCGATTGGCCGCCCGGGCCACTGCCAGGGTGTTGGCGAGCGAGAACTGGCCGGCCTCGTCGATCACCAGCAGGTCGAGGGAGCCGGCCGGAACTGAGCTCCCCGTCATGGTCCAGGCGGTACCACCGATCAGGCAGCCGCCCTGGCTGGCGAGCAGCGCGGCGACGTCCTTGTCCGTCGTCTGCCGCCACGGCACCTCATGCGGGGCGGACAGTTTCTTGGCCACGCGCGCGGGATCCACGCCCGCCGTTTTGATGGCCGTGCACAGCATGTTCTCCACCACGTTGTGAGACTGGCCGACGACGCCGATCTTCCAGCCGTGGGCGACCAGCAGGGCGATCACCTGCGAGCCGACGTGCGTCTTGCCCGTTCCCGGAGGTCCCTGCACAGCCAGGTAGGAGTGGTCGAGATCCAACAAGGAGGCGGTGATTGCTGACGCGTAGTCCGGGACGGATCCCGGGTCCGCGTTGATTTCGGCGGCGGCAGGGGCCGGGAGCGAGCGGAACCGTGGCGGAATCTTGCGGAGGATGTCCACCCCGGGGTGTTCGGGGAGGCGGGGCACGGAGGCGCCCACCCTCTGGGCCAGCTCGGCGAGGGCTGCCTCGATGCTGGCGGTGCGGACCGGCTCATCCTCGGTCAGGGCGAGGGGGATATGCGGGTAGGCAGGGACCTTGCCCGTCTCCTTTTCCTCGATGGTGATGATGGTCCGGCCTGGAATGTCAGGATGGTCCTTCACCTCGGTGACCAGCGTGCCGAACGCGAAGCCGCGGGCAGAGTGGTTGCCCTGCGGGTCCTGGAGGCCGTCCGGTACCGGGGCATCATAGAGCCGGCACCAGGTGCTGCCGGGCCTGAAGTCGGAGCCTTCGCTCATGGTCCCGCTCAGCCTCAGGGTGCGGGTGCGCATCCTGACTTTGGGCCTGGCCAGTGTCCAGTCCGTGAGGATTTCGGCGGTATCAACGACGAAGACGTTTCGGTGGTCGGACCAGTTATCCAGTTCGGATTCGGTGCGGTCGAAGTGTTCCCACCAGAACTGCTTCCGCTCCCGCCGGTGGTATCCGGTGGCAGCAGCAACCATGGCCACGGCCCGCTCGTCGTTGGTCCAGGGGCGAGTGTCCGGGAGGCCGTCCAGGTACTCCCGGAGCCGGACCTCCTCCGCGGTGGCTTCCTCAACGGTGGCTTCAGCGTCGGCTGCCGCAACCTGCCGCGGCAGGAGCGCGCCGTCGTCGTGCTTTCCGCCCGGACGGGAACTGGCGGAAGGTCCGGACCCGCGCAGCCCCAGCAGCCAGTCACGGAGGCGGAGGGTGGAAAGGCAGTCGTACTCGTTGTAGTCGGAGATGGAGGCGAGGATTTCGGCAGCCCTGGCAGAGTCGCCGTCGTCCCGGGCCGCGCAATAGCCCGCGTAAGCGACCACTGAGGCGCCGGCATCCTTCACATCACCGGAGCGGAGGTTGTCTCCCATGTACAGGGGCTCGAGCTTCTTGATGGAGTAGGACGGTTCGGAGATCCGCAGGGAATGCCTTGCAACCGCGTAGAGGTCCACGAGGACTCCTTCGCGGAGCCAGTCATCGACGATATCCTCGCCCGCCAGGTGAGTGACCGACAGGTTCCGGAGCGCGGTTTTCTCGTAGGCGGCGTAATGATAGACATGCATGTCCGGGTAGCGGGCGCGGCGGGCTTCGACATAGGCGAGGAAGTCCAGGAAGGCCTGCCGCTCCTCCGATCGCGAGTGAGCCCAAAACGGCCGGAACACCACCGGGCCAGCAGGATCGGCCCCGGCGACCGGCGCCTCGATCACGCCGAACAGGTATTCCAGTCCCCACTTACCGGTCGCGGGGTCCTGCCAGAGCGGGTCTCCTTCGAAGTCGAAAAAGATGTCGCCGGGGCTTGGCGCCGGAATGCTCGCCAGGGCGTTCTCGGGCAGCACCTTGAAGGTAACAGTGTGCTCTTGGCCATCCTTAATGAAGGTCCGGGAACCGTCGGGGATGTCACGTCCCAGCTGCATCCGGGCCTGGTCGCGGAGCCTGGCCAGTGAACCGGCGGCCCGGCCGGCGGGGAGGTCTGCCAGTTCCTCGATGGTAGTGATGCCGTCCGCGAGGAGCTTCTTGCGCCGGCCCAAGGTCATGCCCCCGACCATGAGGAGGTCGTGGTGGGACTGGACCTGCTCAGCACAATAGGGGCACCGGCCGCAGTACGTGATTCCCGATTGCCGCCACTGAACCGGGGAATCGCCGCCACGATGGGTGCCGGCCAACGAGCGGAAGCGGTCACGGCGCTCGCGGAAGACCGGGAGAAGATCCGTGAGCGAATGGACGCTGCATACGTACTCGCCGTCCTGCACGGCGCCCAGCACCAGGGTGACCTTCGGTGCGGGCTCCAAGCCCATCCCGATCAGCTGGTCGCCATACGCGGCCAGCTGCAGGAGCGCTCCGACTTTGGCGTGCCGGGCCAGCTTGGTGTCCCACACCTCATAACGCCCCGGGTTGCCCGTGCCGGCTGCCTCGTTGACGATGAAGTCCGCGTAGCCCAGGAACTCGCCGTCAAAAAAAGTAGCCTGGAAAACCACATCCGCTCCCGCACGGAGGGCGAGCTCGGTTTCAGCCTGCTTGGCGAGCAGGTCCGAGCGCACGTTCTGTCCGCGTTCGATGGAATAGACGCCCCCGCCGCGGCCCGCATCCCAGGCGCCGTACCGGGTGATCAGGCTGGCCAGGACCTTGGCCTCGTGCTTGTCACCGAGAGCTCCGGCACGGCGCTGCATTTCGTCGTCGGGAAATTCCGCCTTGGGGGAGCGTCCAAGCTTCTCATCCAGAATGCGGAGCGTGCGGTACTCACACTCGCTGGCGGCTACAAGATCGCTGGCGGAGAACACCAGGTCAGGCGCGCTCGAGTGAGGATCAGTACAAGCAGGATCAAGCAGGAACATGGGGCCTCCCCATTGAAAGCCTGGCCGGAGGACGGTTCCCCTGGCCCTGACTTGAATCTAGCAACAAGCACTGACAACGCGGGGTCACTTAAGGCCCTTCGGAGGCGTCCGGAGGGGCGTTAAGTGACCCCGCGTTGCGCTAGCCCTGCGCCGCCCGCACCTGGGCTTTGTCATGCTCGGTGTGGGCGCTGCGCAGCAGGTTCACGAATTCCGTCTCGTTGCGGATGAGCCTCTTGTACTTCTCCGGGAGCTTGCGGATCTGATCCTCTTCCCGGCACATCCTGGCGAAGATCTTGTCCCGCTCGGCCATGTCCGTTTCGTAGTTGAGGTCCAGGTACTCGATGGCGTGCCGCCTGGCGCTGGATACAGCGTTCTTGGCCTTGCCCTTCGGGCTGAAGACGGAGGCCAGGATGGTGACCGCCAGGACAGCCAGGATCGCGGCCAGGGACGCTCCTGTGCTGACCTCCACCACGTTCACGTGTTGGCCGTCGTTGATGAAGGGCAGCGTGTTCTCGTGCAGTGCGTGCAGGATGAGCTTCACTCCAATGAAGCCCAGGATGGCGGCGAGCCCGTAGGAGAGGAAGATCAGGCGGTCCAGGAGCCCGTCGATCAGGAAGAACAGCTGACGCAGGCCCATCAGCGAGAAGGCCGTGGCGGTGAAGACAATGAAGACATTCTGCGTCAGGCCGAAGATGGCGGGGATGGAATCGAGTGCGAACAGGAGATCGGTACCGCCGATGGCCACCATCACCAAAAGCATAGGGGTGAGGACGCGTTTGCCGTTTTCCACTGTGGACAGCTTGTCGCCGTCGTAATGCTGGGACGTCGGCAGCAGGCGTTTGGCGAGCCGGACCACCAGGCCTTCGGACTCCTCGTCGTGGTTGTCAGGCTTGAGCAGGTTCCCGGCAGTGATCAGCAGGATGAGTCCGAACAGGTAGAACACCCATGCGAAGCTGTTGATCAGCGCGGCGCCCAGGAAGATGAACCCGGTCCGGGCGATGAGGGAGACGACGATGCCGAAGAGCAGCACCTTCTGCTGGTAGGCCCGGGGTACCCGGAAGCCGGCCAGGATGATCAGGAAGACAAAGAGGTTGTCCACGGACAGGGCCTCCTCCGTGACGTACCCGGCGAAGTACTCCGCACCCATGGTGGGCCCGCCGAACACCAGCACGCCCAGTCCGAAGAGGAGCGCGATCCCGACGTAGACCGAGGACCACAGCGCTGATTCCTTGAGCGAAGGAGTGTGGGCCTTGCGCACATGGAACAGGAAGTCGAAGGCCAGGAGGCCCAGAATTCCAGTCACGGTCAGGGTCCAGACAAAAGCCGGTACTTCCACGATGCGGGCCTTTCGTGCAGGCAGACGGGCGTGCCGTGAAAGGTGGTGCTGCCCTACCTCCACACGACTCAGTACTCGTGTCCAGCCTACCGGGCGGGCTGATCGGGACCGGGAGGCAGCGGGCACCTCCTACGCCCGTCTTAGAAGCCCGTTCTCCAGCACCGCGGTGCGTGACAGTGTCTTGTACCCCTCCTGCTCGAACAGCACCGTGATCACATCGTCCTCGTGCCGCATCACCAGGCCCGGTCCCCAGTCGTTGTGGACCACGGCGGACTGGAGCGGGAACGGCTCGGCAGGCTCGACGGCGCCGGGCACGCCGTCGTCGATGCTTTCCCGGTCCCTGGGCGAGGCCTGGCAGCTGTCGCAGTTGCCGCACGGCTGCGGGAGGTCCTCACCGAAATAGCCCAGCAGGAACTGACGGCGGCAGCCGTCCGTCTCGGCATAGCCGCGCATCATGGTGATCCGGGACTGGTCCATGCGCTGGCGGGCTTCGGCGAGCTCGACGGCGCGGCGCACCAGGGCGGGCAGCTTCGCTTTGGACGTGAGCCGGACGCCCCGCTTACCGGTCTTGAGGGCACCCGCTTCCTGCAGCTGGTTGAGCAGTGCGGTGACGCGCCGGGCAGGGAAGCCGGTGAGTTCGGCCAGCGAGGGTTTGGGCACCGGACCGTCGGCCCGGCGGAGGATTTTGAGGATGGCCAGCAGGGATTCCCCGTCGGGGGCGCGGGTTCCGAAAAACTTGCGCAAGCCCAGATCCTCGGCGCGGTAGTGCAGGACCGCGGCCGCGGGCCGGCCATCCCGGCCGGACCGGCCGATCTCCTGGTAGTAGGCGTCCAAGGACTCCGGAATGTCCGCGTGGATCACGAACCGGACGTCGGGCTTATCGATTCCCATCCCGAACGCGGTGGTGGCAACCACCACGTCCAGGCGGCCGTCCATGAACTGCTCGTGGATCCGTTCACGGTCGGCCGCCCTGCGGCCGGCGTGGTACGCCTCGGCGCGCAGTCCGTTCCCGGCCAGCTTGGCGGCGTACTTCTCGGTGTCCTTGCGCGTGGCGGCGTAGAGCAACCCGGGCGACTTTCCGCCTGCCCCGGGACCGGCGCCAGCACGTTCCGTCACCTGCTCCACCACGGCGCGCCGCTTGGCCTTGTCCTCCTGGTGCCGGACCACCGCCAGGCTGATGTTGGGCCGGTCGAACCCGTGTACCAGGATCAGCGGGTTCCTCATGCGGAGCCGTTCGGCGATCTCCTCCCGCACGGGCGGCGAGGCGGTGGCGGTGAGCGCGGCCACCGGCGGATCGCCCAGGCGCTCGCGGACGCTGCCGAGACTCAAGTAGTCCGGGCGGAAGTCGTGTCCCCAGGAGGAGACGCAGTGGGCCTCATCCACCACAAACAGGGCAATGTCCAGGGCTGCGAGCCGTTCCACGGTCTCCTGCTTGGCCAGCTGCTCCGGCGCCAGGAAGAGGAAGGTGGCGCTGCCGTCTTCAACAGCCTGCCAGTCGTTTTCCACCTGCCTGTCGCTGTGTGCAGAGTTAATGGCGACGGCGGCGTGCGGGCCCAGCGCCCCGGTCAGTCCGTCCAGCTGGTCTTCCTGCAGGGCGATGAGCGGTGAAACCACGACGGCGGGACCAGGCCGGGTGCCGGTCCCTACGGTGCCGCTCTCCTCAGCCCCGCTTCCGGGGATACCGCCGCCGCGGAGCAGGTGGGCGGCGGCCACCTGGTAGATGGCCGACTTGCCGTAGCCGGTGGGCATCACGGCCAAGACGTCGCGGCCGTTCACCAGGGCCGTCATTCCGGCCAGCTGGCCGTTCCGGAGCTGCGGCAGGGAAAAAGCGGAAGCCGCGAGTGCACGGAGGGCATCGGCGGTGCCGGGTGCATCGGCACCTGGGGCTGTGGACTCGGACATGGTGGCGGCTCCGGAAGGTGGTCCTGTGGCCGCTTGCTTCAGCCCGTCCAGACCAGCCTAGCGCGAGCCTGCCGCCGCCGTCGTACGACGCCCTTATGCCTGTGCCGGCTGTGAGGCGGGCACCGTCCTTGACTTACACCGCTGCCTGAACAACTGTGGAAAGTGACTGTTTTCCACAGGCACCGGCGCTGGCTGCGGCGGCAGTCCCGGATCAAGGAGAGTACACAGTGACGAGCAAGAACCCGCGGGTCGAAGAACCTGACGAGGCAAAAATCGAAGTCACCGGCCACCCGAAGACGTGGGCCGCAGGCATCCCCGGCGTCTATCACTCGATGAAGCCCGCCATTGAACACATGGGTCCGGACAGGGCACGGAAAACCCTGCTGGCCCTGAACCAGAAGGACGGCTTTGACTGCATGAGCTGTGCCTGGCCGGATCCAGGCCACCGCAAGACCTTCGAGTTCTGCGAGAACGGCGCTAAAGCCGTCACCTGGGAGGCCACGCCGGTGGTGATCGGCTCCGAGTTCTGGGCGGAACACCCGGTCAGTGAACTGCGGGAGCGGACCGAATATTGGCTGGGCATGCAGGGCCGGCTCACGGAGCCGGTGCATAAGCCGGCGGGCGAGGACCATTACCGCCCGGTCAGCTGGGAGCAGGCGTTCTCCATCCTCGCGGACAAGCTGACGGGCCTGCCCAGCCCGGACCAGGCCACCTTCTACACCAGCGGCCGGACCTCCAACGAAGCCGCGTTCCTGTACCAGCTGTTCGTCAGGGCGTACGGGACCAACAACCTGCCCGACTGTTCCAACATGTGCCACGAATCGTCGGGCTGGGCGATGGGCCAGACCATCGGCATCGGCAAGGCCACCATCTCCTACGACGACTTCGCGAAGGCTGACCTGATCATCATCATGGGGCAGAACCCGGGCACCAACCACCCGCGGATGCTGACGGCGCTGGAGGAGGCAAAGGAAGCCGGCTGCGAGATCGTGGCCGTAAACCCGTTGCCGGAAGCCGGGCTGATGCGGTACAAGAACCCGCAGAACGTCAAGGGGATCGTGGGCCGCGGCACGCAGATCGCGGATCAGTTCGTGCAGGTCCGGATCGGCGGGGACATGGCCCTGCTCCAGGCGGTTTCCAAACGGGTCCTCGACGCCGAAGCCAAGAATCCGGGGACAGTGCTGGACCACCAGTTCCTCGAGGAACACTGCCAGGGGCTCGCGGAACTGCAGGGCCACCTTGCCGGCCTGGACGAGGCCGCTGTCCTGGAGGCCACCGGACTGCGTGTCGAGGAGATCGACGAGCTCGCCGCCCGCTACCTCAAGGCGGACAAGGTCATCATCACGTGGGCCATGGGCATCACCCAGCACAAAAAGGCTGTGGCCACCATCAAGGAGATCATCAACCTCCTGCTGCTCCGCGGCAACATGGGCAAACCCGGCGCGGGTGCCTCGCCCATCCGCGGGCACAGCAACGTCCAGGGCGACCGCACCATGGGTATCTGGGAGCAGATGCCGCCGGCATTCCTGGACGCCCTGAGCAGGGAGTTCAGCTTTGAGCCGCCGCGGAATCACGGCGTGGACTCTGTGGAAACCATCCGGCAGATGCGCGACGGCGGGATCAAGGTTTTCGTCGGACTCGGCGGAAACCTCGTGGGAGCCATTTCAGACACCCAGGCTGCCGTGGCCGCGATGGAAAACACCGAGCTTTCGGTCCAGATCTCCACGAAACTCAACCGGTCGCATACTGTCACCGGCACCGAAGCGCTGATCCTGCCGACCATGGGCCGCACGGAAATCGATATGCAGGAATCCGGACCGCAGTTCGTATCCGTGGAGGACACTGTCTGCGCCGTTCACCCGTCACAGGGCACGGTCCGGCCGGTGGCGCCGGGGCTGTTGTCCGAGGTGGCGATCGTCAGCAGGCTGGCCCGCAAAGTGGTGGGCGATTCGATCAAGGCCGACTGGGCCGGGTTCGAAAAGAACTACGACCTCATCCGGGACCACATCTCGCACGTGGTGGCCGGCTGCGAGGACTACAACCGGAAGATCCGGCAGGAGGGCGGCTTCGTGCTGCCCCACGGGCCCCGGGATTCGCGGACGTTCAACACGCCCACCGGCAAGGCCATGCTCACGGTTAACGAGCTGGAGCATGTGGAGCGCCCGGCGGGAACGCTGATTCTGCAGAGCATGCGTTCCCACGACCAGTTCAACACCACCATCTACGGCCATAACGATCGCTATCGGGGTATCAAGAAGGGACGCGACGTGGTCTTCGTGAACCCCGGGGACCTCGCCGAACTGGGGCTCCGCGACGGGCAGTACGTGGATGTCCACGGCGTGTACAAGGACAACGCGGAGCGGGTGCTGAGGAACTTCCGGGTGGTTTCGTATCCCACGGCGGTTGGTTGCGCGGCCGCCTACTATCCTGAGGCCAACGTGCTGGTCCCGCTGGACAGCGTTGCCGAGGGAAGCCAGACGCCGGTGTCCAAGGCAGTGATCGTCCGGTTGGAGCCTGCCAGGGAGCCCGCGCCCGCGTAGACGGGCTGGAACCTCAGGCGGCTTGGACACTTAGGGGCCCGGACCCGCAGGAGCGGGCCGGCGCCGCGCAGCTTATGCGGGCCCGGACCGCCCATGCCAGTCTTTTACTGAGCGGTATCGGCCCATCCCTTGCTGGCCGGACCGCCGTCGTGTCCGTCTTCGCAGAGCTGGAACGCGATGCCGGCGGCTTTGGCGACAGACGCGCTGGAGGACTCCTTGGAGCCGGCGCTGCCCGTCCCGGCGTCGAGTCCGGCCGCGTAGCCGACCAGGAACGTGGTGACCGGTGCCGCCGCGTGGATCACTGAGTCGGCAGATTTCCGGGCGAGATCGAGGAGCAGTTCCTGGTCCACTTCCAGATCGAGGATCTGCAGTGCCTGGGCCAGCCGGTGGCTCCACTCGTCCAGGACCCGCGCTTCGTTGTCAGTGGTCATGGCACTCTCCTTCGTCGTGTCCAATCATGTCCACCGGGCGGGGCGGGTTTACCGGTTGCCCGGCCCGGTGCCCACGACAATACAAGGGATTGTGGAGTAAGTCACCGGCCCGGACGCCGGGCACCGGTTGGAGGGGCTTGGAAATACAGGCACCTCCGACGCCGTTAGGCTGTAGCAAAAGGTGCAACCAAGGAGAGCCCAATGAGTGATGCCACTATCCGCCACAACCCGGAACGAGAGCGGTTTGAAGTGCTCGTGGCCGGCAACGTGATCGGAAAGGCAGCGTACAAAGAGTACGACGCCGGTGCCGCGCCGCAGCGGATTTTCTATCACACGGTGATCAATGAGGAATACGGCGGCCAGGGGCTCGCGGGCAGGCTGGCCAGGGTGGCGCTGGATGCGACGGTGGAAGCGGGACTGCAGATCGTGCCGGTGTGCCCGTTCATCAAGAAGTTCATCAGCAAGCACCCCGAATATGCGGACCGCACCACAGCCACCACGCCTGCCCACCTGGAGTTCCTGAACGACGCCCTGGCTCCCCGCGCGCGGGCGTAGGCTCCGGCTCCCGTCAGGACTGGCCGGTGATGGTCAGGACGATGAGGATGCAGTTGAGTCCGACGATGAGCGTGGCACTGGTCCAACCGGCGAGCTTGAGTGCCCAGGAGTCGGTGTGGATACCCATGACCTCGCGGTTGCCGGTGAGCCGGATGAGCGGGATTAGGGCGAACGGGATGCCGAAGCTGAGCAGGACCTGGCTGAGGACCAGGGCGAGGGTCGGTTCGACGCCAAGGCCAAGAATCGCCAGGGCCGGGATCAGTGTGATGATGCGGCGGGTCAGCAGCGGGATCCTGAACTTGAGCAGTCCGCCCATGATGGTGGCCCCGGCGTAACACCCGACCGAGGTGGATGCCAGCCCCGATGCCAGCAGGCCGATCGCGAAGACGACGCCGATGGCCGGGCCCAATGCTGACGTGACGGCGGCGTGGGCTCCGGCGATCGTGTCGGTTCCCTCGATCCCGCGGAGGCTGGAAGCGGCCAGCAGGAGCATGGCGATATTAACGACGCCGGCCAGCAGGAGGGCGCCGGCAACATCGAATCGTGTGGCCCGGATCAGGCGTGTCCGCACGGCCGGATCCTCGGAAAAGCCGTGCCTGTCCCGGGCCAGGGCGGAGTGGAGGTAGATTGCGTGCGGCATCACCGTGGCGCCGAGCATGCCGGCGGCAAGAAGGACAGTATCGGTGCCTTCAAAACGCGGCACGAGCCCGTTCAGTGCACTTCCTGCGTCGGGTGGATTCACGAAGAGGCCTGAGACGAACCCGACGGCGATGACTCCCAGAAGGATCAGGATGGCGTATTCGAATGACTTCTGGCCCCGGGCTGATTGCAGTGCAAGAAGCAGCATGGAGGCCAGGCCGATGATGATGCCTCCTGCCAGCAGGGGGAGTCCGAACAGCAGGTTAAGCGCCACAGCCCCGCCGATGACTTCCGCCATGTCCGTCGCCCCGGCCACAACCTCGGCCTGGACCCAGAAGAGCCTGCGGCGTCCGTTGCCGAGTCGCTTGCCGAGGATCTCGGGAAGGCTCAGTCCAGTGGCCAGTCCGAGCTTGGCGGACTGGTACTGCACCAGGACGGCCATCGCGTTTGCGGCGACGAGGACCCATATGAGCAGATAGCCGTAGTTCGCGCCGGCGGTCAGGTTCGCGGCAACGTTTCCGGGGTCCACGTAGGCAATGGCGGCTACGAAGGCAGGGCCCATCAGCAGCAGGCGTGACCATTTGCGGCCAGTCGCCTGTCGTTTCGAAAGGGTGGTAACTGCCATCGTTGATCCTCGTCATTGGGGGTACTGATAGAACGAGGATATCTCAATTTAGGTATACCGAAAAGTAGAGTTTAGGTTGTCCAACTTTGGCCTCGACGCTGCACTCCTCTTCATCAAGTCGAAGTTCCTGATGGCTGTGCGACAGACTGTTTCCGTGAGCAACCAATCGCGGACCAGTCTGGCCGTCGCCGGCCTCAGCCTGGGCACGGCGCTGAACCCCTTGAATTCATCCATGATTGCCGTGGCGCTGGTGGTGCTCCGCGCGGATTTCAGCCTCGACGTTGCCACTGTTACCTGGGTGATCACGTCCTTCTACCTCAGTTCAGCGGCAGGGCAGCCCCTGATGGGAAGGCTGGCGGACAGGTTCGGTGCCCGCCGGATGTTTATGCTGGGCATGGGGCTGGTCGCTGTGACCTGCGCTTTTGCCCCGTTCTCACCGAACTTCGCAGTCCTCTGCGTGGTCCGGGCCGTGATGGCACTGGGCACCGCAGCTGCCTATCCGAGCGCTGTCGTGATGGTCGGAGGAATTGCCCGTGAGGCCGGCATGGAAACGGCCCGTCCCTTGGGCCGCATCCAAATGGCCAACACCTCCGCGGCCGCCGTGGGCCCCGTCGTTGGAGGCCTCCTGGTCGGGGCCGTCGGCTGGCAGGCCTTGTTCCTGATCAACGTGCCATTGGCGCTTGCGGCCTTGCTGATCGTGAGGCAGGTTGCGCCGCGGGACGGGGCCCGGGAGCGGGGAACCGTGGCCGAGCTGGTGCGGGCCTCGGACATTCCGGGCATCCTGGGCTTCGTCACGTCGCTCCTGTTGATGATGATGGCCCTGCTCAATGTGCTGCCCGATTACCGCTGGTGGCTGCTCGGCGCGGGAACAGTCATCGCGGCCCTGTTTGTTTGGCGGGAGTTGCGGTTCACCCAGCCGTTCCTTGATCTTCGGCTCCTGGGGCGCAACCGGCCGCTGATGATCGTGTATCTGTGCTTCGCCGTTTTCAGCAGCGCCTACTATTTCGTGTTCTTCGGCCTGCCGCAGTTGCTCCAGGAAGCGGCCGGTTACAATCCGGGAGTCGTGGGACTGCTCATGCTGCCGCTTGCCGCCATGTCCGTCGTGGCGACGCCCTGGGCCGTCCGCGCGATGAGCCGGTTCGGCGTGCGGCGGGTGCTGATTTACGGCGTGGTACTCCTGGCTGCCGCCGGCGCCCTGATGTGGACGCTGACCAGTTCGCTGGCCATTCCGCTGGTACTGGCGCTCACTGCCATCATGGGCGTGCCCTACGGGGCGGTCAGCGTCGCCTCCAACCAAGGCATGTTCGTGTCAACAACGCCCCAGGAACGGGGGGTTGCCGCCGGGATCTTCCAGACCTGCCGCTATGTCGGCGCCATCACGGCCACCGTGCTGATCGGGGTGTTTGGGGCCGACGGCGTGGATCAGGCGAGCTGGGGCCTTATGGTCACGGCCATGGTTGTCCTGAGCGTTTTGGTGTTTCCGGTGACGCTGCTGTGGCGCGAACGGACAGTCTAAGCGTTTCAGTGCGGTCGGAGGACGCAGAAATCGTTGCCCTCCGAATCGGTGAGACATACCCATGGCACATCGCCCTGGCCGACATCGGCGTCAGTGGCAGCCGGGCCACCTCTGCGGCCTGATCCCCGCCTGGATAAGGCATCAGGTCGAGATTGACACAGCCGCACACGGTCTTCACGACTGGAGTGCGAAGGAACTCCAGATAGGGCCCGACATCTTTCGCCGAGCGAAGCCTCGCGTGGTCACCAGTCACCAAGTGCAGGGTCCAGTCAGCTCAGCCTGGTGGGCCGTGGAGGTGGTGCCGAGATCGAGGTGCGTGCGGTACTCCACCGTTTCGGGGTCCGGACGGTGACGACATCGACGCAGACTGCCACGGGATCGGGCCAGACGAAGCCCAGGGGTTCAAAGTTGGTCACGCCGGGCCCCTCACTCGAAACGCCCCAGCCGAGGGCCTCCGCCCAGAACCTGCCCAGCGCTGAGTCCCGGGCCTTGAAATTCACCTGAACAAGTTGCAGTGCCATGGCGCCCCATCCTATGACCAGGCAAATCCGCAGAGGGAAGACACGCCAGATAGCTTGATGATGCCGACGGAGTGCACGCCGGCCGTCATTGCGGCGGAGTGGCGCTACCTGGTCGTTTTGCTTGTTCCCAGCACGACGCCGGTAAGTTCGGTCAGGCGGTCCAGGAGCCGATCCTGGAAGCCAGGGTCGAGGGCGTGCGGGGAAGGCTGCAGCTGCTTCCTGTGGTGCCAATAGCCACCGCTCCGGGTTGCTTCGGGGTCGTTGCTGGTGGCCAGCCAGGTCTGGGTGGCGTGGCCAAGTTCCAGATCATCGGGCGCGCCGCGGCCGCCCATCCTGGTGGGAACCCAGCCGGGGTCCACGGCATGGCTGAGCACGTCCGGCCAGCGTCGTGCGAGCGCCAAGGCAAGCGCTGTGACCTGGAGCTTGCTCTCGGAGTATGCCTGGCCGGCGTTCCAGCGCCGTTCGGTCCAGTCGATGTCGTGCAGGGATGCTGTGCCTCCGCGGTGCATTCCGCTGCTGAGGTAGATCAGGCGGTCCGGCCGGTCAATCAGGGCGGTGAGGAGGTAGGGTGCCAGCGTATTCACGGCCAATGTCCGTGCGTGCCCCTCCGGTGTCGTTCCCCGTGTCCGTTCCAGATAAGTGCCCGCATTGTGAATGACGGCATCCATCCTGCCGATGTTGTTCACCTGGTCGGCAAGTGCGCGGGTTTCAGCGCCGCTGCTGAGATCGCCGACGACGATGCCTCCTGTGCGCGGTGCGAGGTTTGCCAGGGCGGTTGCGCGGGCGGGTGTTTTGGCATGCAGCACCACCTCATGGCCCTCATTGATCAGGGCTTCTGCCGCGGCACGGCCAAGTCCGTCGGTTGAGCCGGTGATGAAGATTCGCGCCACGGCATATTCCCTTCGGGTCCGGCTATTCGTTTTCAGCCGCAGACGGTTGGGGCGCCGTCACTGCGGCCACATAGCTGTGTGCATCACCCAGGGCCCGTTTCCACTCGGCCGTGTCCCCGGGCGCTCCGGGCATCGGCAGCCCGACCCACTCACGCGTCTTCCGGCTGCCGATGGTCACGGGCTCAGCCTTTCCTGCTGCCACAAGATCTGCGGCCTGGCTGGCGGGCAGCTTAAGGATCAGCCGGCCCTCCCTGCCAATGAAAGCGAAAAACTTTCCATTCACCTTCAGTCCGTCGCTGCCGAACATCCTGTCGCGTTCAACACCGGGCCGGACAATGTAGTCCCCGGACAGCCGGTCGAGGACCGCCTGCGCCGCCGCGCGCAGCTGCCGTCGATTGGCGCCGGCGTCGGGAGGCTCTCCGCCGCTTTCCGTTTCAGTGTTGTGGTCCCACTGGTTCATGGTTCCAACTGTAGGAATGCTCCGGTGGGCTGACAACGCTATTCCAAGGATGGCCGGCTGTTCCCGCCTCAACGGGCACACGAACGAGCAGCTAATGCCCTCAAACCGCGCGGAAAGAGGGTTAACAACTGCTCGTTCGTGCCCGGGTCAGAGGCTGAGGAGGCCTTCGCTGACGTTGAGGTCCGCCTCGGTTCCGGTCGGTTCAAGGCTGATCATGGGTGAGCGCCGCTCCAGGAACCAGAACACCACGAGGCCGAGGCCGCAGCCCAGGAACCAGCTGTAGTTCCCGATCCAGGTGGCGTTCACCGATGTGGCGCCGGTATCGAGCAGTATTTTGGGAATCAGCACCGAGGCAATGGAGATGGCGCCGCTGATGGCAACGGCCTTGACGGCGTTCGGATTGTAGCCATTGCGGAACCAGTACCGGCCCGTGGACTTCAGGGTGTACATGTCATCCACCCACACCTTCTGCTGGCTGATGATGTAGTAGCCGGCGATCAGGATTCCGAACAGGGGACCGATCAGAGCCCCCAGGACACCCAGGGTGTAGTGGATTGCGTCGTCATTGGAGTACCAGTTCCAGGGCGTAAGGATGACTGAACCGACGGCGGCAATCATGCCTCCTGCCCGCCAGCTGATCTTCTGCGGGCTGACGTTGGAGAAGTCGAAGGCGGGCGAGATGAAGTTGGCCACGATGTTGATTCCTACAGTGGCAATGACGAAGGTCAGGCCGCCGAGCAGCACGGCGAAGACGCTGTCGATTTCCTGGACGGTCTTGACCGGGTCCGTGATGAGGTGGCCGAACACCGGGATGGTCGCCGACGCCGTGATGACGGTCAGGAGTGAGAAAAAGAGGAAGTTCACCGGCAGGCCCAGGAAGTTGCCCTTCTTGACTGCGCTGTAGCTCTTGCCGTAGCGGGCGAAGTCGCCGAAGTTCAGCATCGGGCCGGAGAAGTAGGAGACCACCAGGGCGATCGCCGAGATCATCACGGGGATGGAGGACGCGAAGTCCAGCGGCTCGCCGCTGGACAGATTAAGGCTGATGTTGCCGATGCCGGCCTTGGAGACGAGGTAGATGGCGAGCACCAGCATGACTATATAGACGGCGGGACCGGCGAAGTCGATGAACTTCCGGATGCTTTCCATGCCGTTCCAGAACAGTGCTGCCTGTGCCACCCACAGGATTCCGTAGCAGATCCAGCCCAAGGTGGAGAGCCCCAGGAAGCCGGACTTTTCGACGTCGTACAGCGGCGCCATGCCTGGAAAGAACTTCAGGAAAACTATCACCAGGGCCTCGGAGGCCAGGAATGTCTGGACGCCGTACCAGGCGACAGCTATCAGGCCCCTGATAATGGCGGGAATATTGGCGCCCTTGACTCCGAAGACGGCGCGGTTGATGACGGGGTAGGGGACGCCCGTAAGCTGGCTCGGCTTCGCGACCAGATTGCAGAAGACGTTCACAATGACGATGCCCACCAGCAGGGCAACGAGGACCTGCCAGCTCGCCAGTCCGAGGGCAAACAGGCTTCCGGCCGTGACGTAGCCGCCGATGCTGTGGACGTCGGACATCCAGAACGCGAAAAGGTTATAGCTGCTCCAGTGCTGTTTCCTGAGCGGAGCGAGATCCTCGTTGCTGAGCTGGGGATCATAAGCGGCATAGGGGCCGGCTGCCGGGGGAACGTCTTCCCGAAGGGGAGCGGCCGTCTGGGACTCTGGCATGGGTTCCTCTGATTGATCAGGACAGCCGACGGTCCGGCCGTTTCATAAGAGCAATTAGATGGAACGGATGTTTCACTGGCGTTTCTGCAGCAACAAATTCTCTTTACTGACGGAGGGCAGGCGTGTCATTGGGGTCAAGAGGATTCGATCTCGCCCAGCGAGTCGAAGAACCCGGCAACCTTCCGGACGCGGTCCCGGCCACCACGGCCAAGAAGTGTGAGGACTCCGTTGGAGAGGATGCTGACGAGGCTCATGGCCGCGGCGTAGCTGTCCAGGGCGTGCCCGCCGTCGACCGGGCATTCAATCCAGACAGTGGAATCCGCCGCGAGCCGCCTGGCACTTGAATCCGCGATGAGGATGGTTGCCGCCCCCGTGGAGGCCGCAGCCTTAAGGACTCTGGAGAAATCCGCCGGCCGTCGGCGGAAGCCAAAGAGGACTACGACATCGCCGTCGCCCAGTCCCGCCAGTTCCTCACCGAGGCTTTGCCCGGGTTGCGGGGCCAGGTTGACGTCTTGGCGGCATTGGAGCAGTTGCTGCCTCAGGTGAAGCGCCACGGGGAAACTGTTGCGGAAGCCGATGAGGAGCACAGTGCCGGCGCCCGCCAGTTTTTCGGTCGCAGCCGCCAGCCGGGAATCATCGAGGAGCTCGAAGAGGCGGCGGACGTTTTCCACCTCCCGGTCCAGGTGTCCGGCAAGGCTGGCGTCAGTATCCTCTGAACCAAGTGGCATTCCACTGGAACGGATGTTTCGTGTGTGCTCCTTCACCTCATTGAAATCCGCAAACCCCAGCCTTCGGAACAGGCGGCTCATGGTGGCTTTGGAAACACCACTGAGCACGGCCAGCTCTGCTGCGTTGTAGGTTGCGAGGTCGCCCAGCCGGTCCAGGAGAGTGTCGGCAGCCTTCTGCTCCTGGGGGCTCAGCCCCGGGTATTGCTGTCCGATTCGTTCGTCGATCCTCATGAAACTACCGTCTCACGGCAACCTCACTCACCGGTTCTTAGTCCGGTCCCGGTCCGGGGCATACTTCTGGGGAAGGGCTTCATACCCGATCGGCGGAAGCAGGAAAAGGACCATGAGAATTCTCGTTGCCAATGTCAACACCACCCGGTCCATGACCGACTCCATCGCCGCCCAGGCACGGCACGTTGCGGCCGCAGGAACGGAAATCATCGGACTGACGCCCCGCTTCGGTGCAGATTCCTGCGAAGGAAATTTCGAAAGTTATCTCGCCGCGATCGCCGTGATGGACACAGTGCTGTCCTATGAGGGGCCGTATGACGCGGTGATCCAGGCCGGCTACGGCGAGCACGGACGCGAAGGCCTGCAGGAACTCCTCGATGTTCCGGTGGTGGACATCACCGAAGCTGCAGCGAGCACGGCCATGTTCCTGGGCCACAAGTATTCGGTGGTCACCACCCTGGACCGGACAGTGCCGCTGATCGAGGACCGGTTGAAGCTCGCCGGGCTGGATGCCCGTTGCGCATCTGTCCGGGCCAGCGGACTGGCAGTCCTGGAACTGGAAGAGGATCCGGAGCGGGCCGTCGAAGCGATCGTGGAGCAGGCGCTGCTTGCCGTACGCAGGGACAGGGCTGAGGTCATTGTGCTTGGCTGCGGCGGCATGGCCGGTCTCGATGAGCAGATCCGGCTGCGGGCTTCAGTCCCGGTGGTGGATGGCGTGGCGGCGGCCGTGACGATCGCCGAGTCGCTGGTGCGGATGGGGCTGTCCACGTCCAAGGTCCGGACGTACGCCACGCCGCGTCCCAAAACCATTACCGGGTGGCCATGGCCTGCTGTGGACACCCCCGCGGTGTCCTGACGCCCGCGGTTGGCCTGCTTTAAGGCCGTTCCGAGATCTTCCCACTCCGATAGTTTCTAAAAATTATCAGAAACAACCGGATGAACTCTCGCGCCTGAGTAGCCCTGCACTGCCCAAACGGCCGCTACATTGCGCTGTCCGAGAATGCGGCCGGCAAAATTTCCGCGTCTGTATACATTCGCGCCCGTTCAGGTGACTCCTTGTGCTTGCGTAAACTTTACGATAGTTTCTACGTGTGATGCAGGTCGCATGGGAAGAATCGTGCGGCGGAGATGCCGAGCAAAGGACAAAGATGACCATCAGCCCTGACGCGCATTTAGCGGAGGAACGCCTCCATCGCATGCACCAACGCCTGGGAGGCATTGCCTACGGCGGGGACTACAACCCCGAGCAGTGGCCCCGCGACGTCTGGCTCGAGGATGCCCGGCTGATGCAGGAAGCAGGGGTCAACCTGGTCACCCTTGCAGTGTTCTCGTGGAGCCGGCTGGAAACGGCTGACGGCGTCTACGACTTCGGCTGGCTGGATGACGTCATGGATCTCATGCACGAACACGGCATCGGCGTGGACCTTGCCACGCCTGATGCTGTTCCGCCAGCCTGGCTCATTGCCCGGCACCCTGACATCCTGCCGGAACTTGCCGACGGCTCCACTTTCGGCTTCGGTTCCCGCCAGCACTTCGACGTCTCCCATCCCGTGTACCGCGAAAAGGCGCTAGCCATGGCTGAACAGATGGGGGATCGCTACGCCAAACACCGGGCGCTGATGATGTGGCACGTGGGCAACGAATACGGCCCCGTCTCCTACGGCCCATGGGCTGCCAAAGCGTTCCGTGGATGGCTGCGGCAGAAATACTCTTCGCTGGAGGAACTCAACCAGGCCTGGAGTGCCGACGTCTGGGGCCAGGTATATTCGGACTGGAACCAGGTGGACGTCCCGGCGCAGCCGCGGACCTGGTCCAACCCCTCGCGCCGCCTCGACTTCCACCGCTTCACGTCGCACAGCATGCTCGAGCACTTCAAGGCCGAGCGGGACATCCTGCGCCGGCACACCCCCGACCTGCCCATCGTCACCAACTTCATGCGCTTCTACAAGACCAACGACTACTGGGCCTGGGCTGCAGAAGAGGACGCCGCCGCCCTGGACATCTACCCCGATCCGCGCGAAGCGGACGCACACGTGGCGGCTGCCCTGAATTTCGACCTCATGCGGTCGCTCCGCAAGGGACAGCCCTGGATGGTCATGGAGCAGGCTACCGGGGCAGTGAGCCAGTGGTCGGTCAACGTTTCCAAGCTCCCGGGCAAGATGCGCCTCGGCTCCTACCAGGCCATTGCCCAGGGTGCCGATTCCATCTTGTTTTTCCAGTGGCGCCAGGCCAAGGGCGGCACGGAGCGTTACCACTCCGCCATGGTGGGCCATGCCGGCCCCAACAGCCGGATCTTCCGCGAGGTCGTCCAGCTGGGAAACGAACTCAAGGACCTTGGCGGCCTGGCGGGAACCCGCGCCACCGCCAAGGTAGCCGTCGTCTTCGACTGGGAATGCTGGTGGGCCCTGGAACTGGGAAATTCACCCCGCTCAGACCTGAACTACGCCCAGGAGGTCCTGCGCCTTTACCGCCCCCTGTTCGATGCCAACATCACCGTGGACTTTGTCAGCGCTCAGAGCGACCTCTCGGCCTACAGCCTGGTCCTTCTGCCGGCGGCGTACCTGCTCAACGACGAATCCGCCCAGCGGTTCGAGGACTACGTGTCCGACGGCGGCCGCCTGGTGGTCTCCTACCTTTCCGGCATCGTGGATGAGTCCAACACGATCCGGCTGGGCGGCTACCCGGGCGCTCTTCGGAAGGTCCTGGGCGCATGGAGCGAGGAAATGCACCCCCTCGCCGGGGAGGGGGAGGAAGTGAAGCTCACAACTTCCGACGGCGGCACCGCCTCCGCCAGTTACTGGACTGAGCACCTGCACACCCAAGAAGCCGAAGTGCTGGCGAGCTATGATTCCGGCCGGCTCGCCGGATCGCCGGCAGTCACCCGCAACACTTTCGGGAAAGGCAGCGCGATGTACCTCTCCGCCCGGGTTGACCCCACCTTCCTGAAGCTCCTGCTCGCAGCCGAATGCGAGGCTGCCGGCGTCCAGCCGGAACTGCAGGCTCCGCCGGGGGTCCAGGTCCGGCGTCGTACTGGCAGCGGCAGCAGCTTCCTGCTGGTACTCAACCACAACGATGCCCCCGCAAGGGTCGACGTCGGCGATGGGGGAACCGACCGGCTCACCGGACGCCGGATCCAAGGAACGGTGGAGCTTCCCCCCAACGAGGTATTGGTCCTCGCAGAACCCACACGATAGGAGGGAACACCCGTGGCACTACGACTTGAAGTCCCACCTGAGGCTCAGCCCGCCATGAAGGGCGTGAAGCCGCCGAAGAAGGCCATGAAGACCAAAACGGGCTGGAAACTTGCCATCAGGCGGGACTGGCGGCTTTACACCCTGCTGGTCCTGCCGCTGCTGTACCTGGCGATTTTCCGGTACCTGCCCATGCTGGGAAACGTGATCGCCTTCCGGCAGTTCCAGCCCGGCGGCAGCATCTTTGGACAGAAATGGGTGGGCCTGAAGTACGTGGTCCTGTTCATCAACGATCCCAGCTTCTGGCAGGCATTCCAGAACACCATCGTCCTGGGCGTCCTGACCCTGCTTTTCTGCTTCCCGATGCCCATCATCTTCGCCCTGATGCTCAATGAGCTGCGCTCGCAGAAGTTCAAGAAGTTCGTCCAAACCGTGGCTTACCTGCCGCACTTCATGTCCGTGGTGATCATCGCCGGCATGATCCTGCAGAACTTTTCCCTCACGGGCACGGTCAACCAGATCTCGGAAGGCCTCTTCGGATCCACGGTGAACTTCACGCAGGACGCCAACTGGTTCCGGCCCATGTACATCAGCTCCGAGGTGTGGCAGACCATGGGCTGGGGTGCCATCCTGTACCTTGCGAGCCTGACCCGCGTCGATGAATCCCTCTACGAAGCAGCCCGAATCGACGGGGCGAACCGCTGGCAGCAGACCTGGCACATCACGCTGCCCGCCATCCGGCCCACCATCGTCACGCTCCTGATCCTGAACATCGGCACATTCATGGCGGTGGGCTTCGAGAAGATCCTGCTGATCTACAACCCGTTGAACTATGCAACCTCTGATGTGATCTCCACCTACCTGTACCGGGTCGGCGTGGAATCCAGCAACTTCAGCTATGCGGCCGCGATCGGGATGTTCGAATCGGTGATCGGACTGGTGCTGATCCTGTCTGCGAACGCCATCTTCCGCCGCACTGCCGGAACGAGCCTCTGGTGAAGGCGGCCGAGGTGTCCACACCCCGGGCTATGAAGGAATCCACGGGCATGAAGGCGTTCAGGGCGTTCAACCTGGTGTTTCTGCTGTCCGTCGTCTTCATCACGGCGTACCCGTTCCTGAATATCATTGCCCAGTCATTTTCCAGTGAAGGCTTCATCAATTCCGGCCGGGTGAACCTGGTGCCGCTGGGCTTCAATGTGGAGACCTACCGGCTGATCCTGGCGGATTCGACGTTCTGGAGCAACTACGGCAACACGGTCCTGTACACGGTGGTGGCCACGGCCATTTCCATGGTCCTGACCACCACGTTTGCCTACGCCATCGCCAAAAAGGACCTGAAGGGCCGCAGTGTTTTCATCGGACTGGCGGTGTTCACCATGTTCTTCAACGGCGGCCTGATCCCCAATTACGTCCTGATCAGTTCGCTGGGAATGCGGGACACCATCTGGGCTGTCGTCCTGCCCAACGCCATCAGCGTCTTCAACCTGCTCATCATGAAGTCATTCTTCGAGAACATGCCGCGGGAACTCGAGGAGGCCGCGGCGATCGACGGGCTCACGCAGTACGGCGTGCTGTTCCGGGTGGTCCTGCCGTTGAGCAAGGCCATCGTGGCCACCATGGTCCTGTTCTATGCGGTGGCCAACTGGAACTCCTGGTTCACGGCTTTCCTGTACCTGGACAAGCCTGAGCTGTTCCCGGTGACGATCTACCTGCGCAACATGATCGCCGGGGTCACCACTGCAGGTTCCGCCGGCGGCACCGTGGAAAACGTGGGGCAGATCGCCGCCAACATCCAGTCCGTCACCATCGTCCTCACCGTCCTCCCCATCCTCTGCGTCTACCCCTTCGTCCAGAAGTACTTCTTTTCGGGCGTCATGCTCGGTTCCGTCAAGGAATAACCTCTTATGAAAGGACACCCAATGATCCCCCAACGACAGCTCCGCAGACGAGACTTCCTCGGCCTTGCGTCCGTCGTCGCGATTGGCCTGACCATGGCAGCGTGCGACTCCGAGGCTGGCATCACTGACACCTCGAAGGCCAGAGCGGGAGCGATGGACAGCTTCGGCGTAGGAGACACGTTCAAGGCAACGGCGCCGCTCACCTTCAGCTTCCTGTTCAGCGACCAACCCACCTACCCGTACAAAAAGGACTGGCTGCTGTGGCAGAAGCTTGCTGCGGACAACAACGTCACCCTCAATCCCACCATTGTTCCCAGCAGTGACTACGAACAGAAGCGCAGCCTGCTGATCAGTTCGGGCAGCGCTCCGGAAATCATCGCGAAGACCTACCCGGGCCAGGAGGCCGCCTACGTCTCGTCCGGTGCTGTGCTGCCGGTCAGTGACCACGTCGGCCTGATGCCCAACTTCCAGGACAAGATCAGGAAATGGAAGCTCGAGCCAGAAATCGAGGGCCTCAGGCAGCAGGACGGAAAGTACTATGTGCTGCCCGGCCTGCACGAGGAACTGTGGCCGGACTACACCCTCGCGGTCCGCACCGACATCTTCCAGAAGCACAATATCGCGATCCCCAAGACCTGGGATGAATTCAGGGATGCCTTGCGGGCCCTGAAGAAGGCCTACCCGGACGTCACCCCTTTCTCGGATCGCTTCAACGGCAATGCGGTCCTCAACATCGCAGGGACCGCCTTCGGCACGGTGAGCGGCTGGGGCCTGGTGGACGGCCTGGTTTTCGACGATTCTGACAAGAAGTTCAGCTTCGGCTCGGGCTCGCAGGAATTCAAGGAACTGCTCACCTACTTCAACTCACTGGTATCCGAAGGGCTGATGGATCCGGAAAGCTTCACCCAGACTGACGACTCCGCCATCCAGAAGTTCGTCTCCGGCAAGTCCTTCGTGATCAGCACCAACTCACAGAACATCGTCACGTACCGGACGTCCATGGAGCAGTCCCTGGGCAAGGGTAACTTCGCGATCTCCAAGATCACCGTTCCCGGCGGGCCTGCCGGGGACCTGATCGGCGGCTCGCGGTTGGAGAACGGCATCATGCTGAATGCTTCCGTTGCCAAGAACGACAACTTTGTGGCGCTGATCCAGTTCATTGACTGGCTTTTCTACAGCGACGCAGGGCAGGAGTTCACGAAGTGGGGAGTCAAGGGGACCACCTACGACGTCGGCGCCGACGGCAAGCGCAAGCTGGCTCCGGACGTCAACTTCCTTGGCCTCAACCCTGCCGGGACCAAGGACCTGCGCGTCGACTATGGCTTCTCCGGCGGAAATTTCGCCTATGGCGGGTCCACTGACCTGCTGCAGTCCACCATGAGTGCGGAAGAGCTCAAGTTCCAGAAGGACATGCAAGGCAAGACCCCGTTGAAGACTCTGCCTCCCGTGCCATACAGCGATACCGACCGTGAACAGGCCACGCTGGCGCTCACGCCGCTGAAGGACCATGTCAAGCAGAACACCCTCAAGTTCATCACCGGACAGCGGCCGCTGAGCCAGTTCGATGCCTACGTCAAGGAACTCGACGCAAAGGGCCAGTCCAAGTACGTAGAGTTGGCCAACAAGGCCTACAAGGCTTATCAGGCCAACGGCAGCAAGAAGTAGGTTCACCCGAAGCCAGCGCCTGCGGGCACGCGAAGGCGGCGGGCACGTGAAGGCAAGGAAGGGTAGGCCGTGGCACTGAAGAAGGCGGAATACGGCTCCGGCCCGCTGTTCAAGGCGGCCGGAGTTGTCTACGGCGTGATGGTGGGCAGTGCCCTGCTGGTGCTGTGCAACATCCCGCTCGTGCTGGCGCCTGTGTTGGTCACATTGGCGAACGCGGCTTCGAACGCGGCTTCGAACCCGGATTTGAACGCCGCCGGCGGGGGTTCCTTCGCTGGCGGCATGGTGGTGCTGCTGTCCTTCGTGCCGGTGGGTCCGTCGCTGGTGGCCGCCGCCTACGCTTTCAACCGTCTGTTGGCGGGGGAGGAGACAGGCGTCCTGCGCGACTTCGTCCGGGGCTACCGCAGCAACTTCCCGAGCGCGCTCATGGTCTGGCTGCCATACGTGGCGGTGCTGGGAGCCATTGTCCTGAACCTGAACTCGCTGCCCGGGTCCCTTGACCCGGGCGATCCGGCCCAGGCCGCCGCCAGGTTCGGTTTGCTGGGACTGGGTCTGATGTTGTGCACCGCGGCCATTACTGCCATGCTGCTGCTGTCCCGGTTTACTTTCCGACGCCGGGACATCCACCGGCTCTCGCTGTTTTGCCTGGGTGCGCAGAAGCGGGTATCCCTTGGCAACGCCGGCATCCTGTTCGTCACGGCGTTCCTATTGACGGTCACCACTGTGTCGCTGCTGATCTTCTTAGCCGGGGTTGTGGTCCACCTGATCTGCCTGAACTCCCGGCCATTGCTGGCGTTCATCGAGCACAAGTTCACGGTGCCTGCCGGGTAGGCGTGGAACCTGGAGCGTGGAGGAGTTTCCGACGGGTCTGGACAGAGGAAGTCAGCAAGCTTAGTGTTTCACACGTGGCGGCCGCCGGCTCGGCCATGATGCGGCCGCCTTCGGTCAGCTGATGCGAACCGACCATCACGAGCAGGAGGAATCAGATGGAAACCGTAGAAGAAACTGTGGACGTGGCCGTTCCGGTACGGACGGCATACAACCAGTGGACGCAGTTTGAGTCTTTTCCGGAGTTCATGTCGGGCGTTGAGTCCGTGACCCAGTTGACCGATACGACCAACCATTGGGTCACCAAAATTGGCGGAGTGGAACGAGAGTTCGACACTGAAATAATCGACCAGCAGCCCGATCAGCGGATTGCCTGGCGCAGCCTCGACGGCAAATCCCACGCCGGCCTTGTCTCCTTCACGTCGCTCGACGCCGACACCACCAGGGTCCATGTGCGATTCGAATGGGCGCCGGAAACCTTTACGGAGAAGGCCGGGGCCGTCCTGAACCTCGACAATATGCAGGTGAAGGCGGACATGCGCAAGTTCAAGGATTTCGTTGAGTCGCGAGGAAGCGAAACGGGCGGCTGGCGCGGTGAAGTGAACGACGCCGGAGCGACCGGGGAGCTCTAGGACCGGCCCTTCCTTCAGTCCAGATCGGGCGCGCTGGCAATAATGTAGTCAGCGGCCACCGGCCCCTTCATCGTCAGGTGGTTGCTGCCGGGGCTGATGCCGCGCCCCTTCAGGGCAGTCCACAGGGCATCGGGGGTCTCGGGCTCCACGTTGTTGAGCAGGCACCAGCTCGTATACAGCCCGTAGAGTTCATCCGCGTCGAGGCCGGATTCGGCATCCGGTTCCTGGTTCACGGACTCCCGGAGGAATTTTTCAATATCAGTGCTTGTCATGCGGCTCCTTCGGGAGGCAGTTTTCGAGGTGGTCCGCTTTGACATTTGCGCCGCACCATTTTTGGACAAATCTACACGTGGAAAGGGCCCTGAAGAGGGTCCGACTACTGGCTGCCTTTGATCTTCCGCCAGCCACCCGCCCGGTTATTCGCGATGATGGCCCTGAACATATCGCCGAGTGCCTGCTCATCGATGTTCTCGCCCTCACGGAAGGCAACGGTGCGGGCGGTTTTGTTGTCGTGTCCGGCGGTGATGATGCCCTGCGGGTCCGGAACGATGCCGCCGTCGTACAGGAAGACGTTGACATGGTCCTTCGCCGCAAGGAGCGCGCAGATATTTCCGTCCAGGACGAAGTACGGCTGGACGGTCCGTTTGATGGTTTCCTCGACACCCGGATCCGCCGCGTGGACCAGGTCGCGGACCCGCTGGCAGATGGCCTGTTGCCATGCCGGGAGTGCTTCGATGTACCGGTCTACCCGTTCGTCCTTGATGTAGTCCACGTGTACCACCATGCCCTTAATCGCTGAGGAGCTGCTCGCGCAGAATGTCCGCATGACCGCAGTGTTGGGCGAGCTCGCGCAGCATATGGAGGTACACCCAGCGCAGGGGGAGCGGGCCGCGGCGGTTTCCGTGGACGAGGTCATCCAGCTGCAGGGAGGACGCCGCCCTGCGGGATGCCTCGCATGCGTCGTGGTGGGCCCGCTGGATGGCGGCGATAGTGTCATCGTCGTCGAGGATGAACGACTCGTCCGGCGTCGTCGGAATGCCGATATCGGCGCGGGGCCTGCACGTGATGGCTTCGTCGAACCAGACCTTCTCGACGAAGGTGGCATGCTTCACCAGGCCCAGCAGCGTAGTCCGGGAAGGCACCAATGACGCGCGGACCTGTTCCTCGGTCAGCCCGTCCAGGCAGCTATTGAGTGCACTCCGATGCTCATTGAGGAATGCCTCGAACTGGGCCCGGGCCGGCTGGCTGATGACTTCTTCGGACAGGGTTACAGGGAGCGAGGGCATGTGTGCAGTATTCCAAGACGGTCCGCCCGGAGCAACCGGCCAGGGAACCTGGCTTAGGCAATGCCCGCAACGTTCCGGTTCTTGCGGCGCCTGTTGACCAGTCCCAGGGAAAGTCCGGCGGCTGCTGCGGAAACGGATGCCACGACGCCGAACGGAACAGGATCGTTGGCTCCGCCGATGCCGACCAGAGGCGCGGCGAGGCCGCCAAAAGCGAACCGGGCCAGTCCCAGCAGGGAGGAGGCTGTGCCGGCGATGTCCGGATAGTCCTTCAGCGCCAGCGAGGTGGCCGGCGGACTGGTCACGGCCACGCCGCTGACCATGGTGAACAGGGACAGGATGATGGCGATCAGGGGTAGATGGAGCAGTGCCGTCGCGAGCAGGCCCAGGGCGCCGGCGGCTGTCATGATCAGGCCAAGGGCGAGCGTTCCTCGTTCAGACCAGCCTTCGGACAGGCGGCCGGCGATGAATCCGAAGACCATGAAGCCCAGGGAGTTGAGTCCGAAAGCGAACGAGTAGCCCTGCGGGGAGAGGCCGTACATGCCTTGGAGGATGTATGTCGCCCCGCTCAGGTAGGCGAAGATCGCAGAGTAGGTGAAGCCGGTGATCAGTACAGCCCCGACGAACACCCTGTCGGCAAGGAGCCGGCGGAAGTCATTGAGGGTATGCGAGAACCCGCCGGTGACGCGCCGGCCTACCGGCAGCGTCTCCGTGAAGACCACCAGTGACGCCACGAGGATGGCGACTCCGACGGCGGCGAGAAACAGGAAGACTCCGCGCCAGTCCGTCACGGCTGCGAGCTGGCCGCCGATGACGGGGCCAATGATGGCCGCCAGTCCTCCAAGCACCGTGAGGCGGCCGTAATAGCGAAGCAGCTTGCCGCCTGAATACACGTCCCGGCCAGCAGCCTGTGCAATGACAATGCCGACGGCGCCGGCGAGGCCCTGCACGAACCTGGCGATGATGAGTGCTTCGACGGTCGGACTTAGTGCGCACAGGCCCGAGGTCACCGTGTAGGCGATGACGCCGATCAGCAGCGGCGTACGGCGGCCGAACCGGTCCGAGAGGGGGCCGGCGATGACCTGTCCGATGGCCAGGCCCAGAAGGCAGGACGTGATGGTCAGCTGGGCCACCGACGTCGTGCTCTGAAGTTCAGCCGTGAGGGCAGGAAGTACGGGCAGGTACAGATCCATGGAAATCGGACCGAAGACTGTCAGCAGTCCGAGCACGACCGCCAGGGGGCGGCCGACGGTCTGTTCACGGGCGGGTACCGGGGTGTCGACGGCGGTCACGCTGGCTCCGTTCTTGTGATGAGGGCCTGTGGCCAGGGCCTGTAGTCAGGGCTTGACCCGGGACTCAGGCCCGAAGGGGAACATGTTCAATGCAACAGGTTCATGCCATTTGCAGCGAGGGCTCTGTTGATCCAGGTTCTCGCAGTACCTCCCTACTCCGTGCCGTCCCGCGGTAGCTTGGACTGGTGGATAACAGGATGGAAGTGCGCGAGTTCCTTGCCTCGAGGCGCGCCAAGATCAGTCCCGAGATGGCCGGACTGACGCTCTTTGGCGGCCGACGCCGGGTCCCCGGCCTGCGCCGTGAAGAGGTTGCCATGCTCGCTGGGGTCAGCGTGGACTATTACACAAAGCTGGAGCGCGGCAACCTGTCCGGTACCTCCGAAAGTGTCCTGGACGCGATCGCCGGTGCACTGAAGCTTGACCAGGCCGAACGGGACCATCTCTACAACCTCGCCCGCACCGCGGGCACCTCAGGCAAGGCCCGCCGTCGTCCGGTTCAACTCAGGGCAGTCCGCCCGCCGCTGCAGTTCATGCTTGACGCCATTACGGGAGCGCCGGCCCTCATCGGCAACCATTACATGGACATCGTCGCGGCCAACCAGCTCGGCTACGCCCTGTACTCGGACATGTACCGCAGCCCCGCACGTCCTGCCAACCACTCCTGCTTCATCTTCCTGGACCCCAAAGCCCGGGACTTCTATCCCGATTGGGAACGGGCGGCCAACACCAACGTCGCCATCCTGCGGACGCAAAGCGGACGCAACCCTTTCGACAAGGCCCTGGCCGACCTGGTCGGGGAACTGTCCACGCGCAGCGACGAATTCCGGACCCGCTGGGCTGCCCACAATGTCCGGCGCCACTACGCTGGAACCAAAATCTTCCGCCATCCCGTGGTGGGGGAGCTTGAGCTCGCCTACGAGGCCATGGAACTCGCCGAAGACCCGGGCTTCACGCTCACGGTCTATCCGGCGGTGCCAGGCTCCCCATCCGACGAACGCCTCCGCCTGCTGGCCAGCTGGGCTGCCACTGAACGAATCCAGGACCTTGCCGCCACGGCCCCGCCACAAAAAGTCCAGCATCCCTGAGGGCTGCTGGACCCCCCAACGCCTTCCTCTCTTCGGCGCCTGAACGGCCGGAATGAACCGCACCCCCGGAAGCGGGGGTGCCAAGCCCAACTTCCGGAGGTGCGGTTCAAAGCCGGCCCTCTTCCTACAGTGAGGAGGCGATTACTGCTGCGTGAGCGTCACCTCGTCACAGTAGCCATCCCCGGTGCCGGAGGCGAGGTGGCAGTATATCCTCGCCGACGTGACACCGGCGCCGGTGGTAAACGTCAGTGACTGCTTGCCGTATGCCGTCGACGTCGTCGATACTGCGGAGACTGCCGTGCCGTTGTAAAGTTTGGCCTCCAGAGCAGTTTGGGAGCCCGCGACCTGGCTGGCGATCGCGCCGGTCAAGCGATAGGTCGTGTTGGGGCTGAGGCCGTAGACGATCTGCCAGAGGGTGCTGCCACTAAGGGACGAATTGGCCAGCCCGGCCAACTTGCCGTTCGAAGCCGTGCTGCTGAGCGAGAAGTCGCCGTTTCGCCACGGCACTGTATGGGCGGATTCGAAGTTGCCGTTGACGAGGTAATTCTTCACCGGGGTAATTGCCAGGTCATCGCAGTAGCCGTTGCCCGTTCCGCTGCTCTTATAGCAGTAGAGGGTCACGGGTCCGTCTGTCGAACCAGTGGTGAAGTCAGCTGATACTTGTGTCCATGCCGTGCTTGAGGCGCTGGCCGTGGTTTCGAGGCCGCCCGAGTTCTTGACGCCGACGTTTACTACTTCTCCGGCGGTTGCCGACTTCACCCAGCCCGAAACCCTATAGGTGGTCCATGGGGCAAGGTTCACCACTTTTTCCACGGAGGCAGGTGCGGATCCGAGGCGGGCGGCGTAGGTGCCGGAGTGGGCTCCGGTGTTCACGACGGAGGCCGTATTCCAGGGACTCCAGCCCGACAAGGACCCGGCCTCGAAACCCAGGTTTTGATTGGCAAGGCAGGTGGCGTCCGAGGGGGAGCTGAACTGGTCTGCTCCGATATCGGGCGGGCAGACGGAGGGGACGGTGGAGCCCCAGTAGTCCTTGCCGCCGTTGTTGGGAATAACCAGCCCGGCGCCGATCGCGGGGGAGCCCGATGTCAGCTGGTATCCGCTCACAGAGCCCGTCCCCGTGCCGCCTGAACCGGCTGACGCCAGAAGAGGATCCGCCGTGATTTTCCGGGGGTCGTTGGGTTCACTGGCCGGATGGTTCCCGTAGAAGATGTTGTTCAGCCAGGCGTACTGATCGGGCGTCTGGCTGGAGTACACGTACCCGCCGCTGCCGTTGTTCACAATAATGTTGTTGGCCACCATGAGGTCGTTCCATGCCCCTGAGGATTCGAAGACGTTAGCGGTGGAACCGGCGGGGATGTAGATCGAGTTGTTGTAGAACTTTGCGTCCGTGGCACCAAGCATGTTGATGACACGGAGCTTGTCGTCCTGGCTGACGTTGTACCGCACAACGGAGTTGCTGTTCAGGCGGGAACCGCCGCCGCAACCGCAGTACAGGATGAAGCCGCCGTCGTTCTGGTGGCTGTAGTTGTACTGCACCACGGTGCCGTCCTGGCCGTAGTCGACGTCGTATCCCTGGCCGTCATTGTTGCCGGTCAGCCTCTTGGTTCCGTAGACCTCGTTGTACTGGATGACGGTCCCGTCGGCATCCCAGGCCCAGACGCCCGCGTTGGCCATATTGGGAGCCAGTGCTGCGTTGTAGACAACGTTGTGTTCGATGACAGCGTTCTGTGTCATCTGGGCGACGATCCCGTCGCCGTCCGTGTCATGGACCGTGTTGTTCCGGATGATCACGCCTTGCCAGGGGGTCCATGCCGGGGTGTTGCAGCCGATGGATGGGCGGCAGAGCCAGGAGCTGCTCATGTTGATTCCGCTGCGGGCAATGTTGGCAACAGTGTTTCCGTCGATGACGACATCGCTGAACCAGGTGGGGGTGGCTGTGCCGAGGACGGCGAAGAGAATCCCCGCGCTTCCATCGACCTCCTTGGAGGTGTTGCCGTTGACGTCGTGGATGTTCAGGTTGCTGACATTGAAGTGGTTCCCGGCGCCGAAGTTCTCCAGGACGATGTAGACGCCCCTGCGGGCGTTCGCACCCTTGACGGCTCCCGTGTTGGTGATTTCGAGGTTCCGGATTTCCCAGTATTGCTGGTTGTAGAGGTAGACGGCGTCCGTTGCTCCGCCGGCATTGATCTTTGGCAGGGCTCCGGTGCCGTAAGCGTCGATGGTGATTGATCCGCCCGCGGCACTGCCTGATCCGAGGGGATGCAGGGTTCCTGCGCAGCTGGTGCCACGCTTGAAGAGGAGCTGATCGCCGGGGGCGAAGGTGGTTGTATTCGGGGTGGCAAAGCTGTTCCAGGGGGACGTTTGGGTTCCGGTGCCGTTGGCTGCGGCGGAGCAGTCGACGTAGTAGGTCGCACCTGCCGCGCTCGCCGGCACTGATGTTCCGATGACACCCGTAGCCACTAGCAGTGCTGCAACGACGCTGGCCGCCGTTGCGGCCATGCGCCTTCGCGCAGACTTTCGTTTCATCTCTTCCTCTTTCTTACGGCGCCGTCGTTGGCGTCGAACCTGGGGTGACCGCAGCATCGGTCAATGCCGCATCGATTTCCTGGGCAAGTACGACCCGATTGCTCCATGAGCGGACCACGTGGCCGTCTTCGATCAGGACGGTGGTGACGGCGTCTTTGGCTGAGTCGATGGCCTGGGCAAGCGAAGCTGCATTGTCTCTGACCACTCCTGAACGGGGAAGCTGCCAATCGGCGGCGAAATTCACCATTGATTCCGTGGTCGCCGACTTGCTGGAGCTGACAATGAGGGCCCGGATGTCCGGATGCTGTGTGGCGACGCTCTTGAGGACCACGATCTGGCTGCGGGCGTCCGGTTCGCTTACGTGTCCGTTACTGCCCACCGGCACTGAGGAGACCAAAGAGATTCCGCGAGCCAAGGAGAGGTCTGAGGAGTCGACGGCCTTGCCCTGCCAGAGGTCGACTGAGGCGCCTGGGCCTGAGCAGCCTGTAGCGGCGGCCAGGATAAGTGCGGCAGCGGCAGCCTTTCCCGCCGGCAATGTCAGCCCGAAGGAACGACAGCCGTTTGGCCTGGGTTTTGGGGGAGGTGGAAGTACGGGCCTAATGGGCAACAACGGTCTACGCCTCCTGGTTTCGAACTCTGCACCGAGTTCCTGGGCAGACGTTAGCCCGCGCGGATTCCTCTTGTCAATCGATATACATTTGCTGGCGAAACGGATTGTTGGAGGGGTATATTCTGGAGCACTGGGAAACGGCAGTGAGGGCAGAACGATTCGTGACGAAGGAAACTGACGCCGTAAAGGCAGCGACGATCCGCCGGGCGGCGACCATTTACGATGTCGCGGAAACGGCCGGAGTCTCCACCCAGACAGTGACCCGCTTCCTCAACGGCTTCCAGGGAATCAGGCCGGCCACCAAGGCAAAGGTCCGCCAGGCCATGGAGGAACTTGACTTCCGTCCGAACCCGCTGGCCCGGGCGCTGAGGACAAGCCAGCCCACGCGCATTCTCCTGTTCGTGTACGAGCTGTCGGAAGCAGGGCCAAGCAATATCGTCCGCGCCGCAGCCAGCGCCGCTGCGGCGGCAGGATATGTTCTGGAAATCGTGAATCTCGACGTCGATTCACCGGAAACCAGCGCAAGGACCGTCAAACAGACGGGCCTGCAGTACGTGGCCGGCGCACTGGCCTTGGCGCCTACAAAAGAATTCGCCGAACTCTTCGACGAACTCGCCCTGCACGTCCCGCTATTGCGTGAAGTCAACGGTGACGGCCTGCAAGGACCTCACGCGCAGTCAGACATTGACCCGGGCGCCCAGCTTGTGGTCCGCCACTTGCACGACCTTGGCCATCGGCGGATCTACATCATCGCCGGACCCGAGGGGTGGTTCTCCACCACAAAGCGCCTACAGACGGCTGTCCGCGAGGCCGCAACGCTCGGGATGGCCGTAACAGGAATGGAGCACGGGGACTGGTCTGCCGCCTCCGGATTCAGGATCACCAGGGACGCGGGCTTTGATGACGGCACGACGGCGATCGTGGCTGCCAATGATGAAATGGCGATGGGCGCGCTCGCCGCACTCGACAAGCGCGGGATTGACGTGCCTGGTGATATGAGCATTGTGGGATTTGATGATGTTCGGGGCGCTGCCTATTACAAACCCGCGCTGACGAGCGTCCACATCGATTTCAAGGCCGCCGGTGAACTGGCAGTCTCAAGGTTGCTGGCACTCATCACCAAGCCCGGTGAAGAGGCCCTGGAGCCGCTCATTGTTCCGCCGCGACTGGTGGTGCGCGCGTCGACTGCGCCCATTTCCTGAAATCCCAGGTGTGAGCGCCTGAAGCTTTAAGGCGCCGGCTCCCATTTATGATGCTGGCATGGGGGAACATCAACGCAGGCCGCTTTTTGGCGACCACAGGCAGGTTTACGTCGAGATTGCCATCCGGGCGCCCATGGAGCGGCTGTGGACACTGAGCCAGGATCCGGACCTGCATCCGCGGTGGGACCTGAGGTTTTCCCGGATCGTTCCGACCGGCCGGGAGCCTGACGGGCCGACCAGGTTCCGTTATGAGTTCCGGCTTCCGTTCCACACGATCAAAGGGACCGGAACGTCCTTGGGCAACAGGTTTCGGGGAGACGGACAGGCCACCTCAGTCCTGAAGTTCTCCACCACGGACCCACTTTCGCCGATCGGGCCAGGCTCAGGCTATTGGCGTTACATTCCCACGGAACAGGGAGTCCGGTTCGTCACCGGCTATAACTATCAGCCAGGAATGGGCCGGTTCGGCGGGATGCTGGATGGCCCGGTGATCCGGCCGCTTCTGGGGTGGGCGACGGCACTAAGCTTTGACCGGTTGCGGTTGTGGGCGGAATCGGACGTCGACCCCAGGCAATCGCGCAACCGGTGGATTATCGATGCAACAGCCAGGTCTGCCGGACTCCTAGCCGCGGCGTTCCTGATCCGCCCGGCGTTCACCAGCGGCAGGGCCGACGCCGCTCTGATCCTCGCGTTGGGTACCGCCCTCGCAGCACTAGTGACTCCGTCGCATTGGACCGTCCCGCGAGCCAGGCGTTGCCTGCGACGGGCGCCTGACCGGCGCTCGGCCCTGGCCCCGTCCGCGCTCGGATCCCTTCCGTCGCCGGAGAAGAAACAGGCCCAGGCTCAGACGGTGGGGCAGGAGTAGGTATGGCATCGATCTTTGCCCGTGCGCTGGGAGAGGATTTCCAACGCCTCCACCCCATGCTGCAACAGCGGTTCGGCGTTGACACGGAATCCGGCTACGCCTGCGTGGGACGGGGCGTCTTCTCCGAAGTCCGGCGCGGAGCCTGGTGGACCGAGCCGTTCCTGCGCCTCGGGGCGTACCGCAACATCCTCTTCCCGGACCAGGGATCGAACATTCCCTTCACCATTGAAAACTACCCCTACATTGACGGCTTGGGTCGGCCCACTGTCACCTTCGTCCGCACATTGGAGCTATCGCCGTCCAAGCAACGCCGCTTCGACGCAACCATGATTTACAGTGCTGAGAACGGCGGGATCGTCGATTATCTCGGCACGCACCAGCACCTCGCCACCGACCTCGTCCTTGAGGTGCTGGCTGATGGGTCGCTGCATCTTCAATCCACGAGCCAGCGTTTCTACGAAGGCTTCCTCGGTTTCACCTTCCCGCCGGCGTTTACCGGGACCGCCGATCTTTATGAGACATTCGACGACGATCGAGGAGTCTTCACCATCCAGGTGCAGGTCAGGAACCCTGTCCTGGGATTCCTCTTCGGGTACAGGGGCGAGTTCACCTGCACGTTTCCTGCCATCCCGGCCGAAGGCGCTCCACAACGGCTGAGGCCGATCCGTGAGGAGCACCGGCAGTAGCTAAGGCGTGAGGTCTCCCCGAGCAACAACGCGAAGCCAACGATCCCTGAATTAGGATGATGCTTTGATGAAGGGAGCCTGGTGAACAAGAACCGCCTGGAGGCGTTTAGCGATGGCGTGCTGGCCATCATCATCACCATCATGGTGCTGGAGCTGCATGTGCCGGAGGAACCGACATGGCACGGCCTGGCCAGTGTCCTGCCCACTTTCCTCAGTTACCTGCTCAGCTTCGTTTACGTCGGGATCTACTGGAACAACCATCACCACATGATCCACTTGGCCGACCGGGTCAACGGGGCGATCCTTTGGTCCAATTTGCACCTGTTGTTCTGGCTTTCGCTGATTCCGTTCAGCACCCGCTGGATGGATGAATCCGGCTTCGTTCAGATCCCGGTGCTGACGTACGGAATCAACCTGCTCTGTGCGGCGATCGCCTACTTCGTCCTCGAGCAGGCCCTGATCCGGAAACAGGGCAGAGACGGGGCCCTCGCCCGGGCCGTTGGCCGGGACTGGAAAGGCAAAGCTTCCCCGCTGATCTACCTCATTGGCATCGCCCTGGGTGTCGTGCAGCCGCTGCTCGGCCTTGCGGCCTACACAGTGGTTGCCCTGATCTGGCTGATTCCCGACCGCCGCGTCGAGCACTTCGTCACCCGGGCACCCGGGGACTAACCGGCCCGGTCATTCGGGCAACGGCCACTTCAAGGACCGGTGATCCCACAGTAAGGACGTCGGATTCGCGGGATAATGGGACTATGACCAGCCAGGATCAGGACCGGGACCCTTGGGAGGAGTTCGACAGGCTCCAGCCGGCCGGCCCTGACCGCGTGGAAGGGTATCCCGGTGGAGAGCCGATGGGCTTCGGCTTCCGGACGGGCGTGCGCAGTGCCCGGGTGGCCTTCGGATTCGCGGTCTACGCCCTGGCACTGGTAAGCACGCTTGTCCTTATCGGTGCCATCGTCTTCATCGGCGAGAGCCAGTGGCTGTTGCTGGGCCTGATGGTGTTGATTGAGGCGGCATCAGTCCTTGCCTTCGTCGGACTGGTGCATCAGGCGCGCAACCGGCGTTCTGCCCGTTAGCGGCCCAAGCGGGCCGAAGCTCCACATGAGGTATCTCAGGCTCCGACGAAAACGCTGCGGGACGCCTGGCAAGGATCGCGTTCAAGGACTGGACGGCGCGGGCCCGCTGCTCCGTCCCCGTGGGGAGAA
The DNA here is from genome assembly GCF_030816475.1 of Arthrobacter pascens. Lineage (NCBI taxonomy): Bacteria > Bacillati > Actinomycetota > Actinomycetes > Micrococcales > Micrococcaceae > Arthrobacter > Arthrobacter pascens. Next base: position 3,382,656 of record NZ_JAUSXF010000001.1, on the reverse strand, counting down.
GCTCAAAGCGGTCCTGGAATGGTGTGGACCTTCCTTGGATTTCGAACACCAGCTTCGGCCGGGAGGCAAGAGGGCCGTTCAGTTCCTCCAGTCGGACGTCTTGCACAAAGCTCCAAGGGATCAGCCCGAAAGAGAGGGCCCGTCGAGGACGGATCAGTTCGATTCCCCGCCCGTCTGCGACCACGAGGACGCGCCCGCCGCGGCCTCTGGCATGTCGCAGCAGCGGTCCGGGCCTCAGGAAAAAGCCGGTGTGCTCGACGGCCCAGTATGTTTCGACGACGACCGCGTCAGGCCGTGCGGCACGGACGGCCTCCGCAGTCTTCCTGGCCCTTCTGATTGGAATGGCCAGCAGGAAGAACATGAGGAGGCCGACAATCACCAGCGCGAGGAGCAGGTCCCACAGCATCTCGGTTCCCCTCGAGCGGATCCCGATGACCAAGCGGGCGGCGAACAGAGCAGCACTGGCGGCCAAGAGCATGATGCGGAAAGGGGACACCCTGGACTTGCGATTGTCAGTCATGTGGATCTCTCTACAAGTGGCCGGAAGGGCCTTTTTATATGCGTCTGTGGGTGCCCTAGCTACTGACATCGCATACCTAAGAGGAAGGCGTCACGCCGGAGGTGCCCAGCACCGATCCGTCAGCGGCCAGAGCCTGGACGGCCGCAAATTTGGCGCTGGCGACGGCCACCATGGTTTCGAATCCGCTCCTGGGCACCGTGCCGGCTGCCTTGAGGGAGTTGCTGTCCGGGCCGGTGAGTACCCGCCAGGACTTGACCTCTGTGGCCCCGTTCCAGCTGGCAAAGACCTGCATGCTCTGGCCGGCGCCGTTTTTGATCGCCATGCTGGGTGGCGTGTCCGGCTGCGCGGTCCACGGGAACCGGTAGACCCGGTAGCAGCCGTTGCCGAGTCCCGCGGCCTCGAAGACCGCAGTTCCGTCCGCAGAGAATTCGGTTGCCGAAGGGTCGGCGCCCCAGCCGACCATCACGTTGCCATTGGGCAGCAGCTGGATGTTTCCTTCGGCGTTGCCGCCGTGCCCGGCATTGGCAAACTCCTGCTTGAGGGTAACCGTCTTCGCGGCCTCGTCGATGTTGAGCAACAGCCCGCGGGAGGTGCCGGTCGTCTCTTCGGCGAAGTGGTTGTCAAAGAGGCTGATCAGCGTGGCGGACCTCCGGCGGGCGTCGTGCTGCCAGGCGAAGGCGGCGTTATCCGCGACGGTGAAATCACTCTTCTTGCCGCCGATCCGCCAGCGAACATCCCCGGATTTGCGGTCGATCTGGTAGAGCGTATGGGTGTGCCTGGACGAGATAAGCAAGGCATCGCCGTCGTCGTCCACGGAGTTCAGATGGTAGGCATCGAAGGCATTGGCCTCGGTGGTCCCGTCCTTGGACAGCTTCCCGCCGGCAGTGGCGTACGTTTCGGTCAGGCCGATGTGTTCGGAGGCTTTCCAGTCAAGCAAGACGGCGCCGCTCCGCACATCGACTTCCTGCACGTGGCAGTCAAGCAGGTATCCCTTGGCAGGACCTCCGACGGCGGTGAGGTCCGCCTGCGCTGTGGGGTAGGCGAGGATCAGCGCGGTTCCCGCATCCGTGAGCCTGAACTCATGCAGGTCGATGCTGAGACCATTCCCCGCACTGACAGACGCGACGGTCCGGTAAGCAGAGTCCAGGATGACTCCCTTGCCGGCGCCGTGGCCGCCCTCGCTGGTCCCCTGCCAGTAGGTGAGCACCTGTTTGCCTTCGAATGTCTGCACCCGCAGGTCCATTGCCCCGGCGCCGCTGGGCTCCATCCAGACCGGCCTGCTGCCGCTATCGAGGATGACGGCCGCCGAGCCGTGCCCCTGCGGTGTGGCGAAAACAAGTCCCGGAGCCGTTTGGCCGGCCCCCCAGCTCGTCACATGCGGCGTGGTGAGCTTGCTGCTTACGAAGGTCCTGTCGGGAAGCGCGGCGCTTCCGGTCGGCTGGCCTGCCGACGGGGTTGCGGCGGGAGGGGGCGTCGCCGTCGTCGACGCAACCCGCTCAGGGAGCAGGGTCCTGCCCGCGAAGGTTCCGGCTCCCAGGGCCCCGATGCCGGCCAGACCAGTGCTGGCGAGCATGGACCGCCGGGTGACCATGCCGTGCAGCCAGGACACCTGTTTGTTCAGCGGGTGATGTTCGTGTTCGTCCGTCGTTTTCATGCTCTAATGATTGATCCGCAGCCTCGGAGGCAACTGGCCGGATCCCGCGAAGTCGCTGTGAGCGCTCAGACGGACGCGTGGAGGTCCAATTCGGAGATCGTCCCGTGCGGAACGTCGCTGGAGAGCTCGACGGTGAACGTCCGGTGGTCATGCCGGGTCACCAGCACTCCGGGCCCGGGGTTCTTGAGAGCCTCCCCGATCGCTTCCTCGAGGGCCCTGTCGAGTTCGTTCTGGAGTTCACTCCGATGGTCGATCCTGACCTGGACGGCGTAGTGGGTCTGGTCAATCATTGCGGTCCTTCTACTGTCATTGAATTGCCTCATGGATGGGTGTCGGTCCATTGCCCCAGGCCGGGCCTAGGGGGTCAGGACGAGCTTGCGCGGGGCGCCCTGCTGCTGCAGCTCCCACGCCCGCTTGCAGTCGGCGAGTCGGAGAGTCATCGTGTCGACGGTCAGGGCGCCGGTGGCCGCGAGCTCGGTCAGTCTCAGGTACGCGTCGCGGCGGACCTGGACCGGCGGGTCGATGTGGGCGAACCCCAGGAGCTCCAGTCGTGCTGCCCGGATGATGGCGGCCGGCAATTCAAGGGTGGCCCCCGCTGACTGGCCGATCTGGATGTGACGGGCGCCGCGGGCAGCCACGTGCATGGCGGCCAGGGCGGGTGCACCCCACACCGGGTCAATGATGACGTCGAAGCCGCGTCCGCCGACGGCGTCGCGGAAGGCGCCCACCAGATCGGTGTCCGGGGTGATGGTAACGGTGGCATCGGCGCCGTGCTCGCTGGAGCGGGCCAGCCGGTCCGGGTCCCGGTCAGCGGCCACCACGGTGGCCGCCCCGAGGGCCTTGGCCAGCTGTACGGCGACGGATCCGAGCGCCCCGGTCGCGCCCAGGACCAGGACGTTCTGGCCGGGCTGCAGGTTGGCGCGCCACGTGAGGGCGAGCCAGGCGGCCAGCCCGGTGTTGCCCAGCGCAGCGGCGGTGACGTCGTCGACGTCGTCGGCCAGGTCGAGCAGGTCCTGCTCCGCGACCAGCGTCCGCTCGGCCCAGGAGCCGTGTGGCGCCACCGGTGAGGTGAAGAAGACCCGGCGGCCGGCGGTGGTCCGGCCAACGCCGTCGGCGCCAATCACGTACGGAAGAGTGTCGGGATCGCCGAAGGCGCCGGATGCCTTGGCCAGGTCAAGATGATGGACACCCGCAGCGGTGACGTCGACGACGACGTGGCCGCCACGGGGCCGGGGGTCGGGAAAATCCGCATAGCTGGGCGTGGTTCCGGTCTGGGTCAGAACTGCTACCTTCATGGTGTGCTTCCTTCGTGTCTGGTGGGGGTCCCGGGGCCGCACATGGCAAGGTGCGGGTTCCGGGGAGGGCTTAGCCCGGCTGACGGGTGTCGGCTGGCCTGATCTGCACGCTGATCGATCCGAGGCCGCTGATCTGCCCCTTGAGGTGGTCGCCGGCCCGCATCCACGTCCCGGTGCTAAGCCCGACACCGGCCGGCGTTCCGGTGAGCACGACGTCACCCGGTTCCAGGGTCACGTGCTCGCTGATCAGGGAGACCAGCTCCGGGACCGACCAGATCAGGTCGGAGGTGTTGGCATTCTGCCGCAGCTCGCCGTTAAGCCAGAACTGCAGCTGCAGGTTTGTGTCGTCGATGAATCGGGCCGGGATGATGCCGGGCCCGAGCGGACAGCTGTCGTCGAAGACCTTGCCGCCGAACAGGTCGAACTTGACCAGGTGCTTCGGATGGCGCTGCCAGTCGCGGGCCGACAGATCCAACGCGATGGTGTAGCCGGCGATATGCTCGCGGGCTTGTTCCACCGGGATGTGCCGGCCGCCCCGGCCGATGACGAACGCCAGCTCAAGCTCATAGTCGAACTTCTCGGTCTGGGTGGGGTAGCGGACGGACCGGCCCTGGCCCACTAACGTGGTGGTGGGCGGCTTGAGGAAGAAGACGGGGATGTTGTCCTCTTTTGAGAAACCCGTGTGGCCGCCGTCGTTGAAGACGTGGTCGAAGTAGTTGGCCCCGGTGCAGATGACCTTGTTCGGGTACTGCAGCGGGGTGAGCCAGTCCTCCGGTTCGGCCGGCTCGGGCACCGGATCCGCTTGAGTGGTGGAGAGGGCCGCGACGGCGGCGAGCAGCAGTGGTTCGGCAGTCTCCCAGTTGGTGAAGAGGGACATCAGCCCGGCTGCCGGATTGGCCGCCAGAATCTCCGGCGCCAGGTCGTCGATCCTGTACAGGCGGCCGTCCGGGAGCCGGAGCACGGGGGTCGCTGACCCGTCGATCCGGACGGTGGACAGGGAAAACGTCACGGCGTCTGCTCCTTGTTGTGGGTCGTCGCGGCGGTGGCGGCGCCGGCCGCCAGCATCCAGTCATCCACGATTGAGTCGATGGTCGAGCCGGGCCCGGACATCAGGGCCCGGGCGATGCTGCGCACCTGGCCGCGTTGCGACGGCGTCAGGTACTCCACCGGGGAGGCACCGTCGACCCGCGCCAGGGCGAGAAGCGGCAACAGAGCCGCGACGCGGGCCAGCAGGCCCGCCGCGGGTTCCCAGTCGATGTGCCGGGCATAACCGTCCACCAGCTGGCGCGCGGAGTCGCGAAGCTGCGCAGTGTGCTCCGGCAGGGCGACCGCCTTGAGCAGCAGATGGTTCAGGCAGAATGCGATATCGAAGGCCGGGTCCCCGAACCAGCCGCACTCGGCGTCGAGAAGCACCGGGCCGTGCGGACCGAAAAGGATGTTCTTGGGGCTTACGTCGCCATGCACCAGCGCCCGATGCGTGCCGGCTGTCACGGCGGCGAGACGCTCGATCGGGCCCGCCAGATCGGGGTTTGCACGGGCGGTGACCCGGAAGTAGGGCTCGATTCGCAGGGCATCAAAGTTTTCATCAGTCGCGAATATGCCCGGGACCGAGGGATCCTTGGCGCTCGCTGCGTGCAGCCGGCCGACCAGGTCGCCGACGGCGTGAGCAGCTGCCGGGTTCACCCGCCCGGCAAGGAGCTGGTCCTTCCAGACGGGGTATTCCCCGGGCGGAAGGAACTGCATCGCGAACAGTCCGGCATGCTCGTCGTAGGCAAGCACCTGCGGGACCTGCTCCGGAGCGACAGTACCGGCGAACCGCAGCCAGTCGTACTCCACCCGGTTGCGGGAGGTGGGTGCGAGCCACTCCTGCTCCACCTTGAGCCGGGCCAGCGCGCCCTTCACGCACAGGGTGCGGCCGGGAAGTTGCACCTGCCACAGGTCCGAGCTCACGCCGCCGGTCAGGGGAGTCAGCAGCGCCACCTCCCCGGACTGCATCAGTCCGTTGCGGCGCAGGAACTCCTCCACGCGGGCCCGGGGCCCGTCGCCGGTCACAGAACAGCGTCCGCGGACGGGGCCAGCGCGGGCAGCCGGCTGAAGGTGAGGGCAGAGTCTTCGGCGATGCGGACCAGCTGGTTGTACTTGGCCAGTCGCTCGGAGTTCCGCACGGATCCGATCTTAATCTGCCCGGCAGCGGTCCCGACAGCCAGATCGGCCAGGAAATCGTCCTCAGTCTCCCCGGACCGGGCCGACACCACAGGGGCGTAGCCGGCCGCGCGTGCCTCGGCGACGACATCGAGGGTGCCGGTAAGGGTGCCGTTCTGGTTGACCTTGACCAGCACGCCGTTGGCCACGCCGCGGGCGATGCCCTCCGCCAGCCGTTTGCTGTTGGTGGTGAAGAGATCATCGCCGATCAACCTGATCCGCTGGCCCAGGCGCCTGGTCATCGTCTGCCAGCCGGCCCAGTCATCCTCGTCCAGCGGGTCCTCGATTGACACGATGGGGAAGCGGTCGACCCAGGAGGACATCATGTCGATCATCTCGGCAGTGCTGGCATGCTTTTCCTGCCGGCGCAGATGGTAGTCCCCGGCGTTTCGGTCATACAGGGAGGTCGCGGCGACGTCGATGGCGATGGCGATGTCGGCACCGGGCTGCAGGCCTGCCGCCTCGATGGCCTGGGTGATCAGCTCAAGGGCCTCCTCACCGGTACGGCAGCCGGGGCTCAGCCCGCCTTCGTCTGCCAGCAGGGTCGGCAGCCCCCGTGCCGCGCAGAGCGTTGCGGCAGCCGTGCGGACTCGGGATGTGAGCTGGATTGCCTCCAGCGCGGAGGTGGCAGAGACCGGCACGGCCAGGAAGTCCTGGACGTCCATGCCTCGGCCGGCGTGGAGACCGCCGGAAAGGATGTTGACCATCGGCATCGGCAGCACAGGCTCGTCAACGCCGGCCAGCTGCGCGATCCGTCGAAACAGCGGCTGCCCGTTGGCCACGGCCGAGGCGCGGCAGACAGCCAGCGAGGTGCCGAGGACGGCATTCGCGCCGAGCCGCGACAGCGTGGGGGTCCCGTCCAGGTCCCGCAGCAGGTCGTCGATGGCGCGCTGGTCGAAGACGTCCCTGCCGCGCAGAGCGGCAGCGATCTCGCCGTTCACATGGTCCACCGCAGCGGTGACGCCGAGGCCGTCGAAAACTGACTGGTCGCCGTCGCGCAGTTCGTGGGCCTCATGGGTGCCCGTGGAGGCGCCGGAGGGCACGGAGGCCCGGGCCAGCGCGCCGCTGTCGAGGACGACGTCGACCTCGACGGTCGGGCGGCCGCGGGAGTCGAAGATCTGCCGGCCGTGGACGGTACGGATCGTGCTCAAGATGACACTCCTGTGGAGAGGGGGGATGGGGTGTTGCAGGGGTAGTGAGCCGGCTCGCCACGCAGGACGCGGACCACTTCCTCGGCAGCGCTGCGGCGCAGGTCGATGACCGACGCGTCGGAGGCAAAGGCGATGTGCGGGGTGATGATCACCCCGGAGTGGGTAAGCAGTTCTTCGGGAACCGCGGGTTCCTCTTCCAGGACGTCCAGGCCCGCTCCGCCGAGATGGCCTGCCTGCAGGGCGGCGAGCAGCGCGGCGGTATCAATCAGTCCGCCGCGGCTGACGTTGATCAGGAAGGCACCCTGGGGAAGCAATGCCAGTTCCCGCTCGCTGATCAGGTGATGGGTCTGCGGGATCAGGGGTGCATGCAGGACGACGATGTCGCTGGCGGCGAGGAGGCCATCGAGGGGCATGACTTCGATACCGCCGGTGTCTGCTGGAGGGTTCGGGTCGCTGATCACGACGCGAGCTCCCAGCGCACGCAGCTTGGCCGCCGTCGCCCTGCCAATCCTGCCGTATCCGACGACGCCGCAAGTCAGGGTGGACAGGCGGCGAAGCCGGGCCCCGGCAGGGTTCCAGCTGCCGGCGTGGACCTCACGATCGGCGGGGACCAGGCCGCGGGTCCATGCCAGGGCAAGCCCGACGGCGTGATCGGAGACTTCCGCGACGCAGTAGTCGGGGACGTTCGTGACCTGCACGCCGCGATCAGTGGCGCCGGCAACGGCGATGTTGTCCAGGCCCACTCCCATCCGGGCAACGACCCGTAGCTCGGGAGAGGACGCGATCGCTGCGGCGGACACCGTTGCCCAGCACGTGAGGATGGCGGCGGGCTGGTGTTCGGCCACCAGGGCATCGATGGTCTCGACCGGCGCCGGGTCGGCCGGGCCGGCGATGAGAGTGAAGCCGGCATCTTCGATGATGCGTCGTTCGATACTGTCATCGGGCCAGGCCCGGTCGGTCAGCAGGACTGTTTGCTGTGGGGTCATGAGTCGTGCTCCTTCTTGACGATCCGGCCTGTGGCGGCCGGGTCTGGGTGGGATCAGCTGGGATGGATTGTCGGGTTGACGAACCGGGTGGTCTGTTCGCCCAGGCCGGCCACCGAAGCCCTGACGGTGTCTCCGGCGCGCAGGAAGCGGCCATGGTGGATGCCGAAACCGGCGGGGGAGCCGGTGCAGAGCAGGTCGCCGGGGCGGAGACGGGTGTGCCGGGACAGGTACGACAGCTGTTCGGGAATGCTGAACACCATGTCGTCGGCGGTGTCGTTTTGCATGAGCGTGTCATTAAGCGACAGCCGCAGCCGGAGGCCGGCGGGGTCGGGGACCTGCCAGGCGGGGACGAACCATGGTCCGAGCGGCAGCGACCCCTGCAGGCCCTTGCACTGCAGCCAGTCGCTGCCGAGGCCGGGCAGGTCGGGCCGGACCACCCGGGAACGGACCGTCAGGTCATTGACCACGCAGTAGCCGGCGATGACCGCGGGAGCCTCGGACGGCGTCAGCCGTGAGCCGGACGCTCCGATGACGGCACCGATCTCGACCTCCCAGTCCAAGGTGACAACATCAGGATCCAGAACCAGCTCGCTTCCAGGGGCGCCGATCCTGTGGATGCTGGTCAGGCAGACGTACGGGCTGCCGTCTGTGCGCCGCTGCTTCAGCGCCTGCGTGGCTGCGGCGCGCAGGTTCTCGGCGTCGGCCGGCTCACCCGCATCGACGGCGGCCTCGATGACCTGCCGCCGGTAGTTGCCGATGGAGCAGAACAGCTGTCCGGGCTGCACCGGAGCCTCCAGCCTCAGGGAACCGACGGGCAGCCCGTTCCGGGCGATCGTTTCCGTGGTCCGGGGCAGCTCGGTCAACCGCCGAAGCTCGGCATGGTGCGAGCCCCACTCCCGGATGAGGTCGGTGACGGACGCGAACCTCGCGCAGGGCCAGTCCTCCGCCCAGTCAAGCAGCGGGAGGGCGCGGTCGCGGTGCACCAGCCAGGCTTCGGCCGGCTTCCCGGGCAAGCCCGCCTGGGCCAGCACTACGCCCGCGGGAGCAATGGCCTCGTTTCCGTTCTCATCTTCGAACATATGCTAACGATAGCACAGCCTGTTCGAAGCGCCACCCCTGAATGACTTTTGCCAAGTGACACCGTGGGGGCGCCATTGTCGAGCAGTATGCCGCCCTGAGAGCGCGGCGTTGACAGGGATGGAATAATTGAGCATAGTGCTATCGATGGCACTCTAGCCGAGGATAGGAATTTAAGTGACGGTACGCAGAGTGGTTACAGGTACGGATGGCACTGGGAAGTCCGTCTTTGTCTCCGACGGGGCGGTACCCCACAGCCACGATTTCGCAACGATGCCGGGACAGGCTCAGATCCGGATCTGGTTCACGCCTGGGGTGCCTTCGACCACGCCACCCGACGCCGAGCCCACCGACAATCACGGCCCTGTGGTCCCAGGCCCGGGCGGTGCAAGCTTCGTAATCGTCAGCTACGCCCCTGATTCCGTGGTCATGAGTCCCGATTTCGATCCCGCCGCGGCCGGGCAGGAAGTTGCTTCCTACGCACCGGATCTGGCCAAGGTGTTCGAGCCCGACGGAATGCACCGCACACCCAGCGTGGACTACGGGGTTGTGCTCGAAGGGGAGGTGTGGCTCGAGCTGGACGACGGCGCGGAGGTCCGCCTGACACCCGGCGATACCGTCGTACAGGTCGCCGCGCGGCATGCCTGGCGGAACAAAACGCAGGCGCCGGCGACGGTGGCGTTTGTGCTCACCGGCGCCAGCGCCTGAATGCCTGTCCTAGGTAGTAGGGGAAAGGCTGAAGCCTGCTAACCCCCCGTGTAAAGGACAACGTCTATCTTCTCCGGATGTTCTACCTGACCTTGGCTGAACATCTCGGTGTTCCTGATGGATATTCGGATGACATGACCCTGCGACTTTTCGACAAGGGTCCTTGTTTCGATGCCATCTGCCATGATCCAGGCCATGCTTGAATCGCTGTTGGCCATCTCGACGCGGCCTCTCCGGATCATCCGGTTTCGCTGCCAGACTTCAACGTCTGCACCTGTGAGCCTGGCCCACTCATCTATTCTTACCGTTGCTGTGGAGTTCACTGACTTCCCCGTTTCGGGTTCACTCGCTGACGCTTATGAAGCCGGTCCGCCGCTTTGTCCTTCACGGCCCTCGGCCTGGAGTTCCTCGTGCCACCATCCTTCCCAGGGGGAGGATGTAATCCGGCCGCTGGGAAACCTTTCTACACGGTGCCCGCCCGAGGAGCTGCCCCAGGCGTCGGAACTGACCAGCATTTGGTGGATCCTTTTGGTGATCATGTGCTCGTCCTTTCAAGTAGTGAACCTGCGAAACCGATCCACCTTTGCACCGTCCACGAAGGCCGGCCCTCCATGCAGCGGACGACCGGCCTGGTCATGCGGTCAGGGAATGACCACGTAGTTGCTGAAGCCGCCGCGCGGGTCCTTCAGCCGTCCGGAAATTGCCGTGTTGACATCGGACAGCGGGAACGCCTCGGTCTCCAGATAAGTGAGGTCCAGGGTGCCTGTCTCGATCATGTCTGCCATCTCCTGCCCCTGGGCGGCAGTGAACCAGTTTGAGCCGATGATCTGAACCTGCTCGTCCATCAGCCACTTCATGTCGACAGGCACTTCTTCGGAGACCCCACCGACGTTGACCACCCGGCCACCCCGGCGGACGCCGTGCATGGAATCGACCATGGTGGCCGCGTCAGCCCTGGCCCCGAGCGCGCTGATCACGAAGTGGGCTCCGTCGCCACGGGTCCGGGCCTTGGCCCACTCGCCGGAGGACTGCTCACCAAGGTTCATGACCTCGATCCGACCGGGTGAAAGGGCCTTCACCCGGTCCAGGAGCTCCTGGTTGCGTCCGGTGCCGAGGATCTTGGCTACCCCCATACTGAGGCAGAGCACAGTCGCGGCCACGCCCAGGGTACCGGTGATGCCGTCGATCAGGCCCACAGTGCCAGGCCCGGCGTCGGCAAGCCGGAGCGCTCCGTAGGCCGTGCCGATATAGCCGAAACGGGCGGCGAGCTCGAAAGGAAGGTTGTCCGGGATCTTGACCAGGGCCTGCTGCGGCGCGGTCATGAACTCGCTGAACCCGCCATAGGGGTAGAGGTCAAAGATCCGCTGGCCGTCGCGCGAGGTGCTGAAGTATCCGTTGAGGGTGTAATACCGGCAGCGACTGGGGGTGCCGCCGGAGCAGGCGTAGCAGCTGCCGCAGGAGCGGAGCGGGCTCACGTAAACCCGGTCGCCCGGCTTGACGTTGATGACGGATTCTCCGACCTCCTCCACCACGCCGATGGGATCGAGGCCGAAGATCGCCGGGAAATTCGGGATGGGCTGGTGCGGGAACCAGGTTGGCCAGTTGTTGATCACGTTGGCCATGTTCGGCACGATGCCGACGGCCTTGACCCTGACCAGTACGTCGGTGGGTCGGGGCTTGGGTACTTCGATGGTGTCGATCGACATTGGTTCGCCGATCTGATGCAGTCGGGCTGCGCGCATCGTCGCCATTGACGGCTCCTTCTAGGAACGAAAGGGTGGTGATTCTTGGGGGAGTGGGTGGGCGGGCAGCTACTTGCGGTAGCTGTCCTCGAGTTCGATGCCGAGCAGACCCATGACCCGTACGCCTGAGTTGTACCAGGCGATGGTCAGCGTGAGCTCCACCATCTGCTGGTCGTCGAGGTGCTTGGCAGCGGCTGCCCAGCTGGCATCGGACACGTTCACGTTGAGGGTGGATTCGCGTGCCAGGGCTATCACGGCGCGTTCGGTGTCGTTGAAAAGCTCCGTGCTGTCGCCCTCGGCCACTGCTGCAAGCTGCTCGTCAGTAAGTCCGGCTTTGCGGCCGTGGGACTGGTGGTGGGCGATCTCGTATTCAGAGCCGGTGGCATGGCCCACGGACAGGATGGCCAGCTCCCGCAGCTTGGGGCTCAGCAGGGAGCTGTCACGCATGGCGTTGGCGTAGGACAGGAACGCGTCGAGCAGGACCGGGGCATTCGCCAGTGAGCGGAAGATATTGGCGGTGGGCATTTTGCGCTCGGCCTCGATGCGGTCCCACAGCGGCTGCTGGTGGACCGAGGCGGCGTCGTCGCGGGAGAGGGACGGAACTCGGGACATGATGTGGTGCTCCAGTCGGTTTTTGGTGTTAGAGGGGCTGGTGATCAGAGGGGCTGCGGGCTGCCGAGGAACTTCTCCAGTGTCATGGGGGCAGGACGGACGGCCGGGGACTTCAGCGGTGCGCCGACGAAGGGCGAGGCTTCGAAGTACCACTGCTCCAGGGCGGGCAGGCCCCAGCGTGCGTTGGTGCTCACCGATGCGGCATCCCACCGCACCGGCTCGTTCTCAAGATCGATGGTCTGGTAATGGCTGTTGAAGACCTCAACGCGATGGCCGTCCGGGTCGCGGAGGTACGCGAAGAGCATTCCGCCCGGTCCGTGCCGGCCCGGGCCGCGTTCCACCTGGTCGCCGTAGCCCAGGATGCCGGCGAAGTCGCAGGCGGTGAAGATGTCATGGCTCTCGGAGACGGTGTAAGCGAAGTGGTGCAGGCTTGGACCGTCGCCGGGCACCATCGCCAGGTCAAGGCAGGTGCCCTTGCGGTACATGAAGGCGCCTACGAGTTCATCGCCGTACTCAAGGTATTCCGAGTTTCGGAAACCAAGTTTGCTGTAGAACGCGCACAGTTCGTAAACGTCGGGCGTGAGCAGCTGGAAGTGGTCCAGGCGCTGGGCGTGGGCGCCTTTGTACTGCTCAAAGTTGATGTGCAGCCGGGGCCGGGTTTCCATGGTTGCGCACAGCTCCAGCGGCGTCCCGACAGGGTCTGAGACATGCAACGTGCGCCCCTGATGCGGCATGTCCACCCACTCGGCAGGGAGGTCCCGGTCACGGAAGTAGCGGTAGGCCTCGTCCAGGTCCTCCTCGAAGAAGACGCGGAATCCGATACGGCGGGCCGTGCCGCCGTCGGTGCTCTTCTCCAGCACAAGGCTGTGGTGACAGGCCTCAGCGAGGCCACGCAGGTAAATCGTGGAGTCATCCTCCTCGGTCACCACCAGGCCGAGGACCGTGGTGTAGAAATCACGGCTGGCGGCCAGGTCGGCCACATTCAGGCGCAGGTGGCTGGTTCGGGTGATGTTGAACGGGGGGCGCAAGTCGACCGGTGGCAGCATGCTGTCCTCTCCAATGGGTCAAGTCGGTGCTATCGTTAGCACCTACGATTTGGAAGGCACGCACGCGCGCCTCTTTTGTTGGGTGTTGCGGTCTTTAGGCGGAGCGCTCGCGCGTCACCGCGGGTGGTGCGGCAGTGCTGCCACGCGGCACGAGCCAGCCCACGGATGCCGACTCGTAGGGGTCGTTTCCGGCCGGCGGATTGTTGAGCCTGCGGATAAACCACAGCCCGCAGGACGTGGCGACGTCGCCGATGGGAAGACTGATCGTGGTGAGGCCGGGGCCCCACCAGGAGAACCCGCTCTGATCGCCGAAGCCGACCACGGACAGCTCCGAGGGGACGTCGACGTCCATCTCCAGCAAGCCGTCCAGCACGCCTACGGTGTGCAGTACAGATCCAAGCACGACGGCGGTGGGCGGGCTTGGCCGGTTCAGGAGCCGGCGCACAGCTTCCCGGGCGTGCTCGGGCGACGCCGGGGGGCCTAGTTCGACAAGGTTGGAACGTATTGGGACGCTCCGGTCGCGAAGCGCCTGGTGGTAGCCCTCCAGCCGTTCCCGGCCTGTGGGCAGGTCGGCGGGCGCGCCGATGTACGCGATCCGCGTGTGGCCCAGATCCAGCAAGTGGGTGGTGGCGTCCTGGAGCGCCCGCTGGTCATCCAGGCCGAACCACTGAGCACCTAGTGACGCGTGCCTTCGCAGCAACTGGACGTGTGGCATACCGCGCAGCATGCCGACGGAGTCATTGTGCGGGTTTGGGGTCGGAGCGATCACTACGCCGGCTGCGCGGCTGGCGGACAGTTCGCGAAGGTGGCGGCGCTCGATGAGGCGATCATCGAATGTCTCGGCCAGCATCAGCTGGTAGTCCTCACCGGCCATGATCGCCGACAATTCGTGGGCGATGGTGTAGTAGAAGCTGTTGCGGATGTCGGGAATGACGAGTCCCACCACGTTGCTCGGGGCTCCCCGCATCATCCTGGCAGCGTGGTTGCCCACGTAGCCCAGTTCCGAGGCCGCCTGGCGGACGCGGGCCTTCGTCTCTTCACTGATGCGGGTGTCATTGGCCAGGGCACGGCCGACGGTCGACACTGACAGCTGCAGATGTGCAGCGATATCCTTCGTCGTGACCATCGTTCCTCCTGACGCAATGCTGTTAGTGGATCATCATATGCTGGGAATGGCGGCTTTTCGCGCCACCTATGTGCTAACGATAGCACGAGCGTTCTGCAGGTCAAGAGCTGGGGACGATCATCGATCAAATAGATTCCACTCTTGACTCGCTCCAGTGTGGTGCTATCGTTAGCATTGTTCTAGACCTCGTGATGACAGGACCCGTGAGCTCCACTTCAGCCCAGATAAACCCGGAGCAGATCCTCAGCCGGCCCCCTTCAGATGGGACCGGACAGGCCCGCCCTGCCGCACTTCGCATCAGTTCAATGCAGGCTTCATTCCCCATACGAAGCAAGCCCCTCCCGACTAGGAGACAATGATGTCCCACCCCACACCTTCCGGCACCAGCCCGGCCCCCGGTGCAGCCGGTTCCACCGTTGGCCACGCCGTACCCACGTACCCCGAGCCCATGGATGCGATTTCCATGGACGCAATCCCTGCCAGTCCGGCGCCATCCCGGGTAAAGAACAACCCTGAGGGCATGCCCTCCAAGGTCGTTGCCGGTGTTTCGCTCGCCGTGCTGGCCCTGACCTTCATGCTTAACGCGATGGACAGGCAGGTCTTCCCGCCCTTGCTGGGCACCATCAGCAAGGAATACGGGTTCAACCTGCAGGCGGGCGGACTGCTGGCCACAATCTTCACTTTGGGGATGGCCATTGCAGGCATCCCTGCGGGCTTCCTGGTCGAGCGCTTTTCGCGCAAGACGGTCCTGATATTCAGCATCGTGATCTACTCCCTGGGCACGCTGGCAACGCCGCTGGCCTCCTCCTGGGGCGATATGGCCCTGTACCGGATCATCTCGGGGCTGGGTGAAGGGATGCAGGCCGCGGCACTGTTCGCCGCTGTGGGCGCCTTCTTCCACAACCGCCGCGGCCTTGCCCTCGGTGTCCTGGGCTTCGCTTTCGGTCTGGGTGCTACCTTCGGCCCGCCTTTGGGTGTCATGTTCTCCGCCAACTTCGGATCCTGGCGGGCTCCGTTCACCATCTTCGGGCTGCTCGGCCTGGTGATCGCCGTCGTGGCCATGTTCGTCGTCAGCCCCAAGTTCACCGAGCGCGCCATCAGCATGACCGGCGTCGAAGGCTCCTACGATTACATGCCGGCCAAGGCCTACAACCGCAACTCCCTGGCCATCGCTGCCGCTTCCGGCTGCGGTGCCCTCGCCCTCTACGGGTTCCTGGGCCTGTACCCGACGTTCCTGACCACTCAGCTTCACGTGTCCACCGGGGAGGCCGCGCTGGCTCTCAGCTTCGTGGGCATCGGCGGCGTGGCCGGTCTGTTCGGCGGCTGGATCGGCGACCGCATCAACCAGCGGACCCTGCTGATCGTTTCCCTGGTCGTCATGGCGGTGGTCGGCGTGCTGATCTACGTAGTACAGGCATCCTTCGCCTGGCAGTGTGTGTTCGCTTGCCTGATGGGTGTGTTCGGTACCGGCGTCTTCTTCCCCAACACCAACAGCGCTATCCAGCGCGCGGTCCGTCCGTACCAGGTCGGGCGTGCCGCCGGCCTGTTCGTCACGTGTTATTACGGATCGGCCGCCTTCTCCGGGCTGCTGTTTGCGGCGCTGGTGCCCGCGCTGGGCTGGCAGGGAGCCGGCCTGCTGCAGGTCACGCTGCTGCCGCTGCTGGCTGCCGCGATCATGCTGATCGTGCGGCCTGCCCTGTTCAACAACGCCGTCCCCGCGGCCGCTCACTGATCACCTCGTGATCACCTCGGAAGGAAAGCCAAATGAATGACATAGGTTCGCAAAACCAGCCTGTCGGCGCGCTGGCCGGAATCGTTGTTGCCGATTTCAGCCGGGTGCTGGCCGCGCCCTACGCGACGATGCTGTTCGGTGACCTTGGCGCCGACGTGATCAAGATCGAGCGTCCCGGTACCGGTGACGACACCCGTCAATGGGGGCCGCCGTTCACGGATGACCATGAGGCGACATACTTCCTGTCGGTGAACCGCAACAAGCGATCCTTCACAGCCGATATGTCCGTGGCCGACGACAACGGCGACCTGGTCGAGCTGATCCGGCGCGCTGACGTGCTGATTGAGAACTTCCGTCCGGGCACGATGGCACGGCATGGCCTGTCCTACGAGCAGGTCGCCGCGATCAACCCGCGGCTCGTGTATTGCTCGATCACCGGCTTCGGCTCGGAAGAGGCGGCCGCGGCGCTGCCCGGCTACGACCTGCTGGTACAGGCGGTCGGGGGACTGATGAGTGTGACCGGCCCCGGCCCCGGCGCGCCGGTCAAGGCCGGCGTCGCCCTGGTCGACGTGCTGACCGGACTGCACGCCGCGATCGGCGTGCTGGCTGCGCTTCGGGCACGGGAGAGCAGCGGCCGGGGCCAGCTCGTCGAAGTCAACCTGCTCAGTACCCTGCTGTCGAGCATGGTCAACCAGAGTGTCGGCTACACCGCGGCAGGCGCCGTCCCGGGCATCTTCGGGAACCGCCACCCTTCAATCGCGCCCTACCAGCTGTTCCCGGCTGCCGACAGGCCGGTTGTCATCGCCGTCGGCACCGACCGGCAGTTCCAGCAGCTGTGTGCGGCACTCGGAATCCCCGAGGCAGCGACCGATCCGCGCTTCGCGACCAACAGGGCCCGCGTCGCCCACGTCGAGGAACTCGATCAGGCCATCACGTCGCTGACCATCGAGCAGACCGCCGATCACTGGTACCGGGCCCTGTCGGCACGCGGAATCCCCTGCGGGCCGGTCAACGACATCGCGGGTGCCTTCGCCATGGCCGGAGAACTGGGGCTGGACGCCCGCGTCACCGTGGGCGAAGGCCAGGACAGTGTGGACCTGGCCGCCAACCCCATAACGCTGTCAGACACGCCTGTCACCTACGTCCGGCGGCCACCACGGCTCGGACAGCATGCCGACGAGGTGCGCGAATGGCTTCGCAGTCCAACCACCACCGAACCCCCTTACCAAGACCACAGCAGTAGCAGTATCAACCAGCCAATGGGAGCACACCAGTGACCGACCTCGCCACCGATTACCTCGACATCGACTTCCTGCTCACCGAGCAGGAGATTGACCTGCGCAGCCAGGTCCGCCAGTTCGTCGATGACCGGATCCGGCCCAACATCAACTCCTGGTACGAGGAGGCAGTCTTCCCCCAGGACCTGGTCAAGGAGATGGGCAGCCTCGGCCTGCTGGGCATGCACCTGAAGGGGTACGGCTGTGGCGGACGGACCGCCGTCGAGTACGGGATTGCAGCCATGGAGCTGGAGGCCGGGGACTCCGGCATCCGCACGTTTGTGTCCGTGCAGGGATCGCTCGCCATGAGCGCCATCTCCAAATTCGGTTCGGAAGAGCAGAAGCAGCAGTGGTTGCCTGGCATGGCCGCGGGCGAACTGATCGGCTGCTTCGGCCTCACCGAGCCCACGGCGGGCAGCGACCCTGCCAACATGCTCACCCGTGCCGAGCGAAACGGCTCAGGCTGGGTGCTGAACGGAGCCAAACGGTGGATCGGCCTTGCCTCCATCGCCGACGTCGCGATCATCTGGGCGGGCACTGACGAAGGCATCCGCGGCTTCGTCGTACCTACCGACACCGAGGGCTTCCTGGCGACCCCAATCTCCGAAAAACTGTCGATGCGCGCCTCCATCCAGTGCGACATCACCCTCGACGACGTCCGGCTGCCGGACAGCGCCGTGCTACCCGGCGTCGTCGGCCTCCGCGGTCCTTTTTCCTGCCTCAACGAGGCAAGGTACGGCATTTTGTGGGGTGCCATGGGCGCCGCCCGTGACGCCTATCACGCAGCCCTGGCCTACGCCAGCGACCGCACCCAGTTCGGCAAACCGATCGCCTCGTTCCAGCTCACCCAGCAGAAACTCGTGGACATGGTCCTGGAGATCCAGAAGGGCACACTGGTGGCCCTCCAGACCGGGCGGCTCAAGGATGTCGGCCGCCTGCGGCCCGAACAGATCTCCTTCGGCAAGCTCAATAACGTCCGCCAGGCAATCGAGATCTGCCGATCGGCCCGGACCATCCTCGGCGGAAACGGCATCACGCTTGAGTACTCGCCGCTGCGGCACGCCAACAACCTCGAGAGCGTGCGCACCTACGAGGGGACCGACGAAATCCATGCGCTGATCATGGGCCGCGCGATCACAGGCATCCCGAGCTTCTCGTAGCCCTCGCTAGCCCTCAGCCCTGACCCTGAGCTATCTGGTGTCAGGTTCTGCTGTCCTGTATGTCTACCTGAAGGAACACCTGTGTCAGAAACCGTTACCGAAACCCGGACTACCTTTGTGGACCACGACGGTTTCCGCTTTGCCCTCCTCACCCTGGAAAACTCCGGCCATCGCCCGGTGACCCTGGGTCCGGCATCGCTGGCCGGGTACGCGGCCGCGGTGAGCGATCTGGATCTGGCGGGAGTGGATGCGGTGGCCGTGACCGGCCAGGGCCCGGTCTTTTGCGCAGGTGCGGACCTGAAGTCGATGACGCAGGCGGCCACGCCGCAGCAGGCTGAGGCCGTGGCACGGCAGGGCCTGGAGGCGCTGGGCCAGTTTGCGGCGCTTCCGGTGCCCACCTTCGCGTTCATTAACGGGACCGCGCTTGGCGGCGGGCTGGAACTGGCTTTGCACGCGGACCACCGCACCGCCGCCGATTCTGTCCGGGCCCTGGGATTTCCGGAGGTCCGCCTTGGCCTGGTGCCTGGCTGGGGCGGCATCCCGCGCACTTTTGCACTGCTCGGCGCTGCCGCGACCGCCCGGCTGGTGGTCACGGATTCGCTCGCGGGAAAGAACCTTTCGGCCCGCAGCGCTGCTGACCTTGGCCTGGTCGATGCCGTACTGACGGACGAGGGCTTCCTGGCGGCATCGCTGGATTTCGCCGCCGGCATCCTTTCCGGCAGGTCGACGGCGGCGCCCCGGGCTGGCTTCGCTGACACACCGGCAGACCTGGACGCTGTGCGGACACAGCTGGATGCCCGGCTGCATGGCGCCGCCCCCGCACCGTACCGCGCCCTGCAGCTGATCGCCGAGGCGGCAGCCGCAGCTGGCAGCGCCGGCAACGAGGCAGCCGAGATCTGCGCGTTTGGTGAGCTGCTGCTCTCCGATGAGGCACGTGCCAGCATTTACGCCTTCCAGCTCACACAATCCCTGGCGAAGAAGCCCGCGGGCAGGCCGGACGAGGAGCCACTGCCGGTGCGCTCAGTGGGCGTCGTTGGTGCCGGACTGATGGCCAGCCAGCTGGCCCTCGTCTTCGCGCAGCAGCTCCGCGTGCCGGTACGGATCACGGACCTGTCCCAGGACCGCATCGACGCGGCAATGAGCTGGATCGCCGGGCAGCTGGACAAACTCGTGAACCGAGGGCGCCTGAAGGCCGCCGACGCTGAGGCCATTCGCGCCCTGATTACCGGCGGCACGGACAAGGCGGCATTCGCTCACTGCGATGTGGTCATCGAGGCAGTTTTTGAGGAGCTGGCGGTCAAACGCGCGGTGTTTGAGCAACTGGAACCGCACGTGCGCCCGGATACCCTGCTGCTGACCAATACCTCCTCGCTGTCCATCCAGGCCATAGGCGCCACCCTAGCCCGCCCGGAGCGGCTGATCGGCTTCCACTTCTTCAACCCGGTGGGAGTGCTGCCGCTCGTGGAAATCATCACCGCACCGCAGACAGACGAGACGACTCTTGCCACGGCGTTTGAACTCGCCCGTAGGCTGCGAAAGACGGCGGTACTCACCACTGACACGGCGGGCTTTGTGGTGAACCGCGTGCTGACCCGGCTGTTCGACGAGGTCCTGGCCCTGATCGATGAAGGCAGCGATCCCGGCGTCGTCGATCACGCCCTGGATCCTTTTGGCCTGCCCATGACACCGCTGGAACTGCTGCAGTTCATCGGCCCGGCGGTGCAGCTGCACATCTGCGAGACCATGCATCAGGCGTACCCTCAGCGCTTCGGGGTGAGCCGCAGCCTGACCTCGCTTGTGGCTGGAGGTCTGCCGGGCTACCTGGACCACCACGGCGGCATCTCGCCGGCCACTGCTGCCTTGCTGCCGGCGTCGAAGGCGGCAAACCCGGACAAAGTCCGCGCCTCACTCCTGGGCGCGCTGGCGGAGGAAGTCACGGCCATGCTGGACGAATCGGTGGTGGCAGGACCTGAGCAGATTGACTTGTGCATGATCCTCGGAGCCAATTTTCCCTTCCACACCGGCGGCCTGACGCCCCTGCTGGACCGGGAAACAGGCAGTGCCTTCCATCCGAAACTGCGCGTTCCCATTCCCGCCGCCGGCTAGCCCGGCTCCGCATCCTCGCCGTTTCGCCAGCTGCACCTCGCCCCATCGAAAGAGAAGTCATGAACCACAAAACAGATGTTGTCATCGTCGGGGCCGCCCGCACACCGCAGGGCAAGTTGATGGGACAACTTGCCCCGCTGTCCGCCGTCGAGCTCGGTGGCGCCGCAATCGCCGCGGCCCTCGACCGCGCCGACGTTGCCCCCGACACCGTCGGCGCCGTCATCATGGGACACGTACTGCAGGCCGGGGCCGGGCAAAATCCCGCCCGCCAGGCAGCCGTCGCGGGCGGCATCCCGCTCAGCGCCCACGCCGCCACAGTAAACAAGGTGTGCCTGTCCGGACTCAGCGCCATCATCGACGCGAGCCGGCTCCTGCGGCTGGGAGAGGCCGACGTGGTGGTCGCCGGCGGACAGGAATCAATGAGCAACGCCCCGCACCTGCTGCCGGGTTCGCGCGCCGGATATCTTTATGGCAATGCCGCGCTCATCGACTCGGCCGCCCACGACGGACTCACCGATGCCTTCGACCATGAGGCCATGGGCCTGGCCACCGATCATGCCAATGACGCCATGGGGATTCCCCGCACCGCGCAGGACAAAGCAGCAGCCGACTCCCACCGCCGGGCAGCTGCCGCTCAGTCCGCCGGCCTCTTCGACGCGGAGATTGTCCCGGTCAAGGTGCCGCGGCGCCGCGGGGAAGCCGAGCTGGCAAGCATCGACGAGGGAGTGCGACCCGACAGCAATGAGGACACTCTGGGCAGGCTCCGGCCGGCGTTCTCCCCAGCAGGCACGGTTACTGCCGGAAACGCCTCACCCCTTAACGACGGCGCGGCCGCCGTCGTCCTGACAACCCGGGCCTATGCAGAGACGCATGGCCTGGAGATCATGGCGGTTCTTGGCGCCGCGGGACAGACAGCTGGACCGGACACGTCCCTGCCGGACAAGCCTGCCCGCGCCATAGGCAAGGCTCTTGAGACGGAGGGCTGGAGCGTGCAGGAACTGGACTTCGTGGAGATCAATGAGGCCTTCGCCTCCGTTGCCCTGCATTCGGCCGAACAGCTGGGGATCGGGATGGACAAAATCAACGTCAACGGGGGAGCAATCGCCCTCGGTCATCCCATCGGTGCCTCCGGCGCACGGGTAGTGGTCTCCGCCGTATACGAGCTCCAGCGCCGCGGCACGGGCAAGGCGGCTGTTGCACTATGCGGAGGCGGCGGCCAGGGTGAAGCGTTGCTGCTCTCACGATGAACTCTCACGATGAACCGCGGGTCGTCAGGATGACGAGTTGCTGCGTCGCCCGGGTCATGGCGACATAGCTGTCGACTGCCCCCTCAATGCCCGTGCCGAAGGCATCCGGGTCGACCAGGACCACCAGGTCAAACTCGAGGCCCTTCGACAGTTCCGGGGTCAGCCATCTGATCCGGGACGTCTCCCCGAAGGAGCCGTGCAGGACGTCACTGGTGCTGATCACACAGGCGATCCCGTCGGTATGGGAGCTGAGCCAGGAGCCAAGGACAGCATCCAGTTCCAAAGTCGATCCGTGGACGACGGGAATCCTGCTGCTGCGGACGGAGGTCGGCACGTTGGCGTCCGGGAGCGCGGCCCTGATGACCGGCTCGGCTTCCGCCATGATCTCCTTCGGCGTCCGGTAGTTGATGCCGAGGGTGGCCAGGTTCACGTTGGTCAAGCCAACCCTCTCGAGCCTTTCCCGCCACGATTCAGCGAACCCGTGCCGGGCCTGGGCGCGGTCCCCGACGACGGTGAAGCTCCGGGACGGGCAGCGGAGGAGCAGCATCTGCCACTCGGCGTCGGTCAGCTCCTGCGCCTCGTCCACCACGATGTGGGAAAACGGGCCGGCGAGCTCGTCCGGGTCTAGGCCTGGAAGTGCGTCGTCGTCGACCAGCTTGTCCTGCATGTCCTCCCCGCGCAGCATCGACATCACCAGCAGTTCGGAGTCGTCGGCCGCCACCAGGTCATCGACCACACGGTCCATGAGCTCCCGGCGGCCAGTGTGGCCTCCTGCCGGCGCTTGCGCCGCGACGCCTCGGGGTCGCCGAGCCGTTGCCCGGCGGCATCCAGGAGCGGCAGGTCAGACACGGTCCAGGCCTTGCCGGTCCGGCGCTGCAGCTTCTTCACCTCGTCAGCGCTGAGCCAGGGCGCGCACAGCCGGAGGTAGGCGGGCACCGACCAGAGGTCGCTGACGACGTCCGCGTAATGGAGCAACGGCCAAGCCCGGCTGAACGCTTCCACCAACTCGGTGTCCTGGACCAACGCCCTGCGGAGCAGGTCTTCCGGCACGTCGCCGCCGTCGAACTTGTCGACCAGGATGGTGAGCAGTTCCTCCCAGATCTCTTCGCGCGCCTCGTTATGCGGCGTGCCCGGAACGGGCGTCCCGAACGCCTCGGCCCACTCCTCAGCACTGAGCCAGACGTCCGCCCACGGCGTCTCGATCTCCAGCCCCTTGGCGGGCGCTTTCTCGTAGAACCCGACGGCTGCGTCGATTGCTTTGACCATCCGCGCTGACGACTTCAGGAGCGCCACGTCCGGGTCGGTCTCAACTGCTGCCAGGGCGCCTTCGGGGACGAGGTCCCGCAGGGTGCACGTCTGCACGCCCTCCTCGCCGAGGCTGGGGAGGACGTCGGCGACGTAGGACAGGTAGGGCCGGTGCGGACCAACGAACAGCAGGCCGCTCCTGCGATGACCGCCACGCTGACCCAGGCGGGGGTCGGAGTACAGGAGGTAGGCGGAGCGGTGCAGGGCGACGACGGTTTTCCCCGTGCCCGGACCGCCGTCGACGACGAGAGCGCCGCGGGGTGCCGCACGGATGATGGCGTCCTGGTCGGCCTGGATGGTGCCGAGCACGTCCTGCATCCGGGCCGTCCGGCTGGTGCCCAGGCTGGCGATGAAGGCAGACAGGTCATCGAGGGCGGGGTAGTGGGCAATCCCGACCGAACTGTCAGTGGTGAATACTTCGTCCCAGTAGTCGCTGATCCGGCCGCGGGTCCAGCGGTACCGGCGGCGGCTTGCCAGACCCATCGGGTTGGCGTGGGTCGCTCCGAAGAACGGTTCGGCCGCGGGGGAGCGCCAGTCGATGAGCAGCCGGCGCCCCTCAGCATCCGTGAGGCCAAGCCGTCCGATGTAGACGGGCCGGGCGTTGTCCGCGCTGACGATGTGGCCAAGGCACAGATCCAAACCGAAGCGGCGCAGCGCGCGCAGGCGAGAGGTCAGCCGGCGGATCTCAACGTCCCGCTCCAGCGCCTCCTGGCCTAACCGGCCGGGCGCCTTGCGTGTGGCATCGAGCCGGGCGGACAGATCGGCGATCGACAGCTCAAGGCTCTCCGCAATTGCCGAAAAATGCTGCTCATCCCCGGCGATCAGCGCCGGGTCCGCCTTGTGCATGAGGTGATCAGGAAGGTTGAACGCGCTGGTGGTCAGGGGCATGGCATCAGTTCCTCTCCGGGGCTTCGGCTCCCAATTCTGCGGCAGTGCCCCGGTCTTGCGGCAAGACCCCCTGTCAGCTATAGATTGGAAATAGGAGGAATGTGATGCCTCCGTTCTCCCTGTTCCCCGAAATTGTCAACGCCCGCATGAATGTCGACGCCTCCACTGGGAGTCAGCCCCGGATGGTTTTCAGGGCTGTTGTCCAGGAGATCAGCTGGTCCAGGAGCGGCTCCAGGGCCTCTTCCGCTGCTTCACTCGGGGTGAAAGTGGTGAAGTTCTCGAAGTCGGTGGCAAATGGCAGTGACACCTGCGCCCTGACGTCAGCCATTTGGAGTTCACCGGCGACCAACCGCAGGTTTTCGACGGCACGAACGCCGCCGGCACTTCCATAGGAGACGAAGCCCGCGGCCTTGTTGTTCCATTCGGCGTAGATGAAGTCCAGGGCGTTCTTCAGGACGCCGGGCACTGAGTGATTGTATTCAGCCGTGACAAAGACGAAGCCATCGAACCGCGAGACCGCCTGCGCCCACACTTTGGTGTGCTCATGCTTGTAGTCCCCGAGGGATGGAGGGACGGGCTCGTCCAACAACGGCAGGTTGTAGTCGGCCAGGTCCAGCATCTCGAAGTCGGCACCTCCCCGGGAAGATGCCCGGGACATCACCCAGTCCGCCACCTGCCTGCTTCGTCGCCCTGGCCTGGTGCTGCCGACCACCACAGCGATCCTCACCATGTAAACCACCCCCGTTGAATTCCCGTTTCGGTCGCGGGTTCCGATCTCGGTCTCAGAATACTCTTGACCAGCTCAGTCGATCAGCGAGCTGCTGCCACTGTCCAGGGGATGCCTGATCGGCGTGGAGTTCAAGGTCCGGCCGCTGAAGCGGCTCCATTGTCCTCCGGTTCCGCTAGGTCACGTTGAGGGGTTGACTCGAAATGCGGTCCCCATGTGAACTGGTCCCTGACCGGTATATTGGGTGCCGCTGAAGCCGCTTCACAGTAGGACGCCCTGGTCCTTGACGCCATTATTGCGACCTACAAGGGGAAAAACCGCATGACCGTAATGACAAGGCGGCTTGGCCGCTCAAACCTGGAAGTCAGCGCTCTTGGCCTCGGCTGCTGGGCCATCGGCGGAGCGATGGCCGCAGGTGACCAACAGCTTGGGTACGCCGGTGTCGACGACGACCTCGCTGTACAGGGCCTGCACCGCGCCGTCGAGCTGGGTATCACCCTGTTTGACACTGCCGACGCCTACGGCGCAGGGCACAGCGAAAGACTCCTGGGCAGGGTGCTGGCTGATCATCCCGACGTCCTGGTGGCCACCAAGTTTGGCAACACCATCGATGAATCCACCCGGCAGCTCACCGGCGTCGACACGTCGCCGTCCTATGTCCGCGAGGCTCTGCAGGCGTCGCTGCGCAGGCTCGGCCGCGACCGCGTCGACCTCTATCAACTGCACACCCCCGACGTCGACGACGCTCGTGCCGCTGAACTCGTCGACACCCTGGAAGACCTGGCCGCAGAAGGGCTTATCGGCTGGTACGGCATCAGCACCGATGACCCGGGCCGGGCCGAGGTCTTTGCTGCCGGCCCCCGCTGCACCGCGGTCCAACTGCAGCTCAACGTTCTGGACGACAACCCCGACATGCTCGACGTGTGCGAGCGTCACGACCTCGCCGGGCTGTGCCGTTCGCCGCTGGCGATGGGGCTGCTTGGAGGCAGATACACCTCGGCCAGCAGGCTCCCCGCTGACGATATCCGCGGCCGGCAACCGGAATGGCTGCGATGGTTCAGCGACGGCAGCCCCTCCCCGGAGTTCCTGGAACGGCTCGATGCCGTCAGGCACATCCTGACTGCGGAAGGCCGGACGCCGGCGCAAGGTGCGCTGGGATGGATCTGGGCACACCACCCTCAGACTGTCCCGCTGCCCGGATTCCGGAACCCGTCACAGGTCGCTGAGAACGTTGCCGCACTCGATTATGGGCCGCTCAGCAAAAGCCAGCACCGTGACATCGAGGCCATCCTGGATCGCCTGCCCGCAGGAGTGTAAAGGACAGCTGAGGGGAGGCTTTAGGGCGTACTTCCAGCATTCGTAGGGGAAGCACCAACCTTCCTTGCCTACCTTCAAAGCATGTCCAGTACAACAACCGAGCCGGGGCGGCTACAGCCCGAAGCGCCAGGGGTCCTTCGTCAGGCGGTTGAAAACCCGGTGGATCGTTTCGCCGCCATCCGGCGTGAACGTGCTCCCGTCGACACGTCCAGCGGGACCGTGGTTCTCGACGTGGCCATACCCGTCTACAACGAGGAAGCCGGACTGGAACCAGCAGTCCGGCGCCTGCATTCCTACCTGAAGGCCAGTTTCCCGCACCCCTTCATGATCACCATCGCGGACAATGCCAGCACTGATTCGAGCCTGGACATTGCCCGTGGCCTGAGCCGGGAACTGGAAGAAGTGCGCTTCACCCACCTGGACCGGAAGGGACGCGGACTGGCGCTCCGGACGGTCTGGCTTGCCTCAGAGGCGGCCGTGGTTGCCTACATGGACGTCGATCTGTCCACAGATCTTGCAGCCCTCCTGCCGCTAGTCGCCCCTCTGCTGTCTGGGCATTCCGATCTGGCCATCGGAACCCGGCTAAACCGGAACTCGCGTGTCATCCGCGGGGCAAAGCGTGAATTTATCTCCCGAAGCTACAACTTGATCCTCCGCGGTTCCCTCGGCGCCCGGTTCTCGGACGCCCAGTGCGGCTTCAAGGCCATCCGCTCGGACATAGCGGACGCCCTCCTGCCCTGCACTGTCGACGACTCGTGGTTTTTCGACACTGAGCTGCTCGTCATCGCCGACCGCGCCGGACTGAGGGTGGCTGAAGTGCCGGTGGACTGGACTGATGACCCGGACTCGTCGGTCGACGTCGTACGCACCTCCATCGATGACCTGAAAGGGATCATGCGGATCGGCCGGGACATGATGAACGGACGCATCCCCGTTGCGGAGCTGCGTAGCGCCCTTGGCCGCAAAGCCCCCGCGCAAAGCGGCGGGGCGCTCCTGGGGCAGCTGGTCCGCTTTGGCGTCATCGGCGCCTTCTCGACCCTCGCCTACCTGGCACTGTTCGTCTTCCTGCGCGGGTTTTCCGGTGCCCAGACCGCGAACTTTATTGCGTTGCTGCTCACGGCGGTTGCGAACACCGCGGCAAACAGGCTTTTCACGTTCGGGGTTTCCGGGCGCTCCGGCGCGGTCAGGCACCAGTTCCAGGGTCTCGTTATTTTCGCCCTGGGCCTGGTAATGACGTCAGGCGTGCTGTTTTGGCTTCACTCCGGACCCGAGCCCTCAAGGGGTGTTGAAGTGGCCGCAGTCGTCGGCGCAAACCTGCTGGCCACACTCCTGAAGTTCATCCTGTTCCGGGCATGGGTTTTCAAACGTCCCGGCCGGAACATTCCCGCGCCGGCCCCGGCACCGGCTACCGCCCCGGCCCAACCTGGCGCCCCCGCTACCAAGTGAGAGACACCATGAGCACCGAATCCGTCATCGACGCCGGCCACGGCCGAGACCGAATTTCCCCCGGCCCCGCCGGAGTGAATGCGCGCGCTTCCCGGCAATCGTCGGCACCCCGTTGGAAGCAGCTGGCCTTTGGCGACCAGCAACCTGCGTGGGTGCGACCGTCGGCAGCGGCCCTGCTCCTCGTCACCGCCCTGACCTATCTCTGGAACCTGACAAACTCGGGCTACGGGAATGCCTTTTATGCGGCGGCCGTGCAGGCAGGGACAAAGAACTGGACGGCGCTGCTGTTCGCGTCCCTGGACCCCTCCAACGCCATCACAGTGGATAAGCCGCCGGCAGCATTCTGGATACCCGCCCTGCTGGGCCGCGTCTTCGGTTTCGGTTCCTTCACCATGCTTCTGCCCGAAGCCTTGATGGGCGTCGCGTCGGTCGGGATGCTCTACCTTGCTGTCCGGAAGGCCGCCGGACCGGCCGCCGGACTCATCGCCGGCGCTGCCCTCGCCGCCACACCGGTGGCGGCACTCATGTTCCGTTTCAACAATCCCGACGCGATGATGGTCTTCTGCCTTATGGTGGCGGCCTGGATGACGGTGACCGCCACCCGGAAAGGCAGTCCCGCGTGGCTTTTCTGGGCGGGCACCTTTGTGGGCATGGCCTTCCTGAGCAAGATGCTGCAGGGATTCATGACTGTCCCGGCCCTCGCACTTGCCTACCTGATCGCGGCTCCTGTTTCTTTCAAGAAGCGGCTCCTGCACCTGCTGGCCGCCGCCGGAGGCATCTCGCTCGTCGCCGGAGCCTATTCGCTGGTGTTCCAGCTGACCCCGGTATCCGACCGGCCGTACATGGCCGGTTCGCAGACAAATTCCTTCTGGGAACTCGCCTTCGGCTATAACGGGCTGAGCCGCATCCTTGGCCGTAACGGCGGAAATGCCGGCGGGCCTGCGGCGCAGGACTTCCCCGACTTTGCCGGGCGCGCCGGGGATTTCCCTGGCGTCGGCGGGGGTGGATTTGCCATGGGCGGCCCTCCCGGCGTGCTGCGCCTGTTCGGGGGCGAGTTCAGTGCCGAAGTGGCCTGGCTGCTGCCCACCGCGTTCGTCCTTCTCGCGGGTGCACTGTGGTTCACGCTCCGGGCGGCCAGGACGGATATGGTCCGCGCGTCCCTGATCCTCTGGGGCACCTGGCTGCTGACCACCGCCGTCGTCTTTTCCTTCATGAGCGGCACCATCCACGCTTACTACACCATTGAACTGGCGCCGGCTGTGGCCGCGGTGATCGGCGTCGCCGGCGTACAGCTCTGGAAGCTCCGGGCCCGGCCGGCAGCCCGGGCTGTCCTCGCGTCCGCTGTCCTGCTCAGCGCGATCTGGTCCTTCGTCCTGCTATCCAGTGTCCCTGACTGGCTGCCCTGGCTTCGCTGGGTGGTTGTGATCCTGGGTGTCCTGGCTGCGGCTTTGCTTGCCGCCGGCCCGGCGCGTACCGGGAAGGCGGGGGCGGCGGTACTGATTTCGGCCCTGCTCTCGGCAGGCCTGGGAACAGGCGCCTGGACGGCGGCGACGGCGGCGGTGGGCCACACGGGTGGTTCGCCTGCGTCAGGGCCGGCCCCCGAAACCAACAACCGGACCATGGGACTTGCGGGCACCAGCCAGAGCGGCGGCTTTCCCCGCGGCGGAGCATCGGGTAGGTTCGCCGGCTCCCGGGATGCGGAAGGCTTCGCAGGGGCCGCGGCCGGGGCCGGGGCAGGTGCAGCGACACCTGCTGGCGTGGGCTTTGGCGAAACCCCGGGCAACCCGGCATTGGATGCGTTACTGCAGAAGACCCAGACGACATGGGCAGCCGCCACCGTCGGGGCCAACAGCGCGGCCGCCCTGGAGCTCGGGTCCAACACATCGGTCATGGCCATCGGCGGTTTCAGCGGCTCGGATCCGTATCCGACACTGGACCAGTTCAAGCAGCTGGTGGACGACGGGCAGATCGCCTACTTCGTTCCCGGCAATGCGTTCGGCGGGTTCGGCGGATTCGGTAATGCCGGCGCCAGCACCGGTGGCCGGGGACGTCCCGGGGGGAACGGAACATCCTCAGCCATCACCCAATGGGTTGA
This sequence comes from Arthrobacter pascens, assembly GCF_030816475.1. Classification (NCBI taxonomy): domain Bacteria; kingdom Bacillati; phylum Actinomycetota; class Actinomycetes; order Micrococcales; family Micrococcaceae; genus Arthrobacter; species Arthrobacter pascens. Next base: position 3,353,237 of record NZ_JAUSXF010000001.1, on the reverse strand, counting down.
AGCGACGTTCCCTTCCACCCAGGTCGGAGGATCAACGGTCTACCGTCTCCACCCCTAAAGACAACCGACGTCTCAGGGCTTTGCATTCTCTGGAAGGAAATTTCATATGTTCCGCAGCACCCTCCTGGTGACGGCGCTCGTGCTGGCTTTGACGGCCGCTGTCCTGTGCAGCGTGGCAGGCATCCTCCGTGCCAAAACAGTGGCGGGCAAGGCGGATGCGGGCGGTTCTGCCCTGGTGGCGGCCGCTGTGGCGGCCGTGGGACTGGGCTGGGCGCCGTCGGGACAGCTGCCTTTGGCGGCTGTTCTGGGGGCGGTGTTCCTGTGGTTTGTCGGGCGGATGGTATTTCAACTGGCGACGCCGTCGCCCGGATCCGGCGATGGAGCGGCTCCGGCTGTCTACCACGCCGTCCTGGCCGGGTTGGGAGGCTGGGTCCTGTTTGAAGCGGCCCGCAACGCAGGTTCAGGGACGGGTCATCCCGGCCACGAACTCGGTGTCCTGCTCGTAGACCTGCTAGTGGCCATAGTGATGGTGTTCGCGTCGGCCGGATGGTTGCTTGCCACCTTCACCCTGCGCGCGGATTCTGGTCCGAGGCCGGTGCCGGGCCTGACCGCGGCCCGGGAGGCGCTGGTCGCGGCGGGCCTAGCGCTGGCACTCTTCGCTGTGTCCTGACCCATTTGGGCACTATTGAAAAGGCCAGTGCTTTCGGCTGCCGGTGAGCCTAGGATCGGTGGTATGGAAAACGAGCCGCTGGTGCCCAAGACAGAGCAACTGGAAAGCCAGGAGTGCTGGCACCTGTTGCGGCAGGTATCGGTAGGCCGTCTGGCAGTCTGGCATGAGGATGGACCTGACATCTTTCCCGTCAACTACACCACCGATCATGGAACAGTGGTCTTCCGGACCGGTTCGGGCGCCAAGCTTCAGGCGGCGTTGAGTGATTTTCCCGTGGCCATGGAAGCTGACGGCGTCGATCCTGACACCGGCGTTGCCTGGAGCGTTGTTCTTCGGGGCAAGGCGGAGCTCCTGACTCAAAAGGAAGATGTCCTGAGCACCTTCTCCCTACCGCTGTTCCCTTGGGAAGCAGGCAAGAAAGATCATTTCGTACGGGTCGTGCCCGGCCAGATATCAGGACGCCGGTTTACCGTCGCTCCGCCCAATACCTGGTGGACCCCCACCGAAGGCGCTCATCGTTCAGCCTTTGAATGACCCTCAACAACCCGCGCGAACCAAGAATGGCTGACTTCGTGGATCCTTGACGCCCTTTATGCCCCTTGGGCGATATCGCGCCTGGTAAACCACACCAGGCCAGCGGCCCACAGGAGAACAGCAATCGCGGACAGGGCCAGGACCGGCGGCACCGTGAAGGCGTCGGCCGGCAGGCGGGGCGTCGCCGTGAGCGGGGTGTTCCCTGTCACCTCGGGCGGGAGGCTGAACAGCGCCCCGAAAACGCTGATAATGACCATGGTGCTGAAATAGAACCATGACAGGGTGGCGGCCAGTCGCGGGGCGACACCGATGAGCAGAACCACGACACCGGCCGTGACGAGCACGCCGGGCCAATAGGCAATGGCCGCACCCAGGAGCACCCAGACCTGCGAGGCATCGGACTGCGAGGCTCCGTATGCAGCGCCCATCACCAGCCCCCCAATGACCAGCAGCAGCGCGGAGCCGATCACCGGCAGCAGCAGGCGGCCGCCGGTCCATCGAAGCCTGGAGACGCTCCCCGCAAGCTGGGGCTCGGCGAGGCCGGAGGCCTCCTCGGCCCGCACCTGCAGCGCACTCTCGACGACGAATGCGCTGGCGACGATGGCGTTCAGCATCACGAGCAGCCCGATGACGCCGTCCGTGAACGACGAGCCATGGCCAGCGAACATGGCGGCGTACATGGCGTTGGATGCCAGGAGGTCAGCCATTTGTGCGGCCACCGAGCCGTACAGCAGGCCCATGACCACGACGGCGGCGAACCAGCCGACAAGGGAACCCCGCTGAAGCCGGAGAGCCAGGCCCAACGGCATCATCATGGCCGGGCTCGCCTCGGCCGGCCCGGGCCGGTCCGGCAGCACGCCGGATCCGAGGTCGCGCCGGGCTTCGAGCCGCAGGGCAACGGCACAAAGCAGGACGCCGCCCACCACTAACTGAGCCAGCGGCCACCACTGGTTTTCCCCGAACGGGCGCATCTGTTGCGCCCAGCCGATGGGAGACACGAGGGAGATCCAGCCGGGTGTGGTGCCCATGCCTTCCAGGTCGCCGACCGCGCGGATCACAAACGCCGCGCCGATGACCATGCTGGCGAAACCATTCGCGCCGCGGCTGGTCGAGGCGAGCTGACCAACAACGGCGGAAACGCCCAGGAAGAAGAGCCCAAGGCCGGTGAGTGACGCGCCAAGGACCAGGCCGCCGTCGACCGGAAGGCCAAGGGCGACCGCGGCACCTGCAATCGTGATACCGACCAGAACATTGAAGGCGCCGACGACGAGATAGTTCGCCAGGGTGTAGGCGTGCCGGCCGAGCACGCTGGACCGCAGCAATTCAGTGCGTCCTGCTTCCTCGTCGGCGCGGCCGTTCCGTGTCACAAGGAAGACGGTGGCGAAGGCGAGGGTGATGGCGAGCGTCATCCAGATCTTGAGGACCAGGATGCCGCCCAGCGTATCGGCTGCATACGGCGTCCCGGTGAGAGCGGCCACCGCCGGCGTGTTCGCGATCGACGCGTAGGCCTCGCGGTCGGCCTGGGTGGGAAACGCGGCGCGCTGCGACTCGTAGACGAGCGGGATCATGCTCGCCAGCAGCATGGTCCAGACCAGCAGCCGCAGCCAGTTGCGGCGGAGGATGAAGACCACCATGTTCCGCAGGCCCTGCGTAGTTGATTGGGACGCGAGCCGGTGGGTGGAAGCACGCGGCTTCCTGGCCGATGCCGATGGCGAGGACGAGGCTGATGCCGGAGCCGCAGTCATCAGACCGTCACCCCTTCAGCTGCCATCTCCGGGCCGTAATGCCGGAGGAAAATCTCTTCGAGCGACGGCGGCGTCGAGACAAGCGCCCGTGGCCGCCAGCGGGCCAGAGCCGCCAAGACGCCGGCAAGATCCGCGTCGGAAACGGTAAAAGTGCAGCGCTCCCCGTCCCGTGCCAGGTCGTTGACTCCGGGGACGAGGGACAGGTCGGCGGCGGGGTCGTCCAGGGTTACCGAAATGGTGGTGTGCCGCAGGTGGCGAAGCTCGGCAAGGGTCCCGGACTCGACGGTTCTGCCCTTCCGGATGATGGTCACGGTGTCGCAGAGGTTTTCGACCTCGGCAAAGATGTGGCTGGACAACAGCACCGAGCGGCCCTCGGCCTTGACCTCCCGGATGCAGGCCCTGAACGCAGCCTCCATGATCGGGTCGAGCCCCGACGTCGGCTCGTCCAGGATCAGAAGTTCCGCATCCGATGCCAGTGCGGAGACCAGGGCGACCTTTTGCCGGTTCCCCTTCGAGTAGGCGCGCGCCTTCTTCGACGGATCAAGTTCGAAACGCTGCAGAAGCTCATCCCGGCGGGCCCTGCTGGCGCCGCCCCTGAGCTCACCCAGGATGTCGATTGCCTGCCCTCCGGTGAGGTTCGGCCAAAGATTCACGTCCCCGGGGACGTAGGCAATGCGGCGGTGCAGGGCGACGGCGTCGTTCCAGGGATCACCGCCGAGGACCCGCACGGTGCTGGCTTCAGCCCGCAGCATTCCCAGCAGGATCCGGATGGTGGTGGACTTGCCTGATCCGTTGGGTCCAAGGAAGCCGGCGATCTGGCCTGTCCCGACCCTCAGGTCCAGGCCGTCGAGCGCAACCTGGCGCCCGAACGACTTTCGAAGGCCAACAACTTCAATGGCGGGACTTGATGTGGACACGGGAACTCCTCTTGCTGAGAACCGATCAGGATTGGGTTGAAGCAGGGCGGTCCGTCCTGCCGGTGGCGCGCAGATATTCGTCGAAGACACTGCTGTCGGCGAATAGTCCCTGGCTGTACAGCTCCAGCTGCGGCAGCGTCATGTCGGCCATGATCTCGGACATGATGGCGGAAAAATTGTCCATGGTGATGTTCGGGTAGCGGGAGAGTGCCACGATCATGCCGCCGACACCCTGCATCACCAGATAGCGGACGCGGGCCTCCGGATCGTGGCTCGGCTTCAGCAGGCCCGTGTCGATGGCCTTCCGGGTGTATTCCTGGGCATCGGCGATCATGTGCTCGAGGAACGCCCGGCCCCCGCTGCCGCCGTCGCGCACGCTGCGCAGGATGTACAGCAGGAGACCGCCGTATTCGTCGGCCTGAGCCAGCAGTTCCATGAGCTGCCCGGAGGGCATTTCGACGGCGGCGCTCTTGAGCTCGCGGAGCGTAGTCAGGACGGCGGCATCGCATTCCTCCCGAAGCAGGTCCTTTGACCCGAAATGATGCCTGATCAGGCCGGCGCTTACGGCGGCCTGCGAGGCAATGGTGCGCACGGAGACATCGAACCCGTCGATGGCGAAGCACTCGATTGCCGCGTTGCGAAGCCGTGTCCGGGCAGTCAGCTCCAGGTTCTGGCTGCTCAGCGAAGTCATCACTGCTGTACGCATGTATAGGATGCTACTCGAGTGTATAGCTAAGGACAAGAGCGTGTGTAGCCGGGACCTACATAACCGGGTGGCCCGGCAATAGCATGGGGCAATGATGGAGAGATTCCGTGATCCCGGCCGCGTGCACTGGATGGAACTGTTCTTCGACCTCGTCTTTGTCGCGTTCGTGGGGCAGTTGGCCCACGGGATCCACGGCGACCCCGGCCTGGCCCAGTTCGGCACGTTTGTCCTGCTTTTCTTCCCGGCCTGGTGGGCCTGGGTCAACATCGCCTCTGTCGTTAACCTGCTGCCCCGTTTGTCGGCCCGGGCGCTGGGCGTTGCGATGCTGGCGGCCATGGCCGCAAGCAGCGTCATGGCGGCCGCAGCTCCGGGCGCTTTTGGTGAACGGTCGTGGGCCTTTTCGCTTGGCAACGCCGCGATGCGCGCCGTCCTGCTGGTCCTGTGGCTTTACCAGCATGGCCAAAAATCGGCGGATACACCGTGGCGGATCTGGATCTATAACGGCGGAACGGCGCTCCTCTGGCTCGCCGCAGCCTTTTTACCGCTCCACATTGCTGTCATCTTGTGGGCCGTCTCCATCGCCGTCGAGGTCGGCATGGCGGCGCTGGGCGCCCGCCTTTGGCCGGACAGGGGAGTCGGCGGCATCAACATCGAGCATGCGTCTGAACGGCTCGGCCTTTTTGTGATCATCGTTCTTGGCGAATCGATTTTTACCATCGTCAGTGAGGTCTCGGATGAATGGGGCCCGGGCTCCGGCCTGGTCGGGGCACTGGGGTTCCTCGTCGTTGCCCTCCTTGGCTGGGCGTTCTTCCAGTACGGCACCGGTACGATGACGGCGGGGCTGCTGCGGCTCCAGGCCCGGTCAGACTTCGCCGGGATACTGCAGACCACACTGTTCCTGCCGTTTCTCCTGGTCCTGGGAGTGACAGCAATCGCCGGCGCAATCGCGACGGCGATTCCGGAGCCGTATGAGCACCTGCCGCTCGGTTCCGGCATATCGCTCGGCGGGGGTGTGGCCCTGTTCTACGCGACCAACGCGATGATCTCGCTGCGATACGGGCAGCCGGTGCGCACTGTGCTGCCTTGGGCACTGCCGACAGTGGTGATCGCTGCCCTGCTCATACCGGTGAGCGCGCTGGTGCCCGCCGCCGTCGTCCTCGCGTTTGCCGTGATGCTGCTGCTCCTTGTCACTGGCTACGTGGAGCTTCGGAGGCGGCGCCACGCGCGGCGGACGAGCTGGGCGTGACCCTGGCCGGCGTCAGCATCTCCCGCTGAAACCCCACCACCCGGCGCTCACCGTCCAGGATCACGTCGTGCGTATGCACGTCGGTGGTGCTCGACGTCGACACGTGCAGCTTCACGAGTCCGGGCGCCACGATGCGTTCCATCCCCAGCCCGGTGAAGGACGTGCGGTCGGCGTGCACGGTGAACTCCACGGCGGCGGAGGCACCGGCGGCCAGTTCCACCCGGGTGTAGCCGATCAGCTCCCGGACCGGGCGGACCACCTCGCCCACCGGGTCCTCGAGGTACAGCTGCACTACCTCGGCGCCAGCCAGCACGCCCGTGTTGGTGACAGTGCAGCCGATGGTGACGGCGCCCGACGTCGGGATGGAGCGGCTGCTGCAATGATGGTCCGAGAAGCCGAAGGTGGTGTACGAGCCGCCGTGGCCGAAGCCGTACAGGGGTGACGGGTCAAGAGCGCTGACCTCTGAAGGGCCCGCCAGCCTGCTGTGCAGGTAGGTGCCAGGCTGCCCGCCCGGGGTCCGGGGGATGGACACCGGAAGTTTGCCGGATGGATTGACGACGCCGGTGAGCACGTCCCAGAGCGCCTCGGCACCCTCCTCGCCGGGAAAGAACCCCTGAATGATGGCGTCGGCCCGTTCGGCGAAATCCCCGAGCGCGTAGGGCCGGCCGCTGAGGACCACCAGGACGGTACGGGTGCCGGCGCCGGACGCAGCCGCAAGGATCCGGTCCAGCATGGGGTGCTGGTCGCCGGGGAGGCGGAGATCGGCGGCATCGTTGCCCTCGCCGGAGGTTCCGCGGCCGAACAGCCCCGCATTGTCACCCACGACGATCACGCAGGTATCCACCTCGGAAGCAACCCGGCAGGCCTCCAGGACCTGTTCCTCGCTGGCCGCCTCGCAGGTGCCCGTCACCGAACTGTGGACGGTGCCAAACCGCGCCGAAGCGGCCCCGGCGACGGTGGGCACCGAAATGCCCATGGGCACGTCCGGGTGCGACGCTCCGACATGCGCGTCGAAGGAATAGCAGCCCAGCATGGCAAACGGATCCTCGGCCAGCGGGCCCACAATGCCCAGTGAACCCTGACCTCCGGGGAGCAGCGGAAGCGCCGGACCGCCGTCGAACGTCCTGTTGCTCAACAGCACCAGGGACTGCCCCGCCACGAGCCGGGCGAGATCACGGTTCCCAGGCGGATCCAGATCGACCTGGCCGCCGGCCAGGGCAGGCGGGGCAGGCTGGAAGCCGGGGGAGAGGAGCCCGGCTTCCAGCTTCTGCCGCAAGACCCGGCGCAGCGCGGTATCAATGACCGATTCGTCCAGTGCGCCGTCGCGGACGCGCTGGAGCAGCGGCTCGCCGAAGCAGTTCACGGTGGGAAGTTCGACGTCGACCCCCGCCTGCAGTGCCAGCACCGCGGCATCGCCCGCGTCGGCCGCCACGCCGTGGGTGTGGTGGAGGAAGGCCACGCCGAAGTAGTCGGCGACCACAGTTCCGGTGAAGCCCCATTCGTCCCGCAAAAGCGTAGTGAGCAGGGCGGGGTTGGCCGCGGCCGGGACGCCGTCGATGTCGGTGTACGCGTGCATCACCGACCGGGCCCCGCCGTGCCTGATGGCCATCTCGAAAGGCGGCAGCATGACGTCGGCCAGTTCGCGCGGACCCATGGAGACAGGCGCGTGGTTGCGGCCGGCGCGGGAGGCCGAGTAGCCCACAAAGTGCTTAAGCGTGGCTACGATTCCCGCGGACTCCAGGCCCTGGACGTAGGCGGTGGCCACAGTGCCCACCAGATAAGGATCCTCGCCGATGGTCTCCTCCACCCGGCCCCAGCGCAGGTCCCGGACCACATCCAGCACGGGCGCCAGGCCCTGGTGCACGCCCAGTGAACGCATGCCGGCAGCGATCCTTCCGGCCATCATGCGCACCAGGTCAGGGTTGAACGTGGCGCCCCAGGCGAGCGGCACAGGGAATGCTGTGGCTTTCCAGGCGGCGAGGCCGGCCAGGCATTCCTCGTGCACCTGGGCAGGAATGCCGAAGCGGGAGGCTGCCATAATCTGTTCCTGGGCCGCCGCCAGGCGCCGTGCACCCTCCACGGGTTCCAGCGGTGTTGTCCCGTACATCCTGGTAATCTGCCCCAGGCCCCGGGAGATGACCTCATCCCAGGACCGGTCATCGCCGGCCAGCTGGCTTTGCAGCGGCGCAACCGAGTCGCCGTCGGTCGAGGCATTCACCCAGACGCCCACCAGCTGGGCTGCTTTTTCCTCCAGGGTCATCTCCCGCACCAGGCGTTCGACGGCGTCCTGACCGGCATCGCGGGGCAGAACTTCATTCTGGGCAACGCTGCTCACACGCTTCTCCTAGGTTTGGAACACGTTTCTTAGAAAGTATCAGAAAATTTTGTTTACTTTCTAGATTTGAAAACCCTTGACTTTGAACGGATTGGCTTCCTACGGTTGAAGGGCCGGGGCAAGGCTGCCCTCAAGCTGCGGCAGAAACTTCTGGTGCAGTTTGGAAAGTTTCGGAAATATCCGGAGCGCTCCCGATGACTGACTGCAAAGGCGGAGAATTTCAGATGCGGACGTACAAAGTGGCCATTGTGGGAACAGGCGGGATTGCGGCGGTGCATGCTGACAATCTGGCCCGGACCGGCGGCCGGGCGGAGCTGGTGGCCGCCTGCGATGTGGATGAGTCCAGGCTGCAGGCCTTCGGCGACCAGCACAACATTTCGGGCCGCTACCTGGGCCTCACAGAGCTGCTGGCGGAGGCGAAGCCGGACATCGTGCACCTGTGCACCCCGCCGATGCTGCACATTGACCAGGCCATCGAGTGCCTGGAAGCCGGCGCCCACGTCCTCTCCGAGAAGCCGCCGGCCCTGTCCCTGGCCGACTTCGACAGGCTGGAAACGGCGCAGGCAAAAGGCGGAGCGCAGTTCTCCTGCGTCTTTCAGCACCGGTTCGGGGATGCCTCGGCCGCTGCCCGCTCCCTGATCGGCGCCGGCGATTTCGGCCGTCCGCTCGTGGCGCGCTGCGATACCCTCTGGTATCGCCCCGACAGTTACTGGGATGTGCCGTGGCGCGGCACCTGGGCAGCCGAAGGCGGCGGTCCCACCATGGGCCACGGCATCCACCAGTTCGATCTCCTGCTCCATCTGCTGGGACCGTGGGAGGAGGTGACGGCCCTTGCCTCGCGGCAGGCGCGGGCCACCTCCACCGAGGATCTGTCCGTGGCAATTGTGCGCTTCGCCAACGGCGCTGTAGCCACCGTCACCAACTCGCTGCTGTCCCCGCGGGAGACCTCGGACATCCGGGTCGACTGCGAGTTCGCCACCGTGGAGCTCAGCCACCTGTACGGGTACGGCAGCAACGACTGGACCATCACTGCCGCGCCGGGTCATGAGGATCCGGTCCGGAATGCGTGGGAAAGCCAACCGCTGGAACTGGGCAGCGGCCACTCCGCCCAGTTCCTGGCCATGTATGACGCGCTCGACGCCGGACAGCCGCTTCCAGCCGGGGCGGACTCGGCCCGGCAGACGCTGGAGTTCGCTGCCGCCATCTACGCCTCCGCCTTCACGGGCAAAACCGTGCGCCGGGGAGAGATTGTCCCCGGCCACACCTTTTACTCAGGCATGGACGGCGACGGCCTGGGAACCCGGGTCCTGAATTCAACAGCCACTGCCGCCACCGCCGTCGCCTGATCTTTTTCCGGCACCAAACCCCCGATATTTGGAGTTTTCATGACCAGCCCTGTCGCAACCGATTCCGCTGCTACCGATCCCGCCCTGCACCAAGCCGCCGTGCACCAAACCGCCGTGCAACAAACCGCCGTGGAACAAACAGAGCTGAGCTATTCCGACGACGGCACCGCCCTGGTCTTCTCGGCCGGCAGCCAGCAGATTGCCAGGTACACCTACCGGCCCGCGGATGACCAGTATGAGAGCCCGCGGCCGTTCTTCCACCCGCTCACCACCCTGGACGGCGACGAGGTGACCATTTCCCGGCCCTGGGACCATGTGTGGCACAAGGGCCTCTCTTGGGCGCTGCCCAATGTAGGGGAGCACAACTTCTGGGGCGGCGCCACGTACACCCGGGCCACGGGCTACGCCAACCTGGACAACAACGGCGCCATGAAGCATCGGGCGTTCACGGCGATCAATGATTCCGGTGCCGGGATCACGGCGTCGGAAGTCCTGCACTGGTCCGGCCAGGACGGCCGGCCGGTGATAGCCGAGCAGCGCCGTTTCAACGTCCGGCTGCTGGATGTTCCCGGCAGGCCCGCGGCCGGCTGGGTGCTTTTGTTCGAGACGGAGATGCACAACATCTCCGGCGCCGAGATCGGGATCGGCAGCCCCACCACGGAGGGCAGGGACAACGCCGGCTACGGCGGACTGTTCTGGCGCGGACCGCGGTCCTTCACGGGAGGCGAATTCCGCTCCGGGCAGGGCGCCGGCGGGGACGAGCTCATGGGCAGCCGGTCGCCGTGGATCGCCTTCACAGGCCAGCATGATGTGACCTGCCGCTTCTCTTCGATCATGTTCGTGGAGGACGGCGCCAACCCCGGGGCGCCGAATCAGTGGTTCGCCCGCTCATCGATGTTCGCCTGCCTGGGTTCCGCGCCGTTCTTCAGTGAGGTGGTGCCCCTGAGTGAAGGCGCGCCGCTGACGTACCGGTACGCCGTGGTAATCGCGGACGGGAGCCTGGATGAAGGCTTCGCCGGGGCGCTCGCCGGCGCCGCCCGGGCCGCGCTGGACAGCTGGACCTGAACCGTGGGCACCACGTTTCCCGGAGCCACCGCCGTGTCCGAGATCAGCATCTACAACTGGCCGGGCCAGGACGGTGCCGCCGGTGGCGCACCGCATTTGCACACCGCATCCACCGAGGCCTATGTGGTGCTGGCGGGCACCGGCCGGCTGGAGACGCTGGACTCGCGCGGGTTCACGTCCACACTGCTGGCGCCGGGAGCCGTGGTGTGGTTCACCCCCGGCACAGTGCACCGGGCCATCAACGATTCGGGCGACCTGAAGGTCCTGGTGGTCATGCAGAACGCCGGGCTGCCGGAAAACGGCGACGCCGTGATGACCTTCCCGCAGGAGCACCTCGCCGACGCTGAGGCGTACCGCCGCGCGGCGGTGCTTGAACTCCGGGACGCCGACGCCGGACTGGCGGCAGGCGAGGACGCCGCCCGCCGTCGTCGTGATCTGGCACTCGAAGGGTACCTGGCGCTGAAGGAGGCCGTCCTGGCATCCGGCCCCGCCGCCCTGGCAGGTTTCCATGCTGCGGCGGCGCGGCTGGTCAGTTCCAAGGCCGGGAGGTGGGCGGAATTCCTGTCCGAAGGAGCGGAGCAGCAGGCCGAAACCACCCGGAAGCAGTTGCGTTCTCTGGAAGCGGCCGAAAGTTTCTATCTGCAGGATGCGCGGACTATCATGGGAAAACGGAATACCAGCAGGATTTACGGCATGTGCGGCCGGATCCAGGCTTGGGAACTTTCCGAAACCGATTAGCGCTGCGAGGTCACTCCGGCTGGAAGGTGGGTTCCGTGGTGAGCAAACAGGACGTCGGGCGGGCGACGATCAGCGAGATTGCCCGGGAGGCCGGCGTCTCGGTTCCCACCGTTTCCAAAGTGCTGAACGGCCGTGCCCATGTTGCGACGGCCACAAGGGCCCGGGTGGAGGAGATCATCGCCAGGCGGGACTATGCCCGCCGCCCGGCGAAGCGGAGCAAGAAGGCCGGCCTGATCGATCTGGTGTTCCCCGGGCTGGGTTCGGAGTGGGCGCTGGAGATCATCGAAGGCGTGGAGCGCGTGGCGCAGGATGCCGGGTACGGCACGGTAGTGAGCAGCTTGTCCATGGACGGCTCGCGGATCAGGCCCTGGCTGGCGAACCTTGCCGAGCGGAAGTCGGACGGGCTGCTGATGGCGGTCTATGAACTCGACGCCAAGCAGATCCAGCGGATCAAGTCGCTGGGGATCCCGGTGGTGCTCATTGACCCGGTGGGCCAGCCCGGCCCTGATCTGATGACGGTGGGGGCCGCGAACTGGGAGGGCGCCCACGCGGCGACGGAATACCTTCTGCAGCTGGGCCACCGGCGGATCGGCATGATCGGCGGCCGCGAGGACCTGCAGTGCAGCAGTGCCCGCGAGGACGGGTACATTTCCGCGCTGCGCCGCGCCGGGGTCAGGGTGGATCCGGAACTGATGGTTCCGGGCGACTTCTCAACTGAGGCGGGCGAGGCCGGAACCCGGAAATTACTGGAGCTGGCCGAAAGGCCCACCGCGATTTTCACGGGCAACGACGCCCAGGCCCTGGGTGCGTACCGGGCTGCGCGCGCGGCCGGCCTCCGTATTCCGCAGGATTTGTCCATCGTTGGCTTTGACGACATTCCAGCGGCTGAGTGGATCGAGCCCGGGCTGACCACCATCCGCCATCCTGTGGTCCAGATGGCGGAGACCGCGATGCGCGCCCTGCTCCGGCACCTGGACGGGGACGAGGAACTGCCGCAGCGGATCGAGCTCGGGACGGAGCTGGTGGTGCGGGGGTCGACGGCGGCACCGAGCACCCCGCCATTGTGACGTCGGCGGGGCTCCGGCTTAAGGAGCCGGCGTTACGTGCCGTCCTGTCCGGTAGCGGATGACTCCCGCAGACAGTCCGAGGAGCGCTGCCAGAGAACCAAGCATGATGGCTAATCCTGACAAGTACTCAAATATCGTCATTCCAGTTCACCTTCCCTTTCGCTGATGCACCCAAGCTAGCCATCTCTGCTCAGCATCAGCCGAAAACGGGTGAAGTATTTGCTCAAGATTAGGGACTGGTCTATTCCGTTGATGGCGGAGCGAAACGGATTGCCGCCAGATGTTTTCCGGTATGCCGACGATTACACAGTCACGATGAATTTGCCCAGCACGTGGCCCTGTTCGCTTTTCGCGTGCGCGGCCGCGACATTTTCCAACGAAAAGGTTTCCTCGACCGGCAGGCGAAACTTTCCCTGCTCGAATAGCGCAGCCGCTTCGGTGCGTGCTTGCGGCGCACGGTCCGGGCCTATTCCGCCAGTGAGCCGCACGCCATACTCGGCGGCCCGGTTGTCGGCGGTGGTGATAACCCTGTCGGCACTGCCTGTGAGCTCAATGAGCTCCGGCAGGATCCCGGAGCCCACCGCGTCGAGGGCGACATCGACTCCGCTCGGGGCAAGCTCCCGCACCCGGTCAACCAGACCGGGGCCGTACGTCGTCGGGATCGCACCGAGGGAGCGCAAATACTCGTGATGCCCCTCACTGGCCGTGCCGATCACAGTGGCTTCGGCGGCGAGGGCGAATTGGACGGCGGACAGGCCCACACCGCCAGCGGCTCCATTGACAAGGAGGGTCTGACCGGTCTCCAGGGGCAACACGTTCAACGCCCGGCGCGCCGTTTCGGTCGACATCGGATACCCGGCAGCCTCTTCAAAGGAGAGACTCTCCGGCTTCTTCGCCCACTCGGCCAACACCGCGTACTGGGCCGCCGCGCCGGTGGAGGAGGGGTTAATGGGGACGCTGCCGAAGACCTCCTCACCGACTGCAGTTCCCTGCACACCGTCGCCGACCTCGTCCACGATTCCCGATGCATCCAGCCCCACTCCGGCAGGAAAACTCATCGGCATGACGGCTGCCAGTGCCCCGCGTCGAATCTTCCAGTCGAAGCTATTGACGCCTGCCGCACGAACGGCCACACGGATCTGGCCAGGCCCGGCGTGCGGTTCCTCTACGTCGACGAGCTTGAGGACCTCCGGCCCGCCATACTCGGTGAATTGGACAGCTTTCATGGCAGTCTCCCCGTCTGATTTTGCGGCACGGTTGGTTTCCTCATCATGCCAACGACCCTTGTCCCGGGCAATGACCGCCTGAAAGCAGGCCGGCCTACGGGGCAGTTCTCAGTCCTCGACGACGGACATTGGCAGGCCGCCCCCGTGCACGGTAGGGGTGATGCTGTCCAGCTGCCAGCCGTCCCCGGATGCACGGAATGTTGCGGTCTGCGGCAGCGAGTAGGCCGAGGGGGCGATGCTGGGCCCATTCGCCGTCGAGGCCTGGTATTGCTCGGTTAATTCCTTGAACCGGACGCCAGCCTCCGAACCGGTCACCTCCACCGACTCCACCGTTACCGTGGTTGAAAAGGACGTGTACCAGAAGCCCATCGACTTGAATCCGGCCTTCGACCGGGCCACCACTGTGAGGTCCCGCTCGCGCTTGGATCGGTAGGCCGCGGTCATCTGCCCCTCGCCAAGGGCGAACCCGAGCACAGCCGCGACGGCGATCAGGTACACCGGGTACTTCATCGTGCTCCCCTTGCCGCGGATGTCCTCACAGCCTGCCGTGCCGACCCCACCCAGTCAACGGGCGCTCGGTGACGGCCAACTCCTGCATGCCTCGACTACCTCGCTCCGGCGACATAGGCTTGGCGCCGTCGCTGGTCCCGACACCTGCGTGGTCCACGCGCACACGAGGCCGGCTACAACAACTGCCTGACGACGATTTGAAGGAGGCCTGAACACGATGTTCACGAAGAAGGGTGACGCGGCTGTTCTCAGCAAACTCAGCGAAGCCCCCGCAGAGTATCGGGAAATTGGGGAACGCCTGCATCGCATCATCCGGGAGAGCGCGCCCTCGTTAGAACCGATCGTCCGCTGGGGACTCCCGTTCTATGTGAAGGACGGCAAGGACATCTGCTACATCAAACCGGATAAGGACTTCATCGCGTTCGGTTTTGGCGAAGTTGTGAACCCCGCACGTGAGGAAGGCGCCCATATGCACCCGGTCGCTTGGAATATCACCTCGCTGGATGCTGCAACGGAGGCCAAGATTCGCGCGCTCGTCGAGAAAGCCGCTGCCTGACACGGTCCCGTGCCACCCCCTCATCTCAGTGCCGCCGTCACGTCCGGCGTGAATAGAATGGCCCATGGGTTCCGTTGACGATTCCTTGGCCGATCTGCCTGAGCCCGAACGCGGATGCCTGCAGCGCGTCATAGACACTGCCCGGGCCTTGGTGCCGGAGGCTGTGGAGGGGATGAGCTACGGGATGCCTGCCCTGAAGTTAGAGGGCAAGCCCCTCATCGGTGTCGTGGCGGCGGCCAAGCACCTCTCCATCTTTCCGTTTTCCCCTGCGGTGATTGACGCCGTCGCCGGCAGGCTTGAGGGATACTCCCTGTCCAAGGGGACCATCCGTTTCACGCCGGACCACCCTGTCCCGGACGACGTGCTGGAGGACATCGTCCTACTGCGCCGCGCGGAGATCCTGAAGTAGGGCCGGCTTGGTTCACGCTGTCTGATACGTGGCGATCACGACGCCGGTGGTCGTCGTCAGGCTGTTGGTGAGCCGGAGCCCCGACGGCGGCGCCCCGTCAGGGAACAGGCGGCGGCCCGCTCCGAGAATTAGCGGATAGATGAGGAGCACGTACTCGTCGATGAGATTCCGGCGCCTCAGCGACTGGATGAGTTCCCCGCTGCCGAGGATGGCAATGTCCGGCCCGGGCTGGTTCTTCAGTTCGGCCACCGCATCTGCCGCGTCACCGGTGAGGAGGGTGGAGTTCTTCCAGGGCAACGGTTCTGTCAGCGTGTTCGAGGCGACGTATTTCCAGGTGTTGTCCAGGACTTCCGTATAGGGATTGTCTTTTTGCTGCGGCCAGTAGCCTGCGAAATCCTCATAGGTGCGCCTCCCCAACAGGAGGACGCCCGGCCGCGACATTCCTTCCGCCATGGCGCCGGCCATGACGGGATCTGTGTAGGGCACCGCCCAGCCGCCGCGGTCGAAGCCCCCGCGGGTATCCTCGTCGGGCCTGCCGGGGGCCTGCATCACGCCGTCCAGCGAGACATTGTTGGTGACGGATACTTTTCCCATGATCGATTCCTTAGAGCCGTCCGAGCGCTGAGTTTTCATTATCCCGCCCATAGGGGCGCCCGGAGCGGGGTTAATTGCGTGAAAGTCGAAGGGTTCTGAACCGGCCCGTGGACGGTAATTAAACGACTATTTCCGTGGGCACAAATCAGTTCCATAATGGCCACATAAGCTTTCGGGGACCCTCGCGCCGATGATGGCTGGAGGGGCGTTGCAGAGTCCCAGGTGGCCGTCCCGGCATTCGGCGGAACGGGCGGCCACGCGGCCCGGATAAGCACGCTCCGGGACCGAAACCGGGGGAGAGGATCGCCATCCAGCAACAAAAGAATGCACAAAAGGAAATCATCATGCTCAAGGACTTAGAGATCATGGCTGTCCTCCCCGCGAAGGACATCAACAGGGCGAAGGATTTCTATCGGGACAAGCTGGGGTTGGAGCCTTCCGAAACCCCTGAGGACGACAGCCTGATGTACCGCGCAGGCAAGGGGACGAGCTTCCTCGTTTACCAGACAGAGAATGCAGGTTCAGCCAAAAACACTCAGATGGGCTGGGAGACGGACAACATCGAACGCGAGATGGAGGAACTGCGGGGCCGCGGCGTCGTTTTCGAAGAGTACGACTTTCCCGGCCTGAAGACGGAGAACGGCGTTGCCACCAATGACTGGGGGAAAGCCGCCTGGTTCCTGGACAGCGAGGGGAATATTCTCAATATCTCCCAGCGCAGCTAACAACCATTCAGGCGACGGATTCGCGCTTCCGGGGGAGCGCGGTCCGAAGCTGCTCCCGGAAGGTCAGCCGGCTTCTTCGGGCGACAACTGTCACCGCGCACAGGCCGGTCAGCAAGACAATCGTTCCGCTGGCGGCCACGGCCCAGCGCGCGCCGAGTTCGGTGCCGATCCAGCCCATGAGGGGCGCCCCCAGGGCGGTCCCGCCCTGAAGGACGGCCAGGGACAGGGCAAGCACCCGTCCGCGGAACCGCGGGTCCACGGTGAGCTGGATGCTCGTATTACAGCTGTTCAGGAATGTCATTGATGCCAGGCCGACGGGTATCAGGACCGCCGCGTACAACCAGAACGACGGCGACACGCTGCCAATGAGGGTGAAGAAGCCCAACCCCAGGGCCCCGCCAAGAAGGAAACGCAGCCTGGGACGGTCCCTGCGGGCGGCGAGCAGCGCGCCGGCCAGTGTTCCCACGGCCATGATCGAGCCCAGGAGCCCGAATTCCCCGGGCCCCATCCCGAATTCCGTCGTGGACATCAGGGCATTGGTGATGGGGAAATTCATGCCGAAGGCCCCAAGGATGCCCACCAGGACAAGGATCAGCACCAGGTCGGGCCGGCGGCGCACGTAGCCCAGGCCCTCCGCGACCTGGCGTTTGCCTCGGGGTGCCTGAGCGGACGGGGCAGACTCCGCTGCCCGGATCCGTGTCAGCGCGATAATGACGGCCGCGAAGCTGGCTGCATTCAGCAGAAACACGGGGCCGGTGCCGACCCAGGCAATGAGCACGCCAGCGATGGCAGGACCTGTGAGCCGGGCGGTGTTGAAAGAAGCAGAATTCAGTGCCACTGCATTGGCTACCTTGTCCTGGCCCACGAGTTCGGAAACGAAGGCCAGGCGTGTGGGTCCGTCAACGGCGCTGGCCAGTCCGAGGCAGAGGGCAGTCAGATAGGCATGCCACAGCTGCGCTGAACCGGTCACCACCAGGAGCCCAACGGCCAGCCCGCACAGGCCCATTGCCGACTGCGTCCACAGCAGGATCACGCGTTTGCGGTAACGGTCGGCGAGGACGCCCCCGTAGGGGCCGAGCAGCAGCATCGGAAGGAACTGGAGAAACGTAGTGATGCCGACGGCGGTGCCTGAATGGTTGGTGAGGACGGTCAGTACCAGCCAGTCCTGCGCCACCCTCTGCATCCAGGTGCCAACGTTGGACACCAGGGCCCCGCCGGCCCACAAGCGGTAGCTGCGGTCCTCCAGTGCCTGGAACATCGTGCTCATTTGGCGCTCATGTCCTGCATGATGTGGGCGGCGCGGCTCAGTGTCCGGCGGTCCTCGGCGCTGAGGCCGGCCACCCGGTGGGCCAGCCATGCGGTCCGCTGGCTGCGGGCCTGTTCCAGGACAGCCGCACCGGCAGGCGTGATGGTTACCTGCACCTGGCGTCCGTCCTCGGGGCTGGCCGACCGGGACACAAAGCCCTGCTCCGTAAGGGCATTGACGATGCGTGTCATGGAAGGTGCCTGTACATGCTCGCTTTCAGCCAGTTCCCGGAGCGTGCGGGGGCCGCCGCCGTGCAGCTGAGCCAGCACTGTGTATTGTCCCGGCGTGATCACCTCTCCGGTTGCTTCGACCCGGAGCCGGCGGGAGGTCCGCATGACGGCAGTGCGAAGCTCCATCGCCAGGGTGTGCGGACTGATGGACCCGATAGTTTCCCGGTCCGTCGTTTCGTTGATGGTCATGGACTCTTGCGCCTCCGGCGATAGTTAGCACTGCTAATTAGCTCTGCTAACCATTATGCTCCGGTCAGTGGGCGGCTGCAAGGGACGTTCTGCGGATGGCAATTCGACGGACGGTTATCAAGGTTGGATCAAGACTCAATCAGGCTTTCGGCAGGATCGCCGCGATATCGACCGCACGGGCCTGCAACTAAATAGGCTTGTCAGAGCACAAATGTGTTGAAAGCAAGAGGCCCGGCCAGGTTGCCTGGGCCTTTATTAATGGGGAAACTTGTCGAACTATGAGACCCTCCTGGGGTCAGCTCCATCTGCTCCCGGGCCCGGGCCTGGCCAGAAGCCGCCGCGTAAGCAGCCTGTTTCAACGTTCATCGTTGGGGCCGTCACCGCCCTGTTCATGATCATCGCTTCGTTTGGCAGTGGCGTGGGAGGAGCACTCGTCGTCCTGGCCTTCTCGGGCGCCATCACCGGCCTCTATGTCCTGGCAACCGGACGCCGATCCTGGGCGAGGCTACCGGCGAAGCGGAAGTCAGGTGCCATCGCCCTTGCTGTCTCCTTTGCGCTTCTTATCGCCGGGGCCGCCGTAACGCCGCGGCCTGCTCCGGAGGACCTCCGGGCCGCCTCTTTGGATAAGAACGCTTCGCCAACCACCACAAAAGCAAGCGCAACAGCCATACCCACGCCCACGCCGTCGTCCGCTCCGACGGCCCAGGAGACGGGTGAGCCGCTGGATCCGGAGACTCCCTACCTTTTGGCGCAGGGCATCACCGCCACGGCTCCGAAGACGCAGCCGGCCTTCGCGACGAAGGCGGTCGATCTGCTGGCCACGCTCCCGATTAAGGGCCGGGCGCCCAAAACGGGATATGACCGTGCGTTGTTCGGGCAGGCCTGGGCGGACGTGGACCGTAACGGTTGCGACACCAGGAACGACATTCTCAAGCGCGACCTGACGGCCATTACGTTCACCAACAGTGTTCCCTGCAAGGTGCAGACGGGAACGCTGGCGGATCCCTACACGGGCTCCACCATCAGCTTCCTGCGGGGGACTGCCACCAGCAGCGCCGTCCAGATCGACCATGTGGTTGCCCTCAGCGACGCCTGGCAGAAGGGCGCGCAGCAGCTGACAACCGAGCAGCGGACGGCGTTCGCCAATGATCCGTTGAACCTGCAGTCGACAGACGGTCCCACCAACATCAAGAAGGGCGACGGCGACGCGGCCACCTGGCTGCCGCCGAACAAGGGTTTCCGCTGCGAGTACGTCGCCCGCCAGATTTCGGTCAAGGCAACGTACAGCCTGTGGGTTACCCAAGCGGAGCACGATGCGATGGCCAGGATTCTGGCTGACTGCCCAGGTCAGCTCGCACCGACCAACGAGAAGGCGCCGGTTGCGCCCGTCGCGGCACCGGCACCTGCCCCCGCTGCCCGCGTTGCTCCCGCTCCGGCTCCCGCACCTGCTCCGGCTGCCTACTACAAAAATTGCGATGCTGTCAGGGCGGCCGGTGCCGCTCCCTTGTATGCGAACCAGCCTGGCTACCGGGGTGCCCTTGACCGGGATTCCGACGGGATCGCCTGCGAGTAATGGTTGCCTCTTCAGGCTCTGATGGCCGTGGATACCTTTTCATGTAGAAGGTATCCACGGCTTTCATATGAGGCTGTTTGAGCAGTCCATCTATAGAGGCGCTAACCAGGGGTATCGATAGTTGGCGCGGGCTCATATTGTGGGAGCCATGCCTGATACTTTCGCGTCCCTGGTTGAAACCTTCAAGAACGTGGGCGTCTCAAAGGCTTATGCCGCGCCCGTCCAGCTTGGCGGCGAGGAGGTCATCCCCGTTGCGCTGGTGTCCTTCGGGTTCGGCGGCGGCGGCGAGGCCGGACAGGTGGGCGCGTCCGGCGGAGGGGGAGGCGGCAGGTCCTGCCGCTGGGCGTCTACCGCTGTATCCGTGGACGAGTGGTTTTCCGGCCCAATACCGTGGTGGCGCTCGCCTGCCTGGTCCCGGTTATCTCGGTGCTGGGTTCAGCGGTCCGCAAAGCCATTCAGGCGGCTAAATAGCCAACTACTCCGCCTCCGAAGTGTCCGTTTTCCGGGACTGCGTGTGTTTGTGATGCAGCGCGTAGCTGTCAAACACGTCAGACGACGTCGTCCCGGGATGGCCGAAATTCCCGCGGAGGACCTCTGCGAGATGTTCAAGTGCTGCATGCAGCATCCGTCCGGCAAATTGCAGGTCGGGGTTCCCGCTGTGCTCGGCGTCTGCCGCCAGTTGGCCGGCATAGCCAACTGTCGCCGGCAACGAACTCCTCTCTTCGACTTCATGAAAGTAATAGGTCTCCTGGAATGACAGCAGATCTATGCTGACCGATGCCACGTTCCTGGCGAGTGATTCGAGCAGCCCGGCTGCATGCTGCGGATCCAGTGAGGCCAAACCTTCAGGACCTGCAGATTCCCGGAACAGGTTCAGCTCATGGGCAAGAGCCCGCCGACGGCTCAGCGCCGGGTACATTTGCAGGATCCAGGAGACCGTGGCGGTAAGCAAGCCGAAACCAGTGACGGCCTGGAAGGCCACCACCAGCCGGAGCAGCGGATAGGCCGCCACAATGTCTCCGTATCCCGCGGTGGAAAGAGTGACCAGCGAGATATAGAGCGCTTCGGCGAAGTCAGCCTCCCGCGGCACCCCATCGCCGTAGACGAAGCCATCTGCCAGGTGGGGCAGATACAGCAGCGCCCACCCGATGGCCGCCATCCCTGCCCACGCGCCGATGACTGCAGCCATGGCCAACGGCGCTGCGATGGTGGACCCCCGGCCCCTCAGCTTCCGGCTGAGCCGCCAAAGTCCCCGCATGATGGCCCGGCTTACAGGACCTGAACCATGCGGAAAGAGGAGTGTGCGAAAGACGTCGGCGAGCATCAGCAGGATCAGCCCGGCCCCCAAAACCGTCCAGAGCATATCCGCGAAGTCCATGCCTCATCTTAGGGCGGACATGCATCGCGCCAGAGGGAGGCAGCCGGGCGGCGCCCCGGCCGACGGGCATGCATGCACGCCTGGAAACGTCAATAGTCTCGTTCCGCAGATACCCGTGCTTTAATAAGCGTGCTTGGTATTGGCGGTGGCTGGGGATGCTGATGCTGCTTCGATCTATGGTCGAGACAGGAGATCCCCAATGCCCTTGGATTTGCCGCTGTATCAGGAGGGCAGCCATTACCGATCACCGCTGCGCTGGCGGAAACAACTCGCTTTCTCGGGGGGTACCCTCGCGCTGGTTATCCTGGCCAGCGTCACGTTCGGAGTGGCTCCTCCGGGACTCCCCTCCTGGTCCGGTTCGCTGAGTTGGCCCGACGCTCCGGCTGTCTGGGCTACGACTGCCCCCGCCCTGCCTGCCCCGGCACTGCCTGCCTCCGGGGCCCCGACTGCCCCTGCCTCGTCTGCCGCCCCGGTTGCTTCGGAGTTCCCTGCCGCCACCGCCACGCTGGCTGCAGAACCAAAAGGCCGGGCGACGGCAGCCATGCCTGCGAACCTGCAGAACAAAATCGATCGGATTCTCAAGGGCGCCAAGGGCTACCGCGTGGGTGTTGCCCTGACTGCGGTTGCCGGCGGCGAGACACGCACATATGGAGATGCGTCGGCATTCGTTGCGGCCAGCACGGCGAAGCTCATCACCGCAGCGGCTTACTATCACCTCGTTGAAACCGGTAAAGCAACGATGGAACAAGAGCTGGGGAGCTACAGCGCCGGTTTTCAAATTAGGTCCATGATCAATACCAGCAACAACGATTCGTGGCTCCTGCTGATGAACGCTGTCGGGTTTCCGGATCTCATTCAGTACGCCGCCTCAATAGGCATCACGTACGATCCGCGACAGAACCGGCTTACACCGGCGGAAATGGCGGTCTTCCTAAAGCAACTCTATGCAGGGGATCTGCTCAGCCCGGAGAACACCAAGCAGCTGCTCAGTTACATGCAGAACACCAACGTTGAAGCCTTTATCCCCGCCGCCACCCGACCGGATATCACGGTGCATCACAAATACGGGCAGGTTTACGGGAACCTCCACGACGTCGCGCTGCTGAGCTTCCATGACACAACCTATGCACTGGTGATCTACACCGAAAGCGCCGACAGTAGGGACCAGGCCCGCCGCATCAGGATGATCCACTCGCTGACGAAGACAATCGTGGAGGCACTCTTTCCTTCCCCGGCCCCGAGCCCGTAGGAAGTCCTCGTGGCTGTGCCTCACCCTTGGGCGCGCAGCCGCACATCTCCCGGTTAGCAGCCGCAAACATGGGTACGGTGGCCTCATGCAGAAGATATCGATCGACGCCCTGGCCCGTCAGCAAATCGAGGCCGCGGTTGCCGCCCCCAGCGGCCGCGCAGCAGATACAGCGTTCGGCGGGCACGAGAAAACCCTCCGCCAAACCGTCATGGCCTTCCGTGCCGGCACCCGGCTCAGCGAACATCTGAACCCCGGCGAGGCCACGGTCTTTGTGCTGAAGGGAAGTGTTTGGCTGAAGTCAGGCGGGAACTCGTGGCAGGGGAAGGCGGGGGACCTGCTGATCGTGCCGGAGGGACTGCACAGCCTCGAGGCGGAAGAAGACTCAGCGGTGCTCTTTACGGTGGTGAAGACTGACCGGCTGGTGCAGCTTCCGGCGTAGGGAGAACGACGGCGGCGCCCGGCTCGGGTGAGCGGCGTTCGATCAGGATGGTGTCGCGCCATGTGCCGCTAAGGGGTCCGTGGCCCATCCGGGCTATGCGTTGCCGTCGTCCGACGACGACGTAGCCGTTGGCGAGATGGAGGTTGAGGCTGGCTTCGTTTTCGGGGAAGACGCTGGCTTGGATGGTCCAGATCCCGTCCGCCTCGGTTGATGCGGAAAGGGCCCGCAGCAGTGCTGTGCCCACGCCGAGGCCCCGCGCTTCGGCCGCGACGTACACGGAATGTTCGACGACGCCGGCGTAGACAGGGCGCGCTGACACCGGAGAGACGGCAGCCCAGCCGACGATGCGGCCCTGCGTTGTCTCGGCCACGATCCGGTGGCGGGGAAGCCGGGACGCGTCAAACCCATCCCAGTCCGGCGCCAAGGATTCGAACGTCGCGTGGCCGGTGTCGATCCCCTGCTGGTAGATGCTCTGGACGGACGGCCAATCCTCCTGGCGCATGGAACGGATGGTGATTGCCAATGGCAAAGCTGCGGTCACAGGGTCTCCAGTAGTCCTGCCGTGCGCTCAAGGGCGCCGGGAACCAGCGAGTAGTAGGCCCAGGTTCCGCGCTTTTCACGGCGGAGCAGCCCGGCATCGACGAGGATTTTCAGGTGGTGGGACACGGTGGGCTGGCCCAGGTCCAGCGGCTCGGTGAGGTCGCAGACGCAGGACTCTCCGCCCTCGGCGCCCTTGACGATGGAAAGGAGCCGCAGCCGGTTGGGGTCGGCCAGCGCCTTGAACACGGCCGCTGTGTCTTGAGCTTCGGCAGCACCGATCCCGGGCGCCGCCGGCGGGCAACAGGCGGCGGTGTCCGCGGCCGGTTCAAGCAGAGGCAGTGAGGTCATCTATCCATTATGCCCGAATATTGACGTCCATCAATCTATGAGCCGGATGCCCCCGCAAGAAGAGCCTATGGCCTGGTTGTCCGGGTGGCATGAGGGATCACGACATCGTCCGCAGCGCGGGAAGCAGCGGGGAACAGCAGAAGCAGCAGGCCCAGGCCGACGGCGGCACCGAGCACCTGGGCGACGACGAAGGCGGGCGCGGAGCCCGGCGCGATACCGGCGAAGGTGTCGCTGAAGATGCGGCCGACGGTCACGGCGGGGTTGGCGAACGCCGTTGAGGACGTGAACCAGTACGCGGCCCCGATATAGGCGCCTACTGCGGGTGCCGCAAGGGCGCCGCGTTTCGTAGCCGCGAGGGCGAAGATCAGCAGGATGAGCCCTGCGGTCGCGACGACCTCACCGAGCAGGTGCCCCGACGTTGCCCGTTCCTTGGCAGAGATGGACGTCCCGACGTCGAACATTGCGTTGGCCAGCACGCTGCCGCCAATGGCCCCGGCCACCTGGGCCGTCACGTAGGCGCCGACATCCGGCAGGGTCAGGCCGGACCCGCTGCGCCGGCCCAAAAACCAGTCGGCCAGCGAAACGACCGGGTTGAAATGGGCGCCGCTGACCGGACCGAACGCCAGGATCAGCACCGTCAGGCCCAGAACTGTTGCGGTGCTGTTTTCGAACAGCTGCAGACCGACGTCGCCCGGGGAGAGCTGTTGGGCGGCAATCCCGGAACCGACGACGACGGCAACGAGCAGGCCGGTGCCGAGGAGTTCAGCGACGGCTCGGCGCCACAGGGGCGGCTGGTCTGAAATCATGCCTCCAGCTTGACGCAAGAAATTACCTCAGTCAAAATTGAATCAATGGATATTGAGGCAGCTTCCACCTTCCAAGCGCGCGTAGCCAGGCACGCAGCCCTCGCCGATCCGGCGCGCCTGCGCATCGTGGACCTGCTGACGCTGGGGGATTTCTCTCCCACGGAACTGCAGGCGGAACTGGGCATGTCCTCCAATTTGCTCTCGCACCACCTGAAAACGCTGGAAGACGCCGGACTAGCGACCCGGCACCGCTCGGAAGCGGACAAGCGCCGGAGCTATCTTCGACTCGCGGCCGGGGCTCTTGATGGACTGGTGCCGGGAGCTGTCCACGGAGCCCGCCGCGTCCTGTTTGTCTGCACGCACAACAGTGCGCGCTCGCAGCTGGCCGCAGCCCTCTGGGGGCAGGCTAGCAGTATCCCCTCAGTCTCCGCCGGAACGCATCCCGCGAACCGCATCGCCCCTGGTGCCATCGAAACTGCCCGCCGCCACGGCCTGGACCTTCCCAACATATCGCCCCGAGCCTTGGGTGAGGTGGCGAACGAAGCGGACTTCGTCGTGACCGTTTGCGACAACGCCCACGAGGAACTGCGCGGGATGACGGGCATCCACTGGTCCATCCCTGACCCCCTGCGCCTGGGCACCAAGGAGGCCTTCGATCGGGCCTTTGATGACATCGCCCACCGCGTTACCGACCTTGCGCCACGTGTCAGCGCAGCCTGAGCGGTTTGGAAAGCTTCATTCAGAACAATATTGACATTCATCAATGTATGACCGGATACTCTCTATATCGATCATCATCAATGTTCGGTTTGGGAGTCACAGGGTCATCGCAGATCAGACCGTACCCACCCAACCCAACCGAATCCAGGAGAACAGCGTGACCACCGAAACAGCCAAGAAGCCCTCCGTCCTCTTCGTCTGCGTCCACAACGCCGGCCGCTCCCAGATGGCCGCGGCGTTCCTGACATCCCTCTCGAAAGGCGAAATCGAGGTCCGCTCGGCAGGTTCCCAGCCGGCCGACAAGATCAACCCTGCCGCCGTCGAGGCTATGGCCGAGGTCGGGATCGACATGTCCGCAGAGGTTCCAAAGGTCCTCACCACCGAGGCCGTGAAGGAGTCCGACGTGGTGATCACCATGGGCTGTGGCGATGAGTGCCCCTACTTCCCGGGGAAGCGTTATGAGGACTGGGTCCTGGAGGATCCGGCAGGCAAGGGCGTAGAGTCGGTCCGGCCTATCCGCGACGAGATCAAGACCCGCATCGAGGGTCTGATCGACTCGCTGATCCCGGCCGCCAAGTAGCCCGAAACCACTGAGGAACGCGCCATGAGCAACGAACAGCTGATCATCATCGGATCCGGCCCCGCAGGTTATACCGCAGCCATCTACGCGGCGCGTGCCGGACTGGAACCGCTGGTGCTGGCCGGATCTGTCACCGCCGGCGGAGCCCTGATGAACACCACCGAGGTGGAAAACTTCCCCGGTTTCCCGGGCGGAATCCAGGGCCCTGAGCTGATGGACGGGCTTCAGGAACAGGCCGAAAAATTCGGCGCCAAGGTAGTGTTCGACGACGTCACGTCAGTTGATCTCAAAGGTCACCTGAAGATCGTGGTAACCGGATCAGGCGAAACGCACCAGGCCCCGGCGGTCATCCTGGCCACCGGATCCGCCTACAAAGAACTCGGCCTGCCGGAGGAGAAGAGGCTCAGCGGGCACGGCGTCTCCTGGTGTGCCACCTGCGACGGCTTCTTCTTCCGCGAACAGGACATCATCGTCGTCGGCGGCGGTGACTCTGCCATGGAGGAAGCCACCTTCTTGACCCGGTTCGCAAAGTCCGTGACCGTCGTCGTGCGTAAGGATCAACTGCGCGCATCCCGCATCATGGCCCAGCGCGCCAAGGACAACCCGAAGATCAGCTTCGCGTGGAACTCCGCCGTCACCGCGATCCACGGCGACGGGAAGGTCACCGGGGTAACCCTGACGGACACCCGTTCCGGCGAGACCCGCGAGCACACGGCCACCGGCCTCTTCGTGGCCATTGGCCATGTCCCGCGCACCGAACTCGTGGCCGGGCAGATAGACCTGGACGCCGAGGGCTACATCAAGGTGGACTCGCCCACCACCGTGACCAATCTTTCCGGTGTGTTTGCCTGCGGGGACGCCGTGGATCACCGGTACCGCCAGGCGATTACGGCGGCGGGAACCGGGTGTGCTGCCGCACTGGATGCAGAACGCTACCTGGCCGCCCTGGCCGATGCGGACAGCATAGCCACTGCGCTGGTGGAAGAACCCACGCACGCCTAAACCGGGAAGAGGGGAGGGGGTGAGCTCGATGAGGAACGGATGCTGCAGCGACTCCGGTTGCTGTGACGACGACGATCTGGATTGCTGCTGACCCACTTTCGCCCAACTAGGTAGCAGCAGATGTGGTTTTGCCCGCTCAAAACGACATCTGCTGCTACCTAGTTGGGGAAGTAAGTCTTAACGCACCACCACGACGGATGAAAGAGGACACCGTGGAGCCAGCGAAGACCCTCCCGGTCGCAGTCATCGGCGCCGGTCCGGTCGGCCTGGCTGCCGCGGCCCACCTGCTCGAACGGGGCCTGGAACCGCTGATCTTCGAAGCCGGCACTGCTGCCGGGGCGGCCATTGAGCAATGGCGCCACATCCGCTTGTTCTCACCTTGGCGGTTCAACCTCGATGCCGCCGCCGTCCGCCTCCTGGAAGCAACCGGCTGGGAAGCGCCACGGCCCACTGCCCTGCCCTATGGAGGGGAGCTGATCGACAGCTACCTCGCACCCCTGGCTGCACTTCCCCAGATCTCGTCGCGTCTGCAGGCCGGCTCCCGGGTCACCGGCGTCACCCGTCAGGGCCTGGACAAGACCCACGTCCGGGATCGGGAAAACACACCTTTCGAAGTCCGGGTAGTACATGCCGACGGCGGAACCCGGGACCACACCGTCGCGGCAGTTATCGACGCCTCCGGCACATGGTTCACCCGGAACCCGCTGGGAACCTCGGGCCTTCCCGCCATCGGCGAAGATGCAGCAGAGGGCCGGATCTCCGTGCCGCTGCCTGACGTCACGGGCCGTGACCGCGCGTCGTTTGCCGGCCGCCGGGTCTTGGTGGCTGGTGCCGGGCACTCCGCCGCCAACACCCTGATCAACCTCGCTGACCTCGCCTGGGACGAGCCGGACACCCGGATTCTGTGGGCTGTTAGGGGCGACTCGGCCGCGAAGGTCTACGGCGGAGGAGACCTCGACGGGCTGCCGGCCCGGGGCCAGCTCGGAGGCCGGGTCCGCCGGCTTGTGGAGGCCGGAAAGATAGAACTGCACACCGGCTTTGGCATCAGCTCAATCAAATCCCTGGACTCATCCGTCACTGTGGGAGCTGTGGACGGCCGCATCCTCGAGGCTGACATCGTGGTGCCCTGCACGGGATTCCGGCCCGATCTGGGCATCCTGCGCGAGCTTCGGCTCAACCTGGACCCCGCCGTCGAAGCGCCGACGGAACTGGGCCCTCTGATCGACCCCGAATTCCACTCCTGCGGCACCGTCCCGCCGCACGGCGCCAAGCTCCTCGCCCACCCGGACAAGGACTTCTACATTGTGGGCATGAAGTCCTACGGGCGTGCCCCCACTTTCCTGCTGGCCATCGGTTACGAGCAGGTCCGCTCCGTAGCCGCAGCACTCGCAGGCGACCAGGAATCAGCTGACACCGTCCACCTCGAGCTCCCCGAAACAGGGGTCTGCTCCACCGACGCCGGCACCAGCTGCGATGTCCCCGTCACGGCATCGGGCGCGGAGGACTCCACCTCTACGGATTCCGGTTGCTGCGCGGCGCCGGAACTGGTGCTGATCGGCTTCCCGACCGGTCTGGTCCACGGCCGCTCCGGGATAAACAACTAACTCCCTAGCAAAGGAAACAACCCACTCATGACCCACCAAAAGACTCCTTCCATACTGTTCGTCTGCAGCAAGAACGGCGGCAAATCCCAACTGGCCGCCGGACTGATGCGTGATCTGGCGGGGGACGCCATTGCTGTCTATTCCGCAGGCACTAAACCGGGCAATGCGCTGAACCCCCAGGCAGTGGAGTCCCTGACCGAACTTGGCGTGGACGTCACCGGCGAGTATCCCAAACCGGTCACTGACGACATCCTCGACACCGTCGATGCCGTCGTCGTCCTGGGAACCGAAGCGAAGCTTGAACCGCGCGAAGGGACCCGCTTTGAGGTCTGGGAAACGGACGAGCCGTCGGAGCGCGGAATCGAGGGCATGGAGCGAATGCGCCTTGTCCGGGATGACATCAAAGCCCGGGTCGAGGCGCTCTACACAGAGCTCACCAGGCGATAGCCCTTCCTGCCCTGGGCCTTTGCCGCAGGGCGGTTCCTGAAAGGATCTGTGTCCGCGTCCCTGATCCACCAACATGGGCGACCAGTCCTGGTTGTGCCCGAGGCAGGTGACCGGCCCTGATGCGTAGCATCACTGCATATAGCGTTGCTACTCATTGGGAAGGGTGATTATGGGCGTCCTTAATGCATTTCCGCCGCTTGGAGAGATTGCCGCAGAACCTGCATTGCTGGGCAGTAAGGCCGCGACCCTCAATGAGCTTGCAGCCAATGGATTCCGCGTACCAGCGGGTTTTGTCGTCACTGCCGATGCCTTGGAACGGCTCGGTCCCCGGCTCGCAGATGAGCTGGCTGCCGCTGCTGACCGGACCGGTCCCGGACCGTTTGCCATCAGGTCCTCTGCTGCTGCGGAGGATCTGGCCGGGGCGTCCTATGCGGGGCTTTACGAGACCTTCCTCAACGTGAAAAGGGACGATCTGGTCGATGGCATCACGCGGTGCCTGGCCTCCGCTGCCCATGGCCGGGTGGCGGCATACCAGACGGCCCTGGAGGGACCCGGGCAGTCGACGCCGTCAGCCAAACCGGGCATGGCAGTACTCGTCCAGCAGATGGTCCAGCCGCTTGCTGCCGGGGTGGCCTTCACTGCCAATCCATTGACCGGCAGCAGGGGCGAAACCATCATCACCGCCGTTCAAGGACTAGGCGAAGCCCTCGTTGCAGGCTCTGCCATCGGGGAAGAATGGACCGTCCGGGCGCGGACCGCAATCTGTAATCGAAGGACGGGCACGCTTAATGCCGCCCAGGCACTTGAGGTTGCCGGACTGGCCCGCAGGGTGGCGGATCGGGCGGGAGTGCCACAGGACATTGAATGGGCCATCGGCACGGACGGTGTCCTGTTCCTTCTGCAGGCCAGGCCCATGACGGCCCTCCCGGAGCCTGTTGACTGGGTGGCTCCGGGCAAGGGCCTGTGGGCACGGAACTTCCGCCTCGGCGAATGGCTTCCGGACCCTATGACCCCCTTGTTCGAGGACTGGCTGCTGCCGCGGATTGAAGCTGGCTACCTTGACGGTATGAAGGCGGACGCAGGCGTGCAGGTGCCCTTCCGTTACGCCTCCGTCAACGGCTGGTACTTCAACGCGCCGCCGGTACCATCTCCGAGGGTTTTGGCAGGAGTGATCCTGAAGAGCAGGGGGCGGGCTCCCTGGTTGCTGTTCAACGCACTTTTCCGTGTCTCGCATAATCCAGCGGCTGCCCACCGCGCTGTACTCCATGACCTGGAACTCAAGTGGCGGAATGAGCTGCTTCCTGAGTACCGCGAGCTGGTGCGGAACAGCGAGCAGGAAGTTGATTCCGCAACACCCGCCCGGGTTGTTGAGCTCGTTGACTCCCTCTGCAACCAGGCGGGAATCTACCTCTGGTCACTGAGCATCGTTGGCGGATCGGCCTGGAAAATGGAATCAGCGCTCGCGCGATTCTGGCAGAAGCACCTGGCCGGACCGCTGCATGGGACGGCAGCCGGGGAGTCCGGTCATCAGGTTCTTCTGAGCGGTCTGGGTGAAATCGCGACTGCCCATGTTCCGCACGCCGTCTATTCCCTCGATTGGTACCACCCCACTGCGGGTGAGGCGGTGTCAGGCAGTAACCGGCAGGAACCGCGGCCGGCAACCACAATGTCCGCGGCAGCCGGCACCCAGCGCGCCATGGCCGAGGCGGCGGCACGCAATGCCCTTAAGGACCATCCAGGAAGGCTGGCACAATTCAATGTCCTCCTTGGCGTAGCCCAGCACTATGCGGTACTGCGTGAGGAACAGGCCCTCAATCTGACGCTGGGATGGCCGGTCCTGCGCAGCTGCGCCCGGCGGCTCGGCGAACGGTTGGTCGCCGCGCAGGCCATCGACCAGGCCGCAGACATTCACTTCCTGATGCGGGATGAGGCCACCGCCCCGGTGATGAACTACCGTTCGGTGGTCAACAGCCGGCGCCAGACCTGGCAGCAGCAGAGGAGCCTGGCCGCCCCACTGACACTGGGCGCGTCCCCGAGGATTATCGGCGATCCGGTTGCACGGGCTGTTGAAGCGGCAAGAACATCCCACAACCTGCCCGAGGGCGCCGTCGTCGGCCATCCGGCGAGCACGGGACGGGCGACAGGAATCGTCCGTGTCATGAGCGGACCGGAAGAGTTCGATAATTTCCAAGAAGGCGAAATAATCGTGGCCAGGGCGACGGCGCCCGGCTGGACACCCCTCTTCAGCCGCGCCGCGGCCATCGTCACAGACGGCGGAACCCTGGCCGCCCATGCATCCCTGATAGCCCGCGAATTCGGAATTCCCGCCGTCGTCGGAACGGGAGACGCAACCCGCCGACTGCGCACAGGGCAGCGCGTCACCGTGGATGGTGGTGCGGGGATAGTCGTGCCCGCTGAAACAGCAGCAAAACCGTCCGGGGGAGCGGCACCACAATAGCCAGTGCAAGCACCGGCACCAGCGAGATGCCGGCGTCGGGAAACTGGCGGATGATCACGGCCAGATCCGTGTCGAAGCGGGCAGGGGCGTAGGCGAGGGATAGCCACAGCGCGAACCCGTCGAGCGCGAGGGCCCCGGCGGCCAGAGCCAAAGGCACCCGCCGTGTCCTCGGAACGCCACGGTGCCGGAGGAGCAGGCGCAGCGCCAGCCACACGCTCAGCAGCTCCGCCAGGAGCAGCCCCAGGGAGACCGCCCAGCTGTACTGCTGCAGCCAGTCTTCCTGCACCACGGCCGGCGTCGGAGGCTGCCCGTGCAGAATCCGTAGGATGTTGGAGTCGATGGCTTTGAGTCGTGACGGGGCGGAGGTGTCGTTTCCGTTGATGACCAGGGCGACGCCCAGTCGGGAGTCCGGAACCATGGCCAGATAGGTGTGCGTGTTGCCCCATTCGCCCTGATGCTCCAGCAGCAGCGGCAAATCGCCGTCGGCATTCGCCTCTGAAGGGCCCACGGACTCCACGAGCGGGCGGGTGAACCACCCCATGCCGTATCCCCTGGACCCGTCCACCTGCACGCGGGTCTCGAACATGGCCGCCACGCTTTCCGGCTGAAGGATGCGAACGTCGCCGTACCGTCCGCCGTCGAGCAGCGCCATCAGCTCGTGACCCAGATCTTCGGCCGAGGCGTACATGGTGGTGGACGGCATCCCGGTGGTGGGTGCGGGAACAGCAGTCGGGAGCCAGAAGGAACCGAACCACAGTGAATACCCGGCAGCCATGTTGTCCGCCCGCGCGGCGGTCAGGGTCGGATAGCTGTGAGTCATGTCCAGCGGTCCGAAAACTTGCTCCTTGAGGTAGTCGCCGAACGGCTGGCCGGACACGGTCTGCACGAGGAGGCCCAGGATGTTGAAGTTGGCGCTGGCGTAGCGGAACGCCTCGCCGGGAGCGCCGGCCAGCGGGGAGTCCTGCAGGGCACGCACCCCGGCTTCGATGGCCTCCGGATCCTGCGCATCCGAAGCTTCGAAGGCGGTGTCACCTGAGGCCATGCCGCTGGTCTGCGAGAGGAGCTGCCCGACCGTAATGGCGGACGCGCGGCTGTCACTCAGCGTGAACCAGGGAAGGTACGTACGTACCGGCTCGTCCAGCTTGAGGCGGCCGGCCTCGACCTGCTGCATCACGGCGATGGCGGTGAGCGACTTGCTGGTCGATGCCAGCAGTACAGGGGTCTGAGCGGTCATCTGCCGTCCTGAATCATCTGCACGCCCCAACGCGGCCGAGTGCACCTGCAGGCC
Organism: Arthrobacter pascens; assembly: GCF_030816475.1. Taxonomy (NCBI): domain Bacteria; kingdom Bacillati; phylum Actinomycetota; class Actinomycetes; order Micrococcales; family Micrococcaceae; genus Arthrobacter; species Arthrobacter pascens. Next base: position 3,320,691 of record NZ_JAUSXF010000001.1, on the reverse strand, counting down.
GTGCTGGACAACGACGACGGCGGCACCCGGAATGTCGAGGTCATCCAGCTGGTCCTGGAGGAAGTTGTCCAGCGTGTCATAGGCCTGATCGGGATGCGCGCCCTGGGTTTGCGCGTTGTCGGCGTGGGCCGCCGTCGCCAGGCTGACGCTGCCCAAGGCGGCCAGGAAACACAGCAGAAAACAACGCGATGACCAGGAAATCTGTCCCATGCCGCACCTGCGTTTTCGGCTGACCGTTCCTTCACGGTAGGGCCTGGCCAGGAGGAAAACAATGCAGCTACCGCCGGGGGAGGGGAGTACGACGCCGGTACCTGGCTTTGGGGGCGACGGTTGCCTTAGGTGTACATGAGGGAGCCGGGGGTGGTGAGGAGTTCGCCGGTTTCCAGCCAGGTTTTCAGGCCGGAGAGGATCATCGGCCAGCCGCCATAGAGCTGTTCGTTGGCGCCTTCCCGGAGCTGGTCGTGCGTGACGGTGAGGTGGCAGGAATCGCCCACGGGTTCAATCTCCCACGTGATGCGGGAGGTCCCCTCGGCCTTGACGTCCTCGCCCCAGAGAGCGCGCATGGTCTGGACAAGTTTCCTCGGCGGGTCCAGCTCGACGTTCTCGCCCTCGCCCAGGAGGCCGCCGGCCTTCGGGTTGCCCATTTCGAAGCGGCCGCCGGGGGACCAGTCCGAGCTGATGGTGTTCCCGAACTGGTACTTGCCGCGGATGTCGCTGTCCGTGATGGCTTCCCAGAGCCGCTCCGGAGTGGTCTTGATGTAGATCTCGAAGATTTTTTCCATGGGACTTTCCAATCTGGTTTTGAGGTCGCTGAGGGCAGCGGCCCATGGTTCTGCATATTTGCTGACCCAGCGGTCGTGGACCAGGCGGATGGGGACCGGATTCAGGAAGTGGAGTTTTTCCCGACCCCGACGGCGGGTCACCACCAGGCCTGCATCTTCCAGCTGCTTGAGGTGCTTCATGACGCCGTAGCGGGTCATGTCGAAGCGGGCCTCGAGCGCGTGCAGAGTCTGCCCGTCTTCCTTGAAGAGTTCGTCAAGCAGATCCCTGCGGGTCGGATCAGCGAGGGCCTTGAATACCGCGTCCACGCTTTAAGGATAGGTGACTAAATGGTCACATGTCTATATATACTGACCCTGTACGACCGCTGGCACCGGGCTTTATCTCAGGCGGGTCTTACGGGAATAGGTCGGCCGCGGAAACCGGCGCATCGTGTGTGAACCGCAGCGATAAGTGGCGGGATTTTCGCGACCCTGAATGTCGCCACTGGTGCCCGTAAAGCCGAACCCTCTGCGGCAGGGGCCTGCCAGGGGATCCGCTACGGGAGCGCGAGGTCCATGATCTGTGTGAAGACCATCTCCTCGTTCGGGTCGCGTGCAGGCAATATCGCGCCGCCTGGGTTCTGGACAATGCTAGGCGTGGGGGGTTTCCGCCGGTCCCGTCCGAGCCCCAGGGTTGCAGTCTGGGCTATGGGCGGGCGGGCGAACGCGCTTGCCATGACGCTGAAGCGATCGCTCCCGCCGCCATTCCCGTGAACCATCTTCGCGAAGGTGCCGTCAGCGAGTCGTAGAACGAGCGCGTCGTCGTGCCCGCTCCGCAGCGGCCGCTCGATGAAAGTCACGTTCACCCGCACAAACGAGTCCCAGACCTCGTAGCTGGTCACATAGCCTCGGACCACCGAGCCGTCCGGCACCGTCACCTCGAACTCATGCCGCCCGGGCAGTAGCACCCGTTCGAGCCGAGGCGGCTCGCCCCCCATAGAGTGCACTGCGCCGATCATCGTCCCCATTGCTTAGCTCCTCTTTCCGTCATCAGCGCGGCCCCCATTCCGTTCAGTGACACACCACCGATGATGCCTGATGGCCCTCTGCTGTCAAGACTCACAGACCCGGTGGCCTCCAATAGAATCAGTGGGCTTCCGCCGTCCGGAACAGTTCCTTCCGGCTGCAGCCATCCCGGTGAGGGATCTCTCACCGGGACACTGCGTAGGAGGGCTCGTAGCCTTAGAGTGATCGGCTACGGGGCACGAAAGTCAGTGACCAGTGCTGATCATTTCCTGGACATATCGAGGGTCTGCCTTTGCGGGTGACCCGTGGTCGAAAGGAGGTTCGGGGTCGTACTCAATGGCCACCCGTGTGTTTTTCGGTGCATTTCCAGTTATGGCGGGCAGTGCAGTTGTTATGGCTGGGCCGGAGTGGTGTTAGGGCTGAATCAGCACCTTGCTCGCGCGGCGACGGGTGCACGTGTTAGGCGTACTCGGGGCGTCCGCCCACTCGGTAGGTGAGGCCCACGATTCCGGTCCCGAAGACGCGAGAGTCCGTGAGCTGGAGGGCGAAATCGAGCCCGTGGTGGGGGAATACGCGTTCGCCTTCGCCGATGATGACGGGAAACTGGATCAGATTCAGTTCGTCGACCAGTTCGTTCTCGAGCAGCCACCGTGCGAGTGAGACGCTGCCAACGACGAGAAGCTCGCCGCCGGGCTGCGCCTTGAGTTCCTGTACACGGGTGGGAAGGGCGTCGGTAATCACCGTCGTCTGTTCCCAGTTCGGGTCAGTCAGGGTGGTTGAGACGACGTGCTTCGGCTTCGAGCTGATTGCCTCGCCGAAGCCGCCATCGTCGCTGCGTGCACCCCAGTAGGTCTCGAACAGCCCGTAGGTCTTCCGTCCGAGAAGGAATGCGTCGGGTCGTCTCCAGGTGTCGAGGATGTACTGAACGGCGTCGCCGTCGTTGAGCGGAAGTGCCCAGCCGCCACGAGTGAACCCGGGGTCCATTTCCTCGTTGTTGCCGCCGTTGGCCTGGGCGACACCATCAAGGGTGATCTGCAGGCTGATCGTGAGCTTCACGGCTCGTTCCTCCTTTGCGACAAGATGACCACAAAGTAGCAGTGAGGGCAGACCAGCGCAAACCCCGATCGGTGTCTGCAGCCAGCCATGTGACCGAGCCTGCCGAGGTCTTCCAGCCCGTCGACGTCGCCCATGCGCCCGACTAGCGAGAGACTTGCGCGCAGGTGCAGTGGTGTCTTGTTTTTTGTTCCTCACACCATGTAGCTGGCGGAAGCGCGCAGTCGCCACCTCTTACCTCACGATGTGCATGAGGCAGCCCGAGCTCATGAAGAACTTGCCGGTGAGGGTTTGGAATTCCTCTTGGGCTATGAGCCCGGCATGGAGTGGGCGAATTTTCTGGACAGAACAGAACGCCTTCGTCATGGCATCGCTCTGTCCGAGACTCAGGTTCCGGAAACGTTTCTGGTGGCGGAAATAGGAGGCCAGCTGGTGGGTCGAGTCTCGATACGCCATCACCTCAATCCTGCGCTGCGATTGGTCGGGGGTCATATTGGATATTCGGTGCGCCCAGGCTTCCGGCGGAACGGTTTTGCAGGGCAAATTCTGGATCTGGCACTGATCGAAGCCCGGAACCTTGGGATCTGCGAGGCGCTGCTCACCTGCGACGCCGACAACCTTGCGTCACGGCGACTGATCGAAAGCCACGATGGCGTTCCGGAAGTTCTCAACAGCCAGGAGACCGTGACAAAGCCCAAATTGCGGTACTGGATAACCACCTGAACCGCAGCGACGTCTCCGGCCTTCCCACGGCGATGCGTCCGGTGAGGGTTCCTCAATTGGCACGGCATAGCCGCCGGAAACTTCAGCGGGTAGCGAAGGAAATGGAGTCTTTACCCCTGGTCCAGGTCAACGTGTTGTTTTGTAGCCCACGTGGACGCCGCCTTCAAGGAGATTACGGACCCAATCCCGTCTTTCCCCTTTGAATCTCGCATTGTCCTACTAGGGTATGGCCATGACCTTTGCGAATGTGGGAACGCTTGGCACCGTCCCAGGTAAGCGCGACGAGTTGGTGCGTTATCTGACCCGGCGCAGCGAGACCCTCCGGCAGATCGGCTGCCTTGCTTACGAGGTTGGTGTGAACGACAACGACCCGGACACCGTGTTTGTGGTGGAGCTGTGGGAGAGCGAGGAGGCGCATAAGTCTTCCCTCGCATTGCCGGAGGTCCAGGCATCCATAACGGGCGCCCGCCCGCTATTGTCCGGTACGTTCGGAGGATTCCGGTTCGAGGTTGCCGGGTCGCCGCTTCGCGATTGACACGAACGGTTGTAGGCGCCCGCTGAGGGCAGGATCAATGATGTGCGAAGGTCGCTGAAGGCGGAATCTGTACACAGGACTTCGTCGGTGCAACACTCCGTTCATGAACATTCTTGAGTGGTGGCCTCTCGTCGATGCGGAAACGCGCAGCTGGCTCATTGAGCACAACGGCGAGCCGCTGCCGCCGCATGTCTTCGCCGACATCATGGCGGTTACCGGCGGCAGGACCGATTCAGGATGGTGGGCTGGCGAATCAGCAGATGGTCCCCAGCTTTCGGACCAGGCCGTGGATTGGATCGAGGCTGTCGCCAATGATGAGGATCTGACTGCCGGCTGATGTTCTTGCCCGGGTTCCGCTGCGCGTTCCTCCAAGGGACTATCTTCGTCTTTCGCTGACACAATGCGGCCATGAGTTTTGTCGATTGGAAATCACCAAATGAGCGTCCCTGAGGATTCCTCTGAACCCCTGCAGGAGCTTCCGGCGGGATTGCCGAGGAGATATGCCGAGTACAAGGCATCTGATTCGGATGCCTCAGTACCAGCGCCAACAAATGTCGGCGGATATGACGAGCTGCTCAATTATTTCCGAGAAAGAGGTCGGGCACTTCCGCGAAAGGCGAAGAGCCTTGCCGCTATTGATAGTGCCATCGACGACGCCAGCCACAAAGAATCGCTGGCAAGGCTGGGCCGCCCCATCGGGATGTTCTACGGAGATGTCCTAACGCACACCATTCCCGGAGCGCATTGGGAGGTGGTTGAGGAAGGTTATCCCCGGGTTCGTGTCACGAGGACCGTCGCTGTCGACGTCGTTCGGGTCGCCATTAGACGTCTTGCAACCGCAGCCCCCACTCTCGCGCAAAACTATGTCCACGTCCTTGAAATAGTTAGGCATTATTCGTAGAAGGGCCGCCCGGGTAAAAGCGTTTCATTGTTTCTAGGAAGTAGTCACAGGCTTCAGCTTCAGAAAGAAATTCGTGTTCATCGCTTCGAGACCCAGGCTCCGTGTAGTCGACAACGAACTTGGGCCCTTGCTATTCGATGCGTCAGCGCATTGGCGGCTTGGGAGGTCTGTGAGTAGACCGGGATCTTCAACTAGCGAAAGGGAAGCTCTGCGCCCTGTTGGAAAGGCAGGACTCCTTGGGCCGGCGTCACTGTGAACCACTCACCGCCCTGCCGGGTCGCAAAAATGATGGCTCTCTGATTGGGATCCAGTGGATCACCCTCCGGGTAGGACACTCCTCCAGTGCAGGTCGGAGGCATGGAGGAGATGCGGAGGTTCCCACCTCCGGGGTCCCCTTTGAGTACCTGCTCGACTTCCACAAGGTGGGTCGTGGCCTCGTGCCCGTAGATGGTGGTTTCTCCGGCTCGACCTACAGATTTTCCGATGAGCACAAGGGAGGCGTTGTTGTATTGGTCTTGAGGGGTCTCGAATCGGACCCAGTCAACGCACGCTACAGGGCCACCGCTTGGAACCTGGGTGGTGGTAGAACCAAGGATTGGGCTGGTGGAGTTGGGCGCGGGTTGGGTGGTGACCGGCGCCCCCGTCATATTGTCACCGCATGCTGTCAGCAGCATGCTAAGAAGCAGGCAGGGTATTAGGCCTGGCCCTAACCGAATGCGTTTCATTGTGCTCCTTGACGTGGATGCTGATGGGAGCCTATAGGGCGACCATGCCTTCGTGAAGAAGGCGCGTACATGGATAATCGTCATCGTGACCATTGCTTCCCTCGTCGCCTTCGCCGGGCTATGCCTCGTTCTGTCCCTGACGCCCGGACCAGACACGTTCCTGGTGCTGCGCATTGCCTTAAACCGGCCCGGGGCGGGGATCGCGGCCGCGGCTGGCTCGGCGGTCGCCGCCCTTGCATGGGCTGCCCTTGTCGGCGTCGGGCTCGCAGCGATCCTGGAACAATCCGCTGAGGTCTTCCGTTGGCTCAAGATCGCCGGCGGTCTCTACCTGCTTTACCTCGGCATTTCCTCGTTCCTGAAGACCCGGAAAGCAGCAAAAGGCAGCTTGGAGCCTGGCAATGAAGGCGAGTCTGTTCAATACAGCATCATGGCTGGTCTCGGCGCGGGGGCGCTCTCTACTCTGCTCAACCCCAAGGTTGGCCTCTTTTACCTGGCCATCGTTCCGCAGTTCATCCCGCAGGGAGGCGACATCATGGCCGCCTCGATGGTTCTCGGTTCAGTGGAAGCGGTAATCGGGTTCCTGTACCTGGCAGCCGTAGCGTTCATCGCCTACAAGGCGATGGCCTGGTTGCAGCGCCCAAAGGTGAGCACCGTTGTCGAACGCGTCAGCAGCGGCATCATCACGGCCCTCGGCGCCGGCGTCATCGCTTCCGGCGCGACCAGCTAACAGAAACAACACTGGATCCCATCAACGTCTAAATGATACAGTGCTGTAACTGGTATTAAGGGCGTGGCTGACACGTCGACTTATGGAGGCGGAATTGGCAGCAACGCAAAAAGTAGCCCTCGTGACGGGGGCGTCAGTAGGCATCGGCAAGGCGGTCGCCGTCGGGCTCGTGGGGGCAGGTTTCACCGTCATCGGAACCAGCCGCAACGCGGCGAAAGCCGAGCCGGTAGCCGGAGTGCACTTCGTTGACCTGGACGTGGCGAGCGACGCGTCTGTCGAAAAAGTAATCGCCCGCGTCATCGAGGCGCACGGGCGCATCGACGTCCTGGTCAACAACGCGGGTATCGGATACTCGGGTGCGGCAGAGGAGAGTTCCGCCGGGCAGGCCCAGCAGATCTTCGACGTCAATGTGTTCGGCGTGATCCGCCTGACCAACGCCGTCCTGCCGATCATGCGGGCCCAGAAGAGCGGCCGCATCGTGAATCTGTCGTCAATCCTCGGGGTCGTGCCGCAGCCGTACATGGCCGTGTATGCGGCAACCAAGCACGCCTTAGAAGGTTACTCGGAGTCCCTCGATCACGAACTCCGCGAATTCGGCGTCCGGGTCATCCTGGTCCAGCCTGCCTGGACAAACACCTCCTTTGAGGCCAACAGCATCAGGCCGGACCGGCCGCTGCCGGTGTACGCCGAGCGCCGCAGGGTGTTCGAGGAGTTCATGAACGGCGCGGTCAAGGACGGCGACGACCCTGCCACCGTTGCAAAGGCAATTGTCGCTGCCGCCACCGACGAGAATCCGAAGGTGCGATACTCCGGCAGCTTACGCAGCGCCGGGCTGTCGGCCATGCGCCGTTTCGTGCCGGTGCGGATGTTCGACCGGCAGCTCCGCAAGCTCAACAAGCTTCCCGCCTGATCCATACGGAACCAGTGGAAATGGAGTGTCCGTGTCAGCTGTGAGGTTTGAGCAGGTCCTGTGGACTGATGAGCGTGCCGCGGAGCTGCAGGGGATCCTGGAGGAGGACCTTCATGGCAGGTATGCGTCCCGCCTGCAGCCCGGTCCCGGGCGGGACGCTGCCCTCGCTGCCCTGGCGGTCGATCCGGCTGACGTTCTCGCCACCGTCCTGGCAGTGTCCGACGACGGCGGTCCGGTTGGCCACGCGGCCCTCCGTTCCCTGCGTGGGGAGTGGGAGGTCAAACGGGTGGTGGTGCTGGAGAGCGAACGGGGCCGGGGAATTGCCAGTTTGCTGATGGGCGAGATCGAGGCGATCGCGGCACGCGGGGGAGCCTCGCGGGTCATTCTCCAGACCGGGGATCAGCAGCCGGAAGCAGTGGCCCTGTACTTGAAGCTGGGCTACACCCGCATTCCCGTGTATGAGCCCTATGCCACTGCCATTCCCTTTTCCTTGTGCTTTAAAAAGCGGCTGACGTAGACGACGGCGGCAGCCGGGTTGTCAGTTTCGTCTTCCGGTTCCGTGCAGCAGGGTGTCGATGACCAGTGTGGCGAGTCCGTCGATGGCGCTCGCGTTCGGCTCTTCGTTTTCCGGGAATCGCTGCATCGCCTCGCTCAGGAGTGCGTAGTACACCTGCCGCGTCCATTCCAGGTCCGCATCCGGATGGAGCAGCCCTTCACTCCTGCATCTGGTGAGGAGGTCCATGCAGCGGCCGTTGATCCGGTCCCAGATCTCGGCGGCCGCGCTTGTGTCTGCCAGCGGGCTGCCCAGGGTGAATCTCCACGCGCTTTTTGTCCTCAGCACATTTGCCGTCACCCGATGCAGCGCGACGAGTGGCGGGGCGGAATCGGGGTTGCCGGCTTCGATCGCGTCGGCAAGCTGCTGTTTGGCGGAAATGGCGAGAGCATCCATGAGGGCCTGGCGGTTGGCGAACCTGCGGTGGACCGTCGTCCTGGTCAGTCCCGCCATCTCGCCGATCTGCTCCATCGAAGCCCTGGGGTCATCAGCCAGCACCTGTTCCGCAGCCTCTAAAATGGCACGGACACTGCGCTCGGCATCCGCCCGCAAAGCTCGACCCATCGGTTTCTCCATCCTTCGCTCGATTTCCATCCTAATAGCTACTATGCAGTAACAACTCGTATAATAGAAGGAACACTAAAGTGGCGGATCAGGCTTCTGCCGATGCACTCTTGGTGCAGTTGCCATAACGTGGTGCCCATGACCAACACACCAATTAGGAGCAGCAGTGACAGAACGAACGCGACTTGTCAGCTGGGATGACCCCGGCGTTGGCGCGGCAGCCATGCCGGGCATGAGCGGCCTTGACTACCTGCACTCCATGATGGGCAAAAAGCTGCCGCCACCGCCTATGGGTGAACTGCTGAACATGACCCTGGTTGAGGCAACCCCGGGAAAGGCCACATTCACCTGCGAGCCGGACGAATCCCATTACAACCCCATTGGGGCAGTCCACGGCGGGCTGGTGTGCTCCCTCCTCGATTCAGCCCTGGGCTGCGCTGTGCAAACCACCCTCCCGAAGGGGCAGGGCTACACGTCGATAGAAATCAAGGTGAACTACCTGCGGCCAGTCCGGGCCGGCAGCGGCCCGTTGACGTGTGTGGGCGTTGTGACGAAGCCTGGCAGCAGAGTCGCTTTCGCAGAGGGCACGGTCACCGACGCCAGCGGCAAACTGGTCGCTACGGCCAGCGGGTCCCTGCTCGTCTTCCCCATCAGCTGACGCTTCCATCAGAACGACGGCGGAGTAGCGCCGGCAATCAGCCCGTCAGCTCGCTCAGGCGGGTCTGCAGGTAGCGTCGCTCCGTGTCGTTTTCCGTCAGGATCAGCGCCTCTTCGAAGGCGGTCCGGGCGTCGTCGGAACGGCCCAGCCGGGCCAGGAAGTCGGCCCGTGCGGCAGCAAGATACGGGTAGCGTGCCAGCTGCGGCTCGGTGCCTAGTGCATCCAGTTCCGCCAGGCCCTCGGCATAGCCCACCGCGAAGCCGAGCGCGATGGCTCTGTTGAGCTTGACGACCGGGGACGGCCACTTCTCCACCAGCAGGTCGTACAGGCCGAGGATCTCGAGCCAGTCAGTGTCGGACCAGGATGCGCTCTCGTCATGGACCGCGGCGATTGCCGCCATCAGGGCGAAGCGGCCCGGCGGCCGGAGCTTCAACGCCTCGCGCAGGAGAGCCAGTCCTTCAGCAATGGCCCGCCGGTCCCACCTGGACCGGTCCTGGTTCTCCAGGAGGACCAGCTCACGCTGCTCGTCCACCCTGGCGCCGCTACGGGCATCGGTGAGTAGAACCAGGGCGAGGAGCCCGGCAACGTCACCGTCGTCGGGAAGCAGGACGCGGAGCATCCTCGCGAGTTCGTGGCCGCGTTCGGCGAGATCCCTGCGCATCAGATCCTGTCCCGACGGAGCGGTATGACCGGTCGTGTACAGGAGGTAGACGACGGACAGGACGCCGTCCAGACGCTCCCGCAGCTCCGCCGCCGCGGGAACGCGGTAAGGGATGCGGGCGGCCGCGATCTTCTTCTTCGCCCGGGTGATGCGGGCGGCAATGGTCGCCTCCGGGACGAGGAAAGCCCGCGCCACATCAGCCGTGGACAGCCCGCAGAGGAGCCGCAGCGTCATGGCCACCTGGGCGTCCGGGGCGAGCGCGGGATGGCAGCAGGTGAAGATCAGCCGCAAGCGATCATCGGGAATGTCCTCCGGTTCCAGGTCCGCATCGTCCGGTAGATACTCCTCCGGCTCAAGAAGCTTCGGGAGAGCGCGCTGCGCCGTGGCGGCCCGCCGGTGCATATCCAGTGCCCGTCGCCGCGCCGCCACGGTGAGCCATGCCCCGGGGTTCTTCGGGATGCCGCGCGGACCCCAGGTGGACAGTGCGCTGGCGTACGCGTCCTGGACAGCTTCCTCGGCTGCATCGATATCGCCGGTAACGCGCACCGTGGCCGCCAGCACGAACGCCCACTCCCGGCGGTGCGCCTCGGCAACCGCAGCAGCGACCTCCGAGCTGGCGGCCTGGGGCATCAGCTCACCACTCGCACGGGCCGGACCTCCACGCCGACGCCGGCGGGAACCTCCTTGGCGATCTCCAGCGCCTCGTCCAGATCGCCTGCCTCAATCAGGAAATAGCCGCCCAGTGTCTCCTTCGACTCGGCGAACGGACCGTCCGTCACCGAGAATCCGCCCGTTCCGTTGCGCCGGACGGACGTCGCAGTAGAAGCCGGCTGCAGGGCGGCACCATTGAGCAGGGAGCCGTTGCGGCGTTGCATGAACTCCTGGTACGAGGCGCTGATGGACTCGCCTTCGGCCTGTGGCGTCACTGCTTCGTCCTGGAAGATCAGGACCAGATACTTTGACATTTTCGTCATCCCCTCATCCGTAGCCCGTGGTTTCGGGCTCCTACTTATCCGACGCTCCGGAGCCGTCCAGATCGACAATGTACGGCGAACTTCAGCAGTCTATAAAGGGGAGCCGAAAAGGGAAGGCCGGCGGCCGACGTCGGCCTTCCGCCTGGGCATCTTTTCCCACCTTTTGGGGAGTGGCGCCAGCCTTGACACCCTTTCCCGCGTTGAGGAACATCGAAGGTGCCGGTGCAACTGGTGGTCTCCGGGAGTCCAGCTGCGGTACGGCGTCTCGAGGGGATTTGAGATGCAGGCAGGACGGTTCTTCCGGTTCCGCAGTATGACCGCGGCCGCCGCAGCCCTGGTGCTGTTCGCCGTCGGTGGCTGCACAAGCGCGCCGGAGCCCCCTGACCAGCAAACCCCGACGGCGACCGCGCTCGCCCCCACTGCCACCGCCCGGCCTGCGCCGGCTTTCGCCGCTGTCCTGGAGAAGTACAGTCAGCGGCTTCTTGGCGGGGGAGCCACCGCCGTCGTCATCCAGCTGAAGTCCCGGCTGGGGGAATGGTCTACGGCGAAGGGTATCCGGAACATCGAAACGAACGAACCCGTGCAGTTGAACGACCAGGCCCACATCGGCGACATCACCACTACCATGGTGGCCGTGTCCGTCATGAAGCTCGTTGAGGAGGGGAAGATCCAGCTGGATGATCCCATCCAGAAGTACCTGCCGGACTTTGAGAGCATCATCAAGCCGCCCGGCCCGATCAACATCCGCAGCCTGCTCAGCCACCGGTCGGGGATTCCGGACTATTGGGAAAGCCTGAACAATGCCGGCGATCCGGGGGACTCCAAGATGAGCCACCAGGAGCGACTGGCTGCCGCTGCCACCCAGCGCTGGACGGGCGGATCGGGCAGCCTCTTCAGGTACTCCAGCACCAACTATTCGGCGCTGGCCATGCTCGTTGAGAAGCTGAGGGGCAAGGACATCGGGGCGGTGATCCGCACTGACAGCGTGGAGCCTTTGGGGCTGCAGGCCACCCTGATGACAGGCGACGAGCCGGGCCCGCAGAAGCTGATCCACGGCTACACCCTGGCGAAGAACGGCGACAAGGTGGACAACGCACTGTCCCCGTTCCACGCCGGTTCCCCGGACAGCGGAATGATTTCCACCGTCCCCGAACTCAACGCCTATTTCGCTGCATTGCGGAAGGGAACCCTGCTGACACCCCGCAGCGTGGCTGAGATGCACCACCCCAAGTACGAACAGTTCGGACTCGGCCTGGTCCGGCGCTACGACTCCTGCTCCAACAATGACTACTTCGGCCACATCGGGGTAGTGCGGGGCTATGCGGCGCTCGCATTGATCAGCGCGGACGGCTCCCGGCAGATTGCCATGGCCATTGCCCGCGCTCCCAAGCCGGACCTGATCGGCTTCGATGATCCGGAGTCGATTGACATGTCCCGGATGGCCGTCGAAGCGCTCAATCAGGCCTGCTGAACTACCGGCTCTCCGCTCGTTCCTGCACCGGACGTGGACTCTTCCAGACCGACTCCCGCGGCCCCGGCGGATAGGCGGCTTTGCGCCCGCCGATGGTGACGAGCAGTGCGGCGATGACCGGGAGGGCCGCGGCGGCCGGCACCAGCAGCGGGCCCGCCACTACCAGGGCGGCCGAGCCGTAAAGGGCGCCGATGGTGATGCCCAGCTGGATGGTCAGGACCGTGAGACCGTTGGCGGCGTCCTTGTTCTCGCGGCCGGCGCGGAGAATGGCCGACTGGTTGTAGATGCCAATGGCACCCAGGCCGGCGCCCCAGACGGTCATCAGGGCCAGGGCGAAGGGAAGGCTGCCACCCACAAACGGCAAGAGGAGCATCGATACGGCGATTGCCGACGTCGTGATCAAGAGTGAACGGCGCGGGTGGGAATCGACGGTGAGCCCGGCGATCCAGATGCCGAACAGGCCGGAGACGCCCAGGACGGTGAGGGAGAGGCTAATGGCGTAATCCGGAAGGCCGGCGTCGCGGATGTACGGGGCGATGAAGGTGAAGAGCGCGAAGTGCGCCAGGACCATCAGCGGCCAGGCGATGGCCACGGATTTTACGCCGGGTTGGGCGATGGCTTTGCGCAGCGAGGGACGGGCCTCGTTGGCGCCGCGCCGGGCGGATGGCAGCAGCCAGAAGGCGAGGACGCCGAGGAGCAGTCCGAAGCCGGCGAGGAACAGGAACGATGCCCGCCAGCCGAGGAAGCCGCCCAGTGCGGTGCCGATGGGTGCGCCGATGGCCAGGCCCAGGCTGTTGCCGCTGAAGACCAGGGCCAGGGCCTTGCCTACTTTGTTGGCCGGGACCACGCGGGTGATGTACGGGGCCATGGTGGTCCAGAGCAGTCCGTGGGCTAGGCCGCCCACCAGCCTGGCTATCATCGCCGCGGTGAAGTTGGGGGCCAAGCCCACCAGCGCGTTGCTGAGCGCGAACGTCAGGACGAGCGCCACGAGCAGGGGCCGGCGCGGGACCCTGCCCAGCAGCCGTGCGGCGGGCACCACCGTGACCACGATGACGGCGGCATAGGCGGCGGCGAGGTAGCCGGCCACCGGTTCGGACACGTTCAGACCGGTGCTGATCTGGGGGAGCAGGCCGGAGGGGAGCAGTTCGGTGGTGATGGCGGTGAAGGCGATGGTGGCCAGAACCATCATGGCGGCCAGCGGGAAGCGCTGGCCTGCCGGCGCGGAAGTCGCGGAGGACATGGGAAAGGGTTCCATTCAAGGGGGAGGAGTGGAACCGGGCTCTTTTAGGCCGAACAATTCCTCCACCGATTTTACCCGATTGATGAGGTGTTTTCCCGCCAGATCGGCCGTGAGCAGCGACACTTATTACAGGCAACACGGACACCGAACAGCTAAGGGGCAGCCATGGCTCACGCCGAGAACCAGACCACCATCAGCCGCTCGCCGGAGGATGTCTACGCGTTCCTGGCAGACGGGCTGAAAAACCCTGCCTGGCGTTCAGGAGTGCAGGCCATTTCACTGAAAAGTGGTGCCCCCGGGGCGTTGGGGGCCGTCTACAGCCAGACCCTCACGGGTCCGGGCGGGCGGCCTATCGACGGCGACTACGAGATCACCGCCACGGCGCCCGGACGGCACCTCGGCTTCCGGGTGGTGGCCGGGCCCGCCCGGCCTGCCGGGGAGTATCACCTCAGCCCGGCACCCGGAGGGACGAACGTCCGGTTCATCCTGGACCTGCAGCCCAAAGGACTCGCCAAGCTCCTGGGACCCCTGATCCAGAAGACCATGGAGGGCGAGGTGGCGCAGCTGGCCAGGCTGAAGGCCGTCCTCGAGGCCAAGTAGAGGGCCCGCCGGGGGTCGTTCTAGAGTCCGGACTTCGGTTGCCGGGGCGGCGGGGTGATCAGCTGCGCGACCAGGGTCGCCGCAAGCCATTGCTGGTAGCGGTCCGCTGACCAGCCGCGCTCCTCGACGAGTTCCCGGTAAATTTCCTCGTTCGAGAAACACCAGAGGAGGTCGCTTGCGGTGGCTTCGTCGATGCCGGGGGCGAGATCGGCACGCAGGCCGTGGATAAAGCCCGCCAAGGTTCGAGCCCTGTTGTCCAGCACTTTGCGGTAGGCGGCGGCGACATTCGGATCTGACGCCGCGGCCTGGCGGTGGATCGAGATGACGTCGTAGCTCGTCTCCATCTGCTGGCGCACGAGTTGCGCCCACAGCCCGAGCCGGCGGGAGGCACTCGGCTCGGCCGCGGCGTCGGCCATCAGTTCAGGTATTTTCGAGTCTCGCAGCATGGCGTGGCGCATGCCTTCGAGCAGGGCGCGTTTATTTCCGAACGCAGCGTAGATCGTTTGAGGGGCTACGCCGGCCCCCGAAGCAATGGCGTCGATGGTGGTGGCCGCCCATCCCTTCGCCGCCATGAGTGACCGGGCAGCGGCGATGACGCGGTCCTTGGTTTCCTGGGCCTGGCGCTGCCGGTGTGTAGGTCGGGGGGAAGGAACCATGGACTCAGTATAGCGACGGCCCATTGAGTGGAGTATAACTTAACTCATTAGAGCATTACTACAACGAGGAGCGGGCCATGTCGACCTCACCGGAAATGAATGAACCTACGGCTCCGGCGGTCATCCACAAACGCTTTCTACTCGTGGGCAGAGCCCGCCGCCTTACCGGATGGTGCGGAATCGGCATGGTGGTCGCTATCGTCATCAACGGTCCACTGTCGATAGCGCTGCAAAGGACGCCCAGCTTTTGGGAGGCGGGCGCGGGCGCGAAATTCGCCGACTACCTCCCGGACGGCGCGAACCTCGACCAGATGGTGGTCTTCTTCGCCCTTTCCAACCTCATCTTCGTGTTTGCGATCGGATTCTTCGCCGGGCTGCGGCGCGTCAGCAACCGGTCAGAGCTCTCAGATTGGCTAAGCGGGCTGGTCTCCATCGGCTCGGCTGTTTTTCTTGCCGGCGGTTTACTGTCGGAGACCCTATCGACAGGCATCGCCGTAGTATTGCGCTCCACCCCTGACTACCACCTCGACGTTAATTCCGCTCTTCTGCTGCAGGGCCTGTGGTTCACAGCCCTCGTTCAGGGGCAAGTGGCTTTGGGCGTGGTCACCGTAGCCATCAGCGTCAGCGCTCTGCAGGCCGGCGGTCTGCCACGCTGGCTTGCCTGGTTCGGCGTCTTCGCCGGAATCGTGACCATCCTGCGGCCGGTGCTCATTACCCAGCTCCCGCTGTTCATCATTTCCTTCCAGCCCATGTTCCTTTGGATCGCAGCAGTCTCCGTCGTCCTCCTCCTCGGTGCCGGGACTCGCAGGCAGCACACTGAACGGGGCAGGTCCGCTACCGCATCCGCCCACGGACGCGGCCACTGACTTTCGGGGCTGTCGGGCGCTAAATGGTGCTGACCTGCCCTGCTACCTAGGCGGCGGTTTCGTTCCCCCTATAGACTCGCCGACGTGATAGATCAACTAGAGCCCTTCCATGATGCAGTTTTGCGCCACACTGAGGGCACGCCGTACACCGTGACCGCGCGCGATGACGGATTCGACGTCGGCCTTGACATTGTCAATGCCCGTTGGTTCGGGATCTATTCCGCCCAGGGCCTCAATCGCGTGTTCGTGCACCGTGTGAAGGTCGAAGGGAAGCGGTACACCATCACCGACCGCACCTACTCAGTGTCGTGGTCAGCCGGCGTACCACGGTTGAAGCTGAACGCGGAGGCGTTCGTTGGACGCAAATACCAGTTCTCGGCCCAGAAGACGTGGGCGCTGAACGGCGAGCGCAAACCGGCCAAAGTCGTGGACTACAAGTTCAGCTCCGAGGAGGGCCGGGGCATGATCAAAGCAGCCGCACGTGAAGTTGGATTGAAAGAGCGAATGCCGTGGTCTGTCAAGGCGCCGCTAATAGTCGGCATTGCGGCAGGTGTCCTGTCCGTCGGCGGCGTCCTGGTTGCCTGGGCGCTCGGCCTCTTCTGAGGCACGAAGGAACGGGGCCTGCCTCCACCCGCTTCCTTCAACGGGCGGCTCAGGCTTGTTCCGGCCGCCCGTCGACGGGGGTCACCCGGATCCGGGCAATGCGCAGCCGCTCGATCGCGGTCACGGTCAGAACATGGCCTGATATTTCCACCTTGTCCCCGGTCTGGGCGAGTCGGCCCAGGCGGTCCATGATGAACCCGGCCACCGTCTCGTAATGGCCATCTGGCAGCGCTACCCCGGTAGCTGATTCAAACTCCTGGAGTATCAGGCCGCCGTCCACCTCTACGGATCCGTTCCCCACGCTGACGCGGTCCTCGGCGTCGCTGCCGGTGTCGTACTCGTCGTAGATTTCACCGACCAGTTCCTCCACCAGGTCTTCCAATGTGACGATGCCGTCGGTGCCGCCGTACTCGTCCACTACGAGGGCTATGTGCTGGCCCAGTTTGCGCATCCGTGACAGTGAAGGCAGCACGCGGTTCGTCCCCGGCAGGGGAAGGATCTCACGGGCGATGTCCCGCACCAACGTCGCGTCATTCCTGTCATCCCGTGGTATCAGGTCACGGAAGTGGATGAAGCCAAGGACCTCATCCGGGGTCCTGTCGATCACGGGATACCTCGAATAGGGGCGGTCCCGGAGAACGCCGCGGGCGGCGGCGATAGTCAGTCCGCCGTCGACGAAGCTGACCTCGGTGCGGGGGCGCATGACCTCCTGTAGCGATCGGTTCCCGGCCCCGAAAACGTCGCTCAGGATGCTCCTGCTGTCTTCTTCCAGCATGTCCGACTGGGCAACCATGTCCCACAGTTCCTCAGAGCTGACGCCCTCCCGCTTTGCATGGGGGTTACCGCCGAACAGTCTGACCATCCCGTTGGTGGAAACCGACAGCAGCCAGACCGCGGGCCGCATAATTTGCGAGAAAAAGCTCAGGGGCGGACCCATGATCTTCGTGAAGCCGACGGCGCTCTGCAAGGCCAATCTCTTGGGCACCAGCTCCCCGAGCACCAGGGAGAGGTAGGCCACCAGCAGGGTGACGCCGATGAAGGATACGGATTCGGCCGCCCGGCCAAAGCCCACACCTTCAAGGAGGGGTTGGACATCGGGGGCGATGGTGGAGGCCCCGTAGGCGGCTGAGAAGAAGCCGCAAAGGGTCACGCCGATCTGCGCGCTGGAGAGGAATTGGTTAGGGTTCCCGGCCAAGGCTGCAATCCTGGCCCCGCGTTTTCCTGCCTTTTCCATCTGCCGCACCTGGCTCTCGCGGAGGGAAACCAGCGCCATTTCAGTGCCGGAGAAAACCCCTCCCAACACCACGAAGAAAAGGACCAGCAGGAAGTTGACCAGCGTGTGGCTATCCATGATCTGACACTACCGAATCAGTCGATGGCTTCGATGCCCTGCCGCTTGAGTTCTTCAAGGTGGTTCAGCATGTGCTGAAGCACCTCGGGGGAGTGCGGCTGCCAGTCGAGGACCTCGTCAACCACCCGCAGTGGATCCCGGGTGCGGTAGGACCTGGTGGGGTTGCCGGGGAACCTCTGGTCCGTCAGGTTGGGGTCGTCCTCGAATGGACCGGTCGGCTCCACCTGGTAGATCCTGCCGCGGCCCTCGCCCACGCCAAGTTCCGCTCCCCAGGTGGCCGCGTCCAGGGTTGCTGTGAAGTAGATGTGGTTCGCCTTCTTCCCCGTCCCGAAATTCGAGGTGTAGCCGGGTTTCAGCAGCTCTCCCGGCTTCAGGTCGGCCTTGGTGCCGTGATAGAAGGGTCCGGGATCCTCGGGGCCGGACGCCGTCGGCTGGTTCTCCATCTCGATCTCCTCAAAGTCGGGCGCTCCCACTTTAGCCCGCCGGAGCCTGACCTTCACCTGCTTCCAGGACTGCCGCGGCCGCCGTCGTAGGCTGGACTCCTAAGGGTGATGGATGGGAGGCCGATGTGGCTGGGACGGCGCTGAACGAGGCGATGGTGGGCGACGTGATGGCCGAGCTGGCCACGCTCGAGGACACGAGAGTGCGCGAGGCAAACGGGAAGCGCGGCGACGATCACGGCGTGAACCTCGGCAGACTGCGCGCGGTGGCGAAGCGGCTGAAGTCGCAGCATGAACTCGCCCGCCTGCTCTGGGAGACGGATGACACCGCGGCGAGGCTGCTGGCGCTCCTGATCTGCCGGCCGAAGGCGTTCGGGCGCGACGAGCTGGACACGATGCTGCGGCAGGCGCGTGCCCCCAAGGTGCACGACTGGCTGGTGAACTACGTGGTGAAGAAGAGCCCGCATGCCGAGGAGCTGCGCCTGGCGTGGTCCGCCGATCCGGATCCGGTGGTGGCCAGCGCGGGCTGGGCGCTGACGGCTGAACGCGTGGTGAAGACGCCTGAGGGCCTGGACCTCACGCGCCTGCTCGACGTCATCGAGACGGAAATGAAGGACGCCCCCGACCGCCTGCAGTGGGCCATGAACACCTGCCTGGCGCAGATCGGGATCGAGCACCCTGAGCATCGCGCCCGTGCCCTCGGCATCGGTGAACGCCTGGAGGTGCTCAAGGATTACCCCACGCCTCCGGGCTGCACCTCGCCGTTCGCGCCGGCCTGGATTGGGGAGATGGTGCGGCGGAAGGTGGAGGGGTAGGGCAGGGGTGCTGTAGCGGAGGACTGTGTACAGGATTAGGGGAAGGGTGAAGAACGCGTAAGAGAGCCCACGGCAAGGCCCTGGGGGAGAGTATCCACGGCTAGGCTGGACTCGACCGCAACCGGGACTGGAGGACGGGCGCATGGCTGATGACCGGGCACCTGCCGTCCCATTTGACCGCGTGGTCCTGATCTTCAATCCGGGAAAAGCCGGAATGGCCACGCGGATTGATGACCTGCAGCGTGATCTTGCCACTGATCTGCCGGGCCTGCCCATCGAGCTGCTGCCGACGAACTTTGCGGGGCACGCCCGCGATCTGGCGCGGTCCGCGGCCGCGGCCGGGGCCCCGCTGATAGTTTCAGTCAGCGGCGATGGCGGGTACAACGAGGTTGTCAACGGCGTGATGGACGTTCCCGCCAGCAGGGCGGTGTGCACTGTGCTCCCTGCAGGTAACGCCAATGATCATCACAGGAGCAGGCCGGTGAGGCCGTTTACGGAGGCCATCCGCGAGAGCCGGGTCCGTCGCATCGACTTGTTGCGCATAACGTTCCGCGGCGCACATCGGGAGCAGGTTCAGTACGCCCACTCATATGTGGGGTTCGGACTTACACCGTTGATGGCTATCGGGATCGATAAGGGCGGAAAAGGGAAAGTCCTCGAGCTCCTCTCCGTTGCCCGGACGCTCTCTGGCCTGAGGCCGTTTGAGCTCGTTCGGGCCGACGGGGCAACCGCACAATTCGACAGTCTGATCCTGGCCAACATCTCGCGGATGGCGAAGTATGGGAGGGTCAGCGAGTCGAACCACCCGGACGATGGACAGTTCGAGGTGGTGACGTTGCCCCATGCCGGGCGTTGGAAGATGGCCCTGATGACCCTTCGGGCCGTCACTATGGGACTGGGGCGCCAACCCAGCGTCAGCAGCTATGCCTTCACGACGCGGAATGCTGTTCCGTGCCAGATTGACGGCGAAGTCGTACATGTTCAGGCAGGCACCCATGTCCTGGTGGAAAGCGCCAGGGGCGTCCTTGCCACTCTCTGACTCCTGTCTAAGACGCGGAGGGCCCAAATTGGGCTGGGCGTAGGGTGGGACCCGGACGAAAGGAGCACTTCATGAAGAAAATCCTCATGGTACTGACCAGCGTTTCCGAGATGGGCGACACCGGAGAGAAGACCGGCTACAACGTGGCCGAGGCGGCACATCCCTGGAAGGTGTTCAAGGATTCCGGGCATTTCGTCGACTTTGCGTCCATCCAGGGCGGCCAGCCCCCGCGCGACGAGGTGGACCCAGGAGATCCCATCCAGGTCGCCTTTACGGAGGATGAGACTACGCGCGCCGGTCTCTACAACACTGCCCGAGTCGACGTCGTTGATCCCGGCCAGTACGACGCCGTCTTCCTCGTGGGCGGCCATGGCACCATGTGGGACTTCCCGGAGAGCGAAGGATTGCAGAATCTCGTGGCAAGCGTCTACAACGCCGGCGGCTTGGTGGGCGCTGTCTGCCACGGACCGGCCGGCCTGCTGAACGTCGAATTGGAGAACGGGCTTCGCCTCGTTGAGGGGCGGAAAGTTGCCGCCTTCACCAACGACGAGGAGGTTGCCGCAGGGAAGGACAAGGTCATCCCGTTCTTTCTGGCAGACCGACTTGAGGAACAGGGTGCTACCCACGTCTCCTCTGATGTCTTCGAGGAAATGGTGGTGGTTGATGACCGGCTCGTGACGGGCCAGAACCCGGCTTCAGCAGCGGGCGTGGCCAAGGAGATGGAGAAGCTCTTCGCAGAGCTCATCCACCAGGAAAAAGCCGAGGAACGGCACGAGACGGAGACTCTCCGCTCTGAGAAGGACGCCCAGAAAAACGCGAAGAAAGCTGCAGCAGAAGCCGGGCACTAACACCAACAGCGCATTGAAACTGACGGCCACCCCACCTGCGGGGCGGCCGTCAGTCGGCGCCCCCGGCCCGGCGCAACAGCGGCTTTGACCAGAGGCTAGGCAACGTAATGTCATTGATGTGCCCGGGCAGCGGTGCCAAAATGTTCGGAGCACCGCAAAGAGTCTCGATGCCCATGGGACAGGACTAAACGCAGAATTCCTTCCGCGGCGGACATTGGACTCCTCTGGACAGTCCGGCACGATTGCCGGGCACTTGGGTTCGGCCGTTTCGCTGACCCGAAGCCGACGACGGCGCTGTGTGGGGACGGCGCGTGACCTCCAGTGGAGGAATCAAAATGCAACAAAGCCAGTGCCGGGACCACCTGAACGTTGTTGCGGGAGGACCGAAGTTATGACCGCGCAGCCCCCGAAGATCCGCCGCCTCCAGGTGCCGGACATCAACGTCGTTAACCATCGGACGCTGAGGAAAGCGCTGGGCGGCACCATCGTCGGCAACACGATGGAGTGGTACGACGTCGGTGTGTTCGGTTACCTGATCACCACCATGGGCCCGGTGTTCCTGCCCGAAGCGGACAAAGCCGTGCAGAACCTGTTCCTGTTGGGAACTTTCGGGGCCACGTTTATCGCCCGTCCCCTGGGCGGCATCTTCTTCGGCTGGCTGGGCGACAAGATCGGGCGCCAGAAGGTCCTGGCGATGACCTTGATGCTCATGGCGGCGGCGACGTTCGTCGTCGGCCTCCTCCCGGGTTATGCGGTGCTGGGCATCTGGGCTGCCGTGCTTCTCGTGGTCACCAAGCTGATCCAGGGGTTTTCCACCGGCGGTGAGTACGCCGGCGCCACGACGTTCGTCTGTGAGCATTCACCGGACAGGCGCCGGGGCTTCTTCGTCAGTTTCCTGGACATGGGCAGCTACCTGGGCTTCGCGCTTGGCGCCGGACTGGTTTCCGTCCTTCAGCTGATGCTGGGCCAGGACCAGATGGAGGCGTGGGGCTGGCGCATCCCGTTCCTGGTCGCCGGTCCGCTCGGCATCGTCGCCATCTACTTCCGGATGAAGATTGAGGAGTCACCAACGTTCCAGGCAACCCTGGAACAGGAAGAGGAAGCCGCCCGGCATCCCGAGACCGGCGAGGTGATCGGGCCCCTGGGCCCGGTGGGGATCTTCAAGGCCCACTGGCGCAGGATCGTGCTGGCCATGATTCTGGTGGCTGCCGCCAACACGGTGGGCTATGCCCTCACGTCGTATATGCCGACGTACCTGACGAGCAACAAGGGATACGACGAGATCCACGGAACGCTGCTGACCATCCCCATCCTGGTGGTCATGTCGTTGTGCATCCCCTTCACCGGGCACCTTTCGGACAAGATCGGGCGACGCCCCGTGCTCTGGATCGGTGCACTCAGCACGGTGGTTCTAGCCATCCCGGCGTTCCTTCTGCTCTCGATAGGAACCATTCCGGCCACTCTCACGGGCCTGGCCTTTGTCGCCTTCCCGGTCACGTTTTTCGTCGCCAATCTCGCCTCGGCGTTGCCGGCGCTGTTCCCTACGGCCCACCGCTACGGGGCCATGGGCATCGCTTACAACTTTGCCGTCGCCATCTTTGGTGGCACCACCCCGTTCATCATCGCCTCGCTCATCCAGGCGACGGGCAACGACATGATGCCCGCGTACTACCTGGTGGCCACCTCGGCGATCGCTGCAGTCACCATCTACTTCCTGCCGGAATCCGCCCGGCGGCACCTGCCCGGGTCGATGCCCAGCGTGGACTCGGATGAAGCGGCCCGTGAGCTCGTGGCGACGCAGGACGACAACCCTCTTCTGGAGATGGACTCGCTGCCGTTCGACAGCAGCTATGAGGCGGCGAGGGCGGCGCACGCGCAACCTCAGGGGAGGGCGGGGGAGCCCTGATGAAGTAGTTCCTCGTTGGCGCCTTCGGGGAGCTGGGCGGGGAGGATGCGGGCTAAGCGGACTTATCGCCGTCGTGTTTCGTGGGCCGGTAGCCGGCAAGTTCGGCGCGGATGTCGCCCTCCTCGTGCCCGCCATTCTTTTTTCCGAACGGCAGCACTTTGAGCAGCGGATGCACGATAGCCATGACGACGATGCCCCAAACGAGCCCGATGACGGCCGAGCACAGGGTGTCCAGGAGCCAGGCCAGGAAGCCTCCCACCACGGGGATCCCCGCGAAAGGTGCCTCAAGGAGATGGATTAAGTCATACGGCCCGTGCCAGCCAAGGTCGTGCGCCCCCTGCACCATGATGTGACCGCCAACCCAAAGCATGGCGATCGTCCCGACGAACGTTATCGCGGCCAGCACCGAGGGCATCCCCTTGACGAGCAGCCCGCCGAAGCGCTGGGAGCCCGCGGAATCCTTAGCGGCCAGGTGCATGCCGACGTCGTCCATCTTGACGATGAGCGCCACGGCACCGTACACAAGCGCAGTGATCACGAGCGCCACGAACACCAAGATGAGCGCCCGGACCCACAAGGACTCATGGGCCACCTCATTCATCGCGATGACCATGATCTCGCAGGACAGGATGAAGTCGGTGGTGATGGCGCCTTTGACGACCTTTGCCTCCGCCTCGGGGCCCCGTTCAACCGCCGGTGTATCTTCGTCCGCGGTGTGGTGGCCGCGGAGCTTGTGCCATACCTTTTCGGCGCCCTCGTAGCAGAGGTAGGTGCCGCCCAGCATGAGGATGAACGGGATGGCCCACGGGACGAAGGCGCTGACGAGCAGCAGCGCCGGAAGGATGATCAGCAGCTTGTTCCGGAGCGAGCCCCAGAAAATCCGCTTGATCATCGGCAGTTCGCGGGACGGGTCCGCCCCGGACACGTACTGCGGGGTCACGGCGGCGTCGTCGATCACCACGCCGGCGGCCTTGGCCCCGGCCTTGGCCGCTCCGGCAGCGACGTCGTCCACCGAGGCGGCCGCTATGCGCGCCAGGGCTGCGACGTCATCCAGCAGGGCGACGAGACCGCCGCTCACAGATAGCTCCCGTGCTGCTTAATGGGGGACGGCTGGGGGTGGATGCCTGGGTCGAGGCGAGTGATTGGCATGTTTGGAGTATATCGACGGCGGGCGGCCCCTCGACGTGAGCGGCGTGTGATCCGGCCAGCCGCTGGCAACGTGCTTCGAACGAGGATGCCAACTCCAGTATGGAATGGTCCCCGAAAGTATGGCTCATGCCTCTAGGCCCGGATGGTGCCCGGGTGGATAATCAGGGCATGGATGGCCCGCTGCGGTCGGTAGAGGGCGTGGACGCTGGCGAGTTGGAGCGCCTGCGGCGACGCGCGTACGGACGGGATGGCGACATCGCGGGGGATGTGGCGGCTCAGGCTCGGCTTTCCGAACTGGAGGCCTCCCAACACCGACAGCTGACTCCCGTCATCGATCCCGGCCCGAGCGTCCCCGCGGTACCGTGGTGGCGCCGCCGCCGCTGGTTAATGATCCTCGGCGGCGCCACCGCTGCCCTCGCCCTGATCACGGTTCACGTCGCCTGGCTGTCGCAGCTGCGTGCTGATGAGCCCACCGCAATCCCGGCCAACACGTTGACGGAAACGGCGCTGCCCGCCCCAGATGCGCAGCACCGTTTAGACGACGTGCCTGCGCCGGACTTCGTGCTCGCATTGAAGTCGGTCGGTGCGGACGCCGATGAGCCGCAAGACAACCTCGGCACTCTCGACGCGCTGGGTCTCAGCGCCAATGAATTGCGGGAATACGAGGACTTCGGGGGCCTCAGCGTCTGGAGCGGACAGTCTCGCTACGGCACGGTCTGCCTGCTCGTGGCCGACGAGGCGATTCGCGAGAGGAACGGCGCCGAAGGGTGTTCCCCCAAAGGCCTCGAGACCGTCGCGGAGATCGTGTGGTTCCAGGCCCAGGGTCTCACCCGATTCGTGCTCAAGGACGACCACGTTGAGGTCTACCAGTTCCACAGGGCCGCCGACCCGCAGAAGGCTAGCTAACGCGCCGCGCCACTATAGTCGCAGGCGTCAAAGGGCGTCCCATTGTTTCGATCTTTCCGTGCAGGATAGGCCGGGGGGTCAATGGTCTTCAATAGGTGGTGGTAAAGCCCGACGGCGGGTGGTCGCTCCTGGTCGACGCCGATGAGCGGGAGCTCCGTATTCAGACCGGGAGGCCGGCCCTGACCTGGATGAGGGTGAGGTCCAGCAGCGGCGTCGGCACGTTGAGACTGCGGGCTCTGGTGGCGAGGTCGCCGAGGATGTGCTCGGCTTCGGAGGGGAGCCCTGCGCTCAGGTCCCGGTAGAGGGAGGAGGTGAAGCCCGATCCCGGCTCGGTGAGCAAACCGACGGCCTGTGCGTGACCGGCGTCGGAAACGGGATGTCCTGCCGCTGCCGCCACGGCTTCGGTTTCACTGATGGCCTCCAGGATCCTGGACTCCCCGCCGGCGTCGAGGATCCGTCCGACCGGCGCCCGGAACAGGCAATTGACGATCCCCGCGGAAGCGATGAATGCCCACTTCTCCCACAGCGCGCCCATGACGTCGTCCACAACCGAGAAGTCGACGCCGGGCACGGCCAGAGCATCGGAAACATCGGCCGGGACAGGGTTCCCGTTCAGCCCGCCGACCGTCAGGGAAGTGAGGGCCGTCCGCTGCCGGACCACATCGCCGTCGAGGGTGGCGACGATCCGGGCCAGCCCGCCGAGTACCTGGCCGGGGTACAGCTGCTCAAGGCGGTCCATATGCGCCATGCCGTTGAGGATGGGAATGATGGTGGTTCCAGGCCCGACAAAAGCGCCCATGTCGCCCAGTGCGCCCTCGAACGAGGTGGCTTTGACCGTGACCAGGATCAGATCGAAGGCCTCTGGCCCATCCGTGGCCGTGGTGGTCTGCACCGGGTGCGTCCTGTCAGCCGTGGGGGAGACGAAGCGCAACCCGTCGCGGCGAAGCACCTCCTGCCTGAGCGGCCGCACCAGAAACGTGACATCCCGGCCCGCTTCCTGCAGGAGGGTACCGAACGCCCCGCCTGTGGCTCCGGCTCCGACGACGAGTATCCGCATGGGTGAATGCCTTTCCTAGGTGGCCGTCCGCTCGATGGTGACGGTACCGGCGTCGCCATCCACCATAATCTGCTGGCCGGTGGCAAGCCGCTGCGTGGCAACCCCGGTGCCGAGGACCGCAGGGATGCCGTATTCGCGGGCCACGATGGAGCTGTGGCTCAGCGGGCCGCCCACGTCGGTGACGACGGCCGAGGCCATCGCGAAGAGTGATGTCCAGGCGGGAGTGGTGATGCGGGCCACCAGGACGTCCCCGGGCTGCATGGTGCCGAAGTCCTGTGGCCCGGACAGTACGCGGGCGGGAGCGCTGACCCGGCCGGCACTGGCTCCAACGCCCTTGATCACGTCTCCGGGCTTTTGCTCCGGGCCCGCCGGCCTCATGGACCCGAAGGCCTTGTCCATCCAGCGGGTCTTGGGAAGCATCTGCGGGGCCGCGGCCTTCGCCTGCCCCCGCCACAGCATCCTGCGTTCCTCGACGGCGGCCGCGCGGACGGGCCGGTCGGCTCCGCTAATGACGACGGCGGCCCGGGCACCGGGCGCGGCGAGGCCGAACTCGACGGCGCTCCGCAGCTCCTGGAACCGCAGCCAGAACACATCGTCGGGCGACGCGATCACGCCGGAGCCCGCCAGCCGCTGTCCGAGTTCGCGCAGCATCCGGCGCAGCAGCGGCCAGGCAAGTCCGACGTCGGCCAGTGCGTCTTCGCGGATCGGTGCGGTGTCCTGGGCCCACTGGAGCAGCCGGAGGAACGCCGCCCGGCGGCGCGGCCCCAGCCGGGCGGCCATCTGGCTGGTGAGCTCCTCCCGCCGCTCGGTCGAGAGCCGCTGCCGCTCATGCGGATCGGTGCCCTGCCCGCGCAGGTAGAACTTCACCGTCTCCAGCAGGGCGGACGGATCGTCGGCCGCCACCGGACTGGCGAAATCCAGGTTGTAGACCGCGTGGCCGTAAAGGTTCAGATGCTCCTGGAAGGCGAAACGCCATTCCTGCCACAGGGCGTTATCCACACCTTCGGGCACGGAACCGGTGCGCTGGCACTCGGCGAGCACCGCCGTCGGCCGTTCCAGCAAAGCCGCCGTCAGCCCGGGATCGCTGCGGGCCCAGC